>NZ_DGLH01000008.1:0-194126 GCF_002387285.1 Pantoea sp. UBA4549 | reverse complement strand
TTTTCTCCGGCGGGGTGAATCACTTCACGCCCTGCTGAGCCCGTCTGCGTTGCCGCTTTGCCGTCTCAGTGGTGGCGCATTATAGGGAGTTCTCGGCGGGTGACAAGTGTTTATTGCAAAAAAATAGCCGAGCGTCTCTTTTTTGAGCGAAAGCGTTAAAAGCAGGCATTAAATGTCCAATTAATGGCCAAAACGGCGCTGCAACAGGCACAAATCAACGTCATTGCCTGTAACGGCAATGCTATTCTTTTCTGATAATGCTGTTTGCCAGCACCACCAATAGAAGGATTTTCGATGATTCGTTCTGCGCGCAGTATGGCTGGCTTGCCGTGGATAGCCGCAATGGCGTTTTTTATGCAGGCACTCGACGCAACCATTCTTAATACAGCGCTTCCGGCCATAGCCACCAGCCTTGAACGCTCCCCCCTTGCTATGCAATCCGCCGTTATCAGCTATACCCTGACTGTCGCTATGCTGATACCGGTCAGCGGCTGGCTGGCCGACCGGTTTGGTACCCGCCGTATTTTTATTATTGCCGTTTCACTGTTTACGCTGGGATCGCTGGCCTGCGCCCTGTCAGGCTCGCTGAGTATGCTGGTTGTGTCGCGCATTGTGCAGGGCGTGGGCGGTGCCATGATGATGCCGGTGGCGCGTCTGGCGCTGCTGCGTGCCTATCCGCGCAGTGAACTGCTGCCGGTGCTTAATTTCGTGACAATGCCGGGCCTGGTCGGCCCTATCCTCGGACCCATGCTGGGAGGCCTGCTGGTGACCTACGCCAGCTGGCACTGGATTTTCCTGATCAATATTCCCATCGGTATTGCCGGCATTTTTTACGCGCGTAAATATATGCCGGATTTCACCACGCCAAAACGCCGCTTCGATTTTACCGGCTTTCTTCTTTTCGGTCTGGGGCTGGTGCTGATCTCAGTGGGCATTGAGCTGTTCGGCGAGCGCATTGTTGCGTCATGGCAGGCGCTGCTGGTGCTGTTTGGCGGCTTTGCACTGCTGCTTCTTTATATACTGCATGCGCGGCGCCATCCCGCACCGCTGATCGGCCTGCCGATGTTCCGCACCCGCACCTTTTCTGTCGGCATTCTCGGCAATATTGCGGCGCGCCTCGGCACCGGCTGTATTCCCTTTCTGATGCCGCTGATGCTCCAAGTGGGCTTTGGCTATCCGGCTATTATTGCAGGTTGCATGATGGGACCTACGGCCATTGGCTCGCTGCTGGCTAAATCGACGGTGACGCAGGTGCTGCGCCGTTTTGGCTATCGTCGCACCCTGGTGGGCATTACTATCATTATTGGCATCCTGATCGCCAGCTTCTCGCTACAGTCACCGGGTGAGGGCGCGGTAATGCTGCTGACAGGGCTGTTTGTGCTCGGCATGGCGATGTCTACGCAGTTCACCGCGATGAACACGATTACGCTGGCCGATCTGAATGATGACAACGCCAGCGGCGGCAATAGCGTACTGGCGGTAACGCAGCAGGTCTCAATCAGTTTTGGTGTGGCGGTCAGCGCGGCGGTGCTGCGCTTTTATCAGGATGTTGAAAGCACAACCGTGCAGCAGTTTCACGCCACGTTTCTGACTATGGGCGTCATTACCGTGCTGTCTGCCGCCGCCTTCCTGCTGCTGCGGCCGGGCGATGGCCGTAACCTGATAGCCAACCGGGAAAAGAAAAAGAAAGCGGCTTAAACAGAACCGCGTTCCACCAGCTCCGGCGTCAGCACCAGCGTTTGCTGGCTGGCGTCGGGTGCGCCCATGCGGTGAATTAATGTATCAATAGCCAGTTCGCCCAGCTCATCTTTTGGCTGATGCACCGTAGTCAGCGGCGGTGTCAGATAACGTGCCAGCTCAATGTTGTCATATCCCATGACCGCAATATCCTGCGGCACCTTCAGACCCGCCTGATATAACGCGTGATAAACGCCCACCGCCATCGCATCATTACTGGTAAACACCGCCTCCGGTACCGGCTCCAGTGCCAGCAGCTGCGTCATGGCATTAAATCCGCCCTGGAACTCAAAATCGCCGTCAACCACATACCCCTCAGGCACTGTTAAACCGTGCGCCGCCATCGCCTGATGAAAGCCCTCAAGGCGAAGTCGCGCCGGCGTTTTGTCCTGCGGTCCCGCAATACAGGCAATACGCCGGTAGCCTCGTTCAATCAGATGGCGGGTCGCCATTTCACCGCCCAGTAAGGCGTTATCCTGAATGATATCGCCCCGTCCTTCGAACGGTGCCCAGTCCATCATCACCATCGGTACCGAGGGATAACGATTCAGGATCTCAGCTGAAGGCAGATGCGTCTCCGTGCACATCAGCAGCAGGCCATCGACGCGCTTCTGCATCAGCGTTTCCAGGCTGCGATTCATGCGCTCCTCATCCCCTTCGGTATTGCACAGGATCAGACTATAGCCGCGTTCATAACAGCTGTTCTCCACGCCGCGTACCACTTCTGCATAGAAAGGGTTGCTGCTGGCCGTCAGTAACATACCGATAGTACGCGTCTGCCGGATTTTCAGGCTGCGCGCCAGCGCCGAGGGCGCATAGTTCAGCTCACGGATAGCCTGTTCAACCTTTTCGCGCACCTGCTTGCTGACAAAGCGATTGTTATTGATCACATGCGAAACAGTAGAGGTGGAAACGCCCGCCTGACGGGCAACATCTTTCATGGTAGCCAAGGGCTTATTCCTGTTGCTGCAGGAAGGCATCGATTTCATGGCGCCACGGCACTGCAGGCTGAGCGCCAGGCCGCGTAACCGCTATCGCTGCCGCCGCATGCGCAAACCGTACCGCATCATGCATCGCCAAGCCTTCCAGCCGCGCGGTGATAAAAGCCCCGTTGAAAGTGTCACCTGCGGCGATGGTGTCAACAGCCTGTACGCTAAAGCCAGGAATACGCTGCCCGTTACCTTCTTCGCTCAGCCATACGCCGCGCCGCCCCAGCGTAATCAGCACGGTGCGGATCCCTTTGGCATGCAGCGCCTGCGCGGCCTGTGCGGCCTCCGCGTCACAGGTTACGGCAATTCCGGTCAGGATCTCCGCTTCGGTTTCGTTAGGCGTAATAATGTCGATCTGCGCCAGCAGTTCATCAGTCAGCCTGGTCGCAGGGGCCGGATTGAGGATCACCTGCGTGCCGTGCTGCCGCGCAATCTGTGCAGCTGCAAGCACGCTATCAAGCGGGGACTCCAGCTGCATCAGCAGCGCCGCTGCGTCAGCGATCACCTGCTGATGACGCCGCACGTACTCCGGCGTCAGCGCGGCGTTAGCACCGGCATAAATGCCGATGTTGTTTTCACCCTCACCGTTTACGAAGATCATCGCCACGCCGGTTGCCTCTGACGGGATGGCTTCAACCGGCGCAATATCAATATTGTCGCGCTGCAGCTGCTCACAGATGCGTTCGCCCGTGTCATCGCCGCCTACGCAGGCGATAAAAGCGATATCAGCGCCCGCACGCCCGGCTGCCACCGCCTGATTAGCGCCTTTGCCGCCAAACGCAATCTGATACGCCTTACCGATAACGGTTTCACCGGGACGGGGGAAGTGGCTCAGGTTCAGGATATGATCGGCGTTAATGCTGCCCATTACCGCCAGTGTTGCGCATTTGCTCATAGAGAGGGATCCAGGAAGTTGCGCCACCCTGAGGGTGGCGCGTGGCCACGCTTTTCTTTGGTTTTATTGAGTGACGAGTTTCAGGTCAACCGGATTGATCGCCTGCACTTTTTCACCTTTCAGCACTTTGTCTGCGGTATCCACACCAATCATACCGATCTTGTCCGGCATCTGCGCCACAGTTGCAGTCAGCTTACCTGACTCAACCGCTTTCACACCGTCGGCCGTACCATCAAACCCTACCACCAGCACGTCGGTTTTACCGGCCGTCTGCAGCGCACGCAGCGCACCCAGCGCCATCTCATCGTTTTGTGCAAACACGGCCTGTACATCCGGATGCGCCTGCAGCAGGTTCTGCATCACGTTCAGCC
This sequence comes from Pantoea sp. UBA4549, assembly GCF_002387285.1. Taxonomy (NCBI): domain Bacteria; kingdom Pseudomonadati; phylum Pseudomonadota; class Gammaproteobacteria; order Enterobacterales; family Erwiniaceae; genus Pantoea; species Pantoea sp. UBA4549. The sequence goes on along the minus strand of NZ_DGLH01000008.1, from coordinate 190,134 downwards.
CTTTAGTACGATCAAAGTCAGCCGGCTGGCTGGCAAGAATAGCAAATTTATGCCCGTCAGCTGCCTGTTTAAAGCCTTCACCCCGCTCGCGCGCGGCTGACGTACCGGCAATGCCCTGCAGCTCAATGATTTTTGCTCCGTCACCCAGTTTCTTCGCAATAAAATCACCCGCCATTTTACCGCCAAACCGGTTGTCAGAAGCCACGTGGCTCACTACCTTGCCCTGTGCTGCCATACGGTCCAGCGTAATCACCGGGATGTTTGCCTGGTTAGCCATTTTCACGGCGTTGCCAACGGCGTCGGAATCTGTCGGGTTGATCAGCAGCAGCTTAGTGCCGCGAACGGTCAGATCCTGCACGTTAGCCAGCTCTTTTGCCGGGTTGTTCTGGGAGTCCAGCACCACCAGGTTATAGCCAAGCTTATCCGCTTCTTTCTGAGCGCCATCTTTAAGCGAGACAAAGAAGGGGTTGTTCAGGGTAGAAACCACCAGCGCAATCGTATCCTTGGCCATTGCGCCGGCACTCAGGGTGGCACCAAGAATGACGGCCAGTGCAGTTAATTTTTTCATTTACAGAATCCTGTGTGAGGGTCAGAGTTATTTACTGCTTTTGTTATCTACCAGCACCGCCAGCAAAATCACGACGGCTTTAACAATCATCTGGTAGTAGGAAGATACGCCCATCAGGTTCAGGCCATTATTCAGGAAACCCAGAATCAGCGCGCCAATCAGCGTACCCATAATACGGCCTTTACCGCCTGCCAGGCTGGTGCCGCCCAGTACCACAGCCGCAATCGCATCCAGTTCATAACCGGTGCCAGCCGTAGGCTGCGCTGAGGAGAGACGGGCCACTTCAATCGTGCCTGCCAGCGCTGCCAGCAGTCCGCTCAGCGCATAGACGGTAATTTTGACGCGGTTAACGCTGATGCCTGACAGACGGGTGGCGGCTTCATTACCGCCCAGCGCATAAATGTAGCGACCGAGGCGGGTGTGATGCAGCATGTACCACGCCAGCGCGAATACCAGTGCCATCAGCCATACCGGCGTCGGGATCCCCAGCGGGCGACCAATACCGAACCAGCCAAACAGATCGGCGTTTTCACTGAAGCCGGTATTAACCGGACTGCCGTCGGTATAGACCATGGTGACACCGCGCAGCAGCAGCATCATCACCAGCGTCGCGATAAATGCCTGCACCTTGCCGCGCGCCACGATCACGCCGGTGATCCCGCCAATAAATGCGCCCAGCGCCAGGGAAGCAGCAACGGCAACCAGCGCATTAACCTCCATGCCGACTATAGATGCGGCAACCGCACCGGTCAGCGCCAGCAGCGAGCCTACCGACAGGTCAATGCCTGACGTCAGGATCACCAGCGTCATGCCCACTGCCATAATGGCGTTGACCGAGGTCTGCTGCAGGATGTTGAACATGTTGGCCAGCGTAAAGAAGTTCGGGCTCTGGCTGGCGACCACGGCGATCAGCACAATCAGCGCAATCAGTGACTTCTGCTCCAGCAGCCAGCTTTTACTGAACCAGCGGCGGCTGGCGGGTAGGGTGTGGGTACTCATACGACTAAATCCTCGCTGTGTTGCTTACCGACCGCCGCCGCCATCAGGGATTCCTGGGTAGCCTGCTCACGGGAAAATTCGCCACTGATACGGCCTTCATGCATCACCAGAATGCGATCGCTCATGCCCAGTACTTCCGGCATTTCCGATGACACCAGAATGATGCTCAGCCCTTCCGCTTTGAACTGATTGATTAACTGATAGATCTCTTTTTTGGCACCCACATCGACGCCGCGCGTCGGTTCATCCAGGATCAGCACGTCCGGACGGGTCATCAGGCCGCGGGCAATCGCCACCTTTTGCTGGTTACCGCCGGAGAGCAGGCCGATCGGCTGCATCATTGAAGGCGTTTTTACATTGAACAGGCGGATAAAATCACCTACCGCCAGCTGCTCTTCCGCATGCTTCAGATTACCGCCGGCGTGGCTGAAATAGCGCAGCGCCGTCAGCGACATGTTCTCTTTTACTGACATCCCCAGCACCAGTCCGTCGCGCTTACGATCTTCAGAGATATAAACGATACCGCTGGCGAGCCCCTCCTGCGGTGAACGTACGTTCACCGTACGGCCATTGAGCGTGACGCTGCCGCTGCGGCGCGGCAGGGCGCCATACAGCACTTTCATCAGCTCAGTTCGCCCGGCCCCCATCAGCCCTGAAATCCCCAGAATTTCGCCTTTGCGCAGGGTAAAGCTGACATCCTCCACGCCTGAGCCACAGAGCTTTTCAACCTGCAGACGGATTTCACCGGGCGAGTGATCGAGATGGGGATACTGATCTTCCAGCTTGCGTCCTACCATCATCTCAATCAGCTGCTCTTCGCTCAGATCGCTGACGGCGCGCTCGGCAATAAACTGCCCGTCACGGAATACGGTTACGTCATCGCAGATCTCAAAAATTTCTTTCATGCGGTGCGAGATATAGACAATGCCGCACCCCTGCGCTTTCAGTTCGTTAATAACGTGAAACAGCGACAGCGTTTCGGTATCCGTCAGCGCATCCGTCGGCTCATCCATGATGATGACGCGTGATTCAAAACTCAGTACTTTGGCAATCTCTACCATCTGCTGATCGCCAATTGAGAGATCGCCCACCAGTTTGTGGCTGCTGAAACGCAGGTTAAGACGCTTAAGCAGCGCCTCTGCCTCACGATGCATCTTTTTCCAGTCGATACGGCCAAACCGGTTTATAAACTCCCGGCCCAGGAAAATATTCTCCGCCACGCTCAGCTGCGGGATCAGATTAAGCTCCTGGTGAATAATGCCGATGCCTGCCTCCTGCGACGCCTTTGGGCCGGAGAACGCAACAGGTTCGCCCAGCCACTGCAGCGAGCCGGCGTCCATGGTGTAGATGCCGGTCAGCACCTTCATCATGGTGGATTTACCGGCTCCGTTTTCGCCCACCAGCGCCATAACGCGCCCCGGGTAGACCGCCAGCGAGGCACCATTCAGCGCCTTTACGCCAGGAAACGACTTTTCGATCCCTTTAAGTTGCAGTAATGGTTGCATAGCGGCCTCAGAAGGTGACGCCGGCGCTCAGGATGACATTCGCATACGGAGAACACTCTCCGCTGCGAATGACCGCCTGACTGCGCTGCGTCTGCTGTTTGAATTGTTCATGAGTGATGTAACGGATGGTAATGCTATTCCCCTGGTGCTGTTGCAAGGCTTCGAGCACGGCGATCAGCTGGCTGTGAAGGTGCGGATTGTGTTCTTTAATCTCCTCCGCAATCAGGGCGCTTTCTACCTGCATCTCCTGCGTGACGATGTCCACAACCTGTAAAAATCCGGGCGTACCCGGCGTCAGCGCCAGGTCAATACGCCGGGGTCCGTGCGGAATGGGCAGGCCCGCATCCGCAAGGGTCAGCGTATCGGTATGCCCGAGGCGGGCAATCACATGAGAGAGTTCAGCGTGTAACAGGCGACCTTTTTTCATTTCATCCACTCCACAGCGAAACGTTTCGCTGTGGAGCAGTGTATAAAAGCAGCATAGTAACGCAACGACACCATCACGGAAGTGTGATCGCCATCGAAACGTTTCGCTGTCGACCGGAAAAATTTGAGTCAGGAAGTGCAGAGAGGCAGGAAATATCGCGGCAGTGCTCTGCCGGAATGAACGAAGCCACTTATGCAGTGGCCTCGTAGTGTGCTTATGGCAGCTTGCGAACCTGTTTTACGTCAAGCTCAATGGCGTTGAAATCTTTATCCAGCTCGCCGGTCAGTTCGACCCGATCTTTTGGCGTAATGGTCACGCCGTTCCAGTGCTTGTGGTCAATCTCAACTTTCATCGTGCCGCTGCTGTCGCGGAACAGATAATCTTCATCGCCAACCTGCTTTTCCAGCGTGCCGCGCACGGTGATCCAGCTGTCATCTTTCATCTCTTCAGCCTGTTTTACCGTCACGACGCTGGTGTCGCCGGCTTTAAAACCGCCCGCCTGATGACTCTGTGCGGCTGGCGCAGCGGGATCCATAAAGCCGCCCTGTGGCGCAGCGAGTACCGGTGCGGTGGCCAGGGCAATCAGGGTCATTAACGCTATACGTGTTTTCATTAGTTACCTCATTTCTGTGAACAGGTGGAATGTCAGCCAGTAAACCAGACACTCCTTAACAGGATCTTAAGAGGTTCTTTTTTTTACTGTTGCGTGAAAAATAGCTGAAAATCGCGCTGCTGGCCTGTACAAGCCCGGACGGGCTTCGTATAACTCGCCTGTAGCCGGGGGAGAGCACAATGCGAATTCTGTTGATTGAAGATGACACGCTGATTGGCGACGGGCTGAAGGTCGGCCTGACAAAACTGGGATTCAGCGTCGACTGGTTTATATCCGGTGAGGCCGGATGTCAGGCGCTGAGCGCAGCGCCCTGGGATGCAGTGGTGCTGGATCTGTCGCTGCCGGAACGCGACGGGCTGGATATCCTGCGCCAGTGGCGCGCTGCAGGCGCGGATATTCCGGTGCTGATCCTCACCGCGCGCGACGCACTGGATCAGCGTGTACAGGGTTTACAGCTGGGTGCCGATGACTATCTCTGCAAACCGTTCGCACTGACTGAAGTGGCTGCGCGACTGCAGGCGCTGATCCGCCGCCGGCATGGCCAGCTGCAGCCTGAGCTGCGGCATGGCAATGTTGTCATGCAGCCCGCCAGCCACAGCGTTCTGCTCAATGGCGAACCGCTTGAACTGAAAAGCCGCGAACTGGCGCTGCTGGAGCTGTTTCTGCGACATCCGGCTCAGGTGCTGACGCGTAGCCAGCTTGAAGAGAAGCTTTACAGCTGGGATGACGATGTCTCCAGCAACGCGGTAGAAGTACATATTCATCATCTGCGCAAAAAACTGGGCAGCCAGTTTATCCGCACCGTGCACGGTATTGGCTATACGCTGGGAGCGGCAGAATGAGCCTGTTTGTCCGGCTGGCGATCGGCTTTGTGTTGCTGATCCTGCTGTGCGGTGCCAGCGCCGGCTGGAGCGCGTGGCAGCAGACGCGCGATACGGTTAATGAACTGTTTGATACCCAGCAGATGCTGTTTGCCAAACGGCTGCTGGCGCTCGACCCCACCAGCCTGCATCACGCGGCATTACCGAAAACCAAAACCCTTTTACGCCATCATCGTGGCGATCAGGATGATGATGCGCTGGCCTTTGCGGTATTTCACATCGACGGTACACCGCTGCTCAACGACGGCGAGAACGGGCGCGGGTTAGCGTTCGATACGCGACGCGACGGCTTTCGCGACGGACAGCTGCGCGACGACGATGAGCCCTGGCGTTTGCTCTGGCTGACGTCGCCCGATAAACAGTATCGCGTGGTGGTGGGGCAGGAGCAGGATTACCGGGATGACATGACGCGCGATCTCGCCTCGGCCGCGCTGCTGCCGTGGCTTATTGCGATACCGTTTATGCTGCTGCTGCTGCTCTTGCTGGTGTGGTATGAACTGCGGCCGCTGAAGCAGCTGGCGCATATGCTGCAGCAGCGCGTGCCGGATGATGCGACCACGCTGCCGGTGACGCGCCTGCCCCGGGAAGTGCAGCCGCTGGTGACGGCGCTCAACGATCTCTTCGGACGCACGGCGCAGCTGGTACAGCGCGAGCGCCGCTTCACGTCCGATGCTGCCCATGAGCTGCGCAGCCCGCTGGCTGCCCTGCGCGTGCAAAGTGAGGTGATCCAGCTGGCCGCAGATGATGAACAGGTGCGACTGCGGGCGCTGCAGCAGCTCGATAGCGGTATTATCCGCGCGACCCGGCTGGTGGATCAGCTGCTGACGCTGTCGCGCGTTGAAGCGGACGATCTGCGCAGTGAATTTCAGCCGGTTGCACTGGTGCCGCTGCTGCAGGCGCTGGTCGCTGAACATCTGCCGCAGGCCGCAGCGCAGCAGACAGAGATAACGTTAACGATTGATGCAGAGCCGGTGATGAACGGTCATCCGCTGCTGCTGAGCCTGATGATACGTAATCTGCTGGATAATGCGCTGCGCTATGCGCCGGCACACAGCCGGATAGCGCTGCGGCTGGGGCCGGAAAACATCGTGGTTGAAGACACTGGTACAGGTGTGTCGGACGAGCAGCTGGCGCGGCTTGGTGAACGTTTCTGGCGCCCGCCTGGTCAGGCGCAGAGCGGCAGTGGCCTGGGCCTGTCGATTGTGAAAAACATTGCACAGCTGCATGGCCTGCAGCTGTGCTTCAGTCACGCCGTGCCGCAGGGACTACGCGTGACGCTGACCGGGCTACGCAACGGGCGCTAAATCTCAACCTGCGTGCCCAGCTCAATGACCCGATTAGGCGGAATTTCAAACTGATCCGGCGCGCGCAGCGCATTGCGCTGCAGCGTCAGGAACAGTTTGCCGCGCAGGCGCAGATACCAGGGCCGCTTGCCGATGATCAGCGATTCATGTGACATAAAGAATGACGTTTCCATCATCCGGCAGTTAAGCCCCTCCAGCCCGCAGCGGTGAAAAATCTCCTCCACGTTTGGCGTTTCACGCCAGCCGTAGCTCGCCACCACGCGCCAGAATGTGGGCGACAGCTGTTCAATCGTTACCCGGCGTACGTTATGCACATAGGGTGAATCTTCCGTGCGCAGCGTCAGCAGCACCACGCGCTCATGCAGCACCTTGTTGTGCTTGAGGTTATGCAGCATCGCGAAGGGGATCACGTTCAGTGCACGCGACATATATACCGCCGTCCCCGGTACGCGTACCGGCGGTGATTTTTCCAGTGAAGCGATCATCGCGTCCAGCGAGTTGCCGTGCTCATGCATGCGGCGCAGCAGACGAAAGCGTTCACTTTTCCAGGTCGTCATGATGATGAACATCATCAGCGCCAGCGTCAGCGGCAGCCAGCCGCCGGAGAAAACTTTGATCAGGTTAGCGGAGAACAGCGACACATCGATACAGAGCATCGCGGCCAGCATCAGCATGACCAGATAACGGTTCCAGTGCCAGTTCTGAATCGCCACCGTGGCACAGAGGATCGCGGTCAGCACCATGGTGCCGGTCACGGCAATGCCGTAGGCCGCGGCCAGATTACTGGAGTGCTCAAAGCCGACAATCACAATTACCACCGCGGCGTAGAGCAGCCAGTTGATCACCGGGATATAGATCTGCCCTGACTCCTCTTCAGAGGTGTGAACAATGCGCATCGGCGGCAGATAACCCAGTCGCACCGCCTGACGCGTCAGTGAAAAGACGCCGGAGATCACAGCCTGTGAGGCGATAACCGTCGCCAGCGTGGCAAGCAGCAGCATCGGGATCAGCATCCAGTCCGGTGCCAGCAGGAAAAACGGGTTCTTAATCGCTTCCGGATGCGCGAGCAGCAGCGCGCCCTGGCCAAAATAGTTCAGCACCAGCGAAGGCAGCACCACCACAAACCACGCCAGACGGATCGGAAATTTGCCGAAGTGCCCCATGTCCGCATAAAGCGCCTCAACGCCGGTGATCGCCAGCACCACCGCGCCCAGCGCAAAAAAGGAGACGGACTTGTACTGAACGAAGAAGTGCAGCGCCCAGTAAGGATTCATCGCGTGAAGGACATCAGGATTATTCAGAATGCTGCGCGCGCCCAGCACCGCCAGCACCAGAAACCATACCAGCATAACCGGCGCAAACAGCTTGCCTACAATACCGGTGCCCTGTTTCTGGATCATAAACAGCAGCGTCAGCACGGCGATCGCCAGCGGGACGATCCAGGTATCAAGACCGGGCGCGGCGATCTCCAGTCCCTCAATCGCTGAGAGCACGGATACGGCCGGAGTAATTACTACCTCACCATAAAAGAAGCTGCCGCCAATCAGCCCCATGATCACCAGAACGGCAGTGGCACGCGCGCCGGTATGACGACCCGCCAGCGACATCAGCGTCAGAATGCCGCCTTCACCGGCATTGTCGGCGCGCATGACGTAGCTGATGTATTTCAGCGACACCACCAGAATCAGCAGCCAGAAGATCAGCGACAAAAAGCCGAAGACCGCTTCGCGTTCAACGCCAAAGCCGAACTGACCGGAAAGGCATTCACGTAAGGTATACAGCGGACTGGTACCAATATCGCCATAGACCACGCCGATTGCCGCAAGCGTGACGGCGCCAAGAGACTGTTTCTTATCCGAGCTCATAGGGTGTCTTGTGTTGGAGCCGTGACGACTCAGGCCATCAAAAAGCGCACAGTATGCACACAATTGGCAGAAACCAACAGACAGCGCTGTTGATTATGCGCAGCGTAATCTGCTTTTTCGCCGAAAATCAGGCAGAAAACGGCATGAAAACCGCACGTTGTGCTGCCACAACCTTCTGAAACAAAAAAGCTGACGGCTATCAACGCATTCAAGCATGATAAACAGTAGAGTATTGCGCTCGCCAGACCGTAACGGCACCAGGTTCAGAAGGACAATGATGTGATTATGGCTCAACCCCATCTGTTGGCAGAAAGAATTTCCCGACTGAGTAATGCGCTGGAAAAAGGGCTATATGAACGGCACCATGCCATTCGCCTCTGCCTGCTGGCAGCGTTAAGCGGCGAAAGCGTGTTTTTACTCGGCCCGCCTGGCATTGCCAAAAGCCTGATCGCCCGCCGTCTTAAATACGCTTTTCAGCACGCCCGCGCCTTTGAATACCTGATGACCCGTTTTTCCACGCCGGAAGAGGTGTTTGGTCCGCTGTCGATCCAGGCCCTGAAAGATGAGGGACGCTATCAGCGTCTGACCAGAGGCTATCTGCCGGATGCGGAGATCGTTTTCCTGGATGAAATATGGAAAGCGGGTCCGGCTATTCTGAACACGCTGCTGACCGCCATTAACGAGCGGCGCTTCCGGAACGGCGACTGCGAAGAGGCGATTCCGATGCGTTTGCTGGTGACCGCCTCAAACGAACTGCCGGAAGCAGACAGCGGCCTTGAAGCGCTCTATGACCGCATGCTGATCCGCCTGTGGCTGGATAACGTGCATGAGAAGCAGAACTTCCGCAGCATGCTGACCCACCAGCAGGATGAAAACCTTAACCCGGTCGCGGAGTCGCTCTGCATCAGTGATGAAGAGTATCTGCAGTGGCAAAAGGGCATCAGTCAGGTCAGGCTGCCTGACGATGTGTTTGAGCTTATCTATCAGCTGCGTCAGCAGCTGGAAAATCTGCCGGATGCGCCCTATATCTCCGATCGCCGCTGGAAAAAGGCGATCCATCTGCTGCAGGCCAGCGCATTTTACAGCGGGCGAACCGCGATTGCGCCTATCGATCTGGTGCTGCTGAAAGATTGCCTCTGGCATGACATCGCTTCAATGACGCTGCTGGATCGCGAAATGGATGCGCTGATGACGCAGCACGCCTGGCAGCAGCAGGCGATGCTGCACCGGCTGCAGCAGATCACTGCGCAGCGTCTGGCACTGCAGCAGCAGCAGAGCGTGACGCAGGCGCTGACGCTGGAGAAGCACAGCGGCATGTTCAGCCGTAAGCCACATTATGAGCTGCCGGAGTCGGTTGCCGGCGAACAGCTGACCCTGATGCTGCAGCAGCCGCTGACGCTGCACGATATGCAGGTCAGCCATATAGTAGTAAGCCGCGAGGCCCTGGTTCAGTGGCTGCTGAAAGGCGGAGATGTGCGCGGCAAGCTAAACGGTATCGGCTTTGCACAGTCGCTCGATCTGCTGGTCGATACCCATCACTGCCTGACGCTGCGCGATGTCAGCCTGCAATCCACGCGCCTGACCCTGCCCGGGGCGGCAAGTCTGCAGGCGCTGCCGCCGGAGATCGTTGAGGAATATGATGCGCTGGAGACCCGTCTGCGGGCGCAGCGTGCGCTGTTCAGCCAGCATCAGCGCTGCCTGTTTATCAGTGATGACTGGCTGGCACGCATTGAGACCAGCCTGCAGGATGTGGCAGAGCAGCTGAAACAGGCGCGGAAATGATCTCGCTGGAAACGCTCAGTACATTGCTCTCAATTGGCGAAGCAGAGCTGATTGATGAGCTGATTCTGGCGCTGCTGGCTACTCCGCAGCTGGCGCTGTTTTTCGAGAAATTTCCCCGCATGAAGCAGGCGATGTTGCGCGATCTGCCGCGCTGGCGTGCTGAAATCACCGGGCAGATGAAAGCGACGCCGGTACCCGCTGCGCTGGCGCAGGAGTTTCAGCTGTTTGAGCAGTTACAGCTGCTCAACAGCCGTGATTTCAGTGCTCAGCTGCCGCACCTCCTTGATCAGCTGCAAAGACTGCCCTCTCCTTTTCTCACCGAAGCCGGTACGCTGCTGCAGCGTAATGAAGGCCCGGAACTGAGCCATGCACAGCACCGGCTGTTTCTGCAGCGCTGGCGACTGAGCCTGACGCTGCAGACGCTGACGCTGAATGAAACGTTACTCGAGGCACAGCGTGAACGGCTGCTGGCAGAACTGCAGCAGCGTATGGCGCTGAGCGGCCAGCTGGCACCGGTGCTGACTGATGAAGATGAAGCGGCCGCCGGCCGGCTGTGGGATCTCAGTAAAGCTTCACTGCAGCCAGGCGACTACGCGCTGATTGTGCAATATGGTGATTTTCTGGCGCAGCAGCCGGAGCTGATGCAGCTGGCACAGCAGCTGGGTCGCAGCCGCGAAGCCAAATCGGTGCCGGCACGTGATGCACCGCTGGAAGCGTTCCACCAGCTGGTGCATGAGCCAGACAATGTACCGGAAGAGGTCAGTGGTATTCATCAGAGCGATGATGTGCTGCGTCTGCTGCCGCCGGAGCTGGCTGCGCTCAGTATCAGTGAACTGGAGCTGGAATTTTACCGGCGTCTGGTAGAAAAACGCCTGCTGACCTATCGCCTGCAGGGTGATGCCTGGCATGAAAAAACCGCGCTGAGGCCGGTAAGCCATCAGCAGCATGAAACCGAGCCGCGCGGCCCGTTTATTGTCTGCGTGGATACGTCCGGTTCGATGGGCGGTTTTAATGAACGCTGCGCCAAAGCCTTTTGCCTCGCGCTGCTGAAAATTGCCCTGGCAGATCGGCGTCGCTGCTACATTATGCTGTTTGCCCATGAGGTGGTCGGCTATGAGCTTACCGCCGATAACGGCATTGAACAGGCGATTCGTTTCCTCAGCCAGCGTTTTCGCGGCGGCACCGATCTGACGGCCTGCCTGAGTGCCGTGGTGCAGCGCATGGAAGGCAGCCAGTGGCAGGAGGCAGACGCGGTGATTATCTCTGACTTTATTGCCCAGCGCCTGCCAGAAGAGCTGATTAACATCGTGAAACAGCGGCAGCGGATTCAGCAGCAGCGGTTTCACGCGGTGGCGATGTCGGCGCACGGCAAACCCGGCATTCTGCGCATTTTCGATCATATCTGGCGCTTTGATACCGGGCTAAAAAGCCGCCTGCTGCGCCGCTGGACACGCTGATTCATCTGACAGAAATCCGCATTTGCTATAGTGAATGACCCGCTGTGTTTATTCAGCCTTACGGAGTTCACTGTGACAATCGCCGACGTATCCTGCCAACTGCCTGCTCCGACCCGCACCCCGCGCCTTTCCGGTGGCACGGCTGAAGAGAAGCGGGCCGAACTGCTCGCCTATTTCACCCGGACCTGGTCGCTCTATGAAAGCCTGTTCGACTGCCTGAGCGATGAGCGCGCCTGGTTTAATAAAGCCATTCCGCTGCGCCATCCGCTGATTTTTTATTTTGGCCATACCGCATCCTTTTATATCAACAAACTGATGGCAGGACGCTATCTCGATCGGCGCGTTGACGCACGCATTGAGGCGATGATGGCCATTGGTGTGGATGAGATGAGCTGGGACGATCTCAACGACAACCATTACGACTGGCCCGATGTGGCAGAAGTGCGCGATTATCGCGGCAAAGTAAAAGCGCTGGTGACTGACTTTATCCGTACTATGCCGCTTGAGCTGCCAATCGGCTGGGAGAGTCCGGCCTGGGTCATTTTGATGGGCATTGAACATGAGCGCATCCATCTGGAGACCTCCAGCGTCCTGATCCGCCAGCTGCCGCTGGAATGGGTGCAGCCGCAGCCGGCCTGGCCTGCCTGCCCGCTGGCGCGTCACGATCGCGCCGCCGTACCGGAAAACAGCCTGGTTGCGCTGGCGGGTGGATCGGTGCTGCAGGGAAAAACAGATGATACCTACGGCTGGGATAATGAGTATGGCCACCAGAAAACTGAGCTCAGACCGTTTCAGGCCAGTAAAATGCTGGTCAGCAATGCTGAATTTTATCAGTTTGTCGCGGCCGGCGGCTATCAGACAGCGCGCTGGTGGGATGAAGAGGGAGAGGGCTGGCGTAAATTTGCCGGCGTACAGATGCCCACTTTCTGGGTCGGTGATATTACACAACCTGACGCGCTGCGCCTGCGCCTGATGACGCAAGAGGTGCCGATGCCGTGGGACTGGCCGGCTGAAGTTAATCAGCTGGAGGCGGCCGCCTTCTGCCGCTGGCTGGCAGAAGAGAGCGGTAAGGCGATTCAGCTGCCGTGTGAGGCGGAGTACATGCTGCTGCGCGAACAGGTCAGCGGCGATCAGCCAGACTGGACGCAGGCACCCGGTAATATCAACCTGGCGTACCACGCCTCTTCCTGCCCGGTGGATCATTTTGCTCAGGGCGATTTCTTTGATTTGGTGGGTAACGTCTGGCAGTGGACCACTACGCCAATCAATGGCTTTGAAGGATTCCGCGTACATCCTCTGTATGACGATTTTTCCACCCCTACGTTTGATGGAAAGCATGCAATCATCAAAGGCGGCAGCTGGATCTCAACCGGTAATGAGGCGTTAAAATCGTCGCGCTACGCTTTTCGTCGTCACTTTTTCCAGCATGCCGGTTTCCGTTATGTGGTGTCAGCGCATAAAGAGAGTATGCAACTTAACCCGTATGAAACTGACAGCATGGTGTCGCAGTATCTCGACTTCCAGTACGGGCCGGGCTACTACGGCGTGAAAAACTATGCGGAAAAACTGGTTGAGCTGGTGCTGCCGCACTGCCATCAGCACGGGCATGCGCTGGATATCGGCTGTGCCACCGGTCGCGCCAGCTTTGCCCTGGCGCGTCACTTTGCCGCCGTTACCGGCATGGACTACTCCGCGCGCTTTATTGATGTGGCGCTGCAGCTTACTTCCGGTGAGGATTTCCGCTATGTGGTACCGGAGGAGGGCGAGCTGGTTGCGTATCGCCAGGTGCGGCTGAAGGAGATCGGAATTGACCGGCAGCAGGCTGAACGGATCCGGTTCGTTCAGGGTGACGCCTGCAACCTGAAGCCGCAGCCGGATCGGTACGATCTGGTGCTGGCCGCCAATCTGATTGATCGTCTGCGTCAGCCAAAGCGTTTCCTGCAGGATATTACGCCGATGATCCGTCAGGGCGGCGTGCTGGCCATCTCTTCACCTTACACCTGGCTTGAGGCGTTCACGCCTAAAGAGAACTGGCTGGGCGGTATCCGTGAAAACGGTGAGGCGCTGACAACCAGTCAGGCGCTGCAGCGCCTTCTGCGCGATGAGTTTGAAGAAATCGCTCCGCCACAGGATGTGCCCTTTGTGATCCGCGAAACCGCACGCAAGTTTCAGCACACTCAGGCGCAGCTTACGCTCTGGCGTAAACGCTAAAAGCGTGCAGACTGCGGCATGCCCGCAGTCTGCATCTTGCCTGCCCCGCTAAATTCCTGCACATTCACCTCTGTTCAGCGAAGAAGAATTTAAGAGGAAGGATGATGGCAGAACATCTGCAACTGGATAATCTCGACCGCGGCATACTCAATGCGCTGCTGGAGAATGCCCGTACGGCTTACGCAGAGCTGGCAAAGCAGTTCAATGTCAGCCCCGGCACGATTCATGTCCGCGTCGAGAAAATGCGCCAGGCCGGTATTATTCTGGGCACGCGCGTGGAGATCGATCCGCGCCAGCTGGGATTCGATGTTTGCTGCTTTATTGGCATCATTCTGAAGAGCGCACGCGACTATCCGGCAGCGCTCAGCAAGCTTGAGGCGCTGGATGAAGTGGTTGAGGCCTGGTATACCACCGGCCACTACAGCATTTTCATTAAGGTCATGTGTCGATCTATCGATGCGCTGCAGCAGGTGCTGATCAACAAGATCCAGACCATTGATGAGATCCAGTCCACTGAAACCCTGATCTCACTGCAAAACCCGATCATGCGTACCATCAAGCCCTGAATCACATCAGTCTGTGCATAAAGTTATGCAGAAAGGATCCGGCGTGGTAACTGGTTTGTCCGCGGATGCTTTCTGTTATTAACCCTGTTTTCCACAGGTGGATCACGGCTTGATCACAGCGTACAATGCCTGCCTTTAGTGCGGGAGACGATCATGGCTGATATTACCTTAATCACTGGCAGTACCCTTGGCAGTGCCGAATATGTCGCAGAACATCTGGAAGAGAAGCTGCAGGATGCAGACTTTGAAACCAGCGTACTGCACGGCCCGGCGCTTGATGAGGTGCCTGCATCGGGTATCTGGCTGGTGGTGACTTCCACACACGGTGCCGGTGAATTGCCTGACAATCTGCTGCCTTTTTATGAGGCGCTGCAGACAGAAAAACCCGATCTCTCTGCCGTGCGCTTTGGTGCTATAGGCATCGGCAACCGCGAATACGATCTTTTCTGCGGCGCAATAAAAACGCTGGAGGCCCGGCTGATCGCGCTGGGTGCCACGCGCATCGGTGAACGGCTGGAAATTGACATGCTTGAGCATGAGATACCGGAAGATGCCGCTGAAGCCTGGGTAACGGGCTGGATTGAACAGATCTGACGGATCGTGGCTGGCAGGGGATCGGGAAATAGTGACGATCCCCAGACGATTACACTGTATTTATCCTGGATCCTGCCGATCGCCTGTGGATAAAACAGCCTGAATCATGCGTATAACCCGTAGTTATCCCAGTAATAACTGCTGATGCTTTTTTAATCTGTGGATAACTAGCAAAGTTGATCCCAGCTTATCTGGATCAGGATCACCGATCTTTCACAGCAAACGATCCTTCTCAGGCCGATGTAAAATAACGGGTTTGCCACGTTATCCACAGAAACCGGCGATCCTAATAAGAGATCTAACAAGAAGATCATATAAAAGAGTAAAGATCCTTTCTATAAACACGCAGGATCCGCCGCTTTCGCCTGAACCATAATTTCAGTAGAATCCACCGCCCAGGGCAACGATCCCTGTCTGAACTTTAACGAGGACCCACTTCATGTTTTATCCAGATCCTTTTGACGTCATCGTAATCGGTGGTGGTCATGCGGGTACCGAAGCCGCCATGGCGGCCGCCCGAATGGGTCAGCAAACGCTGTTACTCACGCATAACATCGACACGCTGGGACAAATGTCCTGCAATCCGGCGATCGGTGGTATCGGAAAGGGACACCTGGTAAAGGAAGTGGACGCCCTCGGCGGCCTGATGGCCACCGCGATCGATCAGGCAGGTATTCAGTTTAGGATACTAAACGCCAGTAAAGGCCCGGCGGTACGAGCTACGCGTGCACAGGCGGACCGTGTACTGTACCGCCAGGCGGTACGCACTGCGCTGGAGAACCAGCCCAACCTGATGATCTTCCAGCAGGCGGTTGACGATCTGATCGTTGAAAACGATCGGGTGGTCGGTGCCGTCACGCAGATGGGACTGAAGTTCCGGGCGAAAACGGTTGTGCTGACCGTCGGCACATTCCTTGATGGCAAGATTCATATCGGTCTTGATAATTACAGCGGTGGTCGTGCTGGCGATCCGCCTTCAGTCCCGCTGGCAAAACGGCTGCGGGCGCTGCCGCTGCGCGTAAATCGTCTCAAGACCGGTACACCACCGCGTATTGATGCGCGCTCTATCGATTTCTCTGTCCTGACGCCACAGCACGGCGATACGCCAATGCCGGTGTTCTCGTTTATGGGCAATACGGCACAGCATCCGCAGCAGGTTCCCTGCTGGATCACCTATACCAACGAACAGACGCATGATGTGATCCGCAACAATCTCGATCGCAGTCCGATGTATGCCGGCGTTATTGAGGGAATTGGTCCGCGTTACTGCCCGTCGATTGAAGACAAAGTCATGCGCTTTGCCGATCGTAATGCTCATCAGATCTTCCTTGAGCCGGAAGGACTGACCAGCAATGAGATCTACCCGAACGGCATTTCCACCAGTCTGCCCTTTGATGTGCAGATGCAGATTGTCCGCTCAATGAAAGGGCTGGAGAACGCCACCATTGTGCGTCCTGGCTATGCTATCGAGTACGATTTCTTCGATCCGCGCGATCTGAAACCCACGCTGGAGAGCAAGTTTATTCAGGGTCTCTTCTTTGCCGGCCAGATCAACGGCACCACCGGTTATGAAGAAGCTGCAGCCCAGGGGCTGCTGGCTGGCCTCAACGCTGCGCGCCAGTCTGCGGACAAAGAGGGCTGGGCACCGCGCCGCGATCAGGCTTATCTTGGCGTGCTGGTCGATGACCTCTGCACGCTGGGTACCAAAGAGCCCTACCGCATGTTTACCTCACGCGCCGAGTATCGTCTGATGCTGCGCGAAGACAATGCGGATCTGCGTCTGACTGAAACGGGCCGCGAGCTGGGCCTGGTCGATGATACGCGCTGGGCGCGCTATAACCAGAAGCTCGAAGCGATTGAGCTGGAACGCCAGCGTCTGCGCAGCCTGTGGGTGCATCCGAAGTCAGAGAATGTGGCTGACGTAAACAGCATCATCAGTGCACCGCTGACAAAAGAGGCCAGCGCAGAGGATCTGCTGCGTCGTCCGGAGATGACTTATGCCCGGCTGATGACGCTGCCGGATTATGGTCCGGCGCTGTCTGATGAGCAGGCGGCTGAGCAGGTTGAAATCCAGGTTAAATATGAAGGTTATATTGCGCGTCAGCAGGAGGAGATAGACCGCCAGCTGCGCAATGAGAACACTTTACTGCCTGTCACGCTTGATTACCGTCAGGTTAATGGCCTGTCGAACGAAGTGATCGCCAAGCTCAACGATCATAAGCCGACCTCAATCGGCCAGGCATCGCGTATTTCCGGCATCACGCCAGCCGCGATCTCAATTCTGCTGATCTATCTCAAAAAACAGGGTCTGCTGCGTAAAAGCGCCTGACTGACCATCGGGGCAGCTCCGGCTGCCCCTGTTAACGGAAACATCGCTGTGATTAACAAACTCTCCCGGCTGCTCGACGCAGCAAATATTTCGCTCTCCGATCAACAAAAACAGCAGCTGGTTGGCTATGTGGAGCTGCTGCACAAGTGGAATAAAGCGTATAACCTGACTTCAGTACGCGATCCGCAGCAAATGCTGGTACGCCATATCCTCGACAGCGTGGTGGTAGAGCCGCATCTGCAGGGGGAACGCTTTATTGATGTGGGTACCGGACCGGGACTGCCGGGTATTCCCCTGGCCATTGTCCGTCCGCAGGCGCATTTTACGCTGCTGGACAGCCTGGGTAAGCGGGTACGCTTTCTGCGTCAGGTGCAGCATGAGTTAGGACTTACTAACATTACGCCAGTGCAGAGCCGGGTTGAAGAGTTCCCGGCAGATCCGCCGTTTGATGGCGTTATCAGCCGGGCATTTGCCTCGCTGGAGGATATGCTGACCTGGTGCCGCGCATTACCCGGCACACACGGACGCTTTTATGCGCTGAAAGGCGTACGTCCGGATGAGGAGATCGCTTCGCTGCCGGCAGGCTTTAGCGTGGAAAAAATTGAAGCTCTACGCGTTCCGGAACTTGAAGGCGAACGTCATCTTGTGGTGATTTCGCAGCAATAAGCCTGTAAAAAGCAGGGTTTTTATTCAGCTTCTGGCCCCGGAAGGGTCGTCAGAGCTGAATAAAAAAACAGCGGTTGAACACGCTGTGACAAACGCTTTTATTCGGCAGGGGAGGGGAAAGGCGTTAACATCTTTCGCCGTAATTATCCGAAAAGCGTTGTTACATTTAACGATTAATTCACAATTCATTGCCACTAATGTCACATGATAACGGCTGTTTTCCGCTTTCGATTATCACGCAGGGAAATATGACACGGCAATAAATCGGCGGGCGTAATATTATTATTTCGATTTTAATTCTGCCTGCAGTGTCAACCGGATGTTTTTATCAGAAAAGAGTGAGCTGAAGCAGATTTAAATTTATAACAAGCTGATTTTAAAGGGTTAACAAGGGCGGTTTATTCGTGCGCATTATGCATTCTGGTAAAATTTTCAGCGCCTTATTGTTTATTATGTGATCTGCAGCACGCTTTATATCCCGCTTTAGCTGAAAAACAGCAACTTTCCTGATGGCTTTCCGGGTTATGCATCTTTGGAAAAATAGCCCTTCAGAAAGAAATTTAAATAATTGTTCACCTTTTCGCTACTTAGCGATTGAAATCGCAGGTGCGGCCCGTATAATTTGCACGGCTTTTGCTGCTTGACTCAAAACGGCAAAGGCAGTCTTATACGACACGCGACATACCCCGTTCGGGGCAGGAGAGTTAAGCGTCATGTCAGTGTCTCTTTACAGTGTGAAATTAGCCCGAGCCGTTCTGGTTGTCCAGCTGGTGACGTTTGTCGTAATCGGTGCGCTGTTTGCCCTGAAAGATGTTACCTGGGGCGCCTCTGCTATCGCGGGTGGTGTGGCAGCCTGGCTGCCAAACATACTGTTCACGTTTTTAGCCTGGCGTCTGCAGGATCAATCGCCGGCTAAAGGGCGTGTCGCCTGGAGTTTCGCCCTGGGTGAAGTTCTTAAGGTGTTTGCCACCGTTATTTTTCTCGCTGTGGCGTTAGGTGGGTTCGGAGCGGTCTTCTGGCCACTCGCAATCACCTGGTTATCGGTGCTGGTGGTGCAAATCGTCGCGCCGGCTGTAATTAACAACAAAGGGTAAGAGGCATCATGGCCGCAGGAGAAATCTCAACGCCGCAGGAATACATAGGACATCATCTGACGCATCTTCAGATGGACCTGCGTACTTTCGAGCTGGTGAATGCACACGACGCGCCAGCAACATTCTGGACGTTAAACCTGGACTCCATGTTTTTCTCTGTTGCACTGGGAGTATTATTCCTTGTGCTGTTCCGCAAAGTGGCGAAAAGCGTCACCAGCGGTGTGCCAGGGAAAATGCAGGCGGCTATCGAGCTGGTTGTCGGCTTTGTTGATAGCAACGTTCGCGACATGTACCACGGTAAAAGTAAAGTTATCGCCCCGCTGGCTCTGACAATTTTTGTCTGGGTCTTCCTGATGAACTTCATGGATCTGCTGCCTATTGATTTGCTGCCGTTTATTGGTGAGCACTATCTGGGCCTGCCGGCGCTGCGCGTCGTGCCGTCAGCAGACGTGAACATCACGCTATCTATGGCGCTGGGCGTATTTATTTTGATTCTGTTCTACAGCATCAAAATGAAAGGGGTAGGCGGCTTTGCCAAAGAGCTGACTCTGCAGCCTTTTAATCACCCGATCTTCATCCCCATCAACCTGATTCTTGAAGGTGTCAGCCTGCTGTCAAAACCGGTTTCACTCGGTCTGCGACTGTTCGGCAACATGTATGCGGGTGAGCTGATCTTTATCCTGATTGCCGGTCTGCTGCCGTGGTGGTCGCAGTGGGTGCTGAATGTGCCATGGGCCATTTTCCACATCCTGATTATTTCGCTGCAGGCTTTCATTTTCATGGTCCTCACGATTGTCTATCTGTCGATGGCATCTGAAGAACATTGATTTTTTTCTCAACAACTTAAGCATAACTGAAACAAACTGGAGACTGTCATGGAAAACCTGAATATGGATCTGCTGTACATGGCTGCCGCTGTGATGATGGGTCTGGCGGCAATCGGTGCTGCGATCGGTATCGGCATCCTCGGAGGTAAATTCCTGGAAGGCGCAGCGCGTCAACCGGATCTGATCCCTCTGCTGCGTACGCAGTTCTTTGTTGTAATGGGTCTGGTGGATGCAATCCCGATGATCGCTGTTGGTCTGGGTCTCTACGTGATGTTTGCTGTCGCCTAAAGCCTGTAGCCATTGTTCACTCATGGCACCTGGTGTGATGAGGAACAGATTCTGCCGTTTATCAATGATAGCGGCAGAGCACGTTAACTTAATAAGAGGCATTGTGCTGTGAACATTAACGCAACAATCCTCGGCCAGGCCATCGCGTTCATCCTGTTTGTCGCGTTCTGCATGAAGTACGTATGGCCACCGATCATGGCTGCCATCGAAAAGCGCCAGAAAGAAATTGCTGAAGGCCTTGCTTCTGCTGAACGCGCGAAGAAAGATTTGGATCTCGCGCAGGCCAATGCGACCGACCAGCTGAAAAAAGCGAAGGAAGAAGCTCAGGTCATTATCGAGCAGGCGAACAAACGCCGTGCCCAGATTCTGGACGAAGCCAAAACCGAAGCCGAAACTGAACGTAACCGCATCGTCACTCAGGCGCAGGCAGAAATTGAAGCCGAGCGCTCACGTGCACGTGAAGAGCTGCGTAAACAGGTCGCGTTGCTGGCATTAGCTGGTGCCGAGAAAATCATCGAACGTTCCGTGGATGAAGCTGCTAACAGCGACATCGTTGATAAACTGGTCGCTGAACTGTAAGGAGGGAGGGGCTGATGTCTGATCTGATTACTGTAGCTCGCCCCTACGCCAAAGCAGCTTTTGACTTTGCTGTTGAGCATCAAAGTATCGAACGCTGGCAGACCATGCTGGCGTTTGCCGCAGAAGTGGCTCGCAACGAACAGATGGCAGAAGTACTCTCCGGTGCGTTAGCACCTGAAGCGTTATCTGCCTCTTTCAATGCAGTCTGTGGTGATCAACTTGATGAACACGCTCAGAACCTGATCAAGGTAATGGCGGAGAACGGACGTTTGACAGCGCTTCCAGCCGTACTGGAGCAATTTATTCAACTGCGTGACGCTTATGAAGCGACAGCCGAAGTTGATGTAATCTCCGCCAGTGCGCTGAGTGACAGCCAGCTGACCAAAATCAGCACCGCGATGGAAAAACGTCTGTCACGCAAAGTTAAGCTGAATTGCAAAATTGATAAGTCTGTATTGGCAGGTGTGGTTATCCGTGCGGGTGACCTGGTGATTGATGGCAGCGTGCGCGGCCGTCTTGACCGTCTGGCAGACGTCTTGCAGTCTTAAGGGGACTGGAGCATATGCAACTGAATTCCACCGAAATCAGCGAACTGATCAAGCAGCGCATTGCTCAGTTCAATGTCGTGAGTGAAGCTCACAACGAAGGTACTATTGTTTCTGTAAGTGACGGTATCATCCGCGTACACGGCCTGGCCGATGTTATGCAGGGTGAGATGATTGCCCTGCCGGGCAACCGTTACGCTATCGCACTGAACCTCGAGCGCGACTCGGTTGGTGCGGTCGTTATGGGCCCGTACGCTGACCTTGCCGAAGGCATGAAGGTTAAGTGCACCGGTCGTATTCTGGAAGTACCGGTTGGCCGTGGCCTGCTGGGTCGTGTGGTGAACACCCTGGGTGCACCTATCGACGGTAAAGGCGCAATCGACAACGACGGCTTCTCGCCAGTTGAAATGATTGCACCAGGCGTTATCGATCGTCAGTCTGTTGATCAGCCTGTTCAGACGGGCTACAAATCTGTCGATGCGATGATTCCAATCGGCCGTGGCCAGCGCGAGCTGATCATCGGTGACCGTCAGACCGGTAAGACTGCAATGGCTATCGACGCCATCATCAACCAGCGTGATTCAGGCATCAAGTGTGTCTACGTCGCGATTGGTCAGAAAGCGTCGACCATCTCTAACGTGGTTCGTAAGCTGGAAGAACACGGCGCGCTGGCTAACACCATCGTGGTTGTCGCTTCTGCATCGGAGTCTGCTGCACTGCAGTACCTGTCTCCATACGCGGGCTGTGCCATGGGCGAATACTTCCGCGACCGCGGTGAAGATGCGCTGATCGTTTACGATGATCTCTCTAAGCAGGCTATCGCTTATCGTCAGATCTCCCTGCTGCTGCGCCGTCCACCGGGCCGTGAAGCATTCCCAGGCGACGTGTTCTATCTCCACTCTCGTCTGCTGGAGCGTGCATCACGCGTAAGCGCTGATTACGTTGAGCGTTTCACCAACGGTGCTGTGAAAGGCCAGACCGGTTCTCTGACCGCGCTGCCAATCATTGAAACCCAGGCTGGTGACGTTTCTGCGTTCGTTCCGACCAACGTTATCTCGATCACTGATGGTCAGATCTTCCTGGAGTCGAACCTGTTCAACTCCGGTATCCGTCCAGCCGTTAACCCGGGTATCTCCGTATCCCGTGTTGGTGGTGCTGCACAGACCAAGATCATCAAGAAACTGTCCGGTGGTATTCGTACCGCGCTGGCACAGTATCGTGAACTGGCAGCGTTCTCTCAGTTCGCTTCCGATCTGGATGATGCAACGCGTAAACAGCTGAGCCACGGTCAGAAAGTGACCGAGCTGCTGAAACAGAAACAGTATGCGCCAATGTCCGTTGCGCAGCAGGGTCTGGTGCTGTTTGCTGCTGAGCGCGGCTTCCTGAACGACGTTGAACTGGCGAAAATCGGCAGCTTCGAAGCCGCTCTGCTGGCGTACGCCGATCGCGAACACGCTGAGCTGATGGCTGAAATCAACCAGGCGGGTAACTACAACAACGATATCGAAGCGAAGCTGAAAGGCCTGCTCGAAACGTTTAAAGCAACCCAGTCCTGGTAATGTCTGGCGGCTTGTCTGAAAAGACAGGCCGCAAGGCTTTGAGGAGAAGCTAATGGCCGGCGCAAAAGAAATACGTACCAAGATCGGAAGCGTAAAAAATACGCAGAAGATCACCAAAGCGATGGAAATGGTCGCCGCCTCCAAAATGCGTAAAACGCAGGAACGCATGGCGGCCAGCCGTCCGTATGCAGATACCATGCGCAAAGTGATTGGTCACCTTGCACTGGGTAATCTGGAATACAAGCACCCTTACCTGGATGAGCGCGACGTTAAGCGCGTCGGCTACCTGGTCGTTTCGACTGACCGCGGGCTTTGTGGTGGTTTGAACATTAACCTGTTCAAAAAATTGCTGGCTGAAATGAAAGGCTGGGCAGACAAAGGCGTTCAGAGCGATCTGGCGATTGTCGGCTCAAAAGGCGTTTCATTCTTCGGCTCGGTCGGTGGCAACGTCGTGGCTCAGGTTACCGGCATGGGCGATAAGCCTGCGCTGTCTGATCTGATTGGCCCGGTAAAAGTTATGCTGCAGGCCTACGATGAAGGCCGTATCGACAAGCTATATATCGTCAGCAACAAGTTTAACAACACCATGTCTCAGACTCCGACCATTACCCAACTGCTGCCGTTACCGCCAGCGGAAGGTGAAGAAGAGATGAAGGCGAAGACCTGGGATTACCTGTACGAACCCGATCCGAAGGCGCTGCTCGATACGCTGCTGCGTCGTTATGTCGAATCGCAGGTTTATCAGGGTGTGGTGGAAAACCTGGCCAGTGAGCAGGCCGCGCGTATGGTAGCGATGAAAGCCGCAACCGATAACGGCGGAAACCTGATCAAAGAGCTGCAGTTGGTCTACAACAAAGCTCGTCAGGCCAGCATCACCCAGGAACTTACCGAGATCGTCTCGGGAGCCTCCGCGGTTTAACCAGGCATATATCCTGTCGCCCGAGCGCGGCCGGATATTCTCGTATTAGGTAGAGGATTCAAGATGGCAGCTGGAAAGATTGTCCAGATTATCGGCGCCGTAGTTGACGTCGAATTCCCTCAGGACGCGGTACCACAGGTATACAGCGCTCTCGAGGTTAAGAATGGTGATACTCGTCTGGTGCTGGAAGTTCAGCAGCAGCTGGGTGGTGGCGTAGTACGTACTATCGCCATGGGTTCTTCTGACGGCCTGAAGCGCGGTCTGGAAGTAATCGATCTGAAAAAACCTATTCAGGTTCCGGTTGGTAAAGCGACCCTTGGCCGTATCATGAACGTGCTGGGCGAGCCTATCGACATGAAAGGCGACCTGACAGAAGAAGATGGCAGCGCAGTAGAGGTTTCCTCTATTCACCGCGCGGCGCCTTCTTATGAAGATCAGTCAAACTCGCAGGAACTGCTGGAAACCGGCATCAAGGTTATCGACCTGATGTGTCCGTTCGCTAAGGGCGGTAAAGTCGGTCTGTTCGGTGGTGCGGGCGTGGGTAAAACCGTAAACATGATGGAGCTGATCCGTAACATCGCGGCTGAGCACTCAGGTTATTCGGTCTTTGCTGGTGTAGGTGAGCGTACTCGTGAGGGTAACGACTTCTACCACGAAATGACTGACTCCAACGTTATCGATAAAGTAGCGCTGGTGTATGGCCAGATGAACGAGCCGCCGGGTAACCGTCTGCGCGTAGCACTGACCGGTCTGACCATGGCGGAAAAATTCCGTGATGAAGGCCGTGACGTTCTGCTGTTCATCGACAACATCTACCGTTATACCCTGGCAGGTACTGAAGTGTCTGCACTGCTGGGCCGTATGCCATCTGCGGTAGGTTATCAGCCAACGCTGGCTGAAGAGATGGGTGTGCTGCAGGAGCGTATTACCTCCACCAAGACCGGTTCAATCACCTCCGTACAGGCCGTTTACGTTCCTGCGGATGACCTGACTGACCCGTCTCCGGCAACCACCTTTGCTCACCTGGACTCAACCGTTACGCTGAGCCGTCAGATCGCCTCTCTGGGTATCTACCCGGCCGTTGACCCGCTGGATTCTACCAGCCGTCAGCTGGATCCACTGATCGTGGGTCAGGAGCACTATGACGTCGCACGTGGCGTACAGTCACTGCTGCAGCGTTACCAGGAGCTGAAAGACATCATCGCCATCCTCGGTATGGACGAGCTGTCTGAAGAAGATAAACTGCTGGTGGCACGTGCGCGTAAGATCCAGCGCTTCCTGTCTCAGCCATTCTTCGTTGCTGAAGTCTTCACCGGTTCTCCGGGTAAATACGTGACGCTGAAAGATACCATTCGTGGTTTCAAAGGCATCATGGAAGGCGAATTCGACCACCTGCCAGAGCAGGCGTTCTACATGGTCGGCGCTATCGAAGAAGCCGTAGAAAAAGCGAAGAAACTGTAATAACGGTTTCCCGGGAGGAATGGTATGGCTATGACTTATCATCTGGACGTGGTCAGCGCGGAGCAACAGATGTTCTCCGGTCTGGTACAGCGTATCCAGGTGTCAGGTAGCGAAGGCGAGCTGGGGATCCACCCGGGCCACGCCCCGCTGCTGACTGCCATCAAGCCTGGCATGATTCGCATCGTGAAACAGCACGGCGACGAGGAGTATATCTACCTCTCCGGCGGCGTGCTGGAAGTACAGCCGGGCAGCACGACCGTTCTGGCCGACACCGCTATTCGCGGTGAAGACCTTGACGAAGCGCGCGCGCTGGAAGCGAAACGTAAAGCAGAAGAGCACATGAACAGCAGCCACGGCGACGTGGACTACGCTCAGGCCTCTGCGGAGCTGGCGAAAGCTATCGCGAAACTGCGTGTTATCGAGCTGACCAAAAAAGCGATGTAATCAGGCTTTATGCGTCATGAAATGCCAGCCCACCGGGCTGGCATTTTTTTTGCTCCGCGCCCGGCAAACCTGTTGTTATGCTCTGTCTCTGATCCCCCTTTCCGCTTTCCTCCGGTTGTCTAATTTCGCCATGAGAAAAATGTAGTAATCTCAGGGGTAAACCTTACACTTTCGAAAGTTAAATTGAGTCTGGAAAATTATGTCTGTAAGCGCGATGAGTGTGGTGATCCTGGCCGCTGGCAAAGGCACCCGTATGTATTCCGATCTGCCTAAAGTTCTGCACACGCTGGCAGGTAAACCCATGGTGCAGCATGTTATTGATGCTGCCACCGGGCTTGGCGCCCGGCAGGTCCATCTGGTCTATGGTCACGGTGGTGAGCTGCTGCAGCAAAAGCTGGCGCACAACACCCTGAACTGGGTGCTGCAGGCGGAACAGCTGGGTACCGGACACGCTATGCAGCAGGCGGCACCCTTCTTTGCGGATGACGAAGATATTCTGATGCTGTATGGCGACGTCCCGCTTATCTCGCAGGCAACGCTGCAGCAACTGCGCGCGGCAAAACCCGCTGGCGGCATCGGGCTGCTGACCGTGGTGCTGGATAACCCCACCGGCTATGGCCGGATTGTGCGGGAAAACACGATCGTGACCGGCATTGTTGAACAGAAGGATGCATCTGCTGAGCAGCTGGCTATTCAGGAGATCAACACCGGTATCCTGATCGCCAGCGGGGGTGATCTCCGGCGCTGGCTGGCACAGCTGGATAACAATAACGCGCAGGGCGAGTTCTACATCACCGATATCATCGCGATGGCGCATCAGGAAGGCCGCGTGATTAATACCGTTCATCCGGCGCGTATCAGTGAAACGGAAGGTGTAAATAACCGTCTGCAGCTGGCTACGCTGGAGCGTGCCTTTCAGCAGGAGCAGGCGGAAAAGCTGCTGCTGGCGGGCGTAATGCTGCGCGATCCGGCGCGTTTTGATCTGCGCGGTACGCTGGCGCACGGGCGCGACGTGGAGATTGATACCGGCGTCATCATCGAAGGGAATGTCACGCTCGGCAACCGGGTAAAAATTGGCACCGGCTGCGTGATCAAAAACAGCATTCTGGGTGATGACTGTGAGATCAGCCCTTACTCTGTGATTGAAGACGCGACGCTGGCTGCAGCCTGCACGGTCGGACCGTTTGCCCGGCTGCGCCCGGGCAGCGAGCTGGCGGAGCAGGCGCACGTTGGCAACTTTGTGGAAATGAAAAAAGCCACGCTCGGCAAAGGCTCCAAGGCGGGCCACCTCTCCTACCTGGGTGATGCCGAAATAGGCGCGGGCGTTAACATCGGGGCAGGCACCATCACCTGCAACTACGATGGGGCTAACAAATTCAAAACGATTATTGGTGACGACGTCTTTGTCGGCTCCGATACGCAGCTGGTGGCGCCGGTGCGCGTGGCCGCCGGTGCAACGATTGCCGCCGGTACCACGGTGATGAAAGATGTCACCGCCGCCGATCTGGTCTACAACCGCAAAGAACAGCAGCAGAAAGCGGGCTGGCAGCGCCCGGTGAAGAAAAAATAAATTTTAAGGGCTGGCAAAGATCGGCCCGTTTAGCAGTGCTATAACGATATCCCCACTCTCTACAAGGCTCGGGGAACCGGCGTAGCCGGAAATCAGGTCAGATGACAACGCAATGGCCGAACGCCATGAAGTCAGGAAACGAATATGTGTGGAATTGTTGGAGCAGTAGCGCAGCGTGACATTGCAGAGATCCTGCTGGAAGGTCTGCGTCGTCTGGAGTATCGCGGTTATGACTCAGCCGGTCTGGCGGTCGTCGATCGTCAGGGGCACGTGACGCGTCTGCGTCGCGTAGGCAAAGTGGCTAATCTGGCGGAGGCCGCAGACCAGCAGCCGCTGATTGGCGGTACCGGTATTGCCCACACCCGCTGGGCCACGCACGGTGAACCTTCAGAGGCAAATGCGCATCCGCATGTCTCAGAGCAGATCATCGTGGTGCATAACGGCATTATTGAAAACCATGA
The DNA here is from genome assembly GCF_002387285.1 of Pantoea sp. UBA4549. NCBI lineage: Bacteria > Pseudomonadati > Pseudomonadota > Gammaproteobacteria > Enterobacterales > Erwiniaceae > Pantoea > Pantoea sp. UBA4549. Next base: position 162,620 of record NZ_DGLH01000008.1, on the reverse strand, counting down.
GCCGCTGCGCGCGCAAATGATTGAACGTGGCTACCATTTTGCCTCCGAGACGGACACCGAAGTGGTGGCGCATCTGGTGCACTGGGAGCAGAAGCAGGGCGGTACGCTGCGCGAGGTGATCCTGCGCGTGATCCCACAGCTGCGCGGTGCTTACGGTATGGTTATCATGGACAGCCGCGATCCGTCGGTGCTGGTAGCCGCGCGCTCCGGCAGTCCGCTGGTGATTGGCCGTGGCGTGGGCGAGAACTTTATCGCATCCGATCAGCTGGCACTGCTGCCGGTTACCCGCCGCTTTATCTACCTGGAAGAGGGCGATATTGCTGAGGTTACCCGCCGCGAAGTCACTATCATCGATCGCGAAGGCCATCAGGTACAGCGTGCCGAGATCGAATCAAACGCGCAGTATGACGCGGGTGATAAAGGGATCTATCGCCACTATATGCAGAAAGAGATCTACGAGCAGCCTAACGCCATCAAAAACACGCTGGCGGGTCGCTTCCACGACGGAATTGTCGATCTGCGCGAGCTGGGTGAGCATGCAGAGTCGCTGCTGAGCAAAGTAGAGCATATCCAGATTATCGCCTGCGGCACCTCCTACAACTCCGGTATGGTATCGCGCTACTGGTTTGAATCACTGGCGAACATCCCCTGTGACGTTGAGATCGCTTCTGAGTTCCGCTACCGCAAATCCGCAGTACGTAAAAACAGCCTGCTGATCACCCTGTCGCAGTCGGGCGAAACCGCTGATACGCTGGCGGCCCTGCGTCTCTCTAAAGAGCTGGGTTATCTTGGCTCACTGGCTATCTGCAACGTGGCCGGTTCTTCACTGGTGCGCGAATCCGATCTGGCGCTGATGACCAAAGCGGGCACGGAAATTGGCGTGGCTTCCACGAAAGCCTTTACCACGCAGCTGACGGTACTGCTGATGCTGGTGGCTAAACTGGGCCGCCTGCACGGTATGAAGCCGGAAACCGAGCATGAGATTGTCCACGCGCTGCAGGCGCTGCCAAGCCGTATTGAGCAGATGCTGGCGCAGGACAAGATCATTGAGAGCCTGGCAGAAGATTTCTCTGACAAGCATCATGCACTGTTCCTTGGCCGCGGCGATCAATACCCGATTGCCATGGAAGGGGCGCTGAAGCTCAAAGAGATCTCCTATATTCATGCGGAAGCCTATGCGGCTGGCGAGCTGAAACACGGCCCGCTGGCGCTGATTGATGCTGATATGCCGGTGATCGTGGTCGCACCTAACAATGAGCTGCTGGAAAAACTGAAGTCCAACATCGAAGAAGTGCGCGCACGCGGTGGCCTGCTCTATGTCTTCGCCGATGGCGATGCAGGCTTCAGCGACAGCGAAGGGATGAAAATTATCTCACTGCCGCACGTGGAAGAGGTGATCGCCCCTATCTTCTACACCGTGCCGCTGCAGATGCTCTCTTATCATGTGGCGCTGATCAAAGGCACCGACGTGGACCAGCCGCGTAACCTGGCAAAATCGGTTACCGTTGAGTAATCGCTAAGCCGGGCGGGCCTGCAACGGGCCCGCCCGGTTTTTATCTTCGTCATAAAACTGTCATATTTCGTACATTTCGCTGTCATCAAACTGTCCTATTTTCCCTCCAGCAGCAATCACTGACTCCAACTAAAACGGCGTTAAGCCTGATTTATACTCCCCCGGAGGGAACATGACACTGATGCGTAGCACCGTAGCCCGACTCCTCGCCGCCACTTTCGCCGTCAGCGCAGTTTCTGCGTTTGCCGCCACCGATCTGACGGGTGCTGGCGGGACCTTCCCGGCCCCGGTTTATGCCAAGTGGGCAGCAGAGTATCAGCAGGCCACCGGTAGCAAAATCAACTATCAGGGGATCGGCTCTTCGGGTGGCGTAAAGCAGATCATCGCGAAAACGGTGGATTTCGGTGCCTCTGATGCGCCGATGAAAGAGGAAGATCTGCAGAAAAATGGCCTGTTCCAGTTTCCGACCGTTATCGGTGGTGTGGTGCTGGCCGTTAACCTTCCGGGTGTGAAGTCAGGCGAGCTGACCCTTGACGGCAAAACCGTGGGTGACATCTATCTTGGCACCATCAAAAAGTGGAACGATCCGGCGATTGCTAAGCTGAACCCGGACCTGAAGCTGCCTGACACCAATATCAACGTTGTGCGCCGCGCCGATGGCTCCGGTACCTCCTTTGTGTTTACCAGCTACCTGACCAAAGTGAACAGTGACTGGGCAGGCAAAGTAGGCAAAGGCAACACCGTTAACTGGCCAACCGGCCTTGGCGGCAAAGGCAATGATGGCGTGGCCGCCTTTGTGCAGCGTCTGCCAGGTTCAATTGGCTATGTCGAATATGCCTATGCGAAACAGAATAACCTGACCTACACCAAACTGCTGGATGCGGATGGCAAGCCGGTGGCCCCGAGCGAAAGCAGCTTTGCCAACGCCGCGAAAGGCGCTGACTGGAGCAGCTCGTTTGCCCAGGATCTGACGTTCCAGAAAGGTGACGACGCATGGCCGATCGCCTCCACCACTTTTATCCTGATTTACAAAGATCAGGCCAATGCGGAGAAGGGCGCAGAAGTGCTGAAGTTCTTTGACTGGGCCTATAAAGGCGGCAGTAAAACCGCAACGGCGCTGGATTATGCAGCGCTGCCGGAGAGCGTGGTGACGCAGATCCGCGCGGCATGGAAAGCGAATATCAAAGACAGCAGCGGCAAAGCGCTCTGGCAGTAAGCCACTGTCAGACTCGGCGGCTGGCTGAGTATTCCGGGGGCGGCTATCTGGCCGCCCTGCATATCCTCTGAGAACCGAGAATTTTATGGCTGCTACCAAGCCGACATTCAAAGCACCGGGTAAGCAAGGCGACATGATTTTTGGCGCACTGGTCAAACTCTCTGCGCTGATTGTCCTGCTGCTGCTGGGTGGCATTATTGTCTCCCTGATCGTCTCTTCCTGGCCCAGCATTCAGAAGTTTGGCTTCGCCTTTCTCTGGACCAAAACCTGGGATGCCCCAAACGAAGAGTTTGGCGCACTGGTGCCGATTTACGGCACGCTGGTGACCTCCCTGATCGCACTCATCATCGCGGTACCGGTAAGCTTCGGGATCGCGCTGTTTCTGACCGAGCTGGCACCCGGCTGGCTGCGTCGTCCGCTTGGCACCGCCATTGAGCTGCTGGCGGCCATCCCGAGCATTGTTTATGGCATGTGGGGTCTGTTTATCTTTGCGCCGCTGTTTGCAGAATATTTTCAGACGCCGGTCGGCAACGTCATGGCTAACATTCCCATCGTCGGCACGCTGTTCTCCGGCCCGGCGTTTGGTATCGGTATCCTGGCCGCAGGCGTCATTCTGGCGATTATGATCATTCCCTATATCGCTTCGGTGATGCGTGACGTTTTTGAACAGACGCCGGTGATGATGAAAGAGTCCGCATATGGCATCGGCTGCACCACCTGGGAAGTGATCTGGCGCATCGTGCTGCCGTTTACCAAAAACGGCGTTATCGGTGGCGTAATGCTGGGACTGGGGCGTGCGCTGGGAGAGACCATGGCGGTGACCTTTATTATCGGTAACACCTACCAGCTCGACAGCGCTTCGCTGTTTATGCCCGGCAACAGTATTACCTCAGCGCTGGCTAACGAGTTTGCTGAAGCGGAGTCGGGCGTGCATGTCGCTGCGCTGATGGAGCTGGGTCTGATCCTGTTTGTCATCACCTTTATCGTGCTGGCGATCTCGAAGCTGATGATCCTGCGGCTGGCCAAAAGTGAAGGGGCCCGTTCATGACCGCTATAGAAATGCAGAGCCGTACTGAGCTGGAAGCCTCGCGCCGTAAAATGCAGGCGTGGCGCAGTACAAAAAATAAAATCGCCCTGACGCTGTCGCTGCTCACTATGGCGTTTGGCCTCTTCTGGCTGATCTGGATCCTGTTCACCACGGTGACCAGGGGCGTCGACGGGCTAAGCTGGTCGCTGTTTACCGAGTCGACGCCGCCGCCCAATACCGCTGGCGGCGGGCTGGCAAATGCGCTGGCGGGCAGCGGCCTGCTGATTTTCTGGTCCACCTTTTTTGGTACACCGCTGGGCATTATGGCCGGGATCTGGCTGGCGGAGTATGGCCGTAAGAGCTGGCTGGCAGAGGTGATCCGCTTTATTAACGACATCCTGCTCTCCGCGCCTTCTATTGTGGTCGGACTGTTTGTTTACACCATTGTGGTATCGCAGATGCAGCACTTCTCCGGCTGGGCAGGCGTTGCGGCGCTGGCGCTGCTGCAGATCCCGATTGTGATCCGTACCACCGAGAATATGCTGCGGCTGGTGCCGGACAGCATGCGCGAAGCGGCATACGCGCTGGGCACGCCGAAGTGGAAGATGATCTCAGCCATTACGCTGAAAGCGTCGGTCTCCGGCATCATTACCGGCGTACTGCTGGCAATTGCGCGTATCGCCGGTGAAACCGCCCCGCTGCTGTTTACCGCGCTCTCAAATCAGTTCTGGAGCACTGACATGATGCAGCCGGTGGCTAACCTGCCGGTCACTATCTTCAAGTTCGCCATGAGCCCGTTTGCCGAATGGCAGAGTCTGGCGTGGGCAGGTGTACTGATCATTACGCTGTGCGTGCTGCTGCTGAATATTGTTGCCCGCATGATCTTCACCAAAGGCAAACACTAATTTTCCGGCGCGGCTCTGGCGGCGCTGCATAAGAGAGATAAGCAATGAGTATGGCAACCCCTTCTGCCGGTAAAATCCAGGTGCGCAATCTGAACTTTCATTACGGTAAATTTCACGCGCTGAAAGATATCAATCTGGATATTGCCCGAAATCAGGTCACCGCGTTTATCGGCCCGTCAGGCTGCGGAAAATCCACGCTGCTGCGCACGTTTAATAAAATGTATTCGCTCTATCCGGAGCAGCGTGCAGAGGGTGAAATTCTGCTGGATGGCGACAATATCCTCGCGTCACACCAGGATATCGCCCTGCTGCGCGCGCGCGTCGGCATGGTGTTTCAGAAGCCAACGCCGTTTCCGATGTCAATTTATGACAATATCGCCTTCGGCGTGCGTCTGTTTGAGAAGCTGTCGCGCGCGGATATGGATGAGCGCGTGCAGTGGGCGCTGACCAAAGCCGCGCTGTGGAACGAAACCAAAGACAAGCTTCATCAGAGCGGTTACAGTCTTTCCGGCGGGCAGCAGCAGCGTCTCTGCATCGCACGCGGTATCGCCATCCGGCCGGAAGTGCTGCTGCTGGATGAGCCCTGCTCGGCGCTGGACCCTATCTCCACCGGCCGCATCGAAGAGCTGATCACCGAGCTTAAGCAGGATTACACCGTGGTGATTGTGACGCACAATATGCAGCAGGCCGCCCGCTGCTCCGATCATACGGCGTTTATGTATCTTGGTGAGCTGATTGAGTTCAGCGACACCGATACGCTGTTTACCAAACCCGCACAGAAGCAGACTGAAGATTACATCACCGGTCGTTACGGCTGATTCAGGAGAGACCCATGGATAATTTAAATCTTAATAAACATATCTCCGGTCAGTTTAACGCCGAGCTGGAGCACATTCGCACGCAGGTGATGATCATGGGCGGCATGGTGGAGCAGCAGCTCACTGACGCCATTACCGCCATGCATAATCAGGATGCGGAACTGGCGCGCCGGGTGATTGAGGGCGACCAGAAGGTCAATATGATGGAGGTGGAGATTGATGAGGCGTGCGTGCGTATTATCGCCAAGCGTCAGCCCACCGCCAGCGACCTGCGGCTGGTGATGGCCATTATCAAAGCGATCTCTGAGCTGGAGCGTATTGGTGACGTGGCGGAGAAAATCAGCCGCACCGCGCTGGAAAAGTTTGGTCAGCAGCATCTGCCGCTGCTGGTCAGTCTGGAGTCGCTGGGCCATCACACGGTGCAGATGCTGCATGACGTGCTGGATGCGTTTGCGCGCATGGATCTCAGCGCCGCCATCACTATCTACCGCGAAGATAAAAAAGTGGATAAGGAGTACGAAGGCATCGTGCGCCAGCTGATGACCTACATGATGGAAGATCCGCGCACTATTCCCAGCGTGCTGACCGCCCTGTTCTGCGCGCGCGCCATTGAGCGAATCGGCGACCGCTGTCAGAATATCTGCGAAATCATCTTCTATTTTGTTAAAGGGCAGGATTTCCGCCATGTTGGCGGCGACCGGCTGGATGAACTGCTCTCCGGCGACGACGGCAGCAACCGGCCCTCCTGATTATCCTTTCCGGCTGCCGGCGCGGCAGCCATTACCATTTCTGATTGGTCACTCCGCCGCCCGCTCTTTATACTTGGCGCACTTTTTTTCGCCAGGTACTCTTTTATGTCCCTTTCCCGCTCTGCTAAACCTGCCGTAACGCCGGCTAAAGCGATGCTGGCCGCAATCAGCGGCTACGCCATGGATGGATTTGATCTGCTGATCCTCGGTTTTATGCTGCCGGCCATCAGCGTATCGCTGGTACTCGACCCGTCGCAGGCGGGCTCGCTGGTGACCTGGACGCTGATTGGTGCAGTGATCGGCGGCATTCTGTTTGGTCATCTCAGCGATCGCTTTGGCCGGATCCGCATCCTGACCGTGACGATACTGATGTTTTCCCTGTTTACCGGTCTGTGCGCGGTGGCGCAGGGCTACTGGGATCTGCTGGCGTACCGGACCCTGGCCGGGGTGGGGCTGGGCGGTGAATTTGGTATCGGTATGGCGCTGATCGCCGAAGCCTGGCCGCAGGAGAAGCGCAACCGTGCATCGGCCTGGGTCGGCATCGGCTGGCAGCTCGGCGTCCTGCTGGCTGCCTTTATCACGCCGCCGCTGCTCAGCGTAATTGGCTGGCGCGGCATGTTTCTGGTGGGCATGCTGCCTGCGCTACTCTCCTTTGTGCTGCGGCGCAGTATGGGTGAGCCGGAGAGCTTCACACGGCAGGTAAAAAGCGTACCGGCACTCTCATTTACAGCCCGTATAAAAATGCTGTTTGCTGACCGTGCCACCCGCAAAGCGAGCCTGGGCATTTTTATCCTCTGCTCGGTACAGAACTTTGGCTACTACGGTCTGATGATCTGGATGCCGAGCTATCTCTCCTCCAGCTTTGGTTTCAGCCTGACAAAATCGGGACTGTGGACCGCGGTGACCGTAGTGGGTATGACCCTGGGGATCTGGCTGTTTGGCGTGCTGGCCGATCGCTTCGCCCGCTGGAAAATTTTTCTGCTGTACCAGTTCGGTGCCGTGGCGATGGTGGTGGTGTATGCGCAGCTACGCGATCCGACGATCATGCTGTTTACCGGCGCCATCATGGGGATGTTTGTTAACGGCATGATTGGCGGCTATGGCGCGCTGATCTCCGATACGTTTCCGCCGCAGGCGCGTGCCACCGCGCAAAATGTACTGTTTAACCTCGGGCGCGGCGTTGGCGGTTTTGGTCCGCTGGTGATTGGCGCGCTGGCTACGCAGATTTCATTTACCGCGGCCATTACGCTGCTGGCGCTGATTTATCTGCTGGATATTTTCGCCACACTGTTTCTGCTGCCGAAGAAGCAGAGTAATGAGGACTCGCTGGGCGCAATAGGCTGATAGCCTGCGCGCACGCCAGGGACGCATAAATGCGCCCCCTACAAAACATTGCAGGGGCGGCATTAGATGCATCCGCAGGGGCGGCATTTATGCCGCCCTGGTGTAAGGCGGTGCCGCCCGGGTCATCAGGCGATGCACGGCGTCTCATGCCAGGGGCGCATAAATGCGCCCCCTACAAAACATTGCAGGGGCAGCATTAGATGCATCCGCAGGGGCGGCATTCATGCCGCCCTGGTATCAGGCGATACCGCCCGGTTCATCAGGCGATGCACGGCGTCTCATGCCAGGGGCGCATAAATGCGCCCCCTACAGAGCATTGCAGGGGCAGCATTAGATGCATCCGCAGGGGCGGCATTCATGCCGCCCTGGTATCAGGCGATGCACGGCGTCTCATACCGGGGGCGCGTGAATGCGCCGCCTACAAAACATTGCAGGTGGATACCAGCGTCCAGCCGCGTGCCTGCCACAGCGACGGTAGCTGCGCCATATCATCAAACCGCGTTACCAGCGGATGATCGATTGCGGGATTATGCGCATCGGCGCAGTAATAAAACACCGGAATACCTGCGGCAATGCCGGCGCGGGCGCCCGCTTCGGAATCATCCACCAGAATGCAGCGGTCGAGCGGCACCTGCATCTGTTCTGCGGCGTGAAACATCAGCTGCGGATCGGGTTTCCATGCCTGAATGTCATAGCCGCTGTAGAGGCGATCGGTAAACCACGGCAGCATGCCGGTGAGACCCAGCGAATGCTGCATTTTCTTTACCGGTCCGTTGGAAACCACGCACATCGGAACGCGGATTTGCGCCACCAGCGCCGCCGCACCGCTGATCGGCTGCAGCTCTTGCTCAAACAGGCGTGCGACTTCGGTGCGATAGGCGTGCTCCACCTCTGTTACCGGCAGCGCCTGATGATACTGTTCGCTGATGTCGCGAATAATGTCGTAAAGCTTCACGCCTTTATACCGTTCAAACATCTGCTGCAGCGATAGCGTAATGCCATAGCGCGCAAAAGTATTCACATAGCCCTGCGTGCAGAGCATTTCGCTGTCGACCAGCGTGCCGTCACAATCAAAGAACACACATTCCACTGTCATTGCATTCTATCCTTTTGATAACTGTTCAGCTTTTACTCTAGCCTGGATTACGCCAGGCAGCAGCAGGCAACCGGTTGCGAAAATTCCGTGTTTTACCGCGATAAAGCCTATAGGATACGCGGCGATAAATTTTTCAGCGGAACAGCAAAATGAAGACTCAGGGCCTGCTGCAGCGCATATTTAAACTGCAGGAACACGGGACCACGGTACGCACTGAAGTGATTGCCGGGTTCACCACTTTTCTGACGATGGTCTATATCGTCTTTGTTAACCCGCAAATCCTCGGCGCTGCCGGTATGGATACCCAGGCGGTATTTGTCACCACCTGCCTGATTGCCGCCTTTGGCAGTATCCTGATGGGGCTGATAGCAAACCTGCCGGTTGCGCTGGCACCGGCGATGGGTCTGAACGCCTTTTTCGCTTTTGTGGTAGTCGGTGCAATGGGGTATTCCTGGCAAATAGGGATGGGCGCCATTTTCTGGGGCGCGCTGGGACTGCTGATTCTGACGCTGCTGCGCGTGCGCTACTGGATGATAGCCAATATTCCGCTCTGCCTGCGTACCGGGATCACCGCCGGTATTGGCCTGTTTATCGCAATGATGGGGCTGAAAAATGCCGGCATCATTGTGCCAAACGCGGAAACGCTGGTGGCGGTCGGTAATCTGACGTCGCACAGCGTGCTGCTGGGGGCGCTGGGCTTTTTCATTATCGCTATTCTGGCATCGCGTAATATTCATGCGGCGGTGCTGGTCTCTATTGTGGTCACAACCAGCATAGGCCTTGCGCTGGGTGACGTCAGGTTCACTGGTTTCTTTGCGCCGCCGCCGTCAATCTCGGCGGTAGTGGGTGCGGTGGATATTAAAGGCGCGTTCAATATCGGTATGGCAGGCGTGATCTTCTCCTTTATGCTGGTCAATCTGTTTGACTCGTCCGGTACGCTGATTGGCGTGACGGATAAAGCGGGCCTGACCGATGAAAAAGGAACGTTTCCGCGTATGAAGCAGGCGCTGTATGTGGACAGCATCAGCTCCGTCACGGGGGCGCTGGCCGGTACGTCATCGGTGACAGCCTATATTGAGAGTTCGTCAGGGGTTGCCATTGGCGGCCGTACCGGGCTGATGGCGGTTATTACCGGCCTGCTGTTCCTGCTGGCGATATTCCTGTCGCCGCTGGCGGCGATGGTGCCGGGCTATGCGGCAGCGGGTGCGCTGATCTATGTCGGCGTACTGATGACGGCATCGCTGTCGCGCGTACGCTGGGACGATCTTACCGAAGCGGTACCGGCCTTTGTCACCGCGGCGATGATGCCGTTCAGTTTCTCAATTACGGAAGGGATCGCGCTGGGCTTTATCGCCTACTGCGTGATGAAGCTGGGAACCGGACGCTGGCGTGAAATCAGCCCCTGTGTCGTGGTGGTTGCGCTGTTGTTTACACTGAAAATCGCGTTTATCGACGCGCACTGACGCTCCAGGTGGCCTGGGTGGCCACCCGCTTCAGAGCTGTCGCATCTCCTGCTGTCCGGCGATACGCTCGCCGGGCAGGCTGGTCAGCCGCAGCGTATGCGAATCCATGTTCGGCTTATTCATTTCAATATCACGCAGCGCAACCCACTGCTGCTGCTGCGCGTCAATCTCCCACAGACGCAGATGCTCTGTGCCAGGTGAAAGTGCACATGACCAGACCAGCGTCGGCTCGGCGTCGCAGATGGCCTGAATATCGGGAAATACCGTGGACCGCAACCGGCCTGACGCCGGATGAAGCCGCAGCGAAGAGAGGCCCCGATCTGCTTCATCGGTCAGCTTGAGAACGCTCTGGCGCAGCGTCCAGATTTGCGTTGCTGCCTCCATAAAATCCTGCTGCGCGTTGATCCACGCTTTTTCACCGGAAGAGAGCTCCTGCATCAGCGCTTCCTGCGTCTGCCGGCTGTGCGCGCGCACAATCTCCATATCCAGTCCGGCACGCCCGCCTTCTTCCGCCAGCAGCACGCCGGTGATATGGCCTGTATAGGAGATGCTGAAATCAGGCAGGGCCGGGTCGGCAAAGCGCGGACGCCCGCTGTTGCTGACGCTCAGCTGCGGCAGCTGATCAATGCCGTAGATCCGCAGCATCAGCTGTGCCAGCAGTTCGCGGGCAGCCAGAAAACGCCCGCGTCGCCGGTCGGGCAGACGGGCTGCGCTATCCAGCACATCCGGGGGGATCCGTGAAGTCGTTACCGGCAGGGGCGTGGTGCCCGTCCAGCGCACAAAATGACCAGCCATCTGTCGCTCCGTGAAAATGGGCGAATAATCATCAGTGGCATTGTAAGAATTTTCTTAGATGTTTGCATCCGGCTTTCCCTGAAGAACGGTAAATTCAGATAAGACTGAATATCAGCGCGGAATAAGGCGGGACAGAAACTCTGCCGGACCGACCGGCAGAGCGCAGACGGACTGCCGGCTTTCAGGCAAAGGCGGTGGCTTCATCGAAACTGAGTCGCGTCAGGCGCGGATGCAGTTTACCTGCCTCACCGTAGCCAAGATTGATCAGCATGTTAACCTGCCATTTGCTTTCGCTGAAGAAAGCGGCATTAACTTTGGCGGGATCAAAGCCGGACATCGGACCGGCATCCAGACCGAGCGAACGCGCGGCAAGGATCATGTAGCCTGCCTGCAGGCTGCTGTTACGGAACGCGGTCTCTTTTGTCAGCTCCGGGCTGCTGGTAAACCAGTTGCGCGCGTCACCAAACGGAAACAGTTTTGGCAGCTGCTCAAAAAATTCCGGATCCCAGGCGACAATCACCGTTACCGGTGCCGACATGATTTTGTCCACGTTGCCTGAAGAGAGGGCGGGCTTCAGCTTTGCTTTGCCTTCCGCCGAGGTAACAAACACAAAGCGGCCCGGCGAACAGTTAGCAGAGGTCGGGCCCAGTGCTGTCAGGGTATAGAGCTCCCGCAGCAACGCCTGTGAAACCGGCTTATCCTGCCAGTGGCTGTGGGTGCGGGCGTCAGTAAACAGCGCATCAAGCGCCGCGCTGTCGAGCGGTGTACTCATGTTTCTCTCCTGTTCAGGCTGCGGCGCAGGCCCGGTTTTTAGCATGAATAATAGAGGCTGCGTTTAACGCAGCCTTCATCGTTATACTGCAAAGGAGAAAGGGTGCCAAATAACAAAGATGTATGATCGACCGGCAAAGAGCGGTACGCGCTTATTTCCCGATGCAGAAGCTGGAGAAAATACGGCCCAGCAGATCGTCAGAGGTAAATTCGCCGGTGATTTCACTCAGCGCCTGCTGTGCCAGCCGCAGCTCTTCCGCGAGCAGCTCTCCCGCCCACGCGCCCAGCAGCTGCGCTTTTCCCTGCTGCAGATGTGCGGCGGCACTCTCCAGCGCCTGCAGGTGGCGGCGGCGCGCAAGGAACCCGCCTTCCATATTTCCGGCAAAGCCCATGCTCTGCTTCAGATGATCTCGCAGCGTTTCCACGCCGTCGCCGGTCCGGGCTGAAAGGCGGATCAGCGCATGGCCGTTTGCCTCACTCAGTCCCAGGGTCTCACCGGTCATGTCCGCTTTGTTACGCACTACGGTAATGGGCAGCGCCGCCGGTAAGCGCGCGACAAAATCGGGCCAGATAGCCGCTGCCTCGGTAGCGTCCGTGGTTGTACCATCCACCATAAACAGCACCCGATCGGCCTGTTCAATCTCCTGCCAGGCGCGCTCAATGCCGATGCGCTCCACTTCATCGCTGGCTTCACGCAGTCCGGCGGTATCAATGATGTGCAGCGGCATTCCATCAATATGAATATGTTCGCGCAGAACATCGCGCGTGGTGCCGGCAATGTCAGTGACGATAGCCGCTTCGCGTCCCGCCAGCGCATTCAGCAGGCTCGATTTACCTGCGTTCGGGCGCCCGGCAATCACCACTTTCATGCCTTCACGCAGCAGGCTGCCCTGACGCGCTTCGGCGCGTACGCCATTCAGGTCGCCGATCACCGCATTAAGCTGCGCTTCAATCTTACCGTCGGAAAGAAAGTCGATCTCCTCATCCGGAAAGTCGATGGCGGCCTCGACATAGATACGCAGATGGGTCAGCGCTTCCACCAGCGCATTCACGCGCTGTGAAAATACACCCTGCAGCGAGTTCACCGCCGAGCGCGCCGCCTGCTCCGAGCTGGCATCAATCAGGTCGGCAATCGCCTCGGCCTGCGCCAGATCGAGCTTGTCATTCAGAAACGCACGCTCAGAAAACTCACCCGGTTGCGCAATGCGCAGGCCGGGCAGGGCGACAATGCGTTTCAGCAGCAGGTCGAGGATCACCGGTCCGCCGTGACCCTGCAGCTCCAGGACATCTTCACCGGTAAAGGAGTTCGGACCCGGGAACCACAGCGCAATGCCCTGATCCAGCACGCTGCCATCTGCATCGGTAAAGGGCAGGTAATCGGCGTAGCGCGGCTTTGGCAGTTTACCCAGCACAGCCTGTGCAACGTCTGCTGCCCGGCTGCCTGAGATACGCAGTATACCGACGCCGCCGCGGCCCGGCGGGGTTGCCTGCGCAACGATAGTATCGCTGTGGCTCATGATCGTCCTCTTGCCCGCGCTGTGCCGGGCTGAAAAAATAGAAAAAAAACAGGGCGACATAAATGCCGCCCCTTGATTATACCTGTTGCTCAGCCGGGCTGAAGGTTACGCTTTCTTCTTGTCGCGGCTATGCAGGCCCCGTTTTTCCAGGCCGCGGTAAATCAGCTGCTGCTGGAGAATGGTGACCAGGTTGCTGACGATGTAGTACAGCACCAGACCCGCCGGGAACCACAGGAAGAAGACGGTGAAGATCACCGGCATATAGGTCATGATCTTCTGCTGCATAGGATCGGTCACGGTGGTCGGTGACATCTTCTGGATGAAGAACATGGTGATCCCCATCAGCACCGGCAGAATGTAGTACGGGTCCTGCGCAGAGAGGTCATGGATCCACAGTACAAACGGCGCGTGGCGCAGTTCTACCGAGCCAGACAGCATATAGTAGAGTGCCAGGAAGATTGGCATCTGAATAACCAGCGGCAGACAGCCACCCAGCGGATTCACTTTTTCCGCTTTGTAGAGCGCCATCATTTCCTGGCTCTGCTTCTGCTTGTCATCGCCCAGACGCTCACGCATCGCCTGAATCTTCGGCTGCAGCATGCGCATCTTGGCCATCGAGGTGTACTGCGCTTTGGTCAGCGGGTACATGATGCCGCGCACGATGAAGGTGATGACGATAATGGAGAAGCCCCAGTTACCGATAAAGCTGTGCAGGAACTTCAGCAGCTTGAACAGCGGCTGAGAGATAAACCACAGCCAGCCGTAATCCACGGTCAGGTCAAGGTGCGGCGCAATGGCAGCCATCTTATCCTGAATTTCCGGGCCGACCCACAGCGTTGCGCCCAGCGTCTGCTGTGCACCTGCACCAACCGTAACCGGCGCTGACTTATAGCCAATCGCCGCCACACCGTTGCCGAGGTTGCTGGTATACAGGGTGTTGTTGCCCTGTGTACGCGGCACCCATGCCGTGGCGAAATACTGCTGCAGCATCGCGACCCAGCCGTTGCTGGTGGTGGTGCTCAGGTTTTCGTTATCAGCGATGGTATCGAACTTATATTTCTCATATTTCGCATCGCTGGTGGAGTAGGCGGCACCGCGGAAGGTGTGCAGCGCAAAGTTGTTGCTGCCCGTATCGCGATGTTTAGGCAGGTCGATGGTCTGCTTCAGCTGACCAAACATCGCCACTTCCAGCGGCTGCTGTGAGGTGTTATTGATGTTGTAGTCAACGTTAACCGCAAACTCGCCACGCTTAAAGATGAAGGTTTTGGTATAAACCACACCGTTTTCGCCGGTCCAGCTCAGCGGCACACGCAGTTCAGTCTGGCCATCGGCCATGTCAAAGCTATCCTGTGCGGCAGTATAGAGTGGACGCGCGCCATTGTTCGGGTTATCCGGGCCGTTACGACCGGTCAGGCCGCTCTGCGCCTGATAAACAAATGCCGGCGTGGTTTCCAGCAGCTGGAATGGGGCGTCGGAGCCGAGCTTATCCGGGTAGGTCAGCAGCTGAGCCTGTTCAATATCACCACCGCGCGTGTTGATATTAAGTGACAGGACGTCAGTTTTAACGGTGATCGTTTTGCCCTGACCGCTGGCCGGCACGCCGGAAGTGGCGGCATCACCCGCTGCGCTGCTTGTGTTCTGCGTGGTCTGGGTCTGCTGTGGCTGCGGAGCGTGGTCCGTCTGCCAGGCTTGCCAGATCATAAAAGACACGAACAGAAAAGCGATGAGAAAAAGATTGCGTTGCGAATCCATCGTTAATGTTCTCTGGTATCAAAGGTTTTTGGCGGCACAGGATCGTCGCCACCCGGGTTCAAGGGGTGGCATTTTAATACGCGTTTAATCGTCAACCAACTGCCTTTTATCACGCCGAAACGGCGCAGGGCCTCAATCCCGTACTGCGAACAGGTGGGATGGAACCGGCAATGAGGTCCCAGCAGAGGGCTGATAGCGCGTTGATAGACGCGTATCAGGGCGATCAGGAGCCGCGAGCCAGGCGACAGTGACGACGCCATAGTTTCTCCAACGCTTCCATCAGTGCCCGGTTATCGAGGTCGGCAATCCCTTTTTTCGCAACAATAACAAAATCCATCGCAGGCAGTTCATGCTGACGCAGACGAAAACTTTCGCGGGTCAATCGCTTGATCCGGTTGCGTTCATGCGCGCGCTTTACATGTTTTTTAGCGACGGTAAGACCGATGCGGGGATGCCCCAGCGAATTGCGGCGGCCGAGGATGGTGATTTGCGGCGTGCCAGCCCGAAGAGGTTGCTGGAAGACGAAAGTGAAATGAGCGGGAGTTAACAAACGTAACTCCCTGGGAAATGCGAGCTGAACCACGAGGGTTAGCTTTTATTACTTAGAAACGGTCAGACGAGAACGGCCTTTAGCACGACGACGTGCCAGAACCTGACGACCATTTTTGGTTGCCATACGAGCACGGAAGCCGTGTGAACGGTTGCGCTTCAGTACGGACGGTTGAAAAGTGCGTTTCATGGCGATTTCTACCTAAACTTGAAAAATTTCACTGGGTGACGCGTTTTCGGGGCAGTAAAGCGACCGACGCCTCAATGTGTCTTTAATAAAGAGGCGGGATTGTAATAATTGTACAGTCCGGAGTCAATTTACTTCGCTGGTCGCGGGACCTGAATACCCGGAAACACCGCAATTCCGGGCATTAATGCACCACGTGCCAATGCCGGGTGGGGAATTATACGGCCTGTAAAGGAAAGCGCAAGGATCGTCCAGGATCTTCTTGCGATCGCACACGCTATCCACAGGAAAAAAAACGCGACGGCGGCTGAAAAATTCGCGTCTGCTGCGCGATCTTCGCTTGCTTTTTTGCCAGAACGGATAAACTGTTCAAAGGTTTTACACCCTGTGGATAAATTGGATCAAAACTGTGTAGAAAGGGAAGATCTCTGGTGCGCTTTGCGCTATGATCCGCCCTTCCGCTGACGATCCTCACTGCGATCGCCGGGGATGACTACCGCAGACAGCGGTCGCAGGCGCTTTCTGACCGCCTGTGTCAAAAAAGACAGTTTCTATTATTAGCGCCTGAAATTCTTATCGATTTTGTACGAGTGGAGTCCGCCGTGTCACTTACGCTTTGGCAACAGTGTCTTGCCCGTTTGCAGGATGAATTACCTGCCACCGAATTCAGCATGTGGATCCGTCCACTGCAGGCTGAGTTAAACGACAATACGCTGGCCTTGTATGCACCAAATCGGTTTGTACTCGACTGGGTTCGGGATAAATATCTCAACAGTATTAACGGGCTGCTGAACGAATTCTGCGGCGCAAATGTGCCGTTGCTGCGATTTGAAGTGGGCACGCGTCCTGTGGCTCAGGTTGCCGCTGCGCAGCCGGTGATGACCAGTACCGTCAGTGCGCCGGCGCCGGTGGAAACCCGCCCGGCACCGGCACAGCTGCTGCGTCCGAGCTGGGATTCCGTACCGGCACCTGCAGATGTGACGTATCGCTCGAATGTGAACAACCGCCATAACTTCGACAACTTTGTTGAGGGTAAATCGAACCAGCTGGCGCGCGCGGCGGCACGCCAGGTGGCTGATAACCCCGGTGGGGCCTATAACCCGTTATTCCTGTATGGCGGCACAGGCCTGGGTAAAACGCACCTGCTGCACGCGGTAGGGAATGGCATTATTGCCCGCAAGCCCAACGCCAAAGTGGTCTACATGCACTCTGAGCGCTTTGTGCAGGACATGGTAAAAGCGCTGCAGAACAATGCGATTGAAGAGTTCAAACGCTACTATCGTTCTGTGGACGCACTGCTGATCGATGATATCCAGTTCTTTGCCAATAAAGAGCGCTCGCAGGAGGAGTTTTTTCACACCTTCAACGCGCTGCTGGAAGGCAATCAGCAGATCATTCTCACCTCTGACCGTTATCCTAAAGAGATTAACGGCGTGGAAGATCGTCTGAAGTCGCGCTTCGGCTGGGGTCTGACTGTTGCCATCGAGCCGCCTGAGCTGGAAACGCGCGTGGCTATTCTGATGAAAAAAGCGGATGAGAATGACATCCGCCTGCCGGGTGAAGTCGCTTTCTTTATTGCCAAGCGTCTGCGTTCCAACGTGCGTGAGCTTGAAGGCGCGCTGAACCGCGTGATCGCAAATGCCAACTTTACCGGACGCGCCATTACTATCGACTTCGTGCGTGAAGCGCTGCGTGATTTGCTGGCGCTGCAGGAGAAGCTGGTTACCATCGACAACATTCAGAAAACCGTAGCGGAATATTACAAAATCAAAGTGGCGGATTTGCTGTCGAAACGCCGGTCGCGCTCTGTGGCGCGGCCGCGTCAAATGGCGATGGCGATGGCAAAAGAGCTGACCAACCATAGTCTGCCAGAGATTGGCGATGCGTTTGGTGGCCGTGACCATACCACCGTGCTGCACGCCTGCCGTAAAATAGAGCAGCTGCGTGAAGAGAGCCACGACATCAAAGAAGATTTCTCTAACCTTATCCGAACATTATCTTCCTGACGCATATGAAATTTATTGTTGAACGTGAGCAGTTGCTGAAGCCCCTGCAACAGGTAAGTGGTCCGCTTGGCGGACGTCCGACGCTGCCGATCCTCGGAAATTTGCTGCTGCAGGTAAATGAAGGATCGTTGCTGCTGACCGGAACCGATCTGGAAATGGAAATGGTGGCACGCGTGGCGCTGAAACAGGCTCACGAGCCGGGTGCAACCACGGTGCCGGCGCGCAAATTCCTTGATATCTGCCGCGGCCTGCCGGAAGGCGCTGAAATCAGCGTTATGCTGGAAGGCGATCGCATGCTGGTGCGTTCCGGGCGCAGTCGTTTTTCGCTGTCAACGCTGCCCGCCAGCGATTTTCCCAACCTGGATGACTGGCAAAGCGAAGTTGAATTTACGCTGCCGCAGGCCACGCTGAAACGGCTGATTGAAGCCACGCAGTTTTCAATGGCGCATCAGGATGTACGCTACTATCTCAACGGTATGCTGTTTGAAACCGAAGGTGAAGAGCTGCGTACCGTCGCCACTGACGGCCACCGTCTGGCGGTCTGCGCCATGCCGATTGGCCAGGCGCTGCCAGACCACTCTGTGATCGTACCGCGTAAAGGGGTGATTGAGCTGGTTCGGCTGCTGGACGGCGGCGAGAACCCGCTGCGCGTGCAGATTGGCAGCAGTAACATCCGGGCGCACGTCGGCGATTTCATCTTTACCTCTAAGCTGGTGGATGGTCGTTTTCCTGATTACCGGCGCGTGCTGCCAAAAAATCCGGACAAGGCGCTGGAGGCGGGCTGCGATCTGCTCAAGCAGGCGTTTGCCCGTGCGGCCATTTTA
Source organism: Pantoea sp. UBA4549 (assembly GCF_002387285.1). Taxonomy (NCBI): domain Bacteria; kingdom Pseudomonadati; phylum Pseudomonadota; class Gammaproteobacteria; order Enterobacterales; family Erwiniaceae; genus Pantoea; species Pantoea sp. UBA4549. Next base: position 144,088 of record NZ_DGLH01000008.1, on the reverse strand, counting down.
TCTAATGAAAAATTCCGCGGCGTACGCATCTATATCACCGAAAATCAGCTGAAGATCACGGCAAACAATCCGGAGCAGGAAGAGGCAGAAGAGATGCTGGATGTCTCTTACAGCGGCACCGAGCTGGAGATTGGCTTCAACGTCAGTTACGTACTGGATGTGCTGAATGCGCTGAAGTGTGAGAACGTCCGTCTGCTGCTCACCGACTCTGTGTCCAGCGTACAGATTGAAGACGTAGCCAGTCCAGCTGCGGCATACGTCGTCATGCCGATGCGCTTGTAGCAGAAAATATCGGCCTGGCTTACTTGCCATTCTGGTCCCGGGCAGTGCTCGCCCCTGGTCACATACTTCAGTATGCTCCCAGGATCTGCGCGCTGGCCGAGACCAGACTGCCTGCGCCGCCAACGGCCCGTATTGTTAACGTTAGGCTATTCCCTTCTGGCTGGATTCGTTCATGGCTTTAACCCGCCTTCTGATTAAAGATTTTCGTAATATTGAGCAGGCTGACTTAGACCTGGCACCCGGTTTCAACTTCCTCGTCGGCGCCAACGGCAGCGGTAAAACCAGCGTGCTGGAGGCGATTTACACGCTGGGCCACGGGCGGGCGTTTCGCAGCCTGCAGGCGGGACGGGTGATCCGTCATGAGCAGGAGGCGTTTGTACTGCACGGGCGTATTGATGGCAGCGGTGAACGCGCGCTGGCGGTGGGGCTGACCAAAAATCGTGCCGGCGACAGTAAAGTGCGGATTGACGGCAGCGACGGGCATAAAGTGGCTGAACTGGCACAGCTGCTGCCGATGCAGCTGATTACGCCCGAGGGGTTTACATTGCTCAACGGCGGCCCCAAATACCGCAGAGCCTATATCGACTGGGGCTGTTTTCATGCTTACCCTGGTTTTTTTATCGCCTGGAGCAATCTGCGTCGCCTGCTGAAGCAGCGCAACGCGGCACTGCGTCAGGCTTCACGCTACAGCCAGATCCGTCCGTGGGATCAGGAGCTGGTACCGCTGGCCGCACAGATCAGCGCCTGGCGCGCAGAGTACAGCGCGGCCATTGCCAGTGAGATCACTGCGACCTGCAGCCAGTTCTTGCCTGAGTTTGCCCTGTCGTTCTCTTTCCAGCGCGGCTGGGATAAAGAGAGCGACTATGGCGACCTGCTGGAGCGCAATTTTGAGCGCGATCGCGCGCTTACCTACACCGCCAGCGGCCCGCACAAAGCGGATTTCCGTATTCGTGCAGAAGGGACGCCGGTAGAAGATTTACTCTCACGCGGACAGCTGAAGCTGCTGATGTGCGCGCTGCGCTTAGCGCAGGGCGAGTACCTGACGCGCAGCAGCGGACGTCGCTGTTTATACCTGATTGATGACTTCGCATCCGAGCTGGATGACACACGCCGGCGGCTGCTGGCAGAGCGGCTGAAAGCCACACAGGCTCAGGTGTTTGTCAGCGCTATTGGCACAGAGCATGTAATCGATATGAGCGACGAAAAGGGCAAGATGTTCCGCGTGGAACAGGGTAAAATAGCGGTTCAACCTGAAGATTAAATGAGCGAGAAACGTTGATGTCGAATTCTTATGACTCCTCAAGTATCAAAGTCCTGAAAGGGCTTGATGCGGTACGCAAACGCCCGGGTATGTATATCGGCGATACGGATGACGGCACCGGTCTGCATCACATGGTATTCGAGGTCGTGGATAACGCCATCGACGAAGCGCTCGCCGGACACTGCAGTGATATCGTAGTCACTATCCACGCGGATAACTCCGTGTCGGTGCAGGATGACGGGCGCGGTATTCCGACCGGTATTCACCCGGAAGAGGGGGTCTCTGCGGCGGAAGTGATCATGACCGTTCTGCACGCCGGCGGTAAGTTTGATGACAACTCTTACAAAGTATCGGGCGGCCTGCACGGCGTGGGCGTTTCCGTGGTTAATGCCCTGTCGCAGAAGCTGGAGCTGACCATTCGTCGCGACGGCAAAGTGCATCAGCAGACCTATGTGCACGGCGTGCCGCAGGCGCCACTGGCCGTTACCGGCGATACCGAGACGACGGGTACGCGCGTGCGCTTCTGGCCAAGCCACGAGACCTTTACCAACGTCACCGATTTTGAATATGAAATCCTTGCCAAACGCCTGCGTGAACTGTCGTTCCTGAACTCCGGCGTCTCTATTCGCCTGCAGGATAAGCGCGACGAAAAGAGCGACCACTACCACTACGAAGGTGGTATCAGGGCGTTTGTCGAGTATCTGAACCGCAACAAAAACCCGATTCACCCTAACGTGTTCTACTTCTCTACCGAGAAAGATGGCATCGGAGTGGAAGTGGCGCTGCAGTGGAACGATGGTTTCCAGGAAAACATCTACTGCTTTACCAATAACATCCCGCAGCGCGATGGCGGAACGCATCTTGCCGGTTTCCGTGCGGCGATGACGCGTACGCTGAACGCTTATATGGATAAAGAGGGCTACAGCAAAAAAGCCAAAGTCAGCGCCACCGGTGATGATGCGCGTGAAGGCCTGATTGCTGTGGTTTCCGTGAAAGTGCCGGATCCGAAGTTCTCTTCGCAGACCAAAGATAAGCTGGTCTCCTCCGAGGTGAAATCTGCGGTAGAGCAGCAGATGAATGAACTGCTGAGCGAATACCTGCTGGAAAACCCGGCGGATGCAAAAATTGTCGTGGGCAAAATTATCGATGCGGCGCGGGCGCGCGAAGCAGCACGCCGTGCGCGTGAGATGACCCGCCGCAAAGGCGCGCTGGACCTGGCGGGCCTGCCGGGCAAGCTGGCAGACTGCCAGGAACGCGATCCGGCGCTCTCTGAAATCTACCTGGTGGAGGGTGACTCCGCAGGCGGATCGGCGAAGCAGGGGCGTAACCGTAAAAACCAGGCGATTCTGCCGCTGAAGGGTAAAATCCTCAACGTAGAGAAAGCGCGTTTCGATAAAATGCTCTCTTCGCAGGAAGTCGCCACGCTGATCACCGCGCTGGGCTGCGGTATCGGCCGCGATGAGTACAACCCGGATAAGCTGCGCTATCACAGCATCATTATCATGACCGATGCGGACGTCGATGGCTCACATATCCGTACGCTGCTGCTGACTTTCTTCTACCGTCAGATGCCGGAAATCATTGAGCGCGGCCACGTTTACATTGCGCAGCCGCCGCTGTTTAAAGTGAAAAAAGGCAAGCAGGAACAGTATATTAAAGACACCGACGCGATGGATCAGTATCAGATCGCCATCGCGCTGGACGGCGCTACGCTGCACACCAACGCCAGCGCACCGGCGCTGGGCGGTGAGCCGCTGGAGAGCCTGGTCGCTGAGTACAACAGCACGCAGAAGATGATCAAACGCATGGAGCGTCGCTTCCCGGCAGCCCTGCTTAATGCGCTGGTCTACCATCCAACGCTGGCAGGGCTGGATGATACCGCCGCCGTCAGCAGCTGGCTGGAGACGCTGGTAGCGTATCTTAACGAGCGTGAAGCACACGGCAGCACCTATGTGGCGCAGGTACGTGAAAACCGTGAGCTGCAGCTGGCTGAGCCGGTACTGCGTGTGCGCACCCACGGTGTGGATACCGACTACCCGCTGGATAGCGAGTTTATCGGTGGCCCGGAGTATCGCAAAATCTGTGCGCTGGGCGAGCAGCTGCGCGGCCTGATTGAAGAGGACGCCTATATCGAGCGTGGCGAACGTCGTCAGCCGGTTGCCAGCTTCGAGCAGGCGATTGAGTGGCTGGTGAAAGAGTCACGCCGCGGTCTCTCCATTCAGCGCTATAAAGGGCTGGGCGAGATGAACCCGGAGCAGCTGTGGGAAACCACCATGGATCCGGACAGCCGCCGTATGCTGCGCGTCACCATCAGGGATGCGATTGCTGCCGATCAGCTCTTCACCACGCTGATGGGCGATGCGGTGGAGCCGCGTCGCGCCTTTATCGAAGAGAACGCGCTGAAAGCCGCTAACATCGATATCTGATACGCTCTGACCCCTCCCGCCCGGGAGGGGTTTTTTATATCCGCAAAGTCCTTTCTCCTGCACCATCCGGCATCTCAACCACCAGGCTCAGCCTGCCGCCCACCGCATCTGCGATCCGCTGCGCCGATAAACTGGTCAATGAGAGCTGAATCGCGCTAGCATTAAAGCCAGACCCTGAATTAACCGAGGACGTTATGGCGATAAAACTGATTGCGATCGATATGGACGGCACGCTGCTGAATCCGCAGCATGAAATTACTCCGGCGGTAAAAGCAGCCATCGGGCGGGCGCGCGATAAAGGCGTGTCGATTGTGCTGGCAACCGGCCGTCCGTTTGTCGGCGTTGAGCGCTATCTGACAGAGCTGGATCTGCGCCAGCCGGGTCAGTACTGCATCAGCAACAACGGCGCGCTGGCGCACCGCGCTGACAGCGGCGAAGTGGTTGCCGAGAAAACGCTGAGCTTTGACGATTACCTCTATCTTGAGCAGCTGGCGCGTGAACTCGGCGTGCATTTTCAGGCATTCGACAAATCTTTCCTCTATACGCCTAATAAAGACATCAGCGAATACACCATTCATGAAGCCAGCCTGACCGGTATTCCAGTGCGCTATCGCGCGGTTGATGAGATGGATCCGGCGACGCGCTTCCCGAAAATTATGATGATCGATAAACCGGCGCTGCTGGATAAAGCGATCTCCGGGCTGCCGGCGAACATGCGCGACAGCTACACCGTGCTGAAAAGCGCGCCTTATTTTCTGGAAATCCTTAACCCGCTGGTGAACAAAGGCTATGGCGTGAAGATGCTGGCGGAAAAACTGGGCCTGCAGCAGTCAGAGGTGATGGCGATTGGCGATCAGGAGAACGATCTGGCGATGATTGAATATGCCGGCACCGGCGTGGCGATGGGCAATGCCATTGAGTCAGTGAAAAAAATCGCGCAGTTTGTGACCAAAAGTAACAGGGAAGATGGCGTAGCGCACGTTATCGAAGAGCTGGTGCTGTAACATGAGCCGCAGGCAGCTCCGGTGCAACCTGCGGCAAAATAGCTGCGTTGTACAGCTGAATCGCGTACCGTGAGCGCATCGGTTATCTGTAAGAGCATCCCATGTCAGAAAAACAGTTTACCTTTGCGCAGCGGCATCATCAGCTGACCAATATCAACGTCTGGACCGCCGACAGCCAGTGGCTGGCATTTGACGTGCGCCCCTCCGGTGCCTCCTTTACCGGCCTGACCATTGAGCGGGTTAACGTTTTTACCGGCGCCGTTGACGTTCTCTATCAGGCACGCGACGGTGCTCACGTTGGCGTGGTGACCGTCAGCCCCGAGCTGCCGCCGCGCTACGTCTGTATTCATGGCCCGGAACATCCTGATGCAGACTGGCATTACGATTTTCATCATCGCCGTGGCGTCATCGTGCAGGAGGGGCATGCGGAAACGCTGGACGCCTGCGATATTACCGCGCCCTATACGCCGGGTGCACTGCGTGGCGGATCGCATGTACATGTCTTCAGTCCGGACGGCACCCGCCTCAGCTTTACCTACAACGACCATGTAATGCATGAACGGGACCCGCGCGAGGATTTACGTAACGTCGGCGTAGCCGTGCCGCTGCATCCGGTCTGCCCGGCTGAAAAACATCCGCGTGAGTATGATGGCAGTCACTACTGCGTGCTGATCAGCCAGACGCAGCGTGACCCGCAGCCCGGCAGCGATGCGATCGATCGCGCCTATGAAGAGTGCTGGATAGGCGAACGCGGCTATCAGAAAGCAGACGGCAGCTGGCAGCGCTGGGCTATCGCCTTTATCGGCGACACGCGCGACGCCAGCGGGCAAAAAGTGCCGGAAGTCTTTATCGTTGATTTACCGGAGGCGCTGACTGATTACGCCCGTCCCGGCAGTTCGCCGCTGGAGGGCAGCGATACCCGGCTGCCGGCACCGCCAGCGGGCGTGCAGCAGCGACGGCTGACGCAGACCCGGGGCCTGGCGCTGCAGCCGCGTCACTGGCTGCGCGCGGCTCCGGACGGCAGCGCCATTGCCTTTCTGCTGGCGGATGAACAGGGCATCATTCAGCTCTGGAGCGTGTCACCTAATGGCGGTGAGCCGCGGCAGATCACCCGGCTCAGCAGCAGTATCCAGTCTGCTTTCAGCTGGCATCCGCAGGGGGATGCCATCGCCTTTATCAGCGCCGGGCGTGTGATGCGCTGTGAAATAGCTGACGGTCGCTGTACGCCACTGACGCCAGTCAGTGCTGCCGCGCTGAGCGGCGACGCGGTGGTCTGGTCGCCGGACGGAAATCAGATCGCCTATATGCGAGAAGTAGCGGGCTGGCGCCAGCTGTTCTGCGTCAGTGCGACGCCGGCATCGCCGCAGCCGTAGCGAGGCTTGCCTGCGTATTGGCCTCTTTTTCACTTTGCAGTACGCGTTCGCGCGGTGAGGTACCGCGCTTATCCTCACCGGCGTGGAAGTAGTCCCACGGCAGCAGCAGCGTATCCAGCACGGCAGAGAAGGGCAGATCGAGCAGCGCCAGCGGCTTCAGCACCCAGCCCGTATCGTCATCAGTGAGCATTTTTGCGCTGGCGCGCGTGCCAGGATAGTAACCCTGGCTGCCGCCGGAGTGCGACATCATGCTGGAGCAGCCGGAAGTGGTTATCACACAGCACACCAGCAGGCCGGTCAGCGGAAAACGTTTTATCATCTTCATCGTCATCATCCCTTCAGTCATGGCTGCATCCCTGGCAGCAATAGGTCACCTGACGTCATCAGCGCTCTCTGGCCCTGTTTTCAGTGCAGGTGCAGGGTTTCCTGAGTGTATGTCATCTCACCGGTTTTGCTGCAAAAAAATCACGCCGGCGGCCCTTGAAAAGATCGCTACCATACCCATTTTCACATTACGGCCGTATGACTGTTGCCGCACGGGACAGTGCCGGGCCGGACAACCTGTCCATAGTGGAAGGTTGCCAAAACTTGCTGATTATCAGGAGTCTTATTATGCGTAACTTTGATCTCTCTCCACTTTATCGTTCTTCCATCGGTTTCGACCGTCTGTTCAATCTGCTGGAAACCAATCAGAATCAGGCGAACGGAGGCTATCCTCCTTACAATGTTGAGCTGGTGGATGAAAACCACTACCGCATTACGATTGCGGTGGCGGGCTTTGCTCAGAATGAGCTGGATATCACCGCCCACGACAATATGCTGGTGGTACGCGGCGCGCACCCTGAAGAGCAGCCAGAGCGCAAATATCTTTATCAGGGCATCGCCGAGCGTAATTTTGAGCGTAAATTCCAGCTGGCCGATCACATCGTGGTGCGCGACGCGCGTCTCGAACTCGGGCTGCTGAGTATCGATCTGGAACGCATCGTTCCTGAAGAAGCGAAACCGCGCCGGATTGAAATTCTGAAATAAGGCTGTCACACAAGCCTCAGGCGCCGCAGCAATGCGGCGTTTTTTTTGGCCAGGATCAGGCGCGGGAGAGCAGGCGCTGGCTCAGCAGGCCGCCAAAGACATTGATCAGCAGACCGGCAACGATCACCGCTGCGCCCAGCAGCTCCTGTGTGGTCAGCGCTTCATCCAGCACGATTGCCGCGCTGATAATACCCACCACCGGCACCAGCAGCGTCAGCGGCGCGACGCGCCAGGTTTCATAGCGGCTCAGCAGCCGGCCCCAGATGCCATAACCGATGATAGTGGCGATAAACGCAAGATAGATCAGCGCCAGAATAGTCTGCAGTGAAATTCCCTGCAGGCTGTGCACGATTAGCGTCCTGCCTTCAAACCACCACGAGCAGGCGAAAAAGGGAATAACCGGCACCAGCGCGCTCCATACTACCAGCGACATTACCGGCACACGGTGATTGCGCAGAATGACTTTATTGGTGATATTGCCCAGCCCCCAGGAGGCCGCCGCCGCCAGCGTCAGCAGCATGGTTGTCAGGGTAATGCCGCCTGCCGTCTGGCCAGTCATACCGGCGCTGGCGAGCAGATACATACCCAGCGTCGCAATCACAATGCCGGTAATGTGATTCCAGCGCAGCTTCTCAGCCAGCAGCAGCGCGCCCAGCAGCAGGGTGAAGAACGCCTGCGCCTGCAGCACCAGCGAGGCGACCCCGGCGGGCATGCCAAGCTTGATGGCTAAAAACAGGAAGGCAAACTGTCCGAAGCTGATCGTCATGCCATAGGTTACCAGCCAGCGCAGCGGAATAGCCGGACGCTTTACAAAAAGCAGAGCCGGAAACGCCACCAGTGCAAAGCGCAATCCTGCCAGCAGAAAAGGCGGCATGCCCTGCAGCCCGAGTTTGATCACCACAAAATTGACGCCCCACGCCACGACGACGCACAGCGCTAACAGCATATCTTTTACGGACATAAGGGCTTCCTGTTCTCAGGCTGCAGGCGGTTACGGGTGCTTAAACCCGGTTCCCGTCTGAGGGTAGCGTAACGCTTTCGGCCTCGCGGAGTGCGCGCTCCAGCTCCTCCGCCAGAATCTGTACTGCACGCTCAATCTTTGCCGCTTCCGGCACATAGTTCATGCGCATGCACTGATGCGTATGCGGCCACGCCTGCTCCAGTCCCGGAAAGAAAAAGTGGCCTGGCACCATCAGCACACCGCGCGCCTTAAGACGCTGGTAGAGCACTTCAGTGGTGATAGGCAGATCGCGAAACCAGAGCCAGAGGAAAATGGCCCCCTCTGGCTTGTGGATCAGGCAGCGATCTTCGGGCAGATAGCGGCGCAGGATCGCCAGCGTCTCCGCCACTTTAGCCTGATAAAACGGGCGGATAACCTCATCAGACAGGCGCAGCAGATCGCCGCGGACAATCATTTCGTTTGCCAGCGCCGGACCAATGCTGCCGGGGGCCAGACTGATGATGCCGTTCATATTGCCCAGCGCGCCAATGGTGCTTTCATCAGCAATAATGATCCCGCAGCGTGCGCCAGGCAGGCCGAGCTTGGAAAGGCTCATGCAGAGAATAGTATTGGGATTCCACAGCGGGCGCGCTTCGCTAAAGATAATACCGGGGAAGGGCACGCCGTAGGCATTATCAATTAACAGCGGCACACCGTGCTGCTGTGCCAGCGCATCCAGCTGCAACAGCTCATCATCAGTGATCACGTTGCCGGTCGGGTTAGTCGGGCGCGAGACGCAAATCAGCCCGATATCCTCATTCAGCGGCAGATGATCGAAATCGACATGATATTTAAACTGCCCCTCAGGCAGTAGCTCGATGGTGGGCTTCGCTGAAACAAACAATCCCTCCTCGAGACCGGCGTCGGCGTAACCAAGATATTCCGGCGCCAGCGGAAACAGCACGCGCTTTTTACTGCCGTCGGCGCGGTGTCCGGCGAACAGATTAAACAGGTAGAAAAACGCACTCTGGCTGCCGTTGGTGAGCGCAATATTTTGCGCCGTGATGGGCCAGCCAAACTGCTCGCGCAGCAGGGTGGCAAGCGATGCAAGCAGCTGCGCCTTGCCGCGCGGGCCGTCATAGTTGCACAGCGCCTCGCTCAGCGTGCCATCTTTATGCATCTGCAGCAGCAGCTGATCAAAATAGTCATTCATCGCCGGGATCTGTGCCGGGTTACCGCCGCCCAGCATGATGGTGCCGGGAGTGCGCAGCCCCTCTCCCATATCTTCCATCAGACGGGAGATACCGGTGGGTTGCGTAAATTTGTCGCCGAACTGAGAAAAGGACATAGGAAGTAAAAATTTTGTGAAAGAGAATGGAGAAAACCACCATAACGCCCGCCGCAGGCGGGCGCAATGGCTAAAGCGGTCGCATCAGCGCAGAACCTGCGGGTTAACGCAGTTTTTATCCGGTGTACCGGTCAGGGCGGCGATCAGGTTTTCAACCGCATCACGGGCCATGCCGTAGCGCGTCTCATGCGTGGCGGAACCAATATGCGGCAGCGTCACCACGTTCGGCAGGGTAAGGATCTCCGCCTCAGCGGGAACGGGTTCCACCTCAAAAACGTCCAGTCCGGCCGCCAGCAGGGTGCCCGCTTTCAGCGCGGCCGTCAGCGCCTGCTCATCCACCACCGGGCCGCGACCCGCGTTGATCAGAATCGCGCCGGGTTTCATCAGCTGCAGCTGCGCAGCACCAATCATGTGGTGTGTCTGTTCGGTCAGCGGCAGACTGATACAGACGAAATCACTCTCTTTCAGCAGCGTCTCCAGATCGCAGGCGCGTGCCTGAAAACGGCTCTCTGCTTCTTCATGCTGACGGCGGGCGTTATAGAGAATATTCATGCCAAAACCAAAATGGGCGCGCTGCGCCAGCGCCAGACCAATACGGCCCATGCCCAGAATTCCCATGGTTTTATGGTGAACGTCGGTGCCAAACAGATCCGGACCGATGCTCTTTTTCCAGTTCCCCTCCTTGACCCATTTATCCAGCTCGGCCACGCGGCGTGCGGTGCTCAGTACCAGCGCCATCATGGTATCCGCTACGGTTTCGGTCAGTACCGTCGGGGTGTGCATCAGCAGCACCTTGCGCTGATTCAGCGCATCAACGTTAAAGTTGTCGTAGCCGACAGAGACCGTGGAGCAGGCGCGCAGCGCCGGCATATGCGACAGCAGCGTGTCATCGACCTTGCCACCGGAACCGATAATGCCTTCTGCCTGTGCAAAGGCGTCTGCATGCTGATGCACCGTTTCTGGTGTGACATCTTTTACTTCAGTGACGCGAAAATGGGTGTCGAGCTGGCGGCGCAGATCGTCAGGCAGGCTTTTGTAGAGGATCACAGCAGGTTTCATGAATAGCTTCCTGTAGAAATAGGTGACGGGCGGCAGGTGCCGCCCGGAGAAGTCATTTCTTACGCTTTCAGGCGTGCTTCGCCCCGGGAATTGGCGGCGTTTTGTTTGCGGCAGGCTTGACGATCAGCGTCAGCCAGACCGAAACCAGCAGGGCTGAACCCATGAAGATATAAGACGCGGCCGGGCTGCCGGTTGCTCCATTAAGATAGCCGACAATCCATGAACCGATAAAGGAACCCAGTGCGCCCATGCTGTTAATCAGCGCCATAGCACCACCTGAAACGTTGCGTGGCAGCATTTCCGGAATGATGGCAAAGAAAGGACCGTAAGGGGCATACATGGCTCCGCCGGCAATCACCAGCAGCGCATAGGAGAGCCAGAAATTGCCCGGACCTACCAGATAAGAGCCGAGGAACGCCAGGGCACCAATCAGCAGCAGCGGCCAGACAAACAGTTTACGGTTTTGCGTTTTATCTGACGCCCACGACACCACCACCATGGCGATAGTGGCGACCAGATAAGGCACCGCTGAGAGCCAGCCCGCTTCCACCATACCCATCTGCGTGCCGTTGCGCAGAATGGAAGGCAGCCACAGCACAAAGCCGTATACGCCAATACTCCAGGCAAAATATTGCATGCAAAGAATGATCACATTGCGATTGCGAAACGCTTCACTGTAGTTGCGCACCGCTTTGATATTTTCCTGCTCTTTCTGCAGCTGCGCCTGCAGCGCGGCTTTTTCCTCATCGCTCATCCATTTTGCCTGCGCCGGTTTGTCCTGCACCAGGAACCACCAGGCGATGGCCCAGATCACCGCCGGAAAACCTTCGATGATAAACATCTCACGCCAGCCAAAGGCATTAATCAGATAGCCGGATACCACTGACATCCACAGTACGGTGACCGGGTTGCCGAGGATCAGAAAGGTATTGGCGCGCGAGCGCTCCGATTTAGTAAACCAGTTACTGATATAGATCAGCATCGCGGGCATGACGGCCGCTTCTACCACGCCGAGGATAAAGCGGATCGCCGCCAGCATCGGAATGTTACTGACGATACCGGTCAGCGAAGCGCAGCCACCCCACAGGATCAGGCACCAGAAAATCAGTTTTTTTACGCTGCGCCGCTCGGCATAGATAGCACCAGGGATCTGAAAGAAAAAGTAGCCGAGAAAAAACAGCGCGCCCAGCAGCGATGACATGCCTTTGGTAATGCCGAGATCGTCATTGATGCCGGCGGCAGAGGCGAAGCTGAAGTTCGCCCGGTCCAGATACGCCAGACTGTAGGTGATAAACACGATGGGCATGATATACCACCAGCGTTTTGGCGCGATTGTCTGCGATTTCATGCGTGACTCCTCTGGTTGAGGCGGGCACATTCCGTGGATGCGCCTCAGAATAATAGTGTTGTAGGGTAAGTAGTATTGTGCCGGCGCAGTAGATCAGTAATCACCCAGCGCCGCGCGGGTGGGTAAACCTTCGCTGTCGCCCGCCACCTGAATAGCGAGCGATCCGATTTTGTTGCCGCGCAGAATCGCCTGCGGCAGCGTTTTACCTTCCAGCAGGGCACTGATCAGGCCTACGGCAAACCCGTCGCCTGCGCCTACGGTATCCACCACGTTGTCGACCAGCACCGGGGCGACCACGCCTTTTTCGCCCTGTGCCGTTTTATACCAGGCGCCGTCGCAGCCGGTTTTGATCACCACGGCTTTCACGCCTTTATCGAGGTAGAAATCAGCAATGGCTTCCGGCTGGCGATAGCCGGTCAGGATATAGCCCTCTTTTTCACCCGGCAGCACCCAGTCGGCATACTCTGCCAGCGCATTAAGCTGCTGGCGCATCTCTGCTTCGCTGCGCCACAGCACCGGACGCAGGTTGGGATCGAAAGAGATGGTTTTGCCCTGCGCGCGCATGGACTGCGCTGCATACTGCAGCAGCGCCAGCGAGGAGTCAGAGAGTGCAGCGGCCACGCCGCTCAGGTGGAGGTGGCGCGCGCTGCCAAAATAGTCCGGATTGAAATCTTCCGGTGAGAGATGGCTTGCCGCCGATCCTTTGCGAAAATATTCCACTTCCGGATCGGAGCCGTCGTCAACGCGTGCTTTCAGCTGAAAGCCGGTACGGTAGCGGGGATCCGTGGTTACACAGCGGTGATCAACGTTTTCTTTTGCCAGCTGCTGCAGCGTAAAGCGTCCGAAGCTGTCATCACCTACACGACTGACCCAGCCAACCTGCAGGCCAAGCCGCGCCAGGCCAATGGCAACGTTCAGTTCAGCACCGGCAATACGCTTGATAAAGCGCTCTGCCGCTGCCAGGTCACCGGTTTGCTGCGCGATAAACATCGCCATCGCTTCGCCAATGGTAACGACATCAAGTTGAGAATGGTGTGTCATGGCAGGCTCCTCACGCAGCACGCAGCAGGTCAACATAGTGGCGGGTTACCGCCAGCAGATCGCCGCCTTCCAGCGGAAACTCAATACCGCGCGGTGCATCAGCGGGCAGGGCGTGCAGCAGCGTGCGCCAGCTCTCATCCGCCTCATCAAGGGCGATAGCACGAAACGAGTCGCGATGCGCAACCGCCGCCTTAACGTGCACATAGCTGACATAGCGACTGAGCTGGTGAGCGGCCTGCAGCGCATCCTCGCCCGTCCAGAGCCAGTTTCCCATGTCAAATGTCATATCCAGCGGCAGCGCGGCATCGCAGGTATGGTGAAAAAAGCGCAGCATCGGCGCCAGCGTACTGTCAGCAGTCTGATCGTTCTCAATAACCAGCGTCACAGACGTAGACGCGAGGATTTCCACCAGCTGCGGGTCAGCCAGCTGAACAAAGTGGCCGATAGCGAGCTTCAGCCGCTGCGCACCGAGCTGTTCTGCTTCATGAAAAAACTGTGCCAGGCGTGGGTTGAGTGCACCATCTGCCAGCCACAGCGATTCCGGTACCGAGTAGCTGACCTGCAGCGACTGCTCACGCGCCGTCTGGCCCAGTTCCGGCAACTGCAGCAGCTCAGTGTCGCTGAACAGCTCGCGACGGATCTCAACGCCGTCAGCGCCGGCCGCTTTGATCAGCGGCAGCAGGCGGATCTGCCCGCCAAGCTCGGCAATTTTATGCGCGCCATAGGCGGCAGTCACTACAATAATTTCTGGTCTCATTACGTCTCTCCGGGCACCAAACTGCCTCCCAATCGTTAAGAAAACGTTAGATGGAACCGGTTCCAAAGGAAAGACGCAGACTGCGGATTTATGATCCTGCTCACGAAGTCAGTATCAGGTCCCGATCTCAGCGCAGCGGCTGGCTCGACCCGCGAACGATCAGCTCGCCGGAAAAAACCTGATCCCGTATGGGCGCATCGCTGCCGTCAATGCGGGTGATCACCTGTTCCAGCGCCGCATAGCCAATCTGCCACGTAGGCTGACGCAGCGTGGTGATACCGACGCCGGCCAGCGCCGCCCACTCCAGTTCATCAAACCCCAGCAGGCCGATATCTTTACCCCAGACCAGCTCCAGGCGCTGGAGCGCCCGGGCCACCTGCAGCGTCAGGGCCCCATTGGCGGCTATCACGGCGACGCGTCTGCCGGCATGCTGCTGATAGAAGTTCAGCAGCGCCTGCTCCAGAGGGGCAGGCTGATGCAGCGGCACTTCCGCATTCTCCGCCACTGCGTCCGGCGCAGCGCCTGCGGTGGCGAAAAAGGCGCGCAGGCGTTCGCGGCGGGTGTTGACGCTGCCCAGCGGCTCACTGAGAAACAGCAGTGCGTTATAGCCGTTATCCAGCAGATGGCGCGTGGCGTGGCAGGCTGCTTCCTGGTTATTCAGTCCGACGACATCGCAGGCGAACTCAGGAATTTTACGGTCGATCAACACCATCGGCAGCATTGACTGCTGCAGCCGGTTGAGCACTACCTCATGCATACCCACTGCATTAACCACAATACCCTCAACCTGATAGCTGCTCAGCAGCTGCAGATAGTGCTGCTCCAGATCGACCTCATTGTTGGTGTTACACATCAGTAGCGTAAAACCGCGGGCGCGGCAGGCGGCTTCAATACCGCTCAGCACATCCACAGAATAGGGATTGGTAATATCTGCAATGATCAGGCCAATTAATCGCGTGCGGCCGCGTTTCAGGCCGCGCGCCATCTGGCTGGGACGATAATTCAGCGCGTCAATTGCCTGTTCAATGCGGGTTTTCAGATCGGGCGAGAGAAGGTGTTCTTCCCCGTTCAGATAGCGGGAAACACTGGTTTTACCGGTATTTGCCGTGCGGGCAACATCGCTGATTGTGGCGCGTGGCGGCCTGGTTTTCATTGCATATCCCTGAGAAGTTAAATCAGGCGAAGACTACCACAGCACGCGCGGCACGCCATCATCAGGCGTCAGCGGCCAGGCGCAAAACCGGCTGCCAGAGCGTCTGTAACTCGGTAACCGGTCTGTCTGCCAGCAGCTGCAGCACCATATCTGCCACGCATTCGCCGATACGCTGCTGAGAGATTTGCAGAATCACATTAACCGGATGATCAATGATCGAGTCATGGGGCAGGCCGTCATATACGTAGAGCGCTATCGCGCCGGTACCGGAGAGCTGCTGCTGCTGCTGGAGCGCAATTGCAGCGCCCTCGCCGAGCGTGCTGCAGTCGGTGATAATGGCCTGCGGTGGCGCTGGATGGCGTAGCCAGGCGAGCGTCTGCTGCAGACCGGCACGGCGGGTGGGCGGCAGTGACGCGACAAATTCTGCGGGCTGTGCGGCAGCCTGCAGCGTATCCAGAAAGCCGCGGCGGCGATCGATGATATAGGTGCCCGGCTCATCGGTGCCGAGCCAGGCAAGCCTGCTCAGTCCCTGCTGCAGGGCGTGCTGTGCTGCCAGCTGTGCACCCGCATAGTTATCGTAATCGAACCAGGCGTAGGGCTGCGGCAGCTCACTACGGCCGAGGGTAAGAAAGCGAAACCCTTTCTGCTGCAGGCGCTGCAGGCGGGCATCGTACGGGGTGGTATGGGTAACGATCAGCGCATCAAGCGCGCCGCTGCGCAGCATGCGCAGTAAATTGCGCTGCTGATCGCGCGGTTTATCAGGCAGCAGCAGCAGGTCGATATCCTGACGCGCAAGACACCGATCCAGCGTCAGCAGCATGTCGCTGTAGTAGCTGTCGTTAAGCGAGGCAGTGCTGACGGGTAATACCAGCCCGACGGCATTTGCCCGGCCGGTTTTCAGGCGGCGTGCCGCAATGTTTGGACGATAACCGCGGCGGCGCGCTTCGTCCTGAATGCGTTGTCGTGTTGTTTCCGCCACGTCATCGTAGCCGTTTAACGCGCGACTGACGGTGGTAACAGAGAGGCCAAGAGCGGTAGCGATCGCTTTGAGTGACATGGGCGTATCCGACCGGTTAAGTTTTCGTCACGCTGGTATGATCCAGTGTAGTATTCAGACAGCGAAGGCAGTATACACACTTTTCTGGAAGGGTTTCCAGTTATTTCCGGAAGGGTTCAGAAAACCGGCCTGCGGGCGCAGGCCGGCTGGGTACTTAGTTCAGCGGGCTGAGAGTGATCTCAACGCGGCGGTTCTGCGCTTTCCCCTCTTCAGTGCTGTTGCTGGCAACCGGGTTATCCGGACCCATGCCCTGCGTACGCAGACGATTCTGTGCTACGCCCTGCAGCACCAGTGCGCTGGCCACGCTTTCAGCACGCTGCTGCGACAAACGCATATTCAGCGCGCGCGACCCGGTGCTGTCGGTATAGCCGACAACGTTAACAGCAGTTTTTGGATACTCTTTCAGCACCATTGCCACGCCGTTCAGGGTGTTAGCACCGGCCGTTTTCAGCGTCGCGCTGCTGGAGTCAAAGGTCACATTGTTTGGCATATTCAGAACAATGTTGTCGCCCTGACGGGTTACGCTGACGCCCGTACCGCGCATTTTGTCACGCAGTTTTGCTTCCTGAACATCCATGTAATACCCCACGCCGCCACCCAGCGCTGCACCAGATGCCGCGCCGATCAGCGCACCTTTTTTACGATCTTTTTTGGAGGAGGAGAGCACGCCTACTCCGGCACCGACGACGGCGCCCAGACCCGCACCAATTCCGGATTTACCCGCCTGCGATTCGCCGGTATAAGGATTGGTGGTACAACCCGACAGCGCAAGGCTGCCGCTTACAAATAAGGCCAGCGTCAGAGCACGCTTTTTCATCATCAGTCCCTCAATATACTTATGGGTAACAGTCCCGGAAAGCCACTATTATGCCGTTCAAAGATAGGGAAATTCGTGAGGCTGAATCTGAAAATGTAACTTTTTGCGTTAAAGATTATCAGGATGGCAGAAACAGGTCGTCTGATGATCGTTAATCAGCCCGCAGGCCTGCATAAATGCGTGGCATATTGTGGGGCCGATAAATTTGAAGCCGCGCTGCTTCAGGGCTTTTGAGAGCGCTATTGCCGGTTCGGAAGTAACCGGTGCCTGCCGGTAATCAGCATAATGGTGCAAAATGGGGCGATCGTTCACGAATGACCAGATAAAGCAGGGAAAGTCTTCGCCCTCTGCTTCCAGCGCCAGCAGGGCACGTGCGTTCTGGACAATCGCTTCCAGCTTACCGCGATGGCGGATCAGCCCGCTCTCCTGCATCAGACGGTTGATATCTTTCTCGTTCATCCGCGCCACGGCTGCCGGCTCAAAATCATGAAACGCCTGACGGTAGTTTTCACGCTTTTTCAGCACGGTGATCCAGGAGAGGCCCGCCTGCTGCCCTTCAAGGCAGATCATCTCAAACAGGGCGCGCCTGTCTCGCTGCGCCACGCCCCACTCCTGGTCATGATAATTCACGTAAAGCGGATCTGCTGTTACCCAGCCACATCGCTGCATGTTCTGCTCCCTGGTTCTGCTGCGGACGTTAACCGGCGAGGCTGAAAACCGGCACCAAATGAGAAGCGCAACGAGTCAGGTGAAATATACTAAGCGCGCTAATTATTTTCTTATTTGGTTACATTATAATGCGTGAACATATTACTCTTATTAGCCGCGAGATGGCGGCCTTTCTCATCAGTGGATCGCTTCTGGTTTTCTGCATGTCGATGGTATACATCGACGTCGCGTGGATGCACAACGCGCTACACGAAACGTCGTTTACGGAAATCACACAGGCAGTGATGCTGACTCTGCTTGCTGCGCTTTTCTTTCGCGCCGCGTCGCAGCGACCGCAGCAGCGCAGCGCGCTGATTCTGGTGGGCGGATTTTACAGTTGCATGCTGATACGCGAACTCGATTATCTGTTTGATTTTATTCAGCACGGTGCCTGGCTCTGGTTTGCGCTGGCGACCACTGCAGCCTCACTGGCGCTGGCGCTGCGCACGCCGGCGCAGATTCTGCCCGGCCTGGCTGCGCTGCTGCAGCACCGCAGCTGGCAGATGATGGCTGCGGGCTTACTGGCCATACTGGTGTTTTCCCGGCTGTTCGGTATGCATCAGCTCTGGCAGCAGCTGATGCTGGAAGGGTATAACCGGGTCGTGAAGAACATGGCCGAAGAGGGCTGCGAACTCTTTGGTTACAGTCTCTGCCTGATCGCATCGCTGCGCTACCTGTGGCAGACGCGTGTTACACAGCAGGATGCGGCCCGAGATAGCGTCTCGCCTGCGCTAAGCCATGCCCGTTACGCTCCGCGCTAATTCCTGCTTTTATGACGATCCCCGGTGTTAAAACAGGTACACTGTCTGTCTGGCGCCGGGTTATCTGGCGCCCCGGAATGCTCAACGTCAGGTCTCTTCATGTCCGTAAAAATCTTATCTTCAACGCTGGCCGGTCTGGACAGCTTCTGCCGCGATCCGCTTGCCGCACTGAATCAGGCCGACAATGGTACGCTGGCCGTGCTGCAGGATAACGCGCCCGCTTTTTATGCGGTTACGCCGCAGCGCCTGGCGGCGCTGCTGGCGCTGGAAGCGGCAACACAGCAGCCCAGCGATGTCGCGCTGGATGACAGTTTGTTTCAGCCGGATAGCGCAGCGCTGGCTATCCCGGCAGGTAAGTTTGCCATGTATCAGGGGTGGCAGCCCGACAGCGATTTTCAGCGTCAGGCAGCCGTATGGGGTGTGGCACTCAGCGAGCCGGTCACGCCTGCTGAACTGGCCACCTTTGTGGCTTACTGGCAGGCAGAAGGGCGGCCGTTTCATCATGTGCAGTGGCAGCAGAAGCTGGCACGCAGCGTACAGATGCACCGTGCCGGCAATGGTGGTCAGCCAAAACGCGATATTACGCGTATCGACAATACTGATTACGATATTCCCGATGGTTTCCGAGGTGAGTAATGAAAACTCCGACCAATCTTTTCAATCGCCTGAAAAAAATCATGCCGGCAGATGTGCAGCCAAAGTTTAAGAATGGTGCTGAACTGCTGGCGTGGAATCAGGAGCAGGGCCGTCTGCGCTCAGAAGCAATCGTGCGTGAAAACCGTGCCATGAAGATGCAGCGCATCATGGGCCGCTCCGGTATTCGCGAACTGCATATGAACTGCTCTTTTGACAACTATCGCGTAGAGAATGACGGGCAGCGCAAAGCGCTGATGCTGGCGCGCGAGTACGCGGCCGGATTTGAAAACAGTATTGCCAGCTTTGTTTTTACCGGCCGGCCCGGCACCGGCAAGAACCATCTGGCAGCGGCGATTGGGAATGATTTGATCATTCGCGGCAAGAGCGTACTGATTGTGACGGTAGCCGATTTGATGTCCAGCATGAAGGGCACGTTCAGCGGCGGCAGTGATATCACAGAAGAGCGGCTGCTGCAGGATCTTACTCTGGTTGATTTGCTGGTGATTGATGAAATCGGCATGCAGAGCGAGTCGCGCTACGAGAAAGTGATTATTAATCAGATTGTTGATCGACGTTCTTCCTCAAAGCGCCCTACCGGCATGCTCTCTAATCTCGATCCGGCAGGGATGAACAGCCTGCTGGGCGAGCGCGTAATGGACCGGATGCGACTGGGAAACAGCCTGTGGGTACGCTTCGACTGGGAGAGCTATCGCAGCCGCGTGCGTGGTGATGAATATTGATAGCTGAAACGCGTAAACTGCGCTGCAGCCTGCGCGCCAGGTGATGCCGGGCTGCTAAACTGAACCGTATCTCTTTGTCAGGTGAAGGTGCCATGAAAGCAGGCGGTAAAGGACCAGCGGTACTTCGACTGAATAATATGAAGCGGGTCATGACGCAGCTGCGTTCCACCCGTGTCACCTCCCGTCAGGACATTGCCCGGGCGCTGGATCTGAGCAAAAACACGGTTTCACTGATTATTGATGACCTGCTGGCGCAGGGGCTGGTCCGCGAGCTGGGGCCGGTCAGCGTAGCGGCCGCAGGGCGGCCCAAAATAGAGATCGCCCTGCGGCCGGAAAAACTAAAAAGCGCTGGCATCATGGTGGCGCGGCAGACGATTCACTGGCAGGTACGCGATTATTTCTCACAGGTCATTGCGGAACAGACGTGGCGCACCGAAACGGCCGTACCAGAGCGGCTGCTGCAGGAGCTGGCCGAAGTGTGTCAGACATTATGTGCTGCGCATCCGGAGCTGACAGGGATTGCCATTGGTCTGCCGGGCATCATTGATTCACAGCGCGGCTTTGTACACTTCTCTGCGCCACTGGGCTGGGAGAACGTGGCGGTGCTGGCGCCGCTGCAACGCTGCGTCCGCCTGCCGCTGCAGGTGCTCAACAACGTCAAGGCTGCCGCACTGCTCTCTGTACAGCAGCTGCAGCTCAGTAAGACGCAGAGCCATTTTTATCTGCGTATCGCTGAGGGCGTGGGCGGGGCGCTGATCG
Organism: Pantoea sp. UBA4549; assembly: GCF_002387285.1. Taxonomy (NCBI): domain Bacteria; kingdom Pseudomonadati; phylum Pseudomonadota; class Gammaproteobacteria; order Enterobacterales; family Erwiniaceae; genus Pantoea; species Pantoea sp. UBA4549. The sequence continues at coordinate 123,589 of NZ_DGLH01000008.1, read as the reverse complement.
ATCGTGGCGCGCTGTTTACCGGCAGCAGCTGGACCGCCGGAGAAATCGGTCATCTGCGGGTGCAGCGCGAGGGCCTGCTCTGCAGCTGTGGTCGCCGGGGGTGTCTTGAGACCCTGATTAGCCAACCCGCCATTCAGCAGCAGCTGAGCAAACGCAAGCCGGGCCTGCGCTGGCAGCAGGGCGAGAGTGACCCTTTACTTTTCAATCCGCTGATGAGCGAAGCAGGCGGGCATCTGGGGTTTGCGCTGAGTCAGGTTATGCAGCTGGTCAACCCGGCCTGTATTATTATTGATGCGCCGTGGAACAGCGCATCTGTTTTCAGGGATGCCGTAAAGCAGACGATGCAGGCCAGTACGCTGGCGTTCACTCACGCGCATACTACCCTCCATTTTCTGTCGCAGCGTCTTGAGCCGGCCCAGGGGCTGGCACTGGCTGTTATTGCGCAGTATGAACAGGCAGATTATTAACCCCGTGCACCACCTTCTTTGCCACATTGCTGACAGATCAGGCTAAGCCACCCCTTGTTACGGAACGCATCATGAAAACGCAGCGCATCACGCTGGATGATATTGCCACGCTGGCAGGCGTGACCAAAATGACGGTGAGCCGCTTTCTGCGCACTCCGGAAAAAGTGAAACCCGCCACCGCCGGGCGCATTGCGGCAGTGATCACTGAAATCGGGTACGAGGCAGAAAGAGAGAGTCCGGTTGCGCCGCGCGCACCGCGCATCGGCGTGCTGATCCCCTCTTTCTATAATCAGATTTTTGCAGATGTGCTGGCGGGAGTGGAGTCGGTGGCGCATACGCAGGGCTATCAGACGCTGGTGGTCAGTTATGACTACGATTTACAGCGCGAAGAGGAGCAGATTGCCACCGTGCTTGCTCTGGGTGTCAAAGGCCTGATACTGACCGGAACGGTACATACGCTGCGGGCTGAAAAATATCTGCAGGCCGCAAGCGTGCCGGTGGCTGAAGTGATGGGGCTGGGCACAGCGCCCGGGCGAATCAATGTGGGCTTCGATAATTATCGCGCCGGGTTTGAGATGACCCGCCTGCTGCTGAAGAGCGGCAAGCAGCACATTATCTATTTTGGCGCCATGTCCGATCACCGGGACGAGCAGCGCTACGCGGGCTACCGTGACGCAATGCTGCAGGCGCAGCGACCCGCGGGGCGTATTGTGCCAAAGCGCATCTCTTCTGTTTCCGCCGGTAATGAAATGATGGCGCAGGCGCGCCAGCGCTATCCGCAAATGGACGCTATTTTCTGCACTAACGACGATCTGGCCGTTGGCGTACTGCAGGCGTGTCATCAGGCCGGCATCGCCGTACCGCAGACGCTGGCGATAGCCGGTTTTCACGGGCTTGATATCGGTCAGGTCACAACACCGGGGCTGGCCAGCGTGATCACGCCACGCTTTGAGATGGGCAAAATTGCCACGGAAAGGATATTGCAGCAGAGCAGTGGTCAGCCATCAGCGGCAGAGCAGGTGGAGCTGGCTTTCCGGCTGACCCGGGGACAAACCATCTGAACCGATGCAGGCCACCCGGCGGTGGCCTGCGCAGGCTGATCTAGTCGCGGGCAGCGGCCGGCGGCACGATAGAAGGCGGCGTGTGATGCGCCCGTTTCAGGAAACGGCTTTCCAGCAGGGTCCATGAGGTCCACGCCAGTGCCAGAGTCATGACGATGGTCAGCAGCAGGCCGGCAAAGGCGTTAGCGCTGAACACACCAAAATGCTGCAGTACCTGAATAATTGGCCAGTGATAGAGGTACATGCCATACGAAAGATCGCCAAACTGGCTGATTTTTATCTCACGGCACAGGCTGGTACAGCAGAAAATCACCACTGAAGAGAACGCAACCGGCTCAATGATAAATGCATACTCGCTGCGTTTGCACAGCAGCCACGCCGCCATCGATACCAGCGTAATCATCTTCAGCCGATCAAAAGCGGGCTTGTGTACCGCCAGCAGGCTGCCAAAGAAGAAGTATGAGGAGAGGGCGACAAACTGCTTCGCCAGGGTATCTGCTTTGGGACCGCTATAGACAGAAGTAAAATAGAAGAACCAGGCGCAGGAAACGAGGAAGATCACGCCCCAGACTTTCAGCGGATTACGCTTCATCAGCGGAACGATAAAGGGCAACAGCACGTAGAGCGTCAGTTCTGCTTTAATGGTCCAGAGTGAGCCATCCATCGGCTGATTCGGGTTATCAGTAAACACCCCCGGCAGCGAAGCCTGAATAAAATTCAGAAAGGTAAAGTTTGCCACCAAATACTTAATCGTTTCACGATGTTTCAGGAAATCCATCAGCGGCAGCGTAGTCAGGCACAGGCCAATCGTAAAACACATCAGGATTACAAATATATAAGCGGGCAGAATACGCTGGGCACGCTTAATAAAATAGGAGTTCAGTGAGCGGCTTCTTAAGTAACTTTTTGCAATAAGAAATCCGCTTATTGCAAAAAATCCTTTCACAGCAAAATCGCTATTCAGATAGTGTGCAAGGAAACGAATGTCAGCATTCCTGGTGACTTCAGCTGAGTGAACCAGCAAAACGATAAAGGCGAGCGAAAGCCTGACAATATCAAAATTATTTTTTTCGTTCATATCAGTGTTCTTTTTAATGAAATGACAACGCGCTGTAACACTAATTAAAGCGCCTGTACCGGATGGTGTTCTGATTAAAAGCGTCTGGATCTGCCGTGGCAGACGTAAACTATTAGAGTTTTAAATGATAGAAAAATCAAGTGATGTATAAGGCCGGCATGATATTCAGAATTTCCCTGGTAGAGCGGAAAGGAAAGGGGATAAATTAAAAACGCTAACCGGTGGGTTAGCGTTTTTAACGATTAACGGAACAGCTGGAAGCTGCGTGAGACCTCATAGCCGACGATCGATTGCTTACTGGCCATGGTGTTGTAGTAGAGGTAGTAGAGCACCATCAGCACGGTTATCGCTACGGCAATCACCTTTCGCAGCTTTTTAGTTTCCCAGATGCAGAGCGAGATCAGCACGGGCTCAACCTGCAGCAGGTAGTTTGCCAGGCGGCCGCCAGAAGCATAGTCCTGCAGCGCCATACGCAGGCCACTGCCGATGGCGAACGTAATCGCCAGAATATAGTAAGTGTTAAATTTTGCCGGATCGGCGTTTCTGATCTTATCGCTCAGCAGCATATAGCTGAAGATAAAGACAAAACCAATGTTCTTCAGGTTAGAGAGCGTCAGAATACCCTGCTCCTGGCGCGACTCCGCATCGGCATAGCCCATGGCCCTGTCGCCGAGTGAACCCAGATGGCTGGAGAGTGCGGTAATCAGCGCCGAGCTTCCCATAAATGCCAGCGGCAGGCTGATAACAACGATCGCAATCGGCACATATTTGTTTTTGCGGATAATCATCGCCATCGGAATAAGCAGCGCGACAACAGCCGTTGCGTGGCAGAAAAACGACAGCAGAAACGTGGTCACCATACCCGATTTACTGCGACGCGACATATGCCAGATAAAGCCGAGCAGAAACGCCGAGCAGAGACCAAAGCGGATCTGGTTCATGTCTTTGTTGATAAACAGGTGCGCCGAGTAGACGGCCAGCGCGACCAGCGGCAGCGGCGTCAGCTTGCGGAAATAGTGCGCGTTAACGCATACCGCGATGAAGGCGATAACAAAGATAAAGATGTCAGCATTGGCCGTAAAAACGCGCGTTGCACCAGCAATCGCATAAATAGCAGGCTCATAGCGAAACTCGACCACGGCGCGCCAGAATCCCTCGATAATAATTTTATCGAGAAACTGTGCATAGAAGTCGCGATACTGGAAGTCATCAAGGCCGGTTCCCAGGCCACGGATGCCGCCAAAAGTAAAAAGTACTACAACAGCAATAAAATAAAGCCACGTCCTGATATGTGCTGTGTTTTCATTTTTACTTAACATGATTTCGACAATAGCGACGAAAGTCAGGCTAAGACTTATGATCCAGTAAATTCCCATGGTCACAGATTCTTATAGTTTAAAATGCACTTATAACATAGGGCTATGTTTTGGTAAACATGAGAAAAGTCTAATTTTTCCTGGCCCGGTATTTTATCAGATTACTGCCGGGATTATTATTCATCCGCTTTCTGCTATTTTCAAATTCTGCCGCTGATATTTTTCCTTTTCAGAGAGTTGCCGAGCCTCAGCCGTAAAGAAAAGGCAGAGCGCAGGCCAGGTTTGTGATTGTTTTTATTAATAATATGGAGCCAGAAGAATGATTTTTTTTCGCCTGATAAGCGCGTTTTTACTGCTTTATCTTCCACTGGCCTTTGCCGCTAAGGAAATTCCTATCTGGCCAGGCGAAAACATGACGCAAAATAAATTTATTAATTTCAGTAAAAATCCTGCTGATAATAATCGAGCCGTCACACAGGTTAATTCGCCGGAAATGATTTATGTGCCGCCAGCGGGAAAAAATAATCACACAGCCGTGCTTATCATTCCCGGTGGGGGGTTTTCTTATATTATGAAAGATCTTGAAGGCCTTAATATCGCCACAGTATTAAGCCGTCAGGGTTATTCGTCATTTGTTCTTCTGTATCGCATGCCACACGACGGCACTGCACAGCATCGCCTGGCGGCTTTTGCCGATGCGCAGCGGGCACTGCGGCTTATCCGGGCCAGCGCCCCGCACTACCATATTGCTGCTGACCGTATTGGCGTAATGGGTTTCTCAGCGGGGGCTTATCTGGCCGCGAATCTCAGTAACGATCCTGATGGTGATAACTATACGGCACAGGATGCGCAGGACAGCGTTTCAGCACGTCCTGATTTCACCGCGCTTATTTACCCGGTACTCTCCCTTAAGGATGGCGTAACGCATCCGGGCACGCGTGCCGCGATGTATGGCAAAACCATCAGCCCGCAAACCATCATGCAGCAGTCGCAGGAAGCGCGCGTCAGTGCGCATACGCCGCCAACGTTTCTCGTCCAGGCGCTGAATGACGGCACGGCTTCACCGCAGAATACGCTGCTGATGTTTGCGGCGCTGCGCGAGCACAAAGTGAAAACAGAACTGCATCTGTTCCAGCAGGGCGGGCACGGTTTTGGCACCGGACAAAAACTGAAGCTGCCGGTACGAAACTGGCTGACGCTGTTTCATGACTGGCAGAGCCACCTGGCTGACCGGTAAAAGCGGGCATGCGCGTGCCTGGCCCACCGGTCAGCGCTTTCAGCTGACCAGCTGTCGCGTATCGATACGTTTCAGCAGCATCGCCAGCAGCAGACTTCCCAGCAGCGTTACGCCAAAGACCCACGGCAGATCGAGCCAGGGTCGTGACATATCGTCATAATGGTGAGTGCGCAGATAGTGAATAAATAGCGCGTGAAAGCCATATACCGGCAGCGAATAGCGTGAAATGGTTGCCAGCAGCGGCAGCGGCCGCTGGTTCAGGCTGTTTTTAAACAGGACCAGCAGGCTGATGGCCGCGATAAAGACCAGCGGCCCGCAGTAAAGATACCAGGTGTCGTTAAAGGCGCCGTTGATTTTCAGCAGCTGTTTTGTTCCCAGTGCGATGCCCAGCACGCAGGCGATAAACACGCTACCTGCCAGCCAGCTGATCCGCCGGCCGCCTGTTTCCATACAGCCGATAGCGCGTCCGAGCAGGGCGTACAACAGGTAATAGAAGCTGTCGCCACTGACATAGAGATTGACCGGCAGCCAGCGAAAGGATCCCACTGACTGACTGACCGTATTCGGGTTGGCCACCACTGCCAGCACCACCACCAGCAGCGCCACGTAGCGTTTCTGTACCGTTTTGACCTGTATCAGCGGCGAAAGCAGGTAGATGCCGATAATCGCAAAGAAGAACCACAGATGATAGAACACCGGCTTCTGCAGCAGCTTCATAATGGAACGGCCTTCACTGATCGGCGTCAGCCAGGTGATATACGCCAGCGCAACCGCGCTGTAGAACAGCAGGCAAAGCACAATGCGTATCAGGTGCCGCGCCTGCGCGCTGCGCTCGCCAAAAAACAGGTAGCCTGAAATCATAAAGAACAGCGGCACGCAGACGCGTGAGGCAGCGTTCATCAGGTTGGTCACATCCCAGGTGATGCCGGTGACCGCCATCGGCCCGGTGATATACCAGGTCGTGGTATGGATCACGATCACCATCAGGCAGGCGACCGCGCGTAAGTTGTCGATCCAGCTAATTTTTTGCGGCATGGGATCCTCGCGTACAGATGGTGCGTGGAAGGGTAGCCGCTGTACCGCCACTCAACAACATCTGACGCCGTAATTCAGAGCCCTCTGTGCGACCAGCGCGCGCGCGACCCGCACAGCCTCAGGATTTCCGGCTGCACATTGCCCGGTCAAAGGGTATACTGTCGAACTCTTTTTAATTCACCCGTATCCCGTGCGAATTCAACATGCAAAAGTTTGATACCAAGACCTTTCAGGGCCTGATCCTGACCTTGCAGGATTACTGGGCGCGCCAGGGCTGCACCATTGTCCAGCCGCTGGACATGGAAGTGGGCGCCGGCACCTCACACCCCATGACCTGCCTGCGCGCTATCGGCCCGGAGCCGATGGCCAGCGCCTACGTGCAGCCTTCACGTCGTCCGACCGACGGACGCTATGGTGAAAACCCTAATCGCCTGCAGCACTACTATCAGTTCCAGGTGGTGATTAAGCCTAACCCGGACAATCTTCAGGAGCTCTACCTCGGATCGCTGAAAGAGCTGGGTATCGATCCCACTGTCCACGATATTCGTTTCGTTGAAGATAACTGGGAGAACCCGACGCTGGGTGCCTGGGGCCTCGGCTGGGAAGTGTGGCTCAACGGCATGGAAGTGACGCAGTTCACTTACTTCCAGCAGGTTGGTGGCCTGGAGTGCAAGCCGGTCACGGGTGAGATCACCTATGGCCTGGAGCGTCTGGCAATGTATATCCAGGGCGTGGACAGCGTCTACGATCTCACCTGGAGCGACGGTGCCTTTGGCAAGACCACCTACGGCGATGTGTTTCACCAGAACGAGGTGGAGCAGTCGACCTATAACTTCGAGTATGCCGACGTCAGTTTCCTGTTCAGCTGCTTTGAGCAGTATGAAAAAGAGGCGCAGCAGCTGCTGGCGCTGGAGAAGCCGCTGCCGCTGCCAGCCTACGAGCGTATTCTGAAAGCGGCACACAGCTTTAACCTGCTCGACGCGCGCAAGGCGATCTCCGTTACTGAACGCCAGCGCTATATTCTGCGTATTCGCACCCTGACGAAAGCTGTGGCGGAAGCCTACTATGCGTCACGCGAGGCGCTGGGTTTCCCGATGTGCAACCGTAATAAGTAAGAGGCAGCCATGACCGATAAAACTTTCCTGGTGGAAATTGGCACCGAAGAGTTGCCTCCGAAAGCCCTGCGCAGCCTGGCAGAAGCCTTTGCGGCACACTTTACTGCCGAGCTGGACAGCGCTGGCCTGACGCACGGCGAAGTCAGCTGGTTTGCTGCCCCGCGCCGTCTGGCGCTGAAAGTGGCGGCACTGGCGGCGGCACAGCCCGATCGTGAGATTGAAAAGCGCGGCCCCGCTGTCGCAGCGGCGTTTGACGCTGCAGGTAATCCGACGAAAGCAGCAGAAGGCTGGGCACGCGGCAACGGCATTACTGTTGATCAGGCTGAACGCCTGAGCACTGACAAAGGCGAATGGCTGGTGCATCGCGCTGCGGTGAAGGGTGAGCAGGCCAGCGCGCTGCTGCCGGCAATGGTCACGACCGCACTGAGCAAGCTGCCGATCCCTAAACTGATGCGCTGGGGCGCCAGTGACGTCCAGTTTGTGCGCCCGGTGCATACCGTGACGCTGCTGCTCGGAGAGGAACTGATCCCGGCGACTATTCTGGGCGTGCAGTCAGCGCGCACCGTTCGCGGTCACCGCTTTATGGGTGAGCCAGAATTTACGCTGGAGCACGCCGATCACTATCCGCAGCAGCTGCTGGCGCGCGGCAAGGTGATGGCTGATTACGCTGAACGTAAAGCGAAAATCAAGGCGGATGCGGAAGCGGCCGCACAGCAGCTGGGCGGCATCGCCGATCTCAGCGACAGCCTGCTGGAAGAGGTGGCTTCGCTGGTGGAATGGCCGGTGGTGCTGACCGCAACGTTTGAAGAGAAGTTCCTGGCGGTGCCGGCGGAGGCGCTGGTCTATACCATGAAAGGCGATCAGAAATATTTCCCGGTCTACAGCCCGGAAGGAAAACTGCTGCCGAACTTCATCTTCGTGACCAACATTGAGTCAGGCGATCCGCAGCAGATCGTGGCCGGTAATGAAAAAGTTGTGCGTCCCCGTCTGGCGGACGCGGAGTTCTTCTTCAACAGCGATCGCAAAAAGCGTCTGGAAGATAACCTGCCGCGTCTGGAGACGGTGCTGTTCCAGAAAGAGCTGGGCACGCTGCGTGATAAGACCGACCGCATTCAGGCGCTGGCAGGCTGGATTGCCGCGCAGATTGGTGCAGATGTGGATCACGCAACCCGCGCCGGCCTGCTCTCCAAGTGCGACCTGATGACCAACATGGTGTTTGAATTTACCGACACCCAGGGCGTCATGGGTATGCACTACGCCCGTCATGACGGAGAAGCGGAGGATGTGGCGGTAGCGCTCAATGAGCAGTATCAGCCGCGCTTTGCCGGGGATGCACTGCCCTCTAACCCGGTGGCCTGTGCCGTCGCGATTGCAGACAAAATGGATACGCTGGCGGGCATTTTTGGTATCGGTCAGCATCCGAAAGGCGACAAAGACCCCTTTGCGCTGCGCCGCGCCGCGTTAGGCGTGCTGCGTATTATCGTCGAGAAGAATCTGCCGCTTGATCTGCAGAGCCTGACCGAAGAAGCCGTGCGTCTCTATGGCAGTAAACTGAGCAATGCGAAAGTGGTTGATGAGGTGATCGACTTCATGCTGGGCCGTTTCCGTACCTGGTATCAGGAAGAGGGCCACAGCGTCGATACCATTCAGGCGGTGCTGGCACGTCGTCCGACCCGCCCGGCAGATTTCGATGCGCGCATGAAAGCGGTATCGCACTTCCGCACGCTGGAGGCCTCGGCAGCACTGGCGGCGGCTAACAAGCGCGTATCAAACATTCTGGCGAAAGCCAGCGATCCGCTGAACGACAGCGTGCAGGCGTCATTGCTGAAAGAGAACGCTGAGATCCAGCTGGCGACCTTTGTCACCGCGCTGGGCGACAAGCTGCAGCCTTATTTTGCAGAGGGCCGCTATCAGGATGCGCTGGTGGAGCTGGCACAGCTGCGTGAGGCGGTGGATAACTTCTTCGATAACGTTATGGTTAACGCAGAAGATGATGCCGTGCGCGTGAACCGTCTGACGCTGCTGGCACAGCTGCGTCAGCTGTTCCTGCAGGTGGCAGACATTTCCCTGCTGCAGTAAGCAGCAGCAGGCTGCGGTAGCGAAAGGGACGAGCAATCGTCCCTTTTTTATTGCCGTTAACCTGCCGGCGGCACGGTACGCGCAAAGCTCTCACGCTGAAACAGGGTTTCCGCCAGCCTGACCAGCGCCGGACGGTTTACACACCAGTTAGGCAGGACGCGGCGGAAATTCAGATAGCCAATCATGCAGCCGGTCGCGATATCCGCCAGATTCAGGGTGCCGGTATTGAGCAGCTCCGCTTGTGCCGCAGCGGCCTCCAGCGCATCCAGGCCGCGCTGAATTTTTTCGCGGTTGCGCAGCAGCACCTCTTCAGACTGCTGCGTGCCGGGCCGCATTTGCTCCCGGACAATGGTCACAGCCGCGTCGTTAATGCCATCCGCCAGCTTTGCCAGCTGACGTATCTGCAGCGCGCGCAGCGCGTCATCAGGCAGCAGCGCTGGCGCGTCATTACGCAGTTCAATAACCTGAGCAATGACAGAAGAGTCGTACCAGGTTAATCCGCGCTCATCTATCAGGGCTGGCACCTTTCCCAGCGGATTGTAGTGCGGCACCTGACTGTCTTCAGCCCACGGCGTGTGGTTGATAAACTCAAACACAATGCCTTTTTCCAGCAGAATCACTGAAATTTTGCGCACGAACGGGCTGGTATAGCTGCCTATCAGTTTCATCAAAGCCTCCGTGTAAAACGCGGTACGTAACGGTTGCGCCCGGCCAGCTACTCGCCAGGGAGCATAAATGGGTTCAGGCTGCTGCGGGCAAAGCCTTCCTGCTCCATGCGCGCATCCAGCACCAGCGACGCAAGGTCATCGGCAACAGGCTCAACCGCCGGATCTCTCGCCTGGCAGAGCAGCTTCATATAGGTGCCGCAGTCGCCGCAGCTTTCTGCATTCACGGCAGCCTGATGATTATCGAGCGACCAGAGGTGCAGATCGCGCGTCTGCTCGCAGTTGCAGCAGCGGTCACTGGCGACGTGCCACTCACTTTCGCACAGGTTACAGTGCAGGTAGCGCACGCCTTCCTGCGCCATATCCATATGCACCAGGCCGGTGACCGGAACGCTGCCGCAGACCGGGCAGAACTGCCGGTGATCGCCCTGTTCCGTCCGCACCTTGCCGGGTATCATGGCGGCCATCTGCGCCCAGTAAAGCGACAGCGCTGCCCAGACGAAAGGAGATTTATCGCTGCTGACCCGGCTAAATTCACCCGCCAGCAGCGCGCTGGCAAGTGTCTCCAGCTCGCTGGCGGACGATTTTTCCAGATTTTCCAGCACCGCCAGCGCCTGGCCACTCATCTCCGGCTTGAGTTCCGCAATCAGTGAATGCAGCAGCAGCTGCCAGTGACGATCGCGTGGATAGTGGCGAATATCAAGCGGCGGCTCATTCCGCTGCGCGCTTTCTGCAAGGCGCGGATGCAGATCGAGCCGCAGCGGATGGTCGTACAGCACGATCTCCTGCGCCTGAGCGATAACCGCAGCAAAGCGCAGATAGTCGCCCAGCGGATTTTTTGCCGCCAGATGGCGCAGGCGTGCGGCGCGACGGCTATAGAGATTTTTCAGCCGGGGAAACAGCAGCGACGGGATCTGTTCCGCTGTCTGCGGTTCGCGTGCTTCCGGCTGATTCTGCGGAATAATGCGAATACTCATCAGGGACCACCTGTTTTTTCTGGCGATAACGCTGCCAACAATGAAAGCAGCACGACTACGCTGATGATAGCAGCCTGACACTCAGGCGGCTGCCTGACAGACGATTAACTGCCGGTAACGGCAGCCAGCCGGGCAGGTGACTCTGCTGCTGCCGGACGCCCAGCACATAAGTTGAAGAAAAATTTTCGGCTGACGTTCATGCTCAGCATCTGAACCGGCAGCCGGTATACCCTCCAGGCCGTGAGGCCCGCCGCTTTCTGATGGGTGCAATAAGAGAAAGATAACGTGACAGCAAAACAGCAGGCAGGTGAGCAACCTGTGAAAACGATCGCCGGTGTAAGCCAGGCTGAAGTGTGGCAGCGCCAGACGCCCGAAACGGCCGAAACCGACTGGCTGGCGCAGGAAGTGCCGGTAGCGCTGGTCTATAACGGCATTTCACACGTGGTAATGATGGCGACGCCCGATAACCTTGAGGCATTTGCGCTGGGCTTCTCGCTATCTGAAGGAATTATTGAACAACCGGCTGAGATTTACGGTATCGATGTGGTGCCGGGCTGTAACGGCATCGAGGTGCAGATTGAGCTTGCCAGCCGCCGGTTTATGGCGCTAAAAGCGCAGCGCCGGTCGATGGCGGGGCGAACCGGCTGCGGCGTCTGTGGCGTTGAGCAGCTGGAGCAGATTGGTAAACCGCTCCAGCCGCTGCCCTTTACCCAGACGTTTGACCTCGCTTTGCTGGACGGCGCACTGGCCCGGCTGCGTGATTATCAGCCCGCGGGCAATCTTACCGGCTGTACGCACGCTGCTGCCTGGCTCTCACCCGAGGGATTACTGCCGGGCGGTTGTGAAGATGTGGGACGGCACGTTGCACTGGATAAGCTGCTGGGTTTGCGCAGTCAGCAGCGATGGCAGCAGGGGGCGGTGCTGGTTTCCAGCCGCGCCAGCTACGAGATGGTGCAGAAGTCCGCCATGTGTGGCGTGGAAATTCTGTTTGCGGTCTCGGCAGCCACCCAGCTGGCGGTAGAGGTTGCGCAGCGCAGTAATCTGACGCTGGTGGGCTTCAGCAAACCGGGGCGGGCAACGATCTATACCCATCCGCAGCGGCTGCGGTAGCCGTTTCAGGCCGCTGCGCCACAAACCCTTATCGTTTCTACGGCATTGATAACCCTTTTATGGATCATGATTTTAACTATAATGATCCCACTGCTTACGCGGCACACTGGTAAGGTGATGCTGCAAAACATTAAATGGAGAGGAAGAACATGAGTTATTCACTGCCATCCCTGCCGTACGCCTACGACGCACTGGAACCGCACTTCGACAAGCAGACGATGGAAATCCATCACACCAAACACCACCAGACCTACGTAAACAACGCTAACGCAGCGCTGGAAGGTACCGAATTCGCCGATCTGCCGGTTGATGAGCTGATTACCAAACTGGATCAGCTGCCAGCAGACAAAAAAGGCCCGCTGCGTAATAACGCCGGTGGCCACGCTAACCACAGCCTGTTCTGGAAAGGTCTGAAGACCGGCACCACGCTGCAGGGCGATCTGAAAGCGGCTATCGAAAAAGATTTCGGCAGCGTTGAAAACTTCCAGGAAGCGTTTGAAAAAGCCGCTGCTACCCGTTTTGGTTCCGGCTGGGCATGGCTGGTTAAGCAGGGTGATAAGCTGGCCGTGGTCTCTACCGCTAACCAGGACAACCCGCTGATGGGCGAAGCGATCGCCGGTGCGTCTGGCTATCCTATTCTGGGCCTGGACGTCTGGGAACACGCTTACTACCTGAAGTATCAGAACAAGCGTCCGGACTACATCAAAGCGTTCTGGAACGTAGTGAACTGGGACGAAGCGGCAGCACGTTTTGCTGCAGCAAAATAATCAGCGCTGATTTCTGCGTTATAAACCGGTGCATGTCACCGGTTTTTTTTGTCTGCGTAACGGCAACCTAAACCCCGGCTAAACAGCAAACCGTTTCATTCTGACGGGGCGGGGTCATTAACGAATCGTTGAAGCGGCTGTGCTTAACATTGCAGCAGGTTTTTTCGAGACGTTAAGCTCCTTATGACAACAATTACACACACTGAACCGGGCGATCTCACTTCGTCAGCGCTGTTTTTTCCGCTGATCAGCGGCAAACTGCGCCCTGATAATCTCTGGCACAGCGGCCGCTTTCGTACCAAATTTGCGTTGCGATCGGCGCTCTATCCGCTCACGACGCTGACCTATCTGCAGCAGTTAGCACAGCTGCCGTTTTTGCCGCAGCTGATGGCCAGCCAGGGCCTGCTGCCTGCCAAGCCGCATCGTCCCTATCTCTGTTCACGGTTTAGCGTGGCGCAGCGCGCACGCGCCATTGTGCAGCACTACCAGCATGTTGCGCAGCTCACGAATCCCGATCTGCGTCAGATGATGCTGAACCCGGCCGGTACGCCTGTTGCCCGGCTCAGCGGCAGAAATGAAGAGCAGTTTACGATTGCCTGCTGTTCCGGCTATTACGACCGTGAAGGTGAGCTGACGCTGACGCTGGAGTATCAGGGCATGCTGCTGGCCTCACTCTCGTTTTCGCTGATTGGCGAGCCGCAGCGGCGCACGCTGTTTATTGGCGGACTGCAGGGACCGCGCAAACATATTCCGTCGGAAGCGATCCGCGAAGCGACTAAAGCGGCGCACGGTCTGTTTCCCAAGCGCGTGCTAATGGAAGCGCTGTTTCTGCTGGCGGAGGCGTGTGGCGCAGAAGCGATAGCCGCCGTCGGCGACACCACGCATGTGTTCCGCAGCCTGCGCTATCGGCACAGTAAAGGGGATAAGTTTTTTGCCAGCTACAGTGAGTTCTGGCTGTCGCTGGGCGGCGAGGAGCGAGCCGATGGCTGCTTTACGCTGCCGCGGCAGATGGAGCGCAAAGCGCTGGAGGAGATAGCCAGTAAAAAACGCGCCGAATATCGCCGGCGCTACACGCTGCTCGATAGCCTGAAAGAGCAGGTTCAGCAGGCCGCCGGCTGCGCTCACCGCGCAAACCGTGCAGCCTGAACAGCTTCAGAACGGCTGTTTTGCGTAGCCGGTCATGACTTTCAGACCCATTTCACGTCCCAGCGCGGTCATCGGATGCACTACCACCAGGCCGCGCACGCTTTTCTTCAGCGCACCCATGTTGGCCTGCTCTTTTTTCGTGATTTCACGGCTGAATGGCAGCTGCTGCAGCTGCTGTGCTTCTTTGCTCAGCTTTTCATCACGCACGCCGCGCAGACGTTCAATCTCCTGCACCAGCGTCTCTTTCTCTTTCAGCAGCGCGCCCAGCTTTTCAGCGTCACCCGCTTCCAGCAGCTGGGGCTCTTTGCGGTTCAGTGCGTCCAGCTGATCGCTGAGGCGTTTGATCTCGGCTTTGACTTGTTCTTTCATTGGAAAAACTCATTAAGGAAAACAGGGAAAGGATACATTAATTTATGCCGGGCGGGCAGTATGACTGTTCGATACACCGCTGCCTGACGTCAGACAGCGGGCTTTTTAAATGCCTGCTTGTGCGAAATACGTGAAATAAGTTCGGTCAGAGAGAGCACCATGGTGGATCGCACCATCTGCAGATAACGCTGCTGCTGCATAATGCGCAGCGCCTCATCATCGCGGATGAAGTCGGGTTTTGGCGGCCAGGCGACCACGCAGTGCAGTTCATTAAACGGGCCCAGCACTTCATCATCGGTAAAGCGATAGTCGCTGGCGTCGTGATTCAGCTCTTCGCGTAGCGTCAGCAGCAGTTCGCAATCCTCATACTCCTGACGCGTAATCACGCCAAGCCCGTAAACAAGCTTAAGCCGGACCGACAGCTCGCCCAGCGGGCCATCTCCCAGCAGCAGCGGCTCAACGGCGTACCTTACGGCATAATCATCTTTGCGAAAGACCTGCAGCACCAGCAGATTAACCGCTTCTGCCAGCAGTTCAACTGCAGCAATCAGAAAGCTTCTCACCGAACGACCGGCGTTCAGGCGCTCAAGCACCTGGTTTTCAAAAGCCTGCTTCTCTTCCATCATTGCCTGCATCGTTCAGCTACCATCTGCGGGCGCAACGTGGTTGCGCCCGGTTTGCTCACCAGAGGGCGCGCATTATGCCATAGCGTCGTAAGCGCTCACCACAGCCTGTACTGCCTTGCTCTCCGGCTCCAGTCCGGAAATGTTTACCAGCGCGCCCGCTACGCCCTGTTCCGCGATCAGCGTGGCCAGCTCCTGCGCCTGCGGATCGGCATCGCTGCGATAGTGCATTGCGGCCGCGATCCCCTGCACCAGATTACCGTGCGGCAGCTGATATTCCAGCGTACCGAGCAGCGGTTTAACCAGACGATCGCCCGCGCTCAGCTTGCGCAGCGGCTGACGTCCCACACGCTCGACGTCATCTTTCAGGTAAGGGTTTTCAAAGCGGGTAAGGATTTTGCTGATGTACGCCGCATGTTTTTCTGCATCAAAACCGTAGCGCCTGATCAGAACGGCGCCGCTCTCCTGCATGGCCCCCTCAACCACCGCGCGAATGCGGCTATCCAGGATCGCATCGCGAATGGTCGCATGACCCGCCAGTTTGCCCAGATAAGCGGTAATGGCGTGACCGGTGTTAAGCGTAAAGAGTTTGCGTTCAACAAACGCCATCAGGTTGTCTGTCAGCTCCATGCCCGGGATCGCCGGTAGCGTGCCTTTAAACTGCGTTTTATCAACAATCCATTCGCTGAAGGTCTCAACGGTCACTTCCAGCGGATCGCTGCTGCTGGCTTCAGAAGGGGGAACAATGCGATCCACCGCGGAATCAACAAAGCCGACGTGCGCTTCTGCCCAGGCGTGGTGCTGCGCCGGCAGCGCCTTCAGGACATGCTGTTTTAGCTGACTGGTGCCACGCACCATATTTTCGCAGGCGATGATATTGAGCGGCTGCGTATTTCCCTGGTCGTGACGTGCGATCAGACCCTGTGCCACACTGCCGGCAATACGTTCAAGGATCTGCGGTCCGACGGCGGTAGTGACCAGATCGACTTCAGCGATCAGCGCGATGATGTCATCGCTGGTGCTGTTAACGGCGCTGACGCCGGTGACCGTTTCCGTTTTTGCCTGTTCGCCAACAACATGAACCGGATAGGCGTGACGGGCGTTGAGGGCGTCCAGGACGACCTGATTGACGTCAGCAAAGATCAGCTCAATACCGGCATCTGCCAGCAGTTTGCCGATAAATCCGCGACCAATATTGCCTGCTCCAAAATGTAACGCTTTCATAAAATTGACCCATCTCAAATAGCGAAAGGGCGGGCATTTCCGCCCCGAAAACAGGGCGGGCCTGCCCGCCCCGGGGAAAAAACTGCTGGCTGATTACGCTTTTACGCCGCTGCCTGAGAGCAGATCCAGCACTTCCTGCACGCTGCGGGTCTGCGCCAGCCGTTCAATCACGCTGTCATCATCCAGCGCGTTGGTCAGGCTGGTGATCACCTGAATGTGCTCATTGTTGCGGGCCGCAATGCCGATTACCAGGCGTGCAACCTCATCCGGCTCATCGCCAAACTGTACGCCTGCCGGATACTGACAGAACACTACGCCTGTTTTCAGCACGCGATCTTTCGCTTCTACCGTACCGTGCGGAACCGCAATCGACTCACCCAGATACGTTGGCGTCAGCTTTTCACGCGCCAGCATCGCTTCAACGTATTCTGGCTGGACATAGCCGCCTTTTACCAGCTGCTCACCGGCAAAGCGGATCGCCTGCTCTTTGTTGCTGGCGGTCAGGTCGAGGAATACGTTATCAGTACCGAGCTTAAACAGGTGCGTATTCTCATTATCAAAGCTGTCTGCCAGCGTTGTCTGCACCGTTTCGCGATGCGTCACGCTGCGGTTTACCGTCACCAGACGCTCGGTCAGGTTGGTGTAGAGCGCGCTATCAAGGAAGTTATTCAGCGAGATATGCTGTGCCTGAGGTGCCTGTCGCATTGCCCGCTCTGTGAGATCGCGGTGCGTGATCACCAGATCAACATCACCCGGCAGCGCGTTAATCGCGCTGTTCGTCACCGAGACACTGGTGAGGCCCGCATCCTGAACTTTTTTGCGCAGCACGCCGGCACCCATAGCGCTGGAGCCCATACCGGCGTCACAGGCAACGATGATTTTACGCACGTGGCTTACGTCTACGCTGTTAGCGTCGGCCACAACCGGCGCGCCTGCAACCGGCTGACCTTTCGACTGCGCTTTCATGTCACGCATACGCTGGGTGGCCGCTTCAATATCATCCTCTTCTTTGACTTTGCTGGTTTTCAGCAGAATGGAAGAGACAACAAAAGAGACGGCAAATGCGGCCACGATAGCGGCAACGTTAGCAAAATAGGCGCCTTTCGGCGTCATCGCCAGCACGGCCAGAATGGAACCTGGTGAAGCCGGCGAAACCAGACCGCCATTGAGCAGCGTCAGCGTAAATACGCCGGTCATACCGCCCAGGATCACCGCCAGCAGCAGACGCGGTGCCATCAGCACATACGGGAAGTAAATTTCGTGGATGCCACCCAGGAAGTGGATAATGGCTGCACCCCCCGCTGACTGTTTAGCGCTGCCGCGACCAAAGATCATGTAGGCAACCAGCACGCCCATGCCCGGGCCTGGGTTGGCTTCAATCAGGAAAAAGATCGATTTACCTGCTTCGCTCGCCTGCTGAATACCCAGCGGCGAGAAAATGCCGTGGTTAATAGCGTTGTTAAGGAACAGGATTTTTGCGGGTTCAACAAAAATAGAGGTCAGCGGCAGCAGGTTGTTCTGCACCATCAGGTTGACCCCGGCGGCGAGAATGTGCGACAGCCCCTGCACCAGCGGACCAATCGCCAGGAACGCCAGCAGCGCCAGCAGCATACCGATGATGCCGGCGGAGAAGTTATTCACCAGCATTTCGAAACCGCTTTTGATCTTGCCGTCAACGGCCCGGTCAAACGCGCGAATTGCCCAGCCGCCCAGCGGTCCGGCAAGCATCGCGCCGAGGAACATCGGCATATCAGCACCGACAATGACGCCCATGGTTGTAATCGCACCGACAACGCCACCGCGATCGCCGCCAACCAGACGGCCGCCGGTAAAGCCGATCAGCAGCGGCAGCAGATAGGTGATCATCGGACCGACGAGCTTCGCCAGCGTTTCGTTCGGGATCCACCCGGTTGGAATAAACAGCGCGGTGATGATACCCCATGCGATAAACGCACCGATGTTAGGCATCACCATATTACTCAGAAAGCGACCAAAGCTCTGCACTCTGACCTTGACTGATGAGGACATAAACCCACCCCTTATTGAGACGCGCTGCAACAGGAGCGCGCATTTGTTTTTGTTGAGACGTTACGGCGGGGGCCGCGGCATTACTGTATGCAGGCGGACTCTAGCACTAGTTAAGGGGCGTGCGTAGCGTCCTGAATTAGTGTGATCTATATCACGCAAAAGTGGGGTGGGCAGGGGGGTGTAACGTGATTTGTATCACACAAAAGCGGCTTAAAAAAACAGCAGTGCCGGAAAATTGCGCAAAAAAGCGGCCTTTTTGTGATAAGGCTCACCTTTTAGCGATGAGGTTTTATTACAAAAGTGTGATTCCAGTCACAAACAATTTCTGGTCATAATTGCGCCAGATCACAGGCGGGCAGATAAAGCGGCAGACCGTTATAAAGCGAAGCGCAGCAAGAATCGGGCAGTGGTAATACTGCCCGAGCCCAGCGTTATTGCCAGGAACCCTGTACGGCATTTTGCGCCTGCGTAAGCGCCTGCGCGTTTGCTGACAGCTCGCTCATGAGCGCATTGTACTGAGTGGCCTGATCCTGCGTCGGGAACTGTACGCCGCCATCATTAAAACTGACACGCGTTCCCTGCGATTGCAGATAATCACCGGTCTGTACTGCGCTCTGGCTCAGCGCCTGCAGCTTAGGCAGCAGCGGGATCAGCGTGCCTGCCGGCTGGGTAACCACTTTCGCGTAGGCTGCGTCATACGACTTTTTCAAATCGTCGGGCTGTTTAAGCGTGGCCTTGCTGCTGTCGGCCTGCATTTTCGCGCTCTGGATCTGCTGAGTCAGAACGCTGAGATTACCGCTGACCTGGCGCAGGGTATCGCGGCGGGTCAGATAATCCTGCGGAACGCGAATTGCAGCCAGCTCATCGACAACCGGACGCATTCCCTGTTCCGTGGCCTGGCTCACCTGCTGAGAAAAGCCATACAGAATGGCATAGTCGCTGGCATAGTTACCGAAGGTCTGCTTCTGATTCTCACTCAGCGCCGGCAGATGTTCACCGCTGCGCATCACGGTATTTTGCAGAAAATCGTTAAACGCTTTGCGCTGATCGCCCTCTTTGTCACCGCAGGCGGTGAGTTGTAATACAACCAGCGCGCTGGCAAGCAGCATGCCGGTACGCATCCAGATGCGGGAAGTTCCTGACGCCATGTTTCAACTCCTGTCGTGACAAAATGGCAATGTATGAATCGCTGAGAATGGTCCTAAAGAATAGTGCAATGGCCTGGCCTGCACAATGACCGAAAGATGTGCAGCGCGGCACGCTCAGGTTAGCGCACCAGCACGGCGTATTAAGGGGTCTTTCTCCGGTAAGCCGCTGCAGGGCAGCCGCCGCGTTTTATCTCCTGACTGGCAGTCAATCTGAAGGAGAACGCGTAGTAAGGCCGGCCTCATTCATCACCTTTCTTTTAATATGCATCAGACGGGTGCATGTCTGCTCTATTATTGCGCATTATCCGCACAAAAATGCCACAGCGGTGGTGCAAAAGTCCTGCAGGATGCGGAATGCAAACCTGGCGCTATTTTTGCTCTATTCCGGGTGGGTTCAGAGTGTGACAGACAGCAAGTTTTTACCTGACAGGCACTTAAGTGTTATTGCAGGTTTTAGCCATAAGCAAGATGAAAAAATAATCAAAAAACAGGCAGCAATTCCTGGAATCTGACCCATACTAAGAAACCCGGCAATTATTGCATTGCGCTGACATGTTTTGCAGCGTCCAGCAGGCTGTGTCCCGTAACGGTTTTATAACTCTAACGTCCAAACCGCTGCGGGATGCAGCCTGATAAAGCCTGGTTTCAGCATCATTTGATGCTTACCTCTCTACTTTCACGTGCTTCATAGTGAGTTTTAAGGAGTTCTCTATGGAATTAAAAGATCCAATGGTTGAATTACTCAGCAGTCTTGAGCAAATTGTTTTGACACGTGATGCCAAGCCTTCTGTATCAGATATTGCACTTAACACGGTGTCAGTTCCCGAGCCACAGCGTTTACGTGAGATGACCGGCATGCAGGTGGATGAATTCGCCCGCGTAATGGGGGTGAGCGTCTCATCAGTGAAAAGCTGGGAAGCGCAACGCACGCGCCCCTCCGCTACGGCACGCAAATTGATGAAGTTGCTGCAGGCGAATCCCTATCTGGGACGGCAGCTGCTTGAGTAACAGAATTACCGCTTCTCCGACCCGCCTGCACGGCGGGTTTTTTATTCCAGCGTTTCAAACTTAGCCGCCTGACGGGCAAACCAGCTTTCCGGAACGTTATAGGGAGGCTGCGACAACTGCTGCAATCCCTGTTTAATATTTTGATGTGCCTGCTGCCAGAGCTGTTTATCGCCCTGCAGCAGCAGCTGGATCTGCACCTGCTTCTCAATCAGATAGACGCGCGCAAAATCCGGGTCAAACTGCACGATCGCACGGGTATTATCGATAATATCTGCCAGTTTTATCGTCTGCGCGTCGGGCGAGGCGTCTGCCGTATGCCGAAAATGTGCCAGCTTGCGCGCCGCACGGTTTCTGGCCTGCGGCTGCGCGCTGTCGGTCAGCATAGCGACCAGCCCGGCCACGCGCTGGCCAAACTGCTGCTCAATATCCTGCAGCGTACTGGATGTGTCTTCTACCGTGTCGTGCAGCCAGGCAGCAGCCAGCATCTCTTCATCATCGGTGACGCTGCGCACCAGTTCAGCCACTGCCTGCGGGTGAACGATATAGGGCTCATCGGTATATTTACGCCGCTGGCCTGTAGCCGCATGAAGCTCAGTGGCAAAACGACGCGCCTGCTCCTCCAGTGAATCCTGCATCTTCACTCTCCCGTGAAAAGTAGCTTGCAATTATCTAGTGCGCTATATATATTGGTTTGCATGAACAGTAATCAAGATGGCAAAAAAGTGAAGCGTCCGCCACTCCAGGTTGATCAGCATCTCTGTTTCGCACTCTACTCAGCCAATCTGGCGATGCATAAAGTCTATCGTCAGCAGCTGGCAGCGCTCAATATCACCTATCCGCAGTATCTGGTGATGCTGGTGCTCTGGGCGCAGGATGATGTCACGGTGTCAGAGATTGGCGAACAGCTGTTTCTTGATTCCGCTACGCTGACGCCGCTGCTTAAGCGAATGGAAACTGCCGGGCTGGTGCGCCGGCAGCGTTCACGCCAGGATGAACGCCAGGTCGTGGTGACGCTGACCGATGAGGGACGTGCGTTACAGGCGCGTGCCGCTGCGATTCCGGAAGCGGTGCAGTGTGCCACTGCCTGCGATACCGACACAATGGCAGCGCTGAAACAGCAGCTTGATATGCTGCGAACTAATCTGAACCGCGCAGGCTGACTGCGCAGGTAAGAAAGCATTAACCCCGGCGCGGATAAGTAGCGCGCTATTATATAGCGAATGGAGATAAAGTATGTCTTTAGAGAAAGTAGTGTATACCGCTAAAGCAAAAGCAACCGGTGGCCGTGATGGTCGTGCAACCTCCTCTGACAATGTGCTGGACGTCAAGCTGGGCGTACCAAAAGAGATGGGCGGTGCCGGCGGTGAGGCGACCAATCCGGAACAGCTGTTCGCTGCG
The DNA here is from genome assembly GCF_002387285.1 of Pantoea sp. UBA4549. Lineage (NCBI taxonomy): Bacteria > Pseudomonadati > Pseudomonadota > Gammaproteobacteria > Enterobacterales > Erwiniaceae > Pantoea > Pantoea sp. UBA4549. The sequence goes on along the minus strand of NZ_DGLH01000008.1, from coordinate 101,738 downwards.
GGTTATTCAGCCTGTTTCCTCGGCGCCATGAAATTTGTTGCCAGCCGCGACAAAATCGCCATGCCAAAAGAGGCGTGGATTGAAGGCGAAGTCGGCATTGGCCCGATCCCGACCGGTTTTGGCATTGAAGCTACGCTGAATATTCACCTGCCGGAGATGGATACTGCAGAAGCACAGAAGCTGGTTGATGCCGCACACATTGTGTGTCCTTACTCCAATGCCACCCGTGGCAATATCGACGTCACGCTGAATATCATCAACTAAGCCGGTACGTGATTAAAAAGGCTCCTGCGGGAGCCTTTTTTATTTGCCCGATTTTGCGCCGGACAAAAAAATCTGGTCTAACCATTGGTTAAATGTTCTACTGCTGCGCTTAATACGGCATCGCAGTTATTTTCGGTTCAGATTCGTCCCGATCCTGCTCGATACGTCACGCTTTTCCATTCTCAAAGCGAACCTTGCTGTCTGAACAGAGTCACAGGAACGGTGATAAATCGACACCGGGTCGGGAACATAAAATTTAAATGAATTATATCAAAAGCTTAACGCAGCAGAAGCTCTCTCTGCTGCTCGCACTTTATCTTGGCATTTTGCTAAACCTGCCAATTTTTTACCGCCGCTTTGACGGCTTCTTAACCAAATCAACCCTGTCCGACTGGCTTTCTGCTGTTGCTGAAGTCACAGCCGCTGTTTTGCTTACCTTTTTCCTGATGCGCCTGCTTTCGCTGGGAGGAAAATGGGCTTACCGCGTACTGGCCAGTCTGCTGGTGGTGATTTCCGTGGCCGCGGCGTATTACATGACTTTCTTTAATGTCGTAATCGGCTACGGCATTGTGGCGTCGGTCATGACAACCGACATCGATCTCTCGAAAGAAGTGATCGGCCTGCACTTTATTGTCTGGATGGTGCTGGTCAGCGCGCTGCCGCTGCTGCTGATCTGGCGCAACCGGCTGCGTATGACGCTGATCGAGCAGCTGAAAACACCGGGGCAGCGTCTGAAGCCGGTAGCCATTTTGCTGCTGAGCGTGGCGCTGGTATGGCTGCCGATCCGCTATTTTGACAAACTGCAGAAAACGCAGGAAGAGATCACGAATATCGATCTGCCCAGCTACGGCGGGGTAGTGGCACACTCTTATCTGCCCTCTAACTGGATCGCCGCGCTGGGCCTGTTCACCTGGACTAAAGTGGATGAAAAGCTGGACAGCGAAGCGCTGTTCGATCCGGCGAAAAACTTTACCTATGTCGCACCGGCGGGCATTGATGACACCTACGTAGTGTTTGTGATCGGTGAAACCACGCGCTGGGATCACATGGGGATGCTGGGCTACGATCGCGATACCACACCAAAACTCTCCAAAGAGAAAAACCTGGTGGCGTTTCGCGGGGAATCCTGCGATACCGCAACCAAGCTGTCGCTGCGCTGCATGTTTGTTCGCGAAGGCGGCACCATGGATAACCCGGGCCGTACGCTGAAAGAGCAGAATGTGTTTGCCGTCATGAAAGAGCTGGGCTTTACCTCTGAGCTGTTCGCTATGCAGAGTGAGGTCTGGTTTTATGACAATGCCGATGTGAATAATTTCTCTTTCCGCGAGCAGATCGGCTCAGAGAAGCGTAATCAGGGTAAAGCGGTGGACGATATGCTGCTGGTGCCGGAACTGCAGGCTTCGCTGCAGCGTTTTCCGAAAGGCAAACATCTGGTGGTGCTGCATACCAAAGGCTCACACTATCTTTACTCGCAGCGCTATCCCCGCAGCTTTGCACGTTATCAGCCTGAATGCATGGGTGTGGATGACACCTGCAGCAAGGCACAGTTGATCAACGCTTATGACAACTCCGTTTTGTATGTGGACTCCATGCTCGACAGCGTACTGGATCAGCTGCGTGATAAAAAAGCGCTGGTGTTCTATGCGGCAGACCACGGTGAATCAATCAGCGAAAATATGCATCTGCACGGAACCCCGCGTGAGATGGCGCCGCCTGAGCAGTTCCGCGTGCCGATGATGGTCTGGGCGTCCGATAAATATCTGGACGATCCGGTTAACCGCAGCAACTTTGAGCGGCTGCAGGCGCAGCAGCGTATCGGTAAAACACACCGTCACGTTGAGCTGTTTGATACCGTACTGGGCTGTCTGGGCTACACCTCACCCAATGGCGGTATCAATCCGGCGAACAATTGGTGTCAGGCGCCCGCCGCTAAAGCGCAGAGCAGTCTGTAACCGATCTACCCGCGCGGGATCACCTTAACCGCGCGGGTTGCCTGCTTTTCAGGCAATCAGGCAGCTTTAAAGGCAAAAGGGATTGACGCTGTAAAGGCGCAGCAGTAATATTCGCCCCCATCGGCGAGTAGCGCAGCTTGGTAGCGCAACTGGTTTGGGACCAGTGGGTCGGAGGTTCGAATCCTCTCTCGCCGACCATCATTTAAGAAACCTGCTTTGCGAAAAGCAGGTTTTTTTTCGTCTGTCGTATTTGCACTCTCAGGGTGAAATACGCGAACGCTCCGTAAAGGCGCTGCCTCGTCCCTGAGCGCCCGGCACACGCCATCCATGGCGTATGATGCTTTACTCCACGGCCCCCGCATTTCACCCTTTATCTGGCTTCGGTGATGACTGAGGATTTACTGGCCTTCCCTGAACCAGACTCACATCCCGGCAGCGACCAGGCAAAGTCATCAATTTACGCGTTCCATTAATCATCACCGGGATAAACCTTATTATCCCTCAACACTGCTCTTCATCCCTTGCTGCATCAAAGCACCTTTCTTAATTCGCGACGCATTCTGCTTATGACCAGCTTTTGCTTTTTGCTGATTTCTTATGCCATTACGCCAGCATATTTCGCTGCCTGAACGTCATAACGCACAGGGAATCGTTCAGATATTCAACATTTACCGACAACTTTAAGATGTTTTTTAACGGTGATAATCACTGTTATCTGACGAAAGCGCCAGATAATCCAGCGGTATCGAGCGCTTTTTCACCGCTTTATATATCGGTTTCTCTCTCCAACACTCTTTTTTATCGTTGCTTGCACTTACTCACACTCTGTGTAAATAACCCCACATTGTATTGACGTTCGTTGCAACTGTTGACAAATTGATGCCTCAGTAAGATGTAGAGACGGACGCATCCGGCTGGTTAATCCCGCCAGGGCAACAACAATAACCGCTCACATTCTGGTCGCTGTCAGACCTGCCCGTACCGCATAAAAAAATCAGAGGGCGGGCGATGCACACAACATCACATCACAATGGAGCAAAACATGATGAACTCCCGGGCTAAATCCAGGATGCTAAAGGCCGGTCTCAGCCTGATTGCGATGACCGTCGCCGCCGGTGTTCAGGCGAAGACCCTTGTCTACTGCTCAGAAGGCTCGCCGGAAGGTTTCAACCCGCAGCTCTTTACCTCTGGCACCACCTATGACGCCAGCTCGGTCCCTATCTATAACCGTCTGGTGGAGTTTAAAACCGGCACCACGGAACTGAAGCCAGGCCTGGCTGAAAAGTGGGATGTCAGTGAAGATGGTAAGACCTACACTTTTCATCTCCGTCAGGGCGTAAAGTGGCAGAGCACAAAAGATTTCAAGCCTACGCGTGAATTTAACGCCGACGACGTGGTGTTTTCATTTGAGCGCCAGCTCGATAAAAACAATAAATTCCACGGTGTCTCTGGCGGCAGCTACGAATATTTCGAAGGCATGGATATGCCGAAGCTGATCGGCAAAATTGAGAAAGTTGACGATCACACCGTGCGTTTTACCCTGACCCGTTCTGAAGCGCCTTTCCTCGCTGACCTGGGTATGGACTTCGCTTCTATTCTTTCCAAAGAGTATGCGGATAACATGCTGAAAGCCGGCACGCCGGAAAAACTCGACCTTAATCCGGTCGGCACTGGTCCATTTGTGCTGCAGCAGTATCAGAAAGATTCACGCATTCTGTATAAAGCGAACCCGGACTTCTGGGGGACTAAACCAAAAATCGATCGCCTGGTCTTCTCTATCACGCCAGATGCATCAGTGCGCTACGCCAAGCTGCAGAAGGGCGAGTGCCAGGTAATGCCTTATCCGAATCCTGCTGACATCGCCAGCATGAAGAAAGACAGCAAAATCAATTTGATGGAGCAGCCTGGCCTGAACGTGGGTTATCTCTCATTCAACACAGAGAAAAAGCCGCTGGATAACGCCAAAGTACGTCAGGCGCTGACCATGGCGGTGAATAAGCAGGCGATCATCGATGCGGTCTATCAGGGAGCCGGGCAGGCAGCGAAAAACCTGATCCCGCCAACCATGTGGGGCTACAACGACGAGATCAAGGATTACGCTTACGATCCGGAAAAAGCCAAAGCGCTGCTGAAAGAAGCCGGCATGGCAGATGGCTTCTCTATCGATCTCTGGGCAATGCCGGTGCAGCGTCCTTATAACCCGAACGCGCGCCGCATGGCTGAGATGGTTCAGGCTGACTGGGCGAAGATTGGCGTAAAAGCCAAAATTGTTACCTATGAGTGGGGCGAATATCTCAAGCGCGCCAAAGCAGGTGAACACCAGACGGTAATGATGGGCTGGACCGGCGACAATGGCGATCCGGATAACTTCTTTGCCACGCTGTTCAGCTGTGCCGCTGCGAAAGATGGCTCCAACTACTCACGCTGGTGCTACAAGCCGTTTGAAGATCTGATCCAGCCGGCACGTGCCGAAGCCGATCATAACAAACGTATTGCGCTCTACAAGCAGGCACAGGTTGTTATGCACGATCAGGCTCCGGCGCTGATCATTGCCCACTCAACCGTGTATGAGCCTGTCAGCAAGAAAGTGAGTGGCTATGTGGTGGATCCATTAGGTAAGCATCACTTCGAAAACGTCGATATTCAGGAATAACCCTTTCGGATTATCACGGTGAGGGCCAGCCTGCTGGCCCTCGGATACGCACTTTGCCATCCGCACCCCGTACTTTTTTCCGGCAAATACTTTTACTGAAGCGCTGCCTGCATCGCGTCCGGCTTTGCCGACCGCGCGTTGTGAGCAATGTAGTCCCGTGACGACTTCCCGCTGCGGGAGAATGACAGAGAATCCGGCTTATGCTGCAATTCATACTCCGACGTCTGGGCCTTGTCATCCCGACGTTTATCGGTATTACCTTACTGACCTTTGCGTTTGTTCATCTGATCCCCGGCGATCCGGTACTGATCATGGCGGGCGAGCGCGGTATCTCTCCGGAGCGTCATGCACAGCTGATGGCGCAGTTTGGCCTCGACCAGCCGATGTGGAAGCAGTACATCACCTATATCAACGGGGTGCTGCACGGCGATCTCGGTATTTCCCTGAAGAGCCGCATTCCGGTCTGGGATGAGTTTGTACCGCGCTTCCAGGCGACGCTGGAGCTGGGCATCTGCGCCATGCTGTTTGCGATCGCCGTGGGTATCCCGGTGGGCGTACTGGCCGCCGTAAAGCGCGGCTCCATTTTCGATCACACTGCCGTAGGTATCTCCCTGACCGGTTACTCCATGCCGATTTTCTGGTGGGGGATCATGCTGATCATGCTGGTATCGGTGCAGCTTAACCTGACGCCGGTATCGGGCCGCGTCAGCGATACCATCTTCCTTGATGACAGCCATCCTCTGACCGGCTTTATGCTGATCGATACGCTGCTGTGGGGAGAAGAGGGCGACTTTAAAGATGCGGTCATGCATATGATCCTGCCGGCGATTGTGCTGGGCACTATTCCGCTGGCGGTGATTGTGCGTATGACGCGCTCCTCCATGCTGGAGGTGCTGGGCGAGGATTATATCCGCACTGCCCGCGCGAAGGGACTGACGCGTATGCGGGTGATCGTCGTGCATGCGCTGCGCAACGCGATGCTGCCGGTCGTCACCGTTATTGGTTTGCAGGTCGGTACGCTGCTGGCCGGGGCGATTCTGACCGAAACTATCTTCTCGTGGCCGGGGCTGGGTCGCTGGCTGATTGAAGCGCTGCAGCGCCGTGACTATCCGGTAGTGCAGGGCGGCGTGCTGCTGGTTGCCATCCTGATCATTCTGGTCAACCTGCTGGTTGATCTGCTGTATGGCGTGGTTAACCCGCGCATCCGACATAAGAAATAAGGGGGAGTTATGTCTGCTGTTGAACCCGCGCGCGTAACTGCCGCACCAAAGCCGATGACCCCGTTTCAGGAATTCTGGCACTATTTTAAACGTAATAAGGGCGCGGTTATCGGCCTGGTCTACATCACGCTGATGCTGCTGATTGCGATTTTTGCCGATTTTCTGGCACCGCACGGTCCGGCGGAGCAGTTCCGCGATGCGCTGCTGCATCCGCCGGTATGGCAGGAAGGCGGCAGCTGGAGCTATATCCTCGGCACCGATGATGTGGGTCGCGATATTTTGTCGCGCCTGATGTTCGGCGCACGCCTGTCGCTGCTGGTAGGCTGCCTGGTCGTGCTGCTGTCACTGATTTTCGGCGTGATCTTTGGCCTGATGGCGGGCTATCTCGGTGGCGTAGTGGATGCCACTATTATGCGTCTGGTCGATATCATGCTGGCGCTGCCCAGTCTGCTGCTGGCGCTGGTGCTGGTAGCGATCTTCGGCCCCTCCATCGTCAACGCGTCACTGGCGCTGACGTTTGTGGCACTGCCGCACTATATCCGCCTGACGCGCGCGGCGGTGCTGGTGGAGGTTAACCGCGATTACGTGACCGCTTCCAGCGTAGCCGGTGCGGGCACGCTGCGTCAGATGTTCATCAATATTCTGCCAAACTGCCTGGCCCCGCTGATTGTGCAGGCATCGCTCGGTTTCTCCAACGCCATCCTCGACATGGCGGCGCTGGGCTTTCTCGGAATGGGGGCGCAGCCGCCGACGCCGGAGTGGGGCACCATGCTCTCCGACGTGCTGCAGTATGCGCAAAGTGCCTGGTGGGTAGTGACCTTCCCTGGAGTGGTCATTCTGCTGACGGTTCTGGCATTCAACCTCATGGGCGATGGTTTGCGTGATGCACTCGACCCGAAACTCAAGCAGTAAAAGAGGCACCGAGATGGCGTTATTAAATGTAGAGAAGTTATCGGTGCATTTCGGCGACGAAAAAACACCGTTCCGTGCGGTTGACCGCATCAGTTATCAGGTAGAGCAGGGCCAGGTGGTAGGGATTGTCGGTGAATCAGGCTCCGGTAAATCGGTCAGCTCCCTGGCGATTATGGGCCTGATCGATTTTCCTGGCCGGGTCATGGCAGAGAAGCTGGAGTTTAACCAGCGTGATTTGCAGAAGATTTCAGAAAAAGAGCGCAGGCAGCTGGTTGGCGCAGAAGTCGCCATGATTTTCCAGGACCCGATGACCAGCCTGAATCCCTGCTATACCGTCGGCTTTCAGATTATGGAAGCGCTCAAGGTGCATCAGGGCGGCAGTAAACGCACCCGGCGTCAGCGCGCCATCGATCTGCTGGAGCAGGTCGGCATTCCCGATCCGGCCTCGCGGCTGGATGTCTATCCGCACCAGCTGTCGGGCGGCATGAGCCAGCGCGTGATGATCGCCATGGCGATCGCCTGCAAGCCTAAACTGCTGATTGCCGATGAGCCAACCACGGCGCTGGATGTCACCATTCAGGCGCAGATCATCGAACTGCTGCTGGCGCTGCAGAAGCAGGAGAACATGGCGCTGATCCTCATCACCCATGACCTGGCGCTGGTTGCCGAAGCGGCGCATCACATCATTGTGATGTATGCCGGACAGGTCGTGGAGAGCGGCAAAGCCGTGGATATCTTCAAAGCGCCGCGTCATCCCTATACGCAGGCGCTGCTGCGGGCGCTGCCGGAGTTTGCGGCAGACAAAGCGCGGCTGGCCTCGCTGCCGGGCGTGGTGCCGGGTAAATATGACCGCCCCTCCGGCTGTCTGCTGAATCCGCGCTGCCCCTATGTGACCGATCGCTGCCGTACCGAAGAACCTGCGCTGCGCGACATTCCGGGCCGCCAGTCTAAATGTCACTTCCCACTGGATGATGCCGGGAGACCGACCTATGAGTCCTGATAACACGAAGCAGGATTACCTGCTGCAGGCGATTGACCTGAAAAAACACTACCCGGTTAAGAAAGGCCTGTTTGGTCAGGAGCGTCTGGTTAAGGCGCTGGACGGCGTCTCCTTTAACCTTGAGCGGGGTAAAACGCTGGCGGTAGTGGGCGAGTCGGGCTGCGGAAAATCCACGCTGGGTCGTCTGCTGACCATGATTGAAACTCCGACCGAAGGCCAGCTTTACTGGCACGGACAGGATTTGCTGAAGCACGATCCGCAGGCGCAAAAACTGCGCCGGCAGAAAATTCAGATCATTTTTCAGAATCCCTACGGCTCGCTCAACCCGCGCAAAAAAATCAGCCAGATCCTTGAAGAGCCGCTGATTATTAACACCGCGCTGAGCAAAGCAGAGCGGCGTGAAAAAACGCTGGAAATGATGGCGAAAGTGGGTCTCAAGACCGAACATTACGATCGCTACCCGCATATGTTCTCTGGTGGTCAGCGCCAGCGTATTGCGATTGCGCGCGGGCTGATGCTGGATCCGGATGTCCTGATCGCGGATGAGCCGGTCTCAGCGCTGGATGTTTCTGTACGTGCGCAGGTGCTGAATCTGATGATGGATTTGCAGCAGGATCTCGGCCTCTCTTACGTCTTTATTTCGCACGATCTCTCAGTGGTCGAGCACATCGCCGATGAAGTCATGGTGATGTACCTCGGACGCTGTGTGGAAAAAGGCAGTAAAGAGGCGATCTTCAGCAATCCGCGCCATCCTTATACGCAGGCGCTGCTTTCTGCCACGCCACGCCTTAATCCGGATGAGCGTCGCGAGCGCATTAAACTGACCGGTGAGCTGCCCAGTCCGCTTAATCCACCGCCGGGCTGCGCGTTCAACGCGCGCTGCCGTCGCCGTTTTGGCACCTGCGTACAGTTGCAGCCAAAACTCAAACGCTATGGCGATCAGCAGGTGGCCTGCTTTGCCGTTGATCAGGATGAAAACCAGCCGCTGGAAACGTCCTGATTAACGCCATTAATAAGAAAGGCTCCCGCGGGAGCCTTTCTTTTTTCAGCAAAAACAGTTCAGTGATGCTAATCTTTATCAGGCTGGCTGACAAAACTGCCGGAAATTTATCATATTACGTTATCTGATAGTCAGCGACAGAACATCCCGCGCCGCGCGCTAAGACAAATTCTGAAATAAGCGCGCAGGCGTTGCAGGCTCAACCGGCGAAAATACGCAACGCTGAATTCATGAATATCCTTTATTTACATTGAGTTATATGGATATAAGTTCATCGTTCGTTTTGGTTAATGGCAATGCATAAGGCGCTTTTTGCGGCGCATTTCCTGCCGGCAAGACAGCTGGTTTCTCACGCCTGCAGATAAAACCGCTTAATCAAATATGCGGTTTTAATAATCAGAATTTTCTCACCGTCTTTTAATGTGTGTGCTATATTCGCCAAAAAATTCCCTCTGCTTTCACAGGCACTGATCATGAAGAATTATGACGATCTGCAGCGTTTCAAAGAGAAAACGCAGACGCTTGATATCGATTTCAAAGATATGTCGGGTCAGGCGCAGAGCGCCGATCATCATCAGTGGGCTATTCTGCGCCAGCTGAGCACAGATGACGCGCCGGAACTGGGCCAGGGGCAGCGTATCGATCTGCCGCAGCCGCAGCCCGCTGGCCCTGAAGCATTTGCTGCGCCAGCTATGCCAGCCGCTCCGCGTGCTCCGGCTGAGCACCGCACCTCTGTTCTCAGTCAGACGGCCAGCGCGCCAGCCAGCGAAGCCGCACCGGGCAGCAGTGGGTTGTTTCCGCCGCCGTCGCCACAAAAGCGCGCGCCGGCAGCAATGCCAGCGGCAGTGCTCGTTGAGCGGCAGCATGCCGGCTCACTGTTTCCGCCTCCGCTTCCTGAGCCGGTCGTGACCCGCCCTGCTGCTCCGCTACCGCCTGCCAGCGCGGTGCCGGCCGCCGCAGTAGCCCCGGCTCCGGTCACTCCGTCCGCCTCTGCACGCTTCAGTACGCTGTTTCGTTCGCGTCCGGCTGAGCCCGCTGTATTGTCCAAAGAGACACCCCTTAAACCGCTACTGGAGAAGATTGCGTTATGCCGTTAGTTTGTGTGTGCTCGCCAAAAGGGGGAGTAGGGAAGACCACGATGGCGGCCAACCTTGCGTGGAGTCTGGCGCGCGCCGGCAGCAAGGTGCTGGCAATTGATTTTGATGTGCAGAATGCGCTGCGTCTGCATTTTGGTGTGCCGCTGCAGGATGGACGTGGCTTTGTTGCGCGTTCCGAAGAGCAGGCTGACTGGAGCCAGTCGATTCTGACCACCGGCGGAAATATTTTTGTGCTGCCCTATGGTGACGTTACAGAGGAGCAGCGTGAACGCTTTGAACACAAGCTTGCCAGCGACGCCCATTTTCTGCGGCGTGGTCTGGATACCGTGCTGAATTACCCCGGCCTGGTGATTGTGGCTGATTTTCCTCCCGGTCCGGGGCCGGCGCTTAAAGCGATGCAGCAACTTGCCGATATGCATTTGGTCGTGATGCTTGCGGATACGGCGTCGGTGTCACTGCTGCCGCAGATTGAAAATAACCGCATGATTGGTCAGCCGCTGAATAATAAACATGGCCACTATTTTGTGCTGAACCAAAGCGATAATCGCCGCAATATTAGCCGGGAAGTGACGTCATTCATGCAGCAGCGTCTGGGCGATAACCTGCTCGGCGTTGTCCACCGTGATGAAAGCGTGGCGGAAGCAAATGCATCACAGCAGTCAGTTTATGATTTCAGTCCTGCCTCGGCGGCCGCATTTGATATTGAACTGGTGGCGAAACGCATAGCGAATCTACTGAGCATCCAGGTTGGTAATGGTGAAGTTCAGGCACCGATCCGCAGCCAGTATTAATAGCCGGCTTCGGCCCGGCTCAGATAATTTACAACGCTTTTTCAGGGTGACTCATGAGTAAACTCGGGTTTTACCTGCTGCTGCTGGTGCTCGCACCGGTTGCGGCGGTAATCATCATCACGCCTATGGACAGCCAGAAACAATATATTTTTGGTTTAATCAGCATCGGGATGATGTTTTTACTGGGCTTCAGCAAAAGCCGTAAAATAACCGTGGTAATGGTTATTCTTTCCGCGCTGATGTCGACCCGATATATCTGGTGGCGCACTACCGAAACGCTGGAATTTAATTCCGAGATTGAAGCTATTCTCGGTATTGGTCTATATCTGGCTGAGCTTTATGTCTGGCTGATTTTAATTCTCGGGTTCCTGCAGACCACCTGGCCTTTAAAGCGTACGATTGAACCGCTGCCGGATGATACCCGCCTGTGGCCTACGGTGGATGTTTACGTACCGACCTATAACGAAAGTCTGGATGTGGTGCGCGATACCGTGCTGGCGGCGCAGTGTATTGACTACCCGCGCGACAAAATCAAAGTCTATCTGCTGGATGACGGCAAGCGCAGCGAGTTCGCGGTATTTGCCGCCGACGTGGGCGTTGGCTATATCACGCGCGATGATAACCGCCACGCCAAAGCGGGCAATCTTAACCACGCGATGACGATTACCAAAGGCGAGCTGATCTGCGTATTCGACTGCGATCACGTCGCCACGCGCGCTTTCCTGCAGGCAACGGTCGGCCCTTTCCTGAAGGATCCAAAGCTGGCACTGCTGCAGACGCCGCACTATTTCTATTCGCCCGATCCGTTTGAGCGTAACCTGCGTGCCGCCCGCACTATCCCTAATGAGGGCTCGCTGTTTTATGGTCCGGTACAGCAGGGCAATGACAACTGGAATGCGACCTTTTTCTGCGGCTCCTGTGCCGTTATCCGGCGCAGTGCGCTGGAAGAGATCGGCGGCTTTGCTGTTGAAACCGTAACAGAAGATGCGCACACCGCGCTGAAAATGCAGCGTCGCGGCTGGGGCTCAGCATTCCTCGCGATCCCGCTGGCGGCCGGTCTGGCGACCGAGCGCCTTGGCCTGCACGTTATTCAGCGTACCCGCTGGGCGCGCGGCATGACGCAGATTTTCCGCGTGGATAATCCGCTGTTTGGTCGCGGCCTGAAGTGGCAGCAGCGTCTCTGCTACCTCAACGCCATGCTGCACTTCCAGTTTGGCCTGCCGCGCGTGGCATTTCTTACCGCGCCGCTGGCTTATCTGCTGTTTAACCTGAATATCATCCACTCCTCGGCGTCGCTGATCTTCGCGTATGTGCTGCCGCATCTGGTGATGTCCCTCTATGTAAACTCCCGCATGAATGGTCGCTTCCGCTATACCTTCTGGGGAGAGATTTACGAAACGGTGATGTGTTTCCATCTGGTGATCCCAACCCTTCTGACGCTGCTGTCGCCAAAACACGGCAAGTTCAACGTAACGGACAAAGGCGGCCTGCTCGATCAGGGCTTCTTTGATTTTCATATCGTACGGCCGCACGTCATTGTCGCGACGCTGCTCTCCATCGGTATTGTCGCCGGCGTGGTTCGCGCGACGGCACATGACTATTTCGGGGTCGATCCCTGGGTTATTGCGCTTAACGTTGGCTGGGCGATTTTCAGCCTGATTATTTTAATGGCGGCCATCGCCGTGGCGCGCGAAACCAAACAGGTGCGTAAAACCATTCGTATTGAGGTGCAGATCCCGGCTGTGATCCACTACGCCAGCGGGATTTCGTCGCGTACCCGCACCAGCGATCTCTCGATGGGCGGCGCGCAGCTGGATGCGCCTGACAACCGGCATGAACAGGATGAGATTGAAGAGATCGATCTGCTGCTGAAGTCCGGCACCATCACCATTCCGGTCAGTAAAATTTCCGGTGATGCGGAGACGATTCGCCTGCGCTTTGGCGCAATGCCGCTGGCGCGTCGCCGCGAGCTGGTGCGCGTCGTGCTGGCGCGAGCGGATGCGTGGATCCAGCCGGAGTATAAGCAGGATAATCCGCTGGTGTCGATCGGCACTATTATTCGTACCGTTTTTGAGCTGTTCTGGCTGACCTGGAAAGATCGCCGCGAGAAGCACAAGCGTGATGACCAGCCTGCGGCGAAAGAGGACAGCGCAGCATGAAGAAATTAACGCAAACGCTGCTCGCCAGTTCGCTGGCGACCGCACTGCTGCTGACATCGGTTCAGGCTGAAGAGCCTGCGGTTACGCAGGACAGCAGTGCGCTGTCAGCCGTGCCGCCGCCGGAAGGACTCGACAGCACGGCTGACGCGCAGCTGCAGCAGGCGGCCGGTGCCGTCCCGTACACGCCGGAGAGCAGTACTGCCGCGCCAGCTGAGGCTGAAGCGCCGGCAATCCTGTTGCCTGCGCCTGATACCGGAAGCGCCATTCTTAACCAGCCGGTAAGCAGCACCATTTCGGTGTCGCAGATGGGGCAGAAGCAGGGTATCACCCTGACCGGCGGGCAGCTGCAGTCGGGCATTGTCTTTACCCTGCCCGGTGATGAGGTAGTTACCAACGCACGGCTCAACCTGTCGCTGCGCGTCTCATCAGCGCTGGCCGCGCGCAATACGTCGCTGCAGCTGATGCTGAACGGACAGCCGCTCGGCACGCTGCCGCTCGGCTCCAGCGACAGCGACGTCAGTGACTATCAGCTGGATATTCCGGCTGCCATGGTAGTGTCAGATAACAACCTCAGCTTTAAAATCAACGATGCGGATAAGCTGCTGTGTGAAAAAGAGAGCGCACAGCAGTATCAGGTAACGATTCTGCCGCAAACCACGCTGAGCCTGGAGGGCCAGCAGCTGAATATCGGCACCAGCCTGCGTAACTTCCCGCGTCCGTTTATTGATGCGCAGCGTATGACGCCGGCCAGCGTCACCTTTGGTTTTGCCAGCAGCGTAACGCCGGATGCGGTGAGCGCTGCCGCACTGGTGGCGTCGTGGATGGGCATTCAGTCTGACTACCGCGGTATACGTTTTCCGGTGAGTCGCGGCGTGCTGCCAGAGCGTAACGGTATTCTGATTGGGCATCCGGGCGACAAAATCGGTACGGTGACGCTGCCGGCCAGCAATGGCCCGCTGCTGCAGGTCATCGATAATCCTGATAATCCGGTCTATAAACTGCTGCTGATTGTGGGCAGTGACGACGCACAGCTGCGTCAGGCGGCGAATCGTCTGACAACCAAACCGCTGACCACGGATGCGAGCCAGCTTAACGTGCAGCCGCAGCCGCTGGCCCAGCGTAAACCTTATGACGCGCCGCGCTGGATCAACACCTCACGTCCGGTACGCCTGAGTGAGCTGCTGCGAAAAGATCAGAGCCTGACCACGACCGGTATCTGGCACGATGCGCTGCGCGTTAACTTCCGCGCGGCACCCGATCTGTTTTTGTGGGATGGCGATACGATCCCGGTAAACCTGAACTACCGTTTTCCCACTGAAAGCTGGATCGACGAAAACAATTCGTTTCTGAATGTCGCCCTCAACGGAACCTTCCTGCGTAATCTGACGGTCAACAAAGTTGGCCTGCTGGAGAGCGCCTGGCACCGGCTGGGGGGTGACGCGCGCCAGGAGCACTACACCCTGAAGCTGGAGCCCTATCTGATTTACGGTGATAACCAGCTGGCGCTCTACTTTAATATCAAGCCCAAAGCGGATGCGCCGTGCGGCGTACTGCTTAACAACAATATCAAAAGCCGCATCGAAGAGGATTCGTGGATCGATCTGAGCCACACCCGTCACTTCACCATGCTGCCGAATCTCTCTTACTTTGTCGGGGCCGCGTTCCCGTTTACGCGTCTGGCAGATTTTTCGCAGACCACGCTTCTGCTGCCGGAAAAACCGGGTGATGCGGAGATCGCCACGCTACTCGATATGGCGGCGCGCGCGGGTAACGCAACCGGGGTGGCGCTGGTACAAAATCAGGTACTGTTTGGCCTGCCTGAAGGCGGCACCAATCTGAGCCGGCTGCAGCAGAATGATGTGCTGGCGGTGAGCACCATGCAGCACAGCGCCTTTACGCAGCAGATGCTGCACGGCACGCCGTGGCAGACCAGTGGCAATACGCTGAGCGTTAACGAGCCTGGCCTGATGGAAAAACTGCACGGCTGGCTGACCGGCGACTGGTATCGCCAGGAGCTGGATGCCGATCGCTACTTTTCCTCAAATGAGGCGTGGCGCGGCTTTGTCAGCTATCGCTCGCCGTGGAGCGCCGACCGGCTGGTGGTCATGACGGTGGCAACCAGCGATCAGCAGCTGCTGCGCCTGCATGACGATCTCAATTCAGCGCGTATCAACGCCGGTATTCGCGGCGATACCGCCATCATTACCGATGAAAATGGGATCCGCAGCTTCCGGGTTGGTCCGCAGTTTCCGAGCGGTGAAATGCCGTGGTACATGATGGTGGTCTGGTATGCCAACCAGCACTCGGTGCTGATGGCACTGGCCGCGCTGCTGGTGGCCGTACTGATCGGCAGCAGCGCCTGGCTCATGCTGAAGCGTCATGCATGGCGGCGTCTTAACCCCAAAGCAGACAGTCAGTCCGGCAGGAAGTAAGGATAAAAAATGCATAAAAATATACTGAGTGCCGGCATCCGCCACGCCCTGTTGCTGGGCGGGGCGCTGACGCTTTCTCAGCCGCTGCTGGCGGCAGAGAGCAATAACCCTGCGCTTCAGGCGCTGTTTGACCAGGCGGCCTACTGGCATCAGAAAGCGCATGACGATCTGGCGAAGGCGTCGTTGCAGAAAATTCTGCAGGCGGAGCCCAATAATACTCAGGCGCTCTATCTGCTGGCGCTCTACTCTCAGCAGACCGGGAGTACCGCCGAGGCAGCACAGTGGCGTGCGCGGCTGAGCGCCGTTTCACCCAATGATGCGCATCTGGCCGAGCTGGATAACGCACGTCAGCTGCAGAGTATTCCGCAGGCGCAGCTGTCGCTGGCGCGTCAGCAGGCGCGCAGCGGCAATATCGCTGCCGCGCTGCAGACGTGGCGTAATACCTTTAGCGGCAACGAACCACCGGCGAGCGTCGCCGCCGAATATTACCTGACCATGGCCGGCGATCGCACGCTGCTGCCGCAGGCCGTAGAGGCACTGCGCCAGTTCGCTGCCGATCATCCGCAGGATACCGGCGCGCAGCTGGCGCTGGGCAAAGCGATGACCTATCAGGAGTCGACCCGCCGGCAGGGGATCGAGCTGCTGGCCGGTATGGCTGACGGCAACAAAGAGGCCGATCGCTCGCTGCGTCAGGCGCTGCTCTGGCTGGCACCGCAGGCCTCTGACGCTGCGCTCTACCAGACATGGCAGCAGCGTCATCCTCAGGATAACGGGGTGCTGGATTACTACCGCAAAAACGTGGGCGGTGCGGAAAAAGGGGCCGGCTTTACGGCACTGAACAGTGGCGATGTCAGCGGTGCGCAGTCCAGCTTTGAGAAGGTGCTGCAGGCGAATCCGCAGGATGCGGATGCCCTGGCGGGTATGGGTTATGTCGCGCAGCGTGCCGGACGCTACGCTGAAGCCGCAGACTACCTGAACCGGGCGGCACAGCTGGGCGGCGATCAGAGTGAGGCACGGCAGAAGCAGGCGGCGGACGCCCGTTTTTACGCACAGCTCGCGGCCGCGCAGCAGGCGCTGAAAAGTGGCGACAGTGCACAGGCGCTGTCGCTGAGTGAACCCCTGACCCAGGCGGAAGGTGAAAAAGGCGTAGCGGCTAAACTGTTCCGTGCCGATGTGCAGCGCCGCACTAATCAGCCGGAGCAGGCGGAGCAGACCTACCGTGCGATCCTGCAAAGCGATGCGGATAATCGCAGCGCCAAAGAGGGACTGTTCTATGTGCTGCGTCAGCAGAACCGCAGTGCTGAAGCCAGCAGCCTGCTCGCCTCACTGCCCGACAGCGTGCGGCAGAGCGTGGCGCC
This sequence comes from Pantoea sp. UBA4549, assembly GCF_002387285.1. Lineage (NCBI taxonomy): Bacteria > Pseudomonadati > Pseudomonadota > Gammaproteobacteria > Enterobacterales > Erwiniaceae > Pantoea > Pantoea sp. UBA4549. Next base: position 84,900 of record NZ_DGLH01000008.1, on the reverse strand, counting down.
ACGCGGTAACAACAGCGATCCCATCCGGGCACAGGCGAAACGCGAGCAGGCCGCAGGCAACAGCGCTGCCGCGATCGCCACGCTGACCAGTGGCGTACAGCGCTATCCCACCGATGGCTGGCTGCGTCTGGATCTGGCGCGGCTCTACCGTGCGCAGGGCAATACGCTGATGGCCGCCAACGTGATGCAGCCGGTGATGCGCAATGGCGCGACCAGCAGCGAACTCTATGCCGGTGCGCTTAACGCCAGCGAAAGCGGCGCATGGCAGCAGGCCAGCCAGCTGCTGGCGCGTATTCCCGAACGCAGTAAAACCGCTGCCATGCGCGAGCTGGCGCAGCGCGTTAACTTCAATCTGCAGATGGCGACGGCTGACCAGTATCTGGCGCAGGGCTCGGATGCAGCGGCGGCGAACACGCTGCGCGCGCTGGCCGCCACGCCGCCGGCTAATCCGGTGGACGCCGGCAATCTGGCGGAGAAACTGGCTAAAGCGGGTGATATTACCAGCGCCGTAGCGGTGGTACGCAGCAACATGCAGCGCGGCGTGCAGGGTAACGCCGGGGACTATGCTGCGCAGGTCACGGTGCTTAATCAGGCCGGATTAGGCAGTGAAGCGCAGCGTTTTCTCAGTTCGCCTGAGCTGCAGGCACGCAGTACGCCCGCGCAGCTGGCTGATGTACGCAACGGCTATCTGATCAACGAAGTGGATCGCCTGCGTGAGCAGAAACAGTATGCGGCGGCCTATGACAAACTGGTGGGTGCGCTGCAGCAGGATCCGCAAAACCGCGATCTGATGTTTGCCATGGCGCGCCTCTATCAGTCCGGCAAAATGAATAAAGAGGCGGGCGTGGTCTATGACTATCTGATCACGCAGGATACGCCGCAGCAGGACGCGCGCACCGGTGCCATTAACGTGGCGCTGGCAGAGAATGATATCAGCAGGGCAAACACGCTGACGCGCGGGCTGCGCAATGAAGAGACACCGGAGCGGCTGCTGCTGCTGGCGCGCGTAGCGGAAGCCAACGGCGAACACAGCGAAGCGATGCGTTATCTGCGTACCGCGCGCGGTAAAATGATTGGTCTGCAGGGTGCACAAAGCGGCAGCGTACCCACGGTTGGCGGACTGGCGCTGGCGGATAATCCCTTTATCAACCGCAGCACCTCGCCGGTTGGCCGGTCATCTTCCAGCTATGGCGCGGTCATGCCGTGGCAGAACGCACCGGCTGCAGGCAGCACCGCCGACAGTACGCTGGCAGCCAATACGCCTGTGCTGCAGCAGAACCAGACGCTGCATCAGATTGACACGATGATGGACGCGCTGCAGGAGAAAACCGGGACGTGGGTACAGGGACAGATGCAGGTGCGCGGACGCGATGGCGAGTCAGGCTTGAGTAAGCTGACCGAAGCGAAAGCGCCGCTGACCTTTTCCACGGTGCCGTTTGGCGAGTCGCGGTTTGATTTTACCGTTACGCCGGTTTCACTGACCGCGGGCAGCGCTGGCGGAGATGCATGGCGCCGCTTTGGCAGCAATGCGCTGGTGCAGGGCAATGTCGTGGCAGCCGGGGATGCGAAAATCACGGACGTTCCCGCTTCAGCCACCGATTCACAGTCCGCTTCCGGCGTTGAGCTGAATATGGCGCTGAAGGGCGACAGCTATAAAATCGATATTGGCAGCACGCCGCTGGGCCAGGATCTCAGCACGCTGGTGGGCGGGATCCAGTGGTCACCAAAACTCACGGATTTCCTGACGCTGATCCTGACCGGTGAACGCCGTGCCATGACCGACAGCCTGCTCTCGTATGTGGGTGCAGAAGATAAGACCAGCGGTAAACGCTGGGGACGCGTCACGAAAAACGGGGCGAATGCGCTGCTGAGCTATGACAACGGCGATGCCGGACTCTATGCCGGCGGTGGAGCCTATAGCTACATTGGCGAAAATGTGGCGAGCAACCAGAGCGTGCAGGCAACCGCAGGCGTGTATGTACGGCCTTTCCATTATGACGATCGCGAGCTGAAGGTGGGGATGAACCTCTCCTGGATGGATTTTTCCAAAAACCTCAGCTATTTCAGTTATGGGCAGGGCGGTTATTTCAGCCCGCAGAACTACGCGTCCGTCTCGTTCCCGGTGGAGTTCAGCCGTCAGTTTGACGATTTGAAAGTCAACGTCGGGGGATCGGTCGGCTATCAGTCTTACAGCCAGGACAAGAGCGCCTACTTCCCGGACAACGCTGCGCTGCAGTCGCAGCTGCAGAGTCTGGCCGACCGCGGCTTTGTCAGAAGTGCTTACTACAGCGGTGAAAGTAAAAATGGCGTGGGCTACAACCTGCACGCCGGTGCAGATTATAAGATCAACAAAGATGTCACGATCGGCGGTCAGCTGGGGTATGACACCTTTGGCGACTATAACGAAAGCACCGCTAACCTCTACTTCCGCTATATGTTTGGAGACAACTGATGAGCGAGCAACCCACCGCACGTGCGACCTGGTCGCATCAGCCTGGCTGGTTTGATCTGGTCTGCGTAATGACAGAGAGCGTACTGGAGAACGGCGGCGACGAGGCCGCGGCTTTCCTGGCCAGCACCGGGGAGACGCTGGCCAGGCGTTATCCACTGCCGGTTGCGCATACCGTGCAGGATCTGGAGCGGGAGATGAATCTGCAGCTGGCCCGCTTCAACTGGGGATTTGTGCAGCTGCATCCGGCAGAAAATGCGATTCAGATTGAGCATCATGCGCTGCCGGCAGGTCACGACACGCTGCCAGCGGAACGCTGGCAGCTGGCAATGGGCGCCGTGCTGGGCGGCCTGTATGCGCAGTGGCTGCGCGATCAGGGCGGCAGCGACGCAGTACCGCTGACGCTGGAAAACAACAATGGCGTAACGCTGCTGTATCGATATCAATAGGAAGCGGTAATGAATGTAATGCGGCACGGGCGTCAGTGGATGCTCTGTTTAATGATGATATTTTTTAGCGCCCAGGTGATGGCAGACGGCTGGAGCAGTTATAAATCCCGCTTTCTGAACAGCGACGGACGCATTGTCGATACCGGCAATAAAGGCGTCAGCCATACGGAAGGTCAGGGCTACGGGATGCTGCTGGCGGTGGCGAATAACGATCGGGCTACGTTTGATCTGCTGTGGCAGTGGACGCGTACGCACCTGCATAATCCGCAAAATGATCTGTTCTACTGGCGTTATGTGCCTGACGCTGCCGATCCGGTAGCGGACAAAAATGACGCCAGCGACGGTAATGTGCTGATCGCCTGGGCACTGCAGCGTGCGGCACAGAAGTGGGGAGGCGACTACCAGCAGGCTTCCGATCGCATTCAGCGTGCGATCATCAAACTGAACGTGATCGATTATGCCGGACATAAAGTTATGCTGCCCGGTGCCAGCGGCTTTAATAAATCGAGCTACGTCGTGCTGAACCCCTCCTATTTCCTGTTTGCCGCCTGGGAGGCGTTTGCCCGGCAGAGCCATCTGCGCGTCTGGAATGCGCTCATTGACGATGGTATGACGCTACTGGGTGAGATGCAGTTTGGTAAAACCGCGCTGCCGCTGGACTGGGTCGCGCTGAACGCCGATGGCTCTGTCGCCCCGGCTGTGGGTTACTCTAACCGGTTCAGTTATGATGCGATTCGCGTGCCGCTGAATATCTGGTGGTACGATCCGCAGAGCCTGCGACTGGTGCCGTTTCAGCGCGTCTGGCAGGGCTATCCGCGCCAGACCACACCGGCCTGGTTCGATGTCCTGGCTAACAGCCCGGCACCCTATAATATGGAGGGTGGCCTGACCGCCGTACGCGATTTGACGCTGAACCAGACCAGTCATCTCAGCGACCGCATTCAGCCGGAACAGAATTACTTCTCTGCCAGTCTGCAGCTGCTGGTATGGCTTGCCCTGCAGGAAAAGCGTTAATGCTGCTCCGCGAGCGCGCGGTGCGCGCTCGCTTTCTCCCGTAACCTGTACGGGTAAAACGCTGAAAACGCGTCTCCCTTCCTCCCGACTGATGATTTTCACTCTTATCGCGACGTACAACCTCTGAGACCTGGGATATACTTGCTGCGCATTCAGGCTACTATCACTGCGGATTATGGCGGCATTGCGGCCGGGAGAGATTTTGTTGCGCGTCAGTCGCTCATTAACCATCAAGCAAATGGCAGCCGTGTCTGCGGTTGTGCTGGTAACGATCACGATTTTTATCGTTATCCAGCTTTTTCATTTTGTGCAGCAGCGCAGGATTGACTACGCCCAGCAGATGGAGAATGTGGCGCACACGGTACGCCAGCCACTCTCAGAAGCGGTGCTGAAAGCGGACATTCCTCAGGCTGAACATATTCTTAACACGCTCAAACCCGCCGGTATCCTGTCGCGGGCGGATGTTGTGCTGCCCAATGCGTTTCAGGCACTGCACGCCGACTTCGCACCGGAAAAGCCGGTTCCGCGTCTGGTCGCCCGCCTGTTTGAGCTGCCGGTGCAGATCACGCTGCCGCTGTATGCGATTGAGCGGGGCGGCATGCCAAAACCCATCGCCTATCTGGTGCTTCAGGCGGACTCCTCGCGCGTTTATCAGTTTTTGCTGAGCACGCTCTCAACCATGATCACCACCTGGCTGCTGATGGCGCTGATCCTTTCGGTTGCGATCAGCTGGTGTATTAACCGCCTGATTGTGCATCCGCTGCGCGATATTTCACGCGAGCTGCAGGAACTGCCGCCGCCCGCCATTCTGACACACAAGCTGACGCTGCCCGGCAATCACCGTGATGATGAGATAGGCATGCTGATCCGCAGCTATAACCGTAATCAGCAGGTGCTGGAGTCTGTTCACGATGAGATGAGCCGTCTGACCACCCATTTTGCCGTGACGGATCTGCCTAATCGCACGCTGTTTCTGGCGCTGCTCGACCAGCATTTGCAGCAGCGTCACCGGCAGCAGCCCTGGAGCGTCATGGTTATTCGGATTGAAACGCTGCAGGAAGCCAACGGCGTGCTGAGCGATGAGCAGCGCGATACGCTGATGCTCACGCTGGTCGGGAAAATCCGCAGCACGATTGATGACCATACCCTGCTGGCGCAGACGGGCCTCAGCGATTTTGCGCTGCTGCTGAAGCGGGCGCACAACCCGTTCCGCGCAATGCGCCTGGCGCGCAACCTGATGCTGCGCATCAATCAGCCGGTAAATCTGTATCAGCTGCAGCTGCGACCCAATGCCAGTATCGGGCTGTCACTCTCTGATGAGAGCCTGTGCTCTGCCCGTGAGCAGCTGGATCGGGCGACATCCGCCATGATGTCAGCACGTCATCAGGGGAAAAATCAGATCCTGTTCTTTGATCCGGTACTGACTGAGCGGGCGCAAAAGCGGCTGACCCAGGAGCATGACATTCTGCAGGGGCTACAGGAGGGCGAGTTTGCGCTGTATCTGCAGCCACAGCTCAACATGGCAACCGGCGAGCTGGCGGGTGCTGAAGCACTGCTGCGTATGCGCATGGCGGATGGCAGCTACGGGCTGCCGGAAGAGTTTATCGCCAGCGCGGAAGAGATTGGTGTGATTTCTGCCATCGGCCGCTGGGTGTTTGAAGAGGCGTGCCGTATTCTGGCCGGCTGGCAGCGACGGGGTATTACGCTGCCGCTGAGCGTGAATATTTCAGCCGTCCAGCTGCGCGACAGCGGCATGGTGGCTCATCTGCAGAGCCTGCTGGAGCGGCATCGCATCCGGGCGGGATCGTTAGTACTGGAAGTGACCGAAACCGCCGGGATAGGCGACGCAGAACAGGCGATGGCGCTGCTGCGCGCGCTGCAGCAGACCGGGGTTGCCGTCGCGCTGGACGATTTTGGTATGGGTTACTGTAATCTCAATTATCTGCATCAGTTTAAAGCGTTACCGGTGAATAAGCTGAAGATGGATCGCAGCTTTGTTGCCGCGCTGCCGGATGATGACACCATGGTGCGCATTGTGGCCGCCGTGGCAAAGATTGTGGATGCTGATGTGGTAGCGGAAGGCGTTGAAACGGCCGAGCAGCGCGACTGGCTGCTGGCGCGTGGCATCACTATCGGTCAGGGCTACCTGTACGCTGAAGCCCTGCCGCTTACGACCTTTGAGCAGGGCTGGCTGCAGCGCTATTCACACCCGTGATAGTGACCTTATCAATTGATTGTTCTGCAGAAACCGCGGCACAGCGCTAGCTGAAGCGTTTCAGTTCATAGTTAGAGTTTTGTAACTTTTGTAAGGAATGTCAGGGGATACTCATCCTGTTAACAGGGTGTTATTTTCAATTCATCGGTAAGGTTTTACGCGCTCAGGCGGCTTGCCGCATGCGTTTCTCCCTGACACAGGCGGTGAATGCCGTCTCTACCTGGACACCTGTTATGAAACTGTTTAAAAGCCTCTATTTTCAGGTGCTGGTTGCCATCGGCATCGGCGTTCTGTTAGGCCATTACTATCCGGAATTGGGCGCGCAAATGAAGCCGCTTGGTGATGGTTTTGTAAAGCTGATCAAGATGATCATCGCCCCCGTGATCTTCTGTACGGTGGTGACCGGTATCGCCGGCATGGAGAGCATGAAAGCCGTTGGGCGCACCGGCGCAGTCGCGCTGCTCTATTTTGAAATCGTCAGTACTATCGCGCTGCTAATCGGGCTGGTCGTGGTAAACGTGGTTCAGCCTGGCGCTGGAATGAACGTGGATCCGGCTACCCTCGATGCGAAAGCCGTGGCTGTCTATGCACAGCAGGCAGAACAGCAGGGTGTGATCGCGTTCCTGCTTGATATCATCCCGGGCAGCGTCATCGGTGCATTTGCCAGCGGCAACATTCTGCAGGTACTGCTGTTCGCTATTCTGTTTGGCTTCGCGCTGCATCGCCTCGGCAGCGCCGGCACCGTGATGTTCAACGTTATTGAAAGCTTCTCAAAAGTGATCTTTGGCGTGATTAACATGATCATGCGTCTGGCACCTATCGGTGCATTTGGTGCCATGGCCTTCACTATCGGTAAATATGGTGTCGGCTCGCTGGTGCAGCTCGGCCAGCTGATCATCTGTTTCTATATCACCTGTATCCTCTTTGTGGTGATCGTGCTGGGCGCGATTGCACGCTGGGCTGGCTTTAACATCTTTAAGTTTATCGGCTATATCAAAGAAGAGCTGCTGATTGTGCTGGGCACTTCATCGTCTGAATCAGCGCTGCCGCGCATGCTGGATAAAATGGAGCGCCTCGGCTGTAAGAAATCGGTAGTAGGGCTGGTCATTCCGACGGGCTACTCGTTCAATCTGGATGGCACCTCAATCTATCTGACCATGGCTGCTGTGTTTATTGCGCAGGCAACCAACGCCCATATGGACATTGTCCATCAGATCACCCTGCTGGTGGTTCTGCTGCTCTCCTCTAAAGGGGCGGCCGGCGTTACCGGAAGCGGCTTTATTGTTCTGGCCGCGACGCTCTCTGCGGTAGGGCATCTGCCGGTAGCGGGTCTGGCGCTGATTCTGGGCATCGACCGCTTTATGTCCGAAGCGCGCGCGCTGACCAACCTGGTAGGTAACGGCGTGGCCACGGTGGTGGTGGCTAAATGGGTGGGCCAGCTGGATGAAAACCAGCTGAAAGAGACGCTTTCTTCAGCGAAAAAGGTCAATCACGTCTCTCATACCGGCGCATAATCCTCAATTTGCGTTAATTTCTGATTAAATGCCCGCTGTCACTTGCCCTGACAGCGGGCATTTGCATAATAAACCCCGTTGATTTTTTTCCCGATTTTTTTCCTCGTTGCGCGACTTCCTGGCCATCTTGTGGTCAAAGGAACTGTCATTAAATAAACGCGGCGGCAATACGCCGTGCGGGCCGCTTTCCCGGTGGCCAGTCAGTCCGCGCTAACGAGCGTTTATCTGTTTGATTAGGGGTTCACATGCAGGGCACCAGAATTCGGCTTTTGGTTGGCGGCTTGCTGCTTGCAGCGACCGGTTTCGGCGCGCAGGCCGAAACACTTCAGCCCGATCCCGCCTGGCAGGAGGGCAAACTGGACAATGGGTTCAGTTGGCAGCTGCTGACCACACCACAACGTCCCAGCGATCGCATTGAGCTTCGTCTGGTAGTCAATACCGGCTCGCTGGTGGAGAGCGCACAGCAGACCGGTTTCAGTCACCTGTTACCGCGCCTGGCGATGGTGCATAACACCGCGCTGGATACCAATCAGCAGCGCGCGCTGTGGCAGCAGGCGATGGATCCGCAGCGTCCGCTGCCACCCGCGATCTCGTCATACGACTACACCCAGTACAATCTCAGTCTGCCCAATAACCGGCCAGAACTGCTTAAAGAAGCCTTAAACTGGCTGGCCGCGACCGCAGGTAAAATGAGTATTAATGAGCAGGTGGTCACAACGGCTTTAAGCGCTACCGATCCCATCGCCACCTGGCCACCCAATACGCAGGATGTCTGGTGGCGCTATCGCCTGAAAGGCTCAACCATGCTGGCGCATGACCCTGGTGAAGCGCCACGCGCACCGGTCGATTCTGCCCAGCTGAACAGCTTTTACCAGCAGTGGTATACGCCAGATAATATGACGCTCTATGTCGTCGGCAATGTCGACAGCCGCAGTATCACGGAGCAGATTGGCAAGACCTTCTCAGCGCTGAAAGGAAAACGCGATACGCCGGCACCGCTGCCGACGCTGGCACCGCTGCCGCATCAGCCGGTTAATCTGGTTGATGGCTCTCTGGCGCAGGATCGGCTGTCGCTGGTGTGGGATACGGCCTGGCAGCCGATTCGCGAATCGCAGTATCTGCAACGCTACTGGCAGAGCGATCTGGCGCGTGAAGCGCTGTTCTGGCATGTGCAGCGCGCGCTTGCAGACAATAAAGCGCAAAATGTGCAGGTCGGCTTTGACTGTCGCGTGCTTTATCAGCGTGCGCAGTGCTCCATCAATATGGAAAGTCCCAATGCCTCACTGCCGCAAAATATGAATCAGATTGCGAAAGCGCTGGCCGTGGTTCGCGATAAAGGGCTGCCGCAGGATGAATTTGATGCGCTTATGGCGCAGAAGCTGCTGGAGCTGAATAAGCTGTTTACGACCTACGCCCGCACGGATACCGATATTCTGATGGGGCAGCGTCTGCGCTCTCAGCAGAATGCAGTGGTGGATATTGCTCCTGAGCAGTATCAGAAACTGCGTCAGTCTTTTCTGAGTGAGTTAACGCGCGAGCAGCTCAACCAGGAACTGCGTCAGCAGCTGACGCAGGAGCTGACGATGGTACTGATCCAGCCGCAGGGCGAAGCAGAGACCAATGTGAAGATGTTGCAGGAGAGCTGGAACAAGGTGATGACGGTGCCCGATGCGCCTGCAGCACCGGCAACAGAAGAGAGCAGTAAAGCAGAAATCAGCGCCGACCCGGCCATTCCTGCCTCCTGAGGCACCCGCCCCAACCCGGGGCGCATAAATGCGCCCCCTGCAATGAAACTCCCGCAGGGGCGCCATTAATGGCACCCGGGTTAATGCGCGCACGGGACGTGATGACGCCATTAATGGCATCCGCCCCAACCCGGGGCGCATAAATGCGCCCCCTGCAATGAACCCCCCGCAGGGGCGCCATTAATGGCGCCCGGGTTAATGCGCGCACGGGATGTGATGACGCCATTAACGGCACCCGCCCCAACCCGGGGCGCATAAATGCGCCCCCTACAATGACCCCCCGCAGGGGCGGCATTCATGGCGCCCGGTTGCCAGCCCCAACCCGGGGCGCATAAATGCGCCCCCTGCAATGAAACTCCCGTAGGGGCGCCATTAATGGCGCCCGGGTTAATGCGTGCACGGGACGGGAATAACGTCAGGTTTTCGCCCGCAGCCATTCGGTAACCAGCATTGGCCAGCTCGCCAGGGGCAGATCGGCCACGCCGCGAATACCAAAACCGTGCCCGCCCTTCTGATAAAAATGGATCTCCGCCGGAATTTTATGCTCACGCAGCGCGCTAAAAAACAGCATGCTGTGGTTAACGGAAACCGCTTCATCATCAGCCGCATGGATCAGCAGCGCTGGCGGCGTCTGCGCATGAACGCGCGTCTCCAGCGAATAGGCATCGATAGTTTTCTGATCCGGCCAGGCACCCAGCAGGCGCGTACGTGAACTTTCATGCGCCAGACCGTCACGCATACTGATAATCGGGTAGATCAGCACCATAGCATCGGGACGTGGTGAGAGCGCATCGCTGCGATCCTGTACCGGATAGAGCTTCTCGTTAAACCGCGTTCCCAGCGAGGCAGCGACGTGCCCGCCCGCAGAAAAGCCCGTCATCACAATATATTTACCGTTTTTCCCCTGCTGCGCCCGTTCGCGCAGCACGCGGACCGCCCGCTGGGCATCGGCCAGCGGCGCATCTGCGCCTTCATGATGCCCGTCATACGGCAGGCGATATGTCATGACGGCCAGCGTATAACCCATCGAGGTAAAAAACGTTGCCAGCGCGCTGCCTTCACGATCGATCAGTACCCGCTGGTAACCGCCGCCCGGTGCTACCAGCAGAGTAATACCGTTAGAGGTTTCCGGATACCAGATGGCCATTTCCGGACAGCGCACGCCGGTTGCTGCGCGATCGTAAGGTTCATACTCTTTAGCCAGGTCGACAATCTGCGGCTGAGCGCGGGAGTCACTGGCACCTGGCGCATCACCGGATGGCCAGATATTGATAATTTCTGTGTGCATAAATCTGTCCTGAGCAGGGCATATAGTCGTTGTTTTTCTGCGGCCGAAGGAACAGCGTCCTGCTGTTATTGATTAAAAGATGGCCTTATTTCAGTTTGTCGTCCAGCCGAAAAACAGTAAGTCAGGCAGAATCAGACTATGCCTGGCTGGCAGGATCTGGCTTTTAATGCACTGAATTTAAAGGGTTATGTTTAGGAAGAATAATGTGTGCGTATCACAACGAGCGTGCAAAAGATAAAAGAAAAGCCCTAAGCGCAATGAAGGGGATAAAACAGAGTGTTAAGGCAAATCTGTTATAGAAAAATGCAGCAGAAAATGACGCCTCTCTGCGCCTTTTTCCGAACCCTTCCGGCGGCTGCGTCTTGAGCGACGTAGTTTGCCTTAAGTCTTTTAAAGGGCCATCTGGTGACGATTTAGCAGACAAAGCATCCTCTATTTCTGCGATTAAGCCAGAGGCGCGCTGTTAGACTCGACGCCCTATATGGCTGCACAAAGCGATAAAGTTATCCAGGAACCAGCCGATACTTGCCGCCGGGTTGCTTTCTGCAGGCACTCACCACCGACCAGGAAAAAACCATGGTGATGAAAAATTTTGGACACCGGCTGCCCGCTTCTCCCGAATATACCCAACCGGACATTTCGTTTTCCTGGCAGCAGTGTCAGCGGACTTATACTTTTCAGCCCATTTATCAGATAACCGGCCGCCTGCTGGCGATTGAGCTGCTGACCGCTGTCACGCACGCCGCTATGCCGGAAAAGCGGCTTTCACCGGAAAACTACTTTGCTGCGCTGTCGACAGAGCAGCGGCTGGATGTGGTACATGAACAACTCTCTCTGCTGTTGACGTGTTCCCGCTTTTTCATCCGCCATCAGCTGGTGGCATCGGTCAATATTGATGGGCCGACGCTGCTGGCGATACAGCAGCATCCGGATCTCCGGACGCTGATCGGCCGGCTGCCGTGGGTGCGTTTTGAACTGACTGAGCATCATGCGCTGCCGCAGGAAGAGATGGTGGCACAGATGCCGGAACTGGGGCCGCTATGGCTGGATGATTTTGGCTCCGGCATGGCAAATTTTTCCGCGCTCACCGAGCTGCGCTATGACTATATCAAATTGTCCCGTGAGCTCTTTATGCTGCTGCGTGCGTCAGAAGAGGGGCGGGTCCTTTTCTCAACGCTGCTGATGCTTATCAACCGTTACTGCAATGGCGTTATAGTGGAAGGCGTGGAAACTGAAGAGGAGTGGCGTCAGGTGCAATCTTCACCCGCTATTGCGGCACAGGGATACTTTTTCTCCCGTCCGCTGCCTTTCAGCCAGCTGGAGTCTCTGCCGTTAATGCTTCTCTGATGTTGTTACGCCGCGTCTCGACTATCTTTAATGAGACGTGGGAACAAGGAGGAAAAAGCATGACTCGCACGGGAAAAGCTGCCAGCTGGGTAGCCGGTATTCTGTTGCTACTGATCGTGGTACTGGTTGTGGTAATAGCCACCTTTGACTGGAACCGCCTGAAACCAACCATCAACCAGAAAGTCTCAGCAGAGCTGAACCGTCCCTTCGCTATACGCGGCGATCTTGGCGTGCACTGGGCGCGTAACCGCGCTGAGCCGGGCTGGCGCAGCTGGATCCCCTGGCCGCAGGTTCACGCTGAAGATATCATGCTGGGCAATCCCCCCGACATTCCTGACGTCACCATGGTACATCTGCAGCGCGTTGATGCGACGCTGGCACCCCTGGCGTTGCTGCATAAAGAGATCTACCTGCCATGGATTAAACTGCAGCAGCCTGACGCGCGCCTGATACAGCTCGCCAGCAAAAAGAACAACTGGACATTTACGCTCGCCAGCAGTGAAAACAGCAAAGCCGACGCCGCTCCTTCTGCCTGGTCGTTCCGGATGGATAACATTCTGTTTGATCAGGGGCAGCTGCGCTACCGCGATGCGATCAACAAAGCCGATGTCACGGTAAATATCAACTCCCTCGGTAAACCCGTGCCTTATGCCCAGGTCACCGGCGGCGATGATAAGCAAAAAGGTGCCAGCGATTTTGTTTTTGGCTGGCAGGCGAAAGGCACCTATAACCAGCAGCCGCTTTCCGGCGAAGGCAGAATTGGTGGCATGCTCTCACTGCGCAGTAAAACCACGCCGTTTCCGCTGCAGGCAGATGTGCGTAACGGCACCACGCGGGTGAGGCTGGAAGGCACGCTGCAGGATCCGCTGAACCTGGGCGGGCTGGATGTGCGCCTGCGTTTTTCCGGCGATACGCTGGCCAGTCTTTATGGCTTAACCGGCGTGCTGCTGCCTGATACCCCGCCTTATGAAACGGATGGCCATCTCACGGCCCGCTTTAATGATGCAAAGGGCGCGCTGTTTCGCTATGAAAAATTCAATGGTCACATCGGTGACAGTGATATTCACGGGTCACTCACCTATCGTCAGGGCAAACCCCGGCCGAAGCTGAGCGGTGAGCTGACTTCACGTCAGCTGCGCATGGCCGATCTTGGCCCGCTGATTGGTGTTGATTCCGGTAAAGGCAGCGAGAAAACGGCGCGGGCGAAGGCGCAGCGTGGTGAAGCCGCCACGCAGCCAGCCGATCGTGTACTGCCTTACGATAAGTTTGAGACCAAAAGCTGGGACGCGATGGATGCCGATGTGAAGTTTAGCGGCAAGCGCATTGAACACAGCAGTAAGCTGCCGCTCAGCGATCTCTACACGCATCTGACGCTGGAAAAAGGCGATCTGCTGCTTGATCCGCTGCGCTTTGGTATGGCCGGCGGCAATATTAATACCACTATCCGGCTGGAGGGCAGTCGCTCGCCCATGCGCGGCCGGGCCGATCTGCACGCGCGTAAGCTGCAGCTGCGCCAGCTGTTTCCTGATGTAACCGCGATGCAGCGCAGTCTGGGCCAGCTCAACGGAGACGCAACGTTAAGTGGTACCGGTAATTCGGTTGCCGCTCTGCTGGGCAGCAGCAACGGCCAGCTGCGGCTGCTGATGAACAACGGCCTGATCAGCCGCAGCCTGATGGAAATTGCCGGGCTTAACGTCGGAAACTATGTGGTGGGTAAACTGTTTGGTGATGATGAAGTGCGCATCAACTGTGCCGCCACCGATCTGACGCTGCGCCAGGGGGTGGCAACGCCGCGCCTGTTTGTGTTCGACACCGAAAATGCGGTGATCAACGTTACCGGCAACGTGAACTTTGCTAACGAGCGGCTCGATCTGTCGGTGAATCCGGAGAGTAAAGGCATTCGCATTATCACGCTGCGTTCTCCGCTCTACGTGCGCGGAACCTTTAAAAATCCGGATGCCGGAGTAAAAACGGGGCCGCTGATTGCGCGCGGTGCAGCGGCCGTGGCGCTGGGTGCTGTTGTGGCGCCGGCCGCCGCACTGCTGGCCCTGATTTCACCCAGCGACACGGACGACAATCAGTGCAGCAATGTGCTGCAGCAGATGAAGAGTCAGAAGTGATTAATTGCGCCACAGCACCTTAATGATGTGGTAACCAAACGCGGTTTTTACCGGTCCGTAAGGCTTCAGCAGCGGACAGGTAAAAACCGCCTTATCAAAAGCCGGTACCATCTGCCCCTGACGAAACTCCCCTAAATCTCCGCCGTTGCGGCCGGACGGGCAGGTTGAATGTTTTTTTGCCAGCTGCTGAAAGTTGCCCCCTTTTTCCAGCTGCGCCAGCAGGGCTTTCGCCTGCGCTTCCTCTTTCACGAGGATATGTAAAGCTGCTGCGGTTTTCGCCATGATGCTTTCCCGTTATGTATAATGTGCGACGCATTATATCCCCGTCATACTTCAAATTGCAGATGTGCTGGCCGCGCAAGCTCGCTCCGGTCACTTACCCTGGTAAGCTCCCGAAGACTCATCCACTTGCCGCCTGCCTGCAATTCGATTTATTTAAGGGGATCATCCCTGAAATTGAATTTGTTGAGTGAAATTACGTTATGCGTTTAAACCCCGGCCAACAACGTGCTGTCGAATTTGTCACCGGCCCCTGCCTGGTGCTGGCGGGGGCAGGTTCCGGTAAAACCCGCGTCATTACCAATAAAATTGCTCACCTGATCCGCGAATGCGGCTATCAGGCGCGCCACATCGCAGCGGTCACGTTTACCAATAAGGCGTCGCGCGAAATGAAAGAGCGCGTGGCGCAAACGCTGGGACGTAAAGAGGCGCGCGGCCTGATGATTTCAACCTTTCATACGCTGGGGCTGGAGATTATCAAGCGTGAATATGCCGCGCTGGGCATGAAGTCGAGCTTTTCGCTGTTTGACGATCAGGATCAGCTGGCGCTGCTGAAAGAGCTGACCAGCCAGTGGCTGGAAGAGGATAAAACGCAGCTGCAGCAGCTGATTGCCACGATCTCTAACTGGAAAAACGATCTGATCGATCCGCAGGGTGCCGCTGCGATAGCAAAATCTCAGCGCGACCAGATATTTGCGCACTGCTATCAGCTTTATGATCAGCATCTGAAATCCTGCAACGTGCTCGATTTTGACGATCTCATCCTGCTGCCTACGCTGCTGCTGCAGCGTAATGAGGCGGTACGGGAGCGCTGGCAGCAGCGTATTCGCTATCTGCTGGTGGATGAGTATCAGGATACCAACACCAGCCAGTATGAGCTGGTAAAACTGCTGGTGGGGCCGCGCGCGCGATTCACCGTGGTGGGCGATGACGATCAGTCTATTTACTCCTGGCGCGGGGCGCGTCCGCAAAACCTCGTACTGCTGAAAGAGGATTTTCCGGCGCTGGAGGTGGTCAAGCTGGAGCAGAACTATCGCTCTTCGCAGCGTATTCTCAAAGCGGCTAACATTCTGATCGCCAATAACCCGCACGTGTTTGAAAAGCGTCTCTTTTCCGAACTGGGCGTGGGCGAGTCGTTGAAAGTGCTGAGCGCGAATAATGAAGATCATGAAGCGGAGCGCGTGACCGGCGAGCTGATTGCGCATCACTTCATTAACCGCACGCAGTATAAAGATTACGCCATTCTCTATCGCGGTAATCACCAGTCGCGCGTGTTTGAAAAGCTGCTGATGCAAAACCGCATTCCCTATCGTATTTCCGGTGGCACCTCGTTCTTTTCGCGTCCGGAGATCAAGGATCTGCTGGCCTACCTGCGCGTGCTGACCAACCAGGACGACGACAGCGCGTTTCTGCGTATTGTGAATACGCCGCGTCGTGAAATCGGACCGGCTACGCTGCAGAAGCTGGGTGAGTGGGCCACGCTGCGTAACAAGAGCCTGTTTCATGCCAGTTTTGACATGGGGCTGACTCAGACGCTGAGCGGACGCGGCCTGGAGCATCTGCAGCGTTTTACGCACTGGCTGAATGAGATTGTGCAGCTGACTGAACGTGAGCCGATCACTGCGGTGCGTGACCTGATCCGCGGCATCGATTATCAAAGCTGGCTGTTTGAGACCTCCGGCAGCCCGAAAGCCGCAGAGATGCGGATGAAAAACGTCAATACGCTGTTTCAGTGGATGACAGAAATGCTCGAAGGTGATGAGCTGAATGAACCCATGACGCTGGCGCAGGTTGTTACGCGCTTTACCCTGCGCGATATGATGGAGCGGGGGGAAAGTGATGAAGATCTCGACCAGGTTCAGCTGATGACGCTGCACGCATCAAAAGGGCTGGAATTTCCCTATGTCTATCTGGTAGGCATGGAAGAGGGGCTATTGCCGCACCAGAGCAGCATTGATGAGAACAACATTGAAGAGGAGCGGCGTCTCGCCTATGTGGGCATTACGCGCGCGCAGAAAGAGCTGACCTTTACCCTCTGCCGGGAGCGCCGTCAGTATGGCGAACTGGTTCGTCCTGAACCCAGTCGTTTTTTACTGGAACTGCCGCAGGATGACGTTGAGTGGGAGCGTGAGAAAAAAGTGGTGAGCGCAGAAGAGCGCGTAAAAACCGGGCAAACCCGGGTTGCCGGTTTGCGTGCAATGCTGGCAAATGCAAAAAAGTGATGGCAGTTGTTACGCCATCAGGAGAAGGTCAGAAGCCAGTGCACGTATGACTGGTAGTGGCTCTCCTGCTCCAGCAGCTCGGCGCGCAGCGGATGCGCCTCCAGCCAGCCCGCCGGCAGCGTCAGGTGCAGCGCATCCTCTTCTGCCAGTAAGCGTACCGCCGGGAGCGTATCGTCACGACGGCGCGTGGAGAAGATGATCGCCAGGCGCAGCAGGCGGCTTAAACGCTCGGCCGTACGCGGCGGCACCGCATTTTGCTGAGCCAGCAGGGCCAGGTCGATACTGCCGCTCTGGTTCTGCAGCAAACAGGCGAGCACTTTTTTCTGTGCGGGCGTAAAGCCCGGCAGATCAAGATGGCGGATCAGATAAGCAGCGTGCCGGGGAGCCTGACGAAAATCAACGCTCAGGCCAATTTCATGTACGGCACAGGCGCTTAACAGCAGATCGCGGCAGCGCTGATCAAGCTTCCAGCTCTGGCTGACCTGACGAAAAAATCCTTCAGCCAGCTGCTGTACCCGCGCGGCCTGTTCCACATCAATAGAAAAACGGCGCTGCACATTGTGCAGGGTACGGCTGCGGATATCGCGATTGATCGGCAGATGCAGCATGCCATACACCAGACCTTCGCGCAGCGCACCGCCTGCCAGCGTCATGCTGTCAATGTTAAGCTCATTGAAAATCGCGATGAGAATCGACAGGCCGCTGGGAAAGACCAGTGCCCGCTCCAGCGTCAGGCCTTCAATCTCCAGCTCTTCCAGCTTGCCACACTGAATAGCACGCTGCCTGAGCTGCTGCAGTTTACTCAGGGTGATACGCTCATCCATCCCCTGCGCCACCATGATCTCCTGCAGGGCCTGAACGGTACCGGACGCACCGACGCAGACCTGCCACCCTTTTTCACGCAGCGCGCCTGCCACCGGTTGCAGCATGTCGCGCGCTGCCTGCTCTGCCCGATCAAAATTTTCCTGCGTCAGATGGCGATTGCTGAAAAAACGCTCCAGCCAGGTGACGCAGCCCATTGAGAGGCTGAACAGGGTGGTTGCATGCGAGCCTTCACCGGTAACCAGCTCGGTGCTGCCCCCGCCAATATCGACGACCAGACGCTGGTCGGAGCCGCCGGTCGTATGGGCCACGCCCTGATAGATCAGGCGCGCTTCTTCCTCACCGCTGATAACATTGACCGGACAGCCAAGGATCGCTTCAGCAGTGGTCAGAAAGGCTGGCGCATTGCGCGCGATGCGCAGCGTGGCGGTCGCCACCACGCGGATCTGCTCTGGCGGGATATCCTGCAGCTGTTCCGAAAACAGTTTCAGGCACTGCCAGCCGCGCTGCATCGCCTCAGCAGAGAGTTCGCTGTCAGCATTGAGTCCTGCTGCCAGCCGGACTTTGCGCTTGATGCGCGCAACGGTCTGAATAGTGCCGGAAACTTCACGCACCACCAGCATATGAAAGCTGTTAGACCCGAGGTCGATCGCTGCATAGAGTGATGATGCGCTTAGCATGTAGGGTTAACCTGAGCGTTTACGGTTATGGTTACGGGGCGCACTGCTCCGGCGATTACTGTTATTACCGCCGCGGCGCTGACCGTTGCCGGTGCGGTTCCGCTGCAGACGTTTTGCCGGTGGCAGATCGCTGAGCAGCGCTTCGCTGTTGTATTTGCTTACCGGAATGCCGTGACCGATATACTCCTCAATCGCAGGCAGGTTAAGCGCATACTCTTCGCACGCGAGGCTGATAGAGTGCCCGCTGGCACCGGCACGGCCGGTACGACCAATACGGTGAACATAATCTTCGCGATCGTCCGGCAGGTCATAGTTAAAGACGTGCGTCACGGCCGGAATATGCAGACCGCGCGCTGCCACATCTGTTGCCACCAGAATATCCACGTCGCCTTTGGTAAAATCATCCAGAATGCGCAGGCGCTTTTTCTGCGGGACATCGCCGGTCAGCAGACCCACGCGATGACCATCGGCGGCCAGATGGCCCCAGATATCTTCACAGCGGTACTTGGTGTTAGCAAAGATGATGGCGCGATCTGGCCACTCTTCTTCAATCAGCGTCTGCAGCAGACGCATTTTCTCTTCATTAGATGGATAGAAGAGCTCTTCTTTAATGCGGTGGCCGGTTTTCTGTTCCGGTTCCACTTCGACATATTCCGCGTTATTCATATGCTCAAACGCCAGTTCCCGGACGCGATAAGAGAGCGTCGCGGAAAACAGCATGCTCAGACGCTGCGTGGCAGGTGGCATGCGGCGGAATAGCCAGCGAATATCTTTAATAAAGCCGAGATCGAACATGCGATCGGCTTCATCCAGCACCACAACCTGAATGGCACCCAGGTTCACATGATTCTGCTTGGCGTAATCAATCAGACGTCCGGTAGTGCCTACCAGGATGTCGACACCGTCAGCGAGCACTTTAAGCTGTTTGTCATAGCCATCGCCGCCGTAAGCCAGCCCCATTTTCAGGCCGGTGACTTTGGCCAGCGGCTCCGCATCGGCGTGAATCTGTACGGCCAGCTCACGCGTAGGGGCCATGATCAGCGCACGCGGCTGATTAACCTGACGCCCTTCAGCAGCAGGGTGAGAAAGAAGATAATGAAACGTTGACGTCAGAAACGCCATCGTTTTGCCGGTACCGGTTTGCGCCTGACCCGCAACATCACGCCCTGAAAGCGCAAAAGGCAGTGCGAGCGCCTGAATAGGCGTGCAATGCTGAAAGCCTTTAGTATCAAGGGCTTCCACGACCTGAGGGTGCAGGGCGAAGTCGGAAAACTTCTGTTCGGTTAAGTGTGTTTTGCTCATAGTGTGGTAGAATATCAGCTTACTATCGCTTTACGAAAGCGTATCCGATGAAATAAAGTTAACCAACGTTGGTATATTTTACGCCAATTCGCCAGGCATAATCTTTGGAGTTAAACATGAGCAGCGATAAAATCGTTCACCTCACCGATGACAGTTTCGATACTGACGTGCTGAAAGCCGAGGGTGTTACCCTGGTTGACTTCTGGGCTGAATGGTGTGGTCCTTGCAAAATGATCGCCCCGATCCTTGATGAAGTTGCTGAAGAGTACGACGGTAAGCTTACCATCGCCAAGCTGAACATTGATGAGAACCCAGGTACCGCGCCAAAGTATGGCATCCGTGGTATTCCGACCCTGCTGCTGTTTAAAAACGGCGAAGTGGCGGCAACTAAAGTGGGTGCGCTGTCTAAAGGCCAGCTGAAAGAGTTCCTGAACGCCAATCTGGCGTAAGCGCAACGCGCTCTGTTCCGCAGTGGTGAATTTTTTCGCCACTGCTGGACGCCGCTGGTCAGGCGTGCTAATTTGACGATACTGCGTTACGCACTTACCTTTGTAGTTTGCATCTAAAGATTTCTCTTGTCAGACCCCGCTCGAGTTGAACGTTTTTGTGGTTTGGCAATCTGACGGCTAGCATACCCGGCATCATCTTTCGACCGTCTCTCGCTTCCTATCGCCCTATCAGACGATACCCGCCGAGCAGCGTTGAAAAAGAGCCATTAACAGGCATGGAATTTTTGCCATACCATTCACGACAATCATTTCGAGAATTACCCCGAGTTTAAGAACCCATCACTATGAATCTTACCGAATTAAAGAATACGCCGGTTTCTGAGCTGATTACTCTCGGCGAAAATATGGGGCTGGAAAACCTGGCGCGTATGCGCAAACAGGACATTATTTTCGCCATCCTCAAACAACATGCGAAGAGCGGCGAAGACATCTTTGGTGATGGCGTGCTGGAGATATTGCAGGACGGATTTGGTTTCCTCCGTTCCGGAGACAGCTCCTACCTCGCCGGTCCTGATGATATCTATGTTTCTCCCAGCCAGATTCGTCGTTTTAACCTGCGTACTGGTGATACCATTTCCGGTAAAATCCGTCCGCCAAAAGAGGGCGAGCGCTATTTTGCCCTGCTGAAAGTTAACGAAGTTAACTACGATAAGCCGGAAAACGCCCGCAGTAAGATTCTGTTCGAAAACCTCACGCCGCTGCACGCTAACAGTCGTCTGCGTATGGAGCGGGGTAATGGCTCAACTGAAGATTTAACCGCTCGCGTCCTGGATCTGGCGTCGCCAATTGGTCGCGGCCAGCGTGGTCTGATTGTGGCACCGCCTAAAGCGGGTAAAACCATGCTGCTGCAGAATATTGCGCAGAGCATTGCTTACAATCATCCGGATTGCGTGCTGATGGTCCTGCTGATCGACGAGCGTCCGGAAGAAGTAACCGAGATGCAGCGTCTGGTTAAAGGCGAAGTTATCGCCTCTACCTTTGATGAGCCAGCATCACGTCACGTGCAGGTTGCCGAGATGGTGATTGAAAAGGCCAAGCGCCTGGTTGAGCATAAGAAAGATGTTATCATCCTGCTCGACTCCATTACCCGTCTGGCGCGTGCCTACAACACCGTGGTACCTGCCTCAGGTAAAGTACTGACCGGTGGTGTTGATGCCAACGCCCTGCATCGTCCGAAGCGTTTCTTCGGCGCAGCACGTAACGTGGAAGAGGGCGGTAGCCTGACGATCATCGCTACAGCGCTGGTTGATACCGGTTCGAAGATGGACGAAGTGATTTACGAAGAGTTTAAAGGTACAGGTAACATGGAACTGCACCTGTCACGTAAAATTGCGGAAAAACGCGTCTTCCCGGCCATTGACTACAACCGCTCCGGTACCCGTAAAGAAGAGCTGCTCACTTCTCAGGAAGAGCTGCAGAAGATGTGGATCCTGCGTAAAATTATTCATCCGATGGGTGAGATTGACGCGATGGAGTTCCTCATCAACAAGCTGGCAATGACCAAAACCAACGATGAATTCTTCGATATGATGAAGCGCTCATAAGCGGCTAAAAGCGAAGCAATTATATTGTTACGCAGGTAATAGATCGGCATTATTTCTGTTAAACGCCACGGCTTATCGTGGCGTTTTTTATTTGTGCGCATTAGGATTAGGCGAGTCAGAAAACGTTTAGAATGACGCAAGCAGAAAGGCGGCGATTTTTTCAGCAATTGCGCGCGCTGCGGCCTGGTCAGACAGGGATATACAGCAATAACCGGGGTTTTGGTTATTGTTGTCCACGATTTTAGCTGAGAGCGTTAATGTGAATTTACTCACTATGGGTGCAGAGCTGGGTTTAACTTTTCTCTTCTCTCTGGCATTCCTTTTTATGGCCCGCAAGGTCGCAAAAAAAATCGGGTTAGTTGATAAACCTAATGCAAGGAAAAAGCATCAGGGTGTTATTCCTCTCGTTGGCGGTATTTCCGTTTACGCCGGCGTTTGCTTCGCGTTCCTTATTACGCAGTCCTATATGCCGAATGGCCTGCTCTATCTGTTCTGTGCTGGCGTGCTGGTACTGGTAGGCGCGCTCGACGATCGCTTTGATATCAGCGTAAAGTTTCGTGCCTGTATGCAGGCGATTATCGCCGTCGTGATGATGTATGGCGCCAAGCTCTATTTGCTGAGTCTGGGTTTTATTGTGGGGCCGGTAGAGATTGTCGTGGGTCCCTTTGGCTATGTATTAACGCTGTTCGCCGTCTGGGCGGCAATTAATGCGTTTAACATGGTTGACGGTATTGATGGCTTGCTGGGCGGGCTCTCCTGTGTGACGTTCGGAGCAATGGGTATCATTCTCTATTTCGACGGCATGACCAGCCTGGCTATGTGGTGTTTCGCTATGATCGCCGCCACTATTCCCTATATCCTGCTGAACCTGGGTTTTCTGGGCAAACGCTATAAAGTATTTATGGGCGATGCCGGCAGCACCATGATCGGTTTCACCATTATCTGGATCCTGCTGGAAACCACTCAGGGCCTGAGTCATCCTATTACGCCGGTCACCGCGCTGTGGCTGATCGCCATTCCTTTAATGGATATGGTAGCCATCATGTATCGCCGGTTACGCAAGGGCATGAGTCCCTTCTCAGCCGACAGGCAACATATTCACCATCTCATCATGCGTGCCGGCTTCTCGTCACGGCAGGCTTTTTTGCTGATCACGCTGGCGGCGGCGCTGCTGGCAGGCATTGGGGTGCTGGGCGAATATCTGGCTTTCATACCTGAGTGGGTCATGCTGGTGCTCTTCCTGGTGGCATTTCTGCTCTACGGCTACTGTATTAAGCACGCGTGGCGTATGGCACGAATGATTCGCCGTCTCAAGCGCAGATGGAATCACGCGCATATCAATAAAACATGACCTGGATAAGCATCCGATAAGGACACCGCTGTTATGACCGCTGTTGTGGAGAATGAACTGGATATTCGCGGCCTGGGCTGCACGCTGTGGCGTGGTAAACGCTGGATAGCGGGCTGCGCTGTTCTGTTTGCCCTGCTGGCCTGGCTGGCTTCAATGCTGATGAAACAGGCGTGGAGCACCACGGCGGTGACCGACAGGCCAACGGTGAACATGCTGGGCGACTACTATGTACAGCAGCAGTTTCTGAATAACCTTGATATCCACAGCACTACGCTGAGCCTGAATAATCCGGCACCTACCGTAATGGATGAGGTGTATCAGGAGTTCACCATGCAGCTCGCGTCATGGGATACGCGTCGCGACTTCTGGCAGCAGACCGACTATTTTAAAAGTCGTAAAAGCGGTAATGCACACAATGATGCCGCCCTGCTGGATGACATGATCACCAATATCCAGTTTATGCCGGCAGATAGCGCGCACAACACGCTTGATACGGTCCGGCTGGTGGCAGAAACCGCAGGTGACGCTAACAATCTTTTACGGCAGTACATTGCCTACGCCAGTGAGCGTGCGGCCCGTCATCTGAATGAAGAACTGAAAGGCGCATGGCAGGCGCGAGACGTGCAGCTGCAGTCGCAGGTTGACCGGCAGCAGGCCGTGGCGCAGGCAGTATACGATCGCCAGCGTCAGCGCATTGAACAGGCGCTGAAGCTGGCCAGCCAGCAGGGTATTACCGATAACCGGGCGCCCGCTGCGGGTGAAAGTCTGCCAGAGAGCGACCGCTTTTTACTGGGGCAGCAGCGACTGCAGGCTCAGCTCGATATGCTGCAGGCCAGCGGCCCCGCCTACGATTTAAGCTATGATCAAAACAGGGCGATGCTGAGCACGCTACAGGCTGGCCCTCGTCTGGATAAACAGTTCCAGACTTACCGCTACCTGCGCACGCCGGAAGAGCCCGTTTCACGCGACAGCCCGCGCCGTCTGTTTATGATGGTGATGTGGGGAGCGATCGGTGCGCTGGTCGGCGCGGGTGTGGCGCTGGTGCGCCGGCCGCGTGCGTTATCAGCTATTCGCCAATAAGAGAATCAGCGTGAAAGTACTGACTGTATTTGGCACCCGTCCTGAAGCCATTAAAATGGCGCCGCTGGTGCAGGCACTGGCGCAGGATGCTGCGTTTGAATCCCGACTGTGCGTCACCGCACAGCACCGTGAAATGCTCGATCAGGTGCTGCATCTGTTTCAGCTGCAGCCCGATTACGATTTAAATATCATGCGTCCGGAGCAGGGACTGACCGAAATCACCTGCCGTATTCTGCAGGGCATGAAAACCGTTTTAGCCGATTTTAAACCTGACGTGGTGCTGGTGCATGGTGATACCACCACCACACTGGCTGCCAGCCTGGCGGCCTTTTACCAGCAGATCCCGGTAGGCCACGTTGAAGCGGGCCTGCGCACCGGTAACCTGATGTCACCCTGGCCGGAAGAGGCCAACCGCACGCTGACGGGACATCTGGCAAGCTATCACTTTACCCCCACTACGACATCGCGGCAGAACCTGCTGCGGGAAAATCTTCCTGATGCGCGTATTTTCGTCACCGGCAACACGGTGATCGATGCGCTGCTGTGGGTACGCGATCGCGTCCTGACCAATGCCGATCTCAATGCCCGCCTGGCGGCGCGCTATCCGTTTCTGGATCCGGACAGAAAGCTGATCCTGGTTACCGGTCACCGGCGCGAAAGTTTTGGTAAGGGTTTTGAGCGTATCTGCAGCGCGCTGGCGCAGATTGCCCGCCTTCATCCGCAGGCGCAGATTGTCTATCCGGTGCATCTCAATCCCAACGTCAGCGAGCCGGTTAACCGGATACTTAGCGGCATCGATAATATCATTCTGATCGAACCGCAGGAGTATCTGCCGTTTGTCTGGTTAATGAACCGTTCATGGCTGATCCTCACCGATTCCGGTGGGATTCAGGAAGAAGCGCCGTCGCTGGGGAAACCGGTGCTGGTGATGCGTGATACCACAGAGCGGCCGGAAGCGGTCGCGGCAGGGACGGTAAAACTGGTTGGCACGGATATCGATACCATTGTCGCTGAAGTCACCCTGCTGCTGCAGGATGAAGAGGCGTGGCAGAGTATGAGCCGGGCGCACAACCCTTATGGCGACGGCCACGCCTGTGCACGCATTCTGCAGGCGCTGAACAACAACAGAGTTTAATTATGTCTTTTAATACCATTTCCGTCATCGGACTGGGTTACATCGGGCTGCCAACGGCAGCCGTTTTCGCTTCAAGGGGAAAGCAGGTCGTGGGCGTGGATGTCAATCTGCGCGCCGTTGAAACCATTAACCGGGGTGAAATCCATATCGTGGAGCCCGATCTCGGTGAGGTCGTCCGGCAGGCGGTACAGCAGGGGCTGCTGCGCGCCACCACAACGGCAGAACCGGCAGAGGCGTTTCTGATCGCAGTGCCGACGCCCTTTATGAACGATCATCAGCCAGACCTGAGCTTTGTCCGTGCGGCAGCGCTGTCGCTGGCACCGGTACTGAAAACCGGCGATCTGGTTATTCTGGAGTCTACCTCGCCGGTCGGCGCCACAGAGCAGATGGCAGAGTGGCTGGCAGAGGCGCGTCCCGATCTGCGTTTCCCTCAGCATGAGGGTGAAAGCGATATCTTTATCGCCTACTGTCCGGAGCGGGTGCTGCCTGGCAAAGTTATGACCGAACTGCTGGAGAACGATCGCGTGATTGGCGGCATGACGCCCGCCTGCTCAGCGCGGGCCAGCGAGCTGTACCGTATTTTTCTGCGCGGTGCCTGCGTTGAAACCAACGCGCGTACGGCGGAGATGTGCAAACTGACGGAAAACAGCTTTCGCGATGTCAATATCGCCTTTGCGAATGAGCTGTCACTGATTTGCGCCGATCAGAAGATCAACGTCTGGGAGCTGATAGCGCTGGCGAACCGTCATCCGCGCGTTAATATTTTGCAGCCTGGCCCCGGCGTGGGCGGGCACTGCATTGCCGTCGACCCGTGGTTTATTGTGGCGCAGAACCCGCAGCAGGCGCGGCTGATCCGCACCGCGCGTGAAGTGAATGATGCCAAGCCTGGCTGGGTACTGGAACAGGTAAAACAGGCGCTGGCAGAGTGTGTGACGCAGAGTGATAAGCGTGCCAGCGAGATCGCAATTGCCTGCTTCGGGCTGGCCTTTAAGCCCGATATCGACGATCTGCGTGAGAGTCCGGCGATGGCGGTAGCGCAGCGTATTGCGGCGTGGCACAGCGGAAAAACCTGGGTTGTCGAGCCGCACGTTACGACGATCCCTGACCGGCTGGCGCAGGACGCGTCGCTGGTGTCTGCAGAGCAGGCGCTGCAGCAGGCTGACATTCTGGTCATGCTGGTCGATCATGCCCGGTTCCGGGCGATTGACGCCGCGCAAATTGCCCAGCCGTGGATTGTCGATACCAAAGGAGTCTGGCGATGAAGCGCTTTCTGATCACCGGCGGCGCGGGATTTATTGGCTCAGCGCTGGTGCGCTTTCTGATTGAAAGCACGGAGCACCAGGTGGTGGTGGTGGATAAGCTGAGCTATGCCGGCAATCTGGCGTCGCTGGCTGACGTGCAGCACGATCCGCGTTTTACCTTTGAGCAGGTTGATATCTGTCACCGGCCAGAGCTTGACCGGGTACTGGCGCAGTATCAGCCCGACTGCGTGATGCATCTGGCAGCAGAAAGCCATGTCGATCGCTCGATTGATGGTCCGTTTGCCTTTATCGAAACCAATATTGTCGGCACGTATCATCTGCTGGAAGCGGTACGCCACTACTGGCAGACGCTGGAGAGCACGCGCCAGGCTGATTTCCTGCTGCATCATATTTCTACGGACGAAGTGTTTGGCGATCTGCACGGCACGGACGACTTTTTTACCGAAACCACGCCTTACGCGCCGAGCAGCCCCTACTCCGCATCAAAAGCCAGCAGCGATCATCTGATGCGTGCCTGGATGCGAACCTATGGCCTCCCCGTGGTAGTGACCAACTGCTCCAATAATTATGGCCCGCGCCATTTTCCGGAGAAGCTGATCCCGCTGACCATCATCAATGCGCTGGCGGGCAAGGCGCTGCCGGTTTATGGCAACGGCAGCCAGATCCGCGACTGGCTCTATGTGGAAGATCATGCGCGCGCGCTCTATACCGTTGTCAGTCACGGCAAAGCAGGCGAGACCTATAATATTGGCGGTCATAATGAGCGACGTAATCTTGATGTGGTGCATGCCCTGTGCGATCTGCTCGATGAGCTTGCCCCCGGGCAACGTCCCGCGGCGATCGGCAGCTATCGTGAGTTGATCACCTTTGTTACCGACCGTCCCGGACACGATCTGCGTTACGCCATCGATGCCGGTAAAATTGCCCGCGAACTGGGCTGGACACCACAGGAAACCTTTGAGAGCGGCATACGTAAAACGGTGGAGTGGTATCTGGCTAACCCGCAGTGGTGGCAGGCTATTCTCAACGGCAGCTATCGCGCTGAACGCCTCGGCTTAACCACATCGCGCTGAAGCATAGCCAGAAGGAGCAATGATGAAAGGTATTATTCTGGCGGGTGGTTCAGGAACGCGCCTGCATCCGATTACCCGCGCAATTTCCAAGCAGCTGCTGCCGGTGTATGACAAGCCGATGATTTATTATCCCCTTTCTGTCCTGATGCTGGCGGGCATCCGCGATGTGTTAATCATCACCACGCCTGACGATCGGGCGCACTTTGAGCGTCTGCTGGGCGATGGCAGTGAGTTTGGTATCCGGCTGTCATATGCGGAGCAGCCAAGCCCGGATGGGCTGGCACAGGCTTTTATTATTGGTGAATCGTTTATTGGCGACGACCACTGCTGTCTGGTGCTGGGTGATAATCTCTACTTTGGACAGGGTTTCAGTCCGAAGCTGAAAAAGGTGGCTGCACGCACTGAAGGTGCAACGGTATTTGCCTATCAGGTAATGGATCCCGAGCGGTTTGGCGTGGTGGAGTTTGATGAAGCGTTTAATGCGCTTTCAATCGAAGAGAAGCCGGCGCAGCCAAAATCACGCTGGGCCGTCACCGGCCTCTATTTCTACGATCGTCGCGTGGTGGAGTTTGCAAAGCGCGTCCAGCCTTCGGCGCGCGGTGAGCTGGAAATTACGGCGATTAATCAGATGTACATGGAGGCAGGCGCACTCTCTGTTGAGCTGCTGGGCCGTGGGTTTGCCTGGCTGGATACCGGCACACACGACAGCCTGGTGGAAGCCAGCGTCTTCGTGCAGACGGTGGAAAAGCGGCAGGGTTTCAAGATAGCCTGTCTGGAAGAGATTGCCTGGCGCAACGGCTGGCTGAGCGATGCGCAGCTGCAGGCGGCAGGCGAGGCGTTAACCAAAACCGGCTACGGCCAGTATCTGCTGGATATCTTACATGCCCGTCCGCGTCAGTATTGATCCCCTTGAGTGGGAGAGCGCCTTCTTTCATCAGCCCACGGCGCGCCTGACGCTGCCGGGAGAGCTGACGCTGCCGCAGGCGCTGCAGCAGGCGACGGGCCTGCTGCAGATAAAAATTCCGGCAGAGCAGACCGCGGCGATTGATGCGGTTTGCCAGCACGGCTTTCAGCTGGTTGAGGGCGAAGCCGATCTGACGCTGGCGCTGACGCAGACAGCGCGTCAGTCCGGCGTGCGGATTGCGCGTGAGGCGCAGATCCCGGCGCTGCGTGCCGCTGCCGCAGAGGCATTCAGCCAGAGCCGGTTTCGCGCCCCGTGGTTTGACGCGGCCGACAGCGGCCGGTTTTATGCGCAGTGGATTGAAAACGCGGTGCGCGGCACCTTTGATCACCAGTGTCTGATCGCCTGCGATGAGCAGGGAAGCCTGCAGGGCTTTGTCTCCATCCGTGAAGTGAACGGCGACGCACGTATCGGACTGCTGGCCGTGCTGCCGGACGCCCGATCGCAGGGAATCGGCCAGCGTCTGCTGCTGGCCGCCGCTGACTGGGGCCGGGTGCGTCAGCTGTCACAACTGCGCGTTGCCACGCAGCTCAGCAATCTTGCGGCGCTGCGCCTCTATTTACGCTGCGGTGCCCGGCTGGAAAGCACCGCCTACTGGTTCTACAGGAAAGCACCATGATCCCTTTTAACGCGCCCCCTGTGGTGGGCACTGAAACAGACTATATGCAGTCGGCAATGGCCAGCGGCAAACTGTGCGGTGACGGCGGCTTCACCCGTCGCTGCCAGCAGTGGATGGAGCAGCATTTTGGCAGTAAAAAAGTGCTGCTGACCCCCTCCTGCACTGCCTCGCTGGAGATGGCAGCGCTGCTGATCAACATTGCGCCTGGCGACGAAGTGATTATGCCGAGCTATACCTTTGTCTCTACTGCCAACGCGTTTGTGCTGCGCGGTGCCACCATTGTCTTTGTTGACGTGCGTCCGGATACGATGAACATCGACGAAACACAGATTGAGGCAGCGATCACGCCGAAAACACGCGCTATCGTACCGGTGCACTATGCGGGCGTGGCGTGTGAAATGGACACCATTATGGCGCTGGCGGCAAAGCATCAGCTTTATGTGATTGAAGATGCCGCGCAGGGCGTGATGTCACAGTATAAAGGTCGTGCGCTCGGCACCATCGGACACATTGGCTGCTTTAGCTTTCATGAAACGAAAAACTACACCGCCGGAGGCGAGGGCGGCGCGACGCTGATAAATGATGCGGCGCTCACCGAGCGTGCTGAAATCATTCGGGAAAAAGGCACCAACCGGAGTCAGTTTTTCCGCGGTCAGGTGGATAAATATACCTGGCGCGATATCGGCTCAAGCTACCTGATGGCCGATTTGCAGGCGGCCTATCTCTGGGCGCAGCTGGAAGCGGCGCAGACCATTAATCAGCAGCGGCTGCGACTGTGGCAGCGCTACTACGACGCGCTACAGCCGCTGGCAGCTCAGGGACGGATTGCGCTGCCGGCAGTGCCGGATAGCTGCTGTCATAACGCGCATATGTTCTATCTGAAACTGCGCGACAGTGACGATCGCGACGCGCTGATACGCTGGATGAAAGAAGCGGAGATCCTCACGGTGTTTCACTATATTCCGCTGCATACGTCGCCGGCCGGTGAGCGGTTTGGCCGCTTCCACGGTGAGGATCGTGTGACCACGCGCGACAGCGAGCGCCTGCTGCGCCTGCCGCTGTTCTATAACCTGTCAGATAACAATCAGCGTACCGTGATTAGCTCTCTGCTGAGCTACTTTGCCTGATGTCGCTGGCAAAAGCATCGGTCTGGACCGCGGCCTCCACGCTGGTCAAAATCGCGGCCGGTCTGCTGGTGGTAAAGCTGCTGGCGCTGAGTTTTGGTCCGGAAGGCGTCGGGCAGGCGGGTAACTTCCGGCAGCTGATCACCGTGCTCGGCGTCCTGGCCGGCGCGGGCATTTTCAATGGCGTCACCGCCAGCGTGGCGCAGCTGCAGCATGAGCCCGCGCAGCTGCGGGCGCTGACCGGCACAGCCTCTGCAATGGTGCTGGGCTTTTCAGTATTGCTGGCCGCGGGTCTGCTGCTGGGCGCTGCGCCGGTCAGCCGGTTACTGTTTGGACACGATCATTATCAGAGTGTGGTGCGCATCGTGGCGTTTCTGCAGTTTGGCATCGCCTGGGCGAACCTGGCCCTGGCGCTGCTGAAAGGCTTTCGCGATGCGCGCGGCAATGCGCTGGCGCTGATAACCGGCAGCCTGACAGGGGTGGCCGGTTATATTGTGTGTTGGCGGCTGGGCGGTTATCAGGGGGCGCTGGCGGGCCTGGCGCTGGTACCGGCGCTGCTGGTGGTGCCGGCGCTGATTATGCTGCGGCGCCACCGTGCGGTGCTGCCGCTGCGCTGGCTCAGACCGGCATGGCAGCCGGCACTGGCACGCAATCTGGCAAAATATACGCTGATGGCGCTGATGACCTCGGTCACGCTGCCGGTGGCGTGGGTGATGATGCGTAATCTGCTGGCGGAACAGCAGGGCTGGGCTCAGGTAGGATTATGGCAGGGCGTCACCACGATTTCTGACGCCTATCTGCAGTTTATTACCGCCACCTTCAGCGTCTGGCTACTGCCAACGCTGGCACGCCTTGAGCACAAGCCGCAAATTGCGCAGGAGATTGGACGCGCGCTGCGTTTTGTATTGCCGGCGGTGGCGGCAGCCAGTTTCTGCGTCTGGCTGCTGCGCGACATGGCGATCTGGCTGCTGTTTTCCCCGCAGTTTAGCGGCATGCGCGATCTTTTTATCTGGCAGTTATGTGGCGATCTCTTTAAAGTCGGCGCCTATGTTTTCGGATATCTGGTGATCGCCAAAGCGTCACTGCGCTTCTATATTCTCACCGAAATTAGCCAGTTCGCTCTGCTGACGCTGTTTTCGCGCTGGCTGATCCCGCTTCACGGCGCGGCTGGTGCAGCGCAGGCGTATATGGCGACCTATATACTCTATTTTGCCCTTTGCTGTGGCGCTTTCCTGATTTATTGCCGGACAAAATGACGTTATTTCATGTGCTGGGATCTGATATCCCGCATCACAATCAGACGGTGCTGCGTTTCTTTAATGACGTGATCAGCACTGAATTGCCTGCCGCCGCGCCGCGCCACTTTATGGTGGTTGCTGCGCCTGGCTCGCTGCCCGCCTGTAGCCAGTTGCAGATCGAAACCTTCACCAGTAAAGCCGCGCTGGCACAGGCGGTGATAGCACGCGCAGCCGATCGCTCCCGGCGTTTTTTCTTCCACGGACAGTTTAACCCGCGTCTCTGGCTGGCGCTGCTCAGCGGAAAGATCCGCCGCCATCAGGCGTTCTGGCACGTCTGGGGGGCTGATCTGTATGAAGAGGGAGCCGGGCTGAAATATCGCCTGTTCTATCTGCTGCGACGCATGGCGCAGGGGCGAGTGGCGCAGGTGTTTGCCACCCGTGGCGATCTCTGTTTTTATCAGCAGCGGCATCCGCAGGTGCCGGCATCGCTGCTCTATTTTCCGACGCGCATGCCTGATATTGCGCTGCCTGCAGCCGCGACATCGGACGGTACACTGACGATTCTGCTGGGCAACTCCGGTGACCGCAGCAACCGGCATATTGAAGGTCTGCAGGCGATACGCCGGCAGTTCGGCGAGGAGGTCAGCGTACTGGTTCCGCTTGGTTATCCGACAAACAATTATGCCTATATTGATGAGATCGATGCGGCGGCACAGCGTCTGTTTCCGGCCGGACAGGTTACGCTGATTCGCGACAGGCTCGATTTCCCGGCCTACCTGCAGTTGCTCAGACGCTGTCAGCTTGGCTATTTTATGTTTGAGCGGCAGCAGGGGATTGGCACACTCTGTTTGCTGATTCAGGCTAACATTCCCTTTGTGCTGAACCGTAAGAATCCATTCTGGCGCGATCTCAGCGAGCAAGGCATTCCGGTGCTGTTCAGCTGCGACGAACTGGATGCCGGCCGCATCGGAGAAGCACAGCGCCAGCTGACGGCATGTGATAAACCAGGCATCGCCTTTTTTGCGCCGGGCTATCTTGCCGGCTGGCGCCATGCGCTCAGCCTGAGTGAAGGACGTGCATCATGAGCCTGCTGCAGTTTAGTGGTCTGCTGGTGGTTTATCTCTGCTCGCTGGGCTTTATCCTGACGCTGACCTGGCGTGAGTTCAGGCGCGTACGCTTTAACTTTCATCTCTTTTTTACGCTGCTGTTTCTGCTGACCTTCTACTTTGGTTTCCCTCTGACCAGCGTGCTGGTATTTCGCTTTGATGTGGCCGTGGTGCCGGCAACGTTTCTGCTGCAGGCGCTGCTGGCAGCAACCAGCTTCTACGCTATTTACTATGTCAGTTATAAAGTGCGGCTGCGACCAGCCAGCGCCGCGCCGCGCAAGCCGTGGCTGGTGATGGATCGGGTCGAGACCCATCTCACCTGCCTGCTGCTGGCGCTGGTCGCTATTGGCACGGTGACCGTGTTTTTCATGCACAACGGGCTGCTGCTGTTCCGGCTCTCCGCCTATAACCAGATTTTCTCGAGTGAGGTTTCTGGCGTGGCGCTAAAACGCTTCTTCTACTTCTTTATCCCGGCGATG
Source organism: Pantoea sp. UBA4549 (assembly GCF_002387285.1). Classification (NCBI taxonomy): domain Bacteria; kingdom Pseudomonadati; phylum Pseudomonadota; class Gammaproteobacteria; order Enterobacterales; family Erwiniaceae; genus Pantoea; species Pantoea sp. UBA4549. The sequence continues at coordinate 51,973 of NZ_DGLH01000008.1, read as the reverse complement.
CTGATTCGCTATTTTCTGCATCCGACACAGCGGCAGTGGCTGCTGTTTCTGCTGGTAACAGTGGCCTTTGGCTTGCTGACCTATGCGCTGGTGGGCGGCACGCGTGCGAATATCATCATCGCCTTTGCGCTGTTTCTGTTTATTGGTATTACGCGCGGCTGGATCACGCTCTGGATGCTGGCAGGCGCAGGGGCGATGGCAATCTGCGGTATGTTCTGGCTGGCGCTGCGGCGCTACAACCTGGATGTGGCCGGGGCAGAAGCCTTTTACACGTTTCTTTACCTGACGCGTGATACGTTTTCGCCGTGGGAAAACCTGGCGCTGCTGCTGCAGAACTACGACAAGATTGATTTTCAGGGACTGGCTCCGCTCTGGCGCGACTTTTATGTCTTTATTCCGGGATGGCTGTGGCCCGATCGCCCTGCGGCAATACTGAACAGCGCTAACTATTTTACCTGGGAGGTTCTGAACAACCACTCCGGCCTGGCTATTTCGCCGACGCTGCTTGGTTCGCTGCTGATCATGGGCGGCGTACTGTTTATTCCGCTGGGAGCGGTGGCGGTGGGTCTCCTGATGAAAGGTTTTGATGCGCTTTATACGCAGGGACGCGATAGCGATAACCGCTATACCGGCGCGGTTCTGCAGAGTTTCTGCTTTGGTGCTGTCTTTAATATGATCGTTCTGGCTCGCGAGGGGCTGGACGCATTCGGCTCGCGCGTGGTGTTTTTCTGCATCATTTTTGCCGCCTGTACAGGCCTGGCAAAGCTGCTCTGCTGGCTGCTGGCGCGTGCAGGGCTTATTCGCCCGCGTCATATTCAGTCGCTGCGCGGTTCCTCCTGATCACGGTGCAAAACGGAAGATGAAAACCATGACTACCCCTGAGCCGCACTACGTTATACGCGGCGTTGAGCTGCATGCTTTTAATGATATGGAGAGCTTTGTCAGCTTTCTGCTGCCTGACAATACGCCCCGCCGCGGTACGCTGATTGCAATCAATGCTGAAAAGATGCTGACGCTGGAAGAGGATGCGCAGCTGCGCGCGCTGATTGGCGAAGCAGAATTCAAATATCCGGATGGCATCAGCATTGTCCGCTCGCTGCGCAAAAAGTATCCGCAACTGCAGGTCAGCCGCATTGCCGGTGCCGATCTGTGGGAGGCGCTGATGGAGCGCGCCGGACGCGCCGGGATCCCGGTGTTTTTAATTGGCGGCCGCGAGCAGGTGCTGCAGGAGACCTGTGACAAACTGCAGCGTCAGTGGAACGTGAACATTGTCGGTAGCCAGAACGGCTACTTCGCCCCGGCTGAACGCGAGGCGCTGTTTGCGCGTATCGCCGCAAGCGGTGCCAAAATAGTTACCGTAGCGCAGGGATCGCCACGCCAGGAACTTCTGATGCGCGACTGCCGTCAGCACTGGCCTGATGCGCTCTATATGGGGGTAGGCGGCACGTATGATGTTTTCACCGGCAACGTTACCCGCGCGCCGCGTCTCTGGCAGCGTCTGGGGCTGGAGTGGCTCTATCGACTGATCCGTCAGCCTTCGCGCTGGCGCCGGCAACTCAAGCTGCTGAAATATTTGCGCTACCACTGGCGCGGCGATCTCTGAGGCTGCTGATTAATCCAGCAATTTTTTAGCATATAAGCGTGAAACTGCGCTATTTATCGACGGAATGCACAAACCATAACCAAACGCGTTTTTTTCTTTAAAAAGCACTGGACAGGGTGAAGCCAAATACGTAGTATGCCCATCCGCAACGGCGCTACGCGCCCGTAGCTCAGCTGGATAGAGCGCTGCCCTCCGGAGGCAGAGGTCTCAGGTTCGAATCCTGTCGGGCGCGCCATTTTCTTTTGGGCGCAAGAGCTTCGGTGGTTGGTTTTAACCGCGTTATGCAGTGAATAGTAAGCGTAACAGCTTACGCACCAGAATTATGGTGGCTATAGCTCAGTTGGTAGAGCCCTGGATTGTGATTCCAGTTGTCGTGGGTTCGAGTCCCATTAGCCACCCCAGATTTTGCTGGGACATGCGAAGGTGGCGGAATTGGTAGACGCGCTAGCTTCAGGTGTTAGTGTTCTTACGGACGTGAGGGTTCAAGTCCCTCTCTTCGCACCAGGCAGAATTTTAGTAACAGAAGTAAAGAAGTAAAAAATCGGCGAGTAGCGCAGCTTGGTAGCGCAACTGGTTTGGGACCAGTGGGTCGGAGGTTCGAATCCTCTCTCGCCGACCATATTCGAAAAGCCTGCTTGAAAAAGCAGGCTTTTTTCGTTTGTGCGCAATTCAGAACACCTCACAATGCGGGTCGCATAAATGCGACCCCTGCAGAAAATACGCGATACGGTTTGCGGCCAGGGTCGCATAAATGCGACCCCTACAGAAAACGCGCGATACGGTTTCGCAGGGGCGCCATTCATGGCGCCCTGGTTTAAAACGGGTGCGGTACGTAATGACGCCGTGGTTTAAACACGCAATACGGTTTGCGGCCAGGGTCGCATAAATGCGACCCCTACAGAAAACGCGCGATACGATTTCGTAGGGGCGCCATTCATGGCGCCCTGGTTAAAGGCGGATGCGATACGTAATGACGTAAACCCGCAATACGATCCGCGGCCAGGGTCGCATGAATGCACCCCCACAAAAAACCCGCGATATGATTTGCAGGCAGGGTCGCATAAATGTGACCCCTACAATTTTGTAGGGGCGCCATTCATGGCGCCCTGGTTCAAGACGGGTACGATACGTAATGACGTAACACGCGATACGATCCGCGGGCAGGGTCGCATAAATGCGACCCTGCGGTTTTTGTCGTATTTTTACGACAAATAACGCTTTGATAAAATTAAATTTATTCCGTGAGAGATCGGTTTGTCGTTGTTTTGCGACGAAAATGACCGCAATGGCATACTGCCTGCGGCATCTCGCTTTTCAGATAAGAGGGCAGCAGCGTTAACTTCCTGAATCTGAGAAGCTTTTTAAGAAAAATGCCAATCTGGCACATCTTGTGCAATACTTCCTGTCGTAGATGCTCATTCCACCTCTTATGTCCGCGTATGCGACATAAACCTGGGAATGATGCAGAGCCCCTTACGGTATCCGTTGTCCAGCCTGGCAGTAACGCTCTGCGCTACTGTAGTTAGACGGACATTACGTTGAGTCGGATACCATCAGTTGTCTTATGACCTGATCTTACACCTGCTTCTGGCAGGTGTTTTTTTATCTGTTTCCGGGGCAGCGGGCAGGGTTCAGGCAAAAAAAAGCCGGGACAAGCCCGGCAGACAAACAACAAGCATAAATCAGGTGGCCGGATTATTCTTCAGCGTCAGCAGCAGGCCCTCGCGGCGCATGCTGGCCGCATCCTCCGGACGCTGCAGGCGATCGTAGACATCCGCCAGCCAGGCATAATCAAACGCATCAGGACGCTGCGCCAGCGCCTGCTCAAACGCATCAGCGGCCTGTTGCCACTCACCGTGGCGCATCAGCAACTGCCCGAGCGTACTGTGCAGCAGCGGCGTGGCGCCATGCTGTTTGATCTGCTGACGCAGCGCTTTCTCCAGCGCATCAGGATTGCCGCTTTTGATGCGCGGCATCAGCAGCACCAGCCGATCGTCATACTGCTTTTTCAGACCATCCAGCACAATATCCTGAGCCGTATCGGGATCGTTGCACTCGATCAGATGCTCGCTCATGGCCACCTGCAGCGCAGTTTCCTGTCGCGTCTTGCGACTCTGACTCTGCCACCAGCGCTTCAGGCCCTCGCTACCCTGATCGGCCATCGCCTGGTTCATTAATCCCAGCCACGCCTGCTGCTGCAGCGCATGACGCTGTGCATCATCGTTAATCCGGGCTTTTTGCATCACCGGCAGAATATCCAGCAGGGCGCCCCAGGCGCCGGTTCGAATATAGGCCTGCTCTGCCAGACGCAGCACTTCCGGATGACGCGGCGCGACCTCCAGCAAACGGTCGACACCATGACGCGCCGCATGATCTTCATTGCGTGCCAGCTGCAACCGTACCCGGGTGATCTCTACCGGAATAGTATTGTTATCTGCCAGTTCGGAGGCGCGCTCCAGATGCTGATTAGCCCGGCTTTCATCGCCGCGCTGCTGTGCCGCTTCGGCCGCAAGCAGATAGTTTGCTACCGGCTGATCGGCGTGATCGGCATTCTTCGCCAGCAGCTTTTCTGCCTGCTGATAGTCGCCTTCCGCCAGCTTCATCAGCGCATGCTGCGTATGACGCTGCGCGCTGCGACGTTTACGGCCGGTGAACCAGCCGCGCGTGCGGACGCCGGTGCGGAACAGACGGCGCAGGATCCACTCTGCCAGCAGAATCACCAGCAGGCTCAGGATCAGGATAATCCCCAGCCCCGTCACGCTGGTCTCAATATTCCAGTTATCAGTCTGGATCAGCACATAACCCTGATGCCCGGCTACCATCGGGCCCAGCACGACGCCGGCCAGCAACAGCAGGAAAAGTACCAGTACTTTTAGCATGGTCAGCCTCCCTGTTGTTCAGCCGCAACCGATGGCTGCGCCAGCAGATTGCGCACGCGCGTTTGCATCAGTTTTTCCAGCAGCGGCTGACTCTCCAGCGAATCCGGCACGTCCATAGAGATGGTCTGCTGGCTCAGCTCATCCAGCTGTGCAAGAAACGCCCGGGTCGCTGCATCGTTGGTGTCATACCAGGCGCGTACCCAGCTTGATACCGCATCCAGCGACTGTTTATAGATCTCTTCCTGGTGACGCGGTACTGCCTGCGCGGCGATCAGCAGACGCGAGCGAATATTCTCACGCAGATAGACGTCCTGGTTAGGAGCCAGAAGCGGCTGAGCAGTATTATCGCGGCGGCGGATAGTAATGAAATCATCCATAAAGTTATGCCAGCTCTTCACCAGGTTCTGCCGCCATTCACGCAACGAGCCGGAGAGTTCACCGCCATCGCTGTCCATGGGCGCATCGTCGTTGTCATCGTCCGCCAGGCGCAGATTGTCTACACCGTTAGAGAGCTGATTCAGTTTCAGAATAATGCCGTCGTAGTCGACCTGGCTGACGGTTGAAAGCGAGCTGATATCCTGCGTCAGCGCCCGGCGGACAGTGGTCATGCTGGGATCGTTCATCTCGGCCAGACTGGTATCAGCGCTTTTCAGCAGAGCAGCGGCCGTGGTGACATCCTGATCGCTCCAGAGCTTGCGACCCGCCAGTTTCACGAGATAGTCGGCTTGCGCCAGCAGCCAGGTGCGGGTGTCGTTACCTGAGATAGTGGCGACTTTTTCACGCAGCGTCTCCAGCTCTTTTGCGCTGTTATCCTGCTTGGTGCGCGCTTCCTGCAGGGCGGTGCCGGCGTCATTCAGCTGCTGCGTCAGCTGGCGCTTGTCGCTGCCAAGCTGCTGCTGCAGCGCGCTGAGCTGCTCACTGAGCTGCTGGTTAGTCTGAGCCTGTACATCGGCCTGGTGTTTCCCGTTCAGGTAAAGGCCTGCGCCAATCGCCAGCGCAATTACAATTGCCACCGCGCTCAATACCCGGCCATCGCGCTGTTTTTCGCGTGGCGGCTGGTTTTCTGGCGTCGGGGAAGTGTCCGCTGGGGTAGTTTCTTCAACCATGGCGGAGGAAGCTTTGTGTTCCGTCATTGTGGCTCATCCCATTGTTAAGTTCAGCGTAACGCACGCAGCAGCGCGTCGTTATCGGCACCATCGGCTACGTCTATCTCCTGCCAGCCCGCTTCAGCGGCCTGGGTAGCCAAACGTTCACTGACGACCACCAGTCGACAGTGCAGTAACCACTCCCGCCGGTCGATTGGCGGAAACAGTGCATGGAGTTGTTTTAACATTTCACCGCTGGTCACTACCAGCGTGGTAATCCCGCGGTCGCGCCAGCGCCGGCCCTCGATAGCGCCGTCATAGTGCTTCTCATTGCGCTGATAGCACTCACAGTATTGCACTTCTGCGCCACGTGCGATGAGAGTTTCAGCTAATAATTCCCGACCGGGACTGCCGCGCAGGATCAGCGCGCGCTTGCCGCTGACCTGCTGCAGACGCTGCAGGCGAACCAGCTCTTCGCTGGTCTCCCGCGCATGAGGATAGTCTACTTTGAGATTTGTGACGGTGTGCAGCGCCAGCGCAGTTGAGCGGCCAATCGCATAGTAATCAGCGGCCGCGGGCCAGACTGTCTGGCTGTGCTGCAGCGCCGGTTGTGCAAAATGCACCACCTGCTGTGATAGCAGAAAAACCAAATCGCCCGGCCGCAGCGCCGTCAGCTGTTGCGGTAACTGTGCTAAATCGCGACCCGGCGTAAATTCAATCAGCGGGAACGCCCACGCCAGCTTGCCCAGGCTGCGCAGACGCGCAACCAGTTCGCTGGCAGCCGGTTCCGGACGGGTCACGAGAATAGTCATACCGGCGGCTGTCCCTGATAGACCTCATGCAGAATTTCACGGGCACCCTTATTCAGCAGCTCTTCAGCCAGTGAAATGCCCATCTGCTCCGCCTGCTCACGCGGACCGCGGCGCTCACCGGTAACCATCTGGCTGCCGTCGGGCGCGCCCACCAGACCACGCAGCCAGAGCTGGTCATCTTCCAGTACGGCAAAACTGCCGATCGGCACCTGACATCCGCCCTCAAGCCGGGTGTTCATGGCGCGTTCAGCACGCACGCATACTGCGGTCTCACTGTGATTCAGCGCTTCCAGCAGCGTAATTAACGCGCTGTCATCAAGCCGGCACTCAATGCCTACTGCGCCCTGTCCCACGGCGGGCAGCGACAGCTCTGCAGGCAGCGCCTGACGAATGCGATCTTCCAGTCCAAGGCGTTTCAGGCCGGCAGCGGCCAGAATGATGGCATCATATTCACCCGCATCCAGTTTGCCGAGGCGGGTGCCGACATTGCCCCGCAGCGAACGGATAACCAGGTCGGGCCGGCGTGCGCTCAGCTGACACTGGCGACGCAGGCTGGAGGTGCCTACCACCGCGCCCTGCGGCAGTTCATCGATCGCGTTATACCGATTAGAGACAAAGGCGTCGCGTGGATCTTCACGCTCGCAGATGGTCACCAGCCCAAGGCCTTCCGGAAAGTTAACCGGCACATCTTTCATGGAATGCACCGCCAGATCGGCGCGATTCTCCAGCATGGCCTGTTCCAGCTCTTTAACGAACAAACCCTTGCCGCCCACTTTTGCCAGCGGGGTATCGAGAATAACATCGCCTTTGGTCACCATCGGCACCAGCTCTACCTGCAGGCCGGGATGAGCTGCCATCAGGCGTTGCTGAACATATTGTGCCTGCCAGAGTGCGAGAGGACTTTGACGGGTAGCAATTCTGAAAATTTTGTTTAACATACCGTTAACCATTTTGATCGTTCATCGATTATCCTATCATCGATAGGGGAATGCTGTCAGTTTCAACGGATTGAAAAGGCCGCACTATTCATCTGTGGCTCGCCACTCCTCATCAGGCGCGGCGCAAAAAAAGCGGGTTGCCCCGTGGCAGATGCTAAACTGTCAGGTAGCGCAACTTTCTTTACGGTCAATCCTTCTGGTGTTAGATTGATCACGTTTCCAGCAATGATTTGCCTGCACACCTTATTATTAAAATGGCAAACGCTGGAAGCAGGGTGCTTAACACTGGGACAATCAGGCGAAACGTCTTGTACCTCTACATTGAGACACTTAAACAGAGACTGGATGCAATTAACCAGCTGCGCGTTGACCGCGCGCTGGCTGCTATGGGGCCTGCCTTCCAGCACGTCTACAGTCTGCTGCCAACATTACTGCACTATCATCATCCTCTGATGCCGGGTTACGTTGAAGGTAACGTTCCACACGGCGTCTGCTTTTTCACGCCTGATGAACAGCAACAGCAGCTGTTGCATACCGTCACCGGTAAGCCTGCGGCAGATCTGACGCCTGCGGCTGAGGGTGAACGGCCAATTACCGCTATCTACTCTATGGGCAGCACCTCGTCAGTCGGACAGAACAGCGTGTCCGATCTGGATATCTGGGTATGCCACCACTCCTGGCTTGATAATGAAGAGCGTCTGGCCCTGCAGCGTAAGTGTACGCTGTTACAGAAATGGTGTGTGTCAATGGGTGTGGAAGTGAGCTTTTTCCTCATTGATGAAAACCGCTTTCGACATAATGAGAGCGGCAGCCTCGGGGGCGAAGATTGCGGATCGACCCAGCATATTCTGTTGCTTGATGAGTTCTATCGCACGGCGGTGCGCATGGCAGGCAAGCGCATTCTGTGGAATATGGTGCCGAATGAGGAAGAGCATCATTATGACGACTATGTCATGTCACTCTATTCCCAGGGCGTACTGACTCCTAACGAATGGCTCGATTTAGGCGGCCTCGGTACGCTGTCGGCAGAAGAGTATTTTGGCGCCAGCCTGTGGCAGCTCTATAAAAGTATCGACTCGCCCTATAAAGCTGTCCTGAAAACGCTGCTACTGGAGGCGTACAGCTGGGAGTATCCGAATACGCAGCTGCTGGCGATGGATATCAGACAGCGCCTGCATGAAGGCGAAATCGTCAGTTTCGGGCTGGATCCCTACTGCATGATGCTGGAGCGGGTTACGCGCTATCTGACCAGCGTGGAAGATCACGCCCGCCTGGACCTGGTGCGGCGCTGCTTCTATCTGAAAGTGTGCGAGAAGCTTTCCGGAGACGATCAGCACGCCCGCAACGGCTGGCGGCGCGAAATCCTGCTGCAGCTGGTAAAATCCTGGGGCTGGGACGAAGAGAAACTCGCCGTACTGGACAACCGTGCCGGGTGGAAGATCGAGCGCGTGCGCGAAGCGCATAATGAGCTGCTGGATGCGATGATGCAGAGCTATCGTAACCTGATCCGCTTTGCGCGCCGGAACAATTTAAGCGTCAGTGCCAGCCCGCAGGATATCGGCGTGCTGACGCGTAAACTGTATGCCGCTTTTGAAGCGCTGCCGGGTAAGGTCACGCTGGTCAACCCGCAAATATCCCCTGATTTGTCAGAAGAAAATCTGACCTTTATCCACGTGCCCGCCGGGCGTGCTAACCGGTCAGGCTGGTATCTCTATAACCAGTCGCCGGATATGAGTTCAATTATCAGCCATCAGCCGCTGGAATATAACCGTTATCTGAACAAGCTGGTGGCGTGGGCATGGTTCAACGGCTTACTGACGCAGAAAACGCGGCTGCATATTAAAGGGAATGAGCTGTGCGATCTGGCACGTCTGCAGGAGCTGGTCAGCGATGTCTCTGGCCACTTTCCGCTGCGCCTGCCGGCACCAACGCCAAAAGCACTTTACAGCCCGTGTGAAATTCGTCATCTGGCGATCATTGTCAATCTTGAGCACGATCCCACTGCCGCATTCCGCAATCAGGTCGTGCACTTTGATTTCCGCAAGCTGGACGTCTTCAGCTTTGGTCAGCAGCAGCAGTGCCTGATTGGCAGTGTCGATCTGCTCTACCGTAACTCGTGGAATGAAGTACGCACCCTGCATTTCAGCGGTGAACAGGCGATGATTGACGCGCTGAAAACCATTCTGGGTAAGATGCATCAGGATGCCGCCCCGCCCGATACGGTTGAGGTATTTTGCTACAGTCAGCATCTGCGTGGCCTGATCCGCACGCGGGTACAGCAGCTGGTGTCAGAGTGCATCGAGCTGCGCCTGTCGAGTACGCGGCAGGAGCCGGGTCGCTTCAAAGCGATTCGCGTCGCGGGACAAACCTGGGGGCTCTTCTTTGAGCGCATGAGCGTCTCGGTACAGAAGCTGGAGAACGCGGTAGAGTTTTACGGTGCGATTTCCAATAACAAGCTGCATGGATTATCAATCAAAGTGGAATCGAATCAGACCCCGCTGCCGCCGGTGGTAAACGGCTACGCCAGCGAAGGCATCATTCAGTTTTTCTTTGAAGACACCAGCGACGATCGCGGATTCAACATCTATATTCTCGACGAGAGCAATCGCGTGGAGATTTACCACCACTGTGAGGGCAGTAAAGAGGAGCTGGTGCGCGACGTCAGCCGCTTCTACTCTTCATCACACGATCGCTTTACCTACGGCTCAAGCTTTATCAATTTCAATCTGCCGCAGTTTTATCAAATCGTGAACACCGGCGACCGTTTTCAGGTGATCCCGTTCCGCAGCCAGACGCTGACGCAGCTCTGTGCGACCCCGCCGGACAACGATAACGGCGATTTTATGCCGCGTTATCAGGTGCACTGAGCGTCTCTTTTCTGACGGCCTGCGCGGCCACTCTGTCCGATATTTCCTGTTGCTTTTACACCATCAGCTGCGATGATAAGCAGCTGAGAATTGGACAATACGAGCAGAGAAAATGAGACGAGTCATAAGCCAGTTGGGCATGGCGCTGATGCTGGTCAGCCTGGCAGGCTGCGGCCTGAAAGGCCCGTTATACTTCCCGCCCGCGGACAAGCCGCAGCAGAACGACAAGCCGACAGAACAGCAGCAGCAGGCCGCTCAGCAGGCGGATACCGGGGGCCTGGTCACCGGCAGCTCATCAGGCGTACAGTCAAACTAAATTCAATGAGTAATCCGGCGGAGCAGAAAATGCAGTTCTCGAAAATGCACGGTCTCGGCAATGACTTTATGGTCGTGGATGCCGTGACACAAAACGTCTTTTTTTCGCCGGAATTGATTCGCCGCCTGGCGGATCGGCATCTGGGGATCGGCTTTGATCAGCTGCTGATCGTAGAGCCACCCTACGATCCGGATCTCGACTTTCACTATCGCATATTTAACGCTGACGGCAGTGAAGTGGCACAGTGTGGCAACGGCGCGCGCTGTTTTGCCCGCTTTGTGCGCCTGAAAGGGCTGACCAATAAAAGTGACATTCGCGTCAGCACGCAAACCGGACGTATGGTATTGAGCGTGACCAGTGATGAACTGGTACGCGTCAATATGGGCGAGCCTGACTTTGATCCGCAGCGTGTGCCGCTGCGCGCGAATAAAGCGGAAAATCTCTATCTGCAGCGCGTCGCTGAGCAGACCGTGATGTTTGGTGCGGTCTCAATGGGTAATCCGCACTGCGTGATCCAGGTGGAGAGCGTGATAACTGCAGCCGTTGAGACGCTGGGACCGGCGCTGGAAAGCCACGAGCGTTTCCCGGAACGCGTTAACGTCGGCTTTATGGAAGTGGTCAGCCGCGAGCATGTGCGCCTGCGCGTGTATGAGCGCGGCGCTGGCGAAACGCAGGCGTGCGGCAGCGGCGCCTGTGCAGCAGTGGCCTGTGGTATTCAGCAGGGGCTGCTGGCAGAAAAAGTACGTGTCGATCTGCCGGGCGGGACGCTGCATATCGCCTGGAAGGGGGCCGGACAGCCGCTGTATATGACCGGACCCGCCACCCACGTTTATGACGGATTTATTCATTTATGAAATACCCGGAAGAGCAGACTGACAGCGCGGTACAGCCCGACGATCGCGCGGTCAGCGCTTATCTGCAGCAGAACCCCGACTTTTTTATCCGTAACGCCCGTCAGGTTGAACAGATGGCGGTGCCGCACGCGGTGCGCGGCAGCGTCTCGCTGGTAGAGTGGCACATGGCGCGCCAGCGCAACCACATCCGTCAGCTGGAAGAGGAGATCACGCTGCTGATGGAGCAGGCCAACGCCAACCATCAGCTGTTTGATCGCCTGCTGGCGCTGCAGGGGCATCTTGCTGCCGCTGACAGTCTGCAGGAGATGCTGAACCGCCTGCAGCGCTGGGCGCGCGAGCTGGGTCTGGCAGGCGCCAATGTGCGGCTGTTCAGCGATCAATGGCGTCTCGGCGCACCCTCCGATTTTATCCAGCTGGGTCTGGCACGACAGGCGTTTGAGCCGCTGCGTATTCAGCGCTTCGGTCAGCAGCAGCACTATCTTGGCAGCCTGAACGGACCGGAGCTGCTGCTGCTGCTGCCGCAGGCGAAAGCGGTCGGCTCGGTTGCCATGTCGCTGCTGGGCGAGCGGGGTGAAGCGGGCATTGTGATCTTCAGCAGCCGTGATAATCAGCACTATCAGGCCGGTATGGGGACACTCTTACTGCAGCATCTGGCCCAGATGCTGCCGGCGCTGCTGGCGCGCTGGATCGAACGCGTATGAGCACGCTACTGCCCGCTGTCGATGCCTTTCTGCGCTACCTGCAGGTAGAACGTCAGCTCAGTCCGCTGACGCAGAAAAACTATCGTCGCCAGCTGCTGGCAATCGTCTCCCTGGCAGAGGGGATGCAGCTGACAGAGTGGTCGACGCTGGAGCCGGCGCAGGTACGCAGCCTGGCTGCGCGCAGCCGGCGCGATGGTCTGCAGGCGAGCAGTCTGGCGCTGCGTATGTCCGCTCTGCGCAGTTTTCTTGACTGGCAGGTCAGTCAGGGCATGCTGAGTGCAAATCCGGCGAAAGGTATCGCCACGCCGCGTAACGCCCGCCATCTGCCAAAAAATATGGACGTGGATGAAGTCACGCAGCTGCTGGAGATTGACCTTAATGACCCGCTGGCGGTGCGCGATCGCGCGATGCTTGAAACCATGTACGGCGGCGGCCTGCGACTCAGCGAGCTGGTAGGGATCAATTGCCGCGATCTCGATGCGGAGTCCGGTGAAGTTCAGGTGCTGGGTAAAGGCAGTAAAGAGCGGCGCGTGCCGGTTGGCGCAACGGCGGTGACCTGGCTGCAGCACTGGCTGGCGCTGCGCGACAGCTTTGCTCCGCAGGATGATGCCCTGTTTGTCTCTTCACGCGGCAGCCGGATTTCTGCGCGCAACGTGCAGAAGCGGTTTGCCGAATGGGGCATTAAACAGGGTGTGGCGAGCCATATTCATCCGCATAAGCTGCGCCACTCGTTTGCCACGCACCTGCTGGAGTCAAGCGGCGATCTGCGCGCGGTACAGGAGCTGCTGGGGCATGCCAACCTCTCGACCACACAAATTTATACCCATCTCGATTTCCAGCATCTGGCCTCGGTCTATGATGCCGCGCACCCGCGTGCCAAACGAGGAAAATCAGAATGAAGTTTTACCGCTCTCTGCATCCGGTTAAGGCGCTGACCTTCGATCTGGATGATACGCTGTATGACAACCGTCCGGTGATCCGGAAAACCGCGCAGGAAACGCACGCGGCGCTGCAGGCATTTCATCCGGCGCTGCGCGAATTCACACCTGCAGACTATCAGCAGCTGCGTGATGAGCTGCTGGCGCGCGAGCCCGATATTTATCACGACGTCTCAGAGTGGCGCCGCCGTTCGGTGGAACTGGCGTTGCTGAATGCTGGCCTGCCGGCTGCCGATGCTGCCACGGGCGCAGGAGAGGTCATGCGCACTTTTCATCACTGGCGCAGTCAGGTTGCGATGCCGGAAGAGACGCATCAGACGCTGCGCTGGCTCGGCGAGCGCGTGCCGCTGGTGGCGATCACCAACGGCAACGCCGATCCGGAAAAGCTCGGTATTCAGCACTACTTTCAGTTTACGCTGCGCGCCGGTCCGCACGGACGCGCGAAGCCGTGGCAGGATATGTATCATCTCGCAGCGGAGCGTCTTGCTATTGCGCCAGAGGCGATCCTGCACGTTGGTGATGACCTGACGACCGATGTGGCAGGCGCGCTGCGTGCCGGCCTGCAGGCGTGCTGGATCAACCTGAACAGCGGCAATCTGATGCAGATGGATGACGCCCGTCTGCTGCCGCACGTTGAAATTCATCGGTTGGCATCCCTGACCTCACTGCTATAATGGCTGTAAATTTATCCAGTCGTATCCTCCGGCGCACGACTTTACGGGCTGTGCCGGTTCACTCTGGTGACTTACCTGCGTAAGCGCGCGACCATTCAGAGACCTGCAGCATCGCTGCAGGGCGAATGACTCAGGGTACGCAACTCTATTCTTTAAAAACGGTGCTTATGGACGTTTCTGATCTGCTCGACGGCTTGAATGACAAACAGCGTGAGGCGGTTGCCGCACCGCGCAGCAATCTGCTGGTGCTGGCCGGAGCAGGCAGCGGCAAAACCCGTGTGCTGGTGCACCGCATCGCCTGGCTGCTGTCGGTGGAGAACTGCTCACCTTACTCCATCATGGCGGTCACCTTCACCAATAAAGCCGCGGCCGAGATGCGTCATCGCATCGATCAGCTGATTGGCAGCGGGCAGGGCGGCATGTGGATTGGCACTTTCCATGGCCTGGCGCATCGCCTGCTGCGGGCGCATCATCTTGACGCCGGGCTGCCGCAGGATTTTCAGATCCTCGACAGCGAAGATCAGCTGCGGCTGCTGAAGCGCCTGATCAAGTCAATGAACCTGGATGATAAGCAGTGGCCGGCGCGCCAGGGCATGTGGTACATCAACGGCAAGAAAGATGAAGGTCTGCGGCCAAAACATATCGAAAGCTACAACAACCCGGTTGAGCAGACGTGGCTGCGTATTTACCAGGCTTACCAGGAAGCGTGCGATCGCGCCGGCCTGGTCGATTTTGCCGAGCTGCTGCTGCGGGCGCATGAGCTGTGGCTGCATAAGCCCCAGATCCTCAATCACTACCGCGAGCGCTTTAGCAATATTCTGGTTGATGAGTTTCAGGATACCAACAACATTCAGTATGCGTGGATCCGCATGCTGGCCGGCGACAGCAGCCGGGTAATTATTGTCGGCGATGACGATCAGTCCATCTACGGCTGGCGCGGCGCGCAGGTCGAAAATATCCAGCGCTTCCTGCAGGACTTTCCCGGGGCGGAAACTATCCGCCTGGAGCAGAACTACCGCTCCACCAACCATATCCTGAAATCCGCCAACGCCCTGATTGCCAATAACAGCGGGCGGCTTGGAAAAGAGCTCTGGACCGACGGCAGCGACGGCGAAAAGATTTCAATCTACTGCGCGTTTAACGAGCTGGATGAAGCGCGCTTTGTGGTTAACCGCATTAAAACCTGGCATGAGAACGGCAATGCGCTGCAGGATTGCGCGATTCTCTATCGCAGTAACGCCCAGTCGCGCGTGCTGGAAGAGGCGCTGCTGCAGGCCAGCATGCCCTACCGTATTTATGGCGGTATGCGCTTCTTTGAACGTCAGGAGATCAAAGATGCGCTCGCCTATCTGCGCCTGATCGCCAACCGCAACGACGACGCCGCGTTTGAACGCGTGGTCAATACGCCGACGCGCGGCGTGGGCGACAGAACGCTGGATGTGGTACGGCAGACGGCGCGCGAAAAACAGCTGACGCTGTGGCAGGCCACGCGGGAACTGCTGCAGAACCGGGCCCTGGCGGGCCGGGCGGCGTCGGCACTGCAGCGCTTCTGCGAACTGGTTGATGCGCTGGCGCATGAAACCGCAGAGATGCCGCTGCATGTGCAGACCGATCGCGTGATCAAAGACTCCGGCCTGTGGCTGATGTATGAGCAGGAAAAAGGCGAAAAGGGCCAGGCGCGTATTGAGAACTTAGAGGAGCTGGTCACGGCCACCCGACAGTTCAGCTATCAGGATGAAGATGAAGATTTGATGCCGCTGCAGGCGTTTTTATCGCATGCGGCGCTGGAAGCGGGCGAAGGCCAGGCGGACAAATGGCAGGATGCCGTACAGCTGATGACGCTGCACTCGGCAAAAGGGCTGGAGTTTACGCAGGTCTTTATCGTTGGCATGGAAGAGGGCATGTTCCCGAGCCAGATGTCGCTGGATGAGGGCGGGCGTCTGGAAGAGGAGCGACGGCTGGCCTATGTTGGCGTTACCCGGGCAATGGTTAAACTGACGCTCACCTATGCCGAGACGCGGCGGCTTTACGGTAAGGAAGTGTATCATCGCCCGTCGCGCTTTATTGGCGAACTGCCGGAAGAGTGCGTCGAGGAAGTACGCCTGCGCGCCAGCGTCAGTCGCCCGGTCAGCCATCAGCGCATGGGCACGCCCACCAGCAAAAGCGACAGCGGTTTTACGCTGGGTCAGCGGGTACGCCACGCGAAGTTTGGCGAGGGCACTATTGTTAATCTGGAAGGCAGCGGCGAACACAGCCGTCTGCAGGTCGCCTTTCAGGGGCAGGGCATTAAGTGGCTGGTCGCCGCCTATGCGCGACTGGAGGCGATGTAGCGCGGCTGCGCTACCTTGACGACTTTTTCGTCTCAGCGTAACATGCGCGCACTATTATCATGAGAGGACAATGCCTTGGACGCGCCCAGTCGATGCTGGCTCAACATCCTGTTTACCAGGAATATCTAAGGCTACCTCTTTACGCAGGTAGCCTGAAAGGTTATCCGCGACCTCCTTTGCTTATCCGTCGCATGAGTCAGCACTGATCACATCCTGAAGCGAAAGTTTCCGCGTTAAGGCTTTGCCGTGTCCGTTACGTTTCGGACGTGACGGGCACCGCCCTGTCCCATTTGGTCTGCAATGGGGAGTATTGCTATGCTGAGCGCATTTAAACTTGAGCGCGATCGCCTGACGCGTATCGAGCTGGAAGACAACAATGATAAACTCAACACGTCGGTATGGGTCGATCTCATCGAACCGGATGACAGCGAGCGCGAGCGCGTGCAGTCGGAGCTGGGACAGAGTCTGGCAACGCGTCCGGAACTGGAAGATATTGAAGCCTCGGCGCGCTTCTTTGAAGATGAAGATGGCCTGCATATCCACTCGTTCTTTTTCTTTGAGGATGCTGAAGATCACGCCGGTAACTCAACCGTGGCCTTTACCATCCGCGAAGATCGCCTCTATACGCTGCGTGAGCGCGAGCTGCCGGCGTTTCGCCTTTACCGTATGCGGGCACGTAATCAGCAGCTGACTGACGGCAACGCCTATGAGCTGCTGCTGGATCTGTTCGAAACGAAAATTGAGCAGCTGGCGGATGAGATCGAAAACATCTATAGCGCGCTGGAGAAGTTAAGCCGCGTGATTATGGAAGGTCAGCAGGGCGAAGAGTATGACGAGGCGCTGTCGCGCCTCGCCGAACTGGAGGATATCGGCTGGAAGGTTCGCCTCTGCCTGATGGATACCCAGCGCGCGCTGAACTTTCTGGTACGTAAGGCGCGCCTGCCGGGCAACCAGCTGGAACAGGCGCGTGAGATCCTGCGCGATATCGAATCGCTGCTGCCGCACAATGAGTCTCTGTTTCAGAAGGTCAACTTTCTGATGCAGGCGGCGATGGGCTTTATCAATATTGAGCAGAACCGCATCATTAAGATCTTCTCGGTGGTATCGGTGGTATTCCTGCCGCCAACGCTGGTGGCTTCCAGCTATGGTATGAACTTTGAGTTTATGCCTGAGCTAAAATGGAGCTTCGGTTATCCCGGGGCCATCTGCCTGATGATGCTGGCGGGCCTGGCACCTTATCTCTATTTCAAACGCAAAAACTGGCTGTGATCGCGGGGCGCATACATGCGCCCCCTACGTTCCGTAGGGGCGCCATTCATGGCGCCCTGGCCAAATACCGCACCCGTTCAATGACGCCATTCATGGCGCCCTGGCCAAATAACCGCACCCGTTTAATGACGCCATTCATGGCGCCCTCGTTGAATACCTCACCCGTCTGCTGCCAGGGGCGCATTAATGCGCCCCCTACGTTCTGTAGGGGCGCCATTCATGGCGCCCTGGCCGAATAACCGCACCCGTTTGATGACGCCATTCATGGCGCCCTGGTTGAATACCGCATCCGTCTGCTGCCAGGGGCGCATTAATGCGCCCCCTACGTTCTGTAGGGGCGCCATTCATGGCGCCCTGGCCAAATACCGCACCCGTTCAATGACGCCATTCATGGCGCCCTGGCCAAATACCGCACCCGTCTGCTGCCAGGGGCGCATTAATGCGCCCCCTACGTTCTGTAGGGGCGCCATTCATGGCGCCCTGGTTGAATAACCGCACCCGTTTGATGACGCCATTTATGGCGCCCTGGCCAAATACCGCACCCGTCTGCTGATTAACACCGATTTGCGCTGGCTCCGGGGGCGCAACCTGCGTAACCTGTGGACCTCTTATCTTTGTCTGATTCTGGTCATGTCACACTACTCTCTGCGCTTACAATGGATGCTGCTGCTGATTGCGTCTCTGACGCTGGGCGTTGCTCTCCAGCTGTTTCACCTGCCTGCTGCGCTGCTGCTGGGCCCGATGATCACCGGAACCGTAATGGGGCTGTGCGGCGCAACGCTGCGTATCGATAAACGGCTGTTTATTCTGGCGCAGGCGGTGCTGGGCTGCATGATTGCTCAGAGCCTGTCGCCCGCCATTCTGACTCCCTTATTGAATGACTGGCCGGTGGTGCTGGCGGTACTGATCCTCACGCTGGCCGCCAGCGGTCTCTCCGGCTTTCTGCTGGTGCGCTTCAGTAATCTGCCGGGGCCTACCGGTGCCTGGGGATCGTCGCCCGGCGGCGCTTCGGCGATGGTGGCGATGGCGGGAGATTTCGGGGCTGACGTGCGTCTGGTCGCGTTTATGCAGTATCTGCGCGTGCTGTTCGTCGCCACGGCAGCGGCGGTGGTCGCGCGCATCGGTCTGGATACCAGCGGCGGCGCGGCAGAGCCGATCTGGTTTCCGGCGCTGAATCGCGGTTTTTTGCTGACGCTGGGAGTAATGGCGGCCGGGGCCTGGCTGGGGCAGCGTCTGCGGATCCCCTCCGGTGCGCTGCTGCTGCCAGCGCTGACTGGAGCCATGCTGCAGGGAAGCCAGATCGCAACCTTGCAGGTGCCCGAGTGGCTGCTGGCGCTGGCCTATGCGCTGATTGGCTGGAGCGTCGGGCTGCGCTTTACGCGCCCGATTTTCCTGCTGGCGCTGCGAACGCTGCCGCAGATGCTCGCCTCAATCCTCGGACTGATGGTGCTGTGTGCGGCGCTGGCATGGATGCTGACACGGGTATTGCATATCGACCTGATGACTGCCTATCTGGCTACCAGCCCGGGCGGGCTGGATACCGTTGCCATCATTGCAGCCGGCAGCCGGGTCGATATGACTTTTGTGATGGCGCTGCAGACGCTGCGTCTGTTTACCATTCTGCTCACTGGCCCGGCACTGGCGCGCTTTATCTCACGCTTTGCGCATCCGCGTGCGGGCTGAGAAGAGTACGGCGTCAAAAATAAACAGGGCCAGCGCCAGCCAGATAAAGCCAAAGGTGACCAGCTTATCGGGAGTCAGGCGCTCGCCATAAAACAGTACCGCCAGCAGAAACATCAGCGTCGGGCCCAGATACTGGAAAAACCCCACGGTTGAGAGACGCAGGCGCGTGCAGGCGGCGGCAAACAGCATCAGCGGAATAGTGGTCAGCACCCCGGCGGCCACCAGCATCAGATTAAGGCTGAGGGGATTGGCGCTGAGATGACTGGTCGCACTGTCGGCAACACCGAAAAGATAGATCGCTGCCAGCGGGAACAGCCACAGCGTCTCGATCAGCATGCCGCTCTGTGCATCTACCTGAATCTTTTTTCGCACCAGGCCATACAGCGCAAAGCTCAGCCCCAGCCCCAGCGCAATCACCGGCAGTGAGCCAAACTGCCATAGCTGCACCAGCACACCTGCCGCGGCCAGCGCGACTGCCAGCCACTGCAGACGGCGAAAGCGTTCACGCAGGAACAGCATGCCGAATACCACATTAATCAGCGGGTTGATAAAGTAGCCGAGGCTCGCCTCCAGCATATGCTGATTATTGACTGCCCAGATAAACAGCAGCCAGTTGCCGCCGATGGTAATGGCGGTCAGCGCCAGCAGCAGAACTTTTTTTGGCTGGGCGGCCACGCGGCGCACCTGTTTCCAGCTGCGGCTTAGCGTAATCAGTATCAGCATAAACAGCACTGACCAGATCACCCGGTGGGTCATGATCTCGGCGGGCGGCACCTCTCTGACCAGTTTGAAGTAGGCCGGAGCGATGCCCCAGATAAAGTAAGCGCCCAGCGCATAAAAAATGCCCTGTCGCGTTTGCTGACTGTCCATTGTATTGTCCATAAGGCGGCGCACCGGTTGCGCTGATTAACCAATCAGGTAAGTGGCGGTGGCCGTAGCGATATAATCGTGCTGCTGATTATGCAGTTCAACGCGCGCCACGGCGACTTTATTACCGGCACGCAGCAGATGACCGGTAGCGACAAAGCGTTCGCCGCGACCCGGACGCAGATAATCAACCCGCAGATCGATAGTGCCCATTCGCGCCAGGCGCTGGCGCAGATCTTCTTCGGTGATGCTCTCCTGCCGCGTCAGCGCATGGCTGACACAGACCAGACCGGCGGTAACATCCAGCACTGAAGCAATCACGCCGCCATGCAGGATCTGCTGCGCGGCATTGCCCACCAGCATGGTTTTATTGGCAAATGCGAGCCGGGTAGTATCAGCATCAAGGTGTTCCAGCTCCAGGCCCAGCGCCTGATTAAACGGCATATGATAAACAAAAATTTCACCAATCAGCTGGCGCGCGTCCTGCTGAGTCAGCATCGGAGATGACATAGTTACGGCCTTAAGATGTTAAGAAGTTGTGTATATTATGCTGCTCCCGCGCCGCTTTCCAGTTTCAGAAATCGGCACTGATCAACGTCCCGCTTTGCGTGTAGAATGGCCTGCTTTTTGTACCACCGCCCTGAAAACCTTCCCACGCAGCGCACTGGAGAACACTATGCGTAAGCAATACGTCATGCTGGCCGCGGCATTAACCGTTCCTGCACTGGCGCAGGCAGATGAAGCCACGATTAAAAATATTCACGACGCACCTGCGGTGAAGGGGAGCGTGATCGCAAATCTGCTGGAAAAGCACGACAACCCCTTTGTGCTTTACCCCTATGAAAACAACTACCTGCTTTACACCTACACCAGCGACATGAATAAAGAGGCGATTTCCTCTTACAACTGGGCAGACAAAGCGAAAAAAGATGAAGTAAAATTCCAGCTCAGCCTGGCGTTTCCGCTGTGGCGCGGCATTTTAGGTGAGAACTCCGTGCTGGCCGCCTCGTATACTCAGCGTTCATGGTGGCAGCTGTCGAATCGTGGCGCATCGTCACCTTTCCGCGAAACAAACTATGAGCCGCAGCTGTTTCTTGGCTGGGCAACGGATTATTCGCTGGCAGGCTGGACGCTGCGTGATGTGGAGCTGGGCGTTAATCATCAGTCTAATGGTCGCAGCGATCCCACTTCCCGCAGCTGGAACCGCCTTTACGCCCGTCTGATGGCAGAGAACGGCAACTTCCTTGCGGAGATCAAACCCTGGTATCGTCTGCCGGAAAGCGCCGGCGAAGATGATAACCCGGACATTACCAAATACATGGGTTATTACCGCGCGAAACTCGGCTATATGATGGGCGACAGCATATTTAGCGTGGAAGGCAACTATAACTGGAACAGCGGCTACGGCGGCGCGACCTTCGCCTGGAGCTATCCTCTCACTGAACATGTCCGCTTTTATACGCAGCTTTTCAGCGGCTATGGTGAATCGCTTATCGACTATAACCACCGTCAGACCCGTTTAGGCGTGGGCGTAACGCTTAACGATCTGTTCTAATCAGTAAAACAGGATTACCGTGGCAATTTCGGCAGTGCACAATCAGGAAACGCTGGCGCAACAGGTGTTACATGACACCTTCGGCTATCAGCAGTTTCGTCCGGGTCAGCAATCCATTATCGAGTCAGCGCTCTCAGGACGTGACTGTCTGGTCGTGATGCCGACCGGCGGCGGTAAATCGATCTGCTACCAGATCCCGGCGCTGGTTCAGGAGGGACTGACGCTGGTGGTCTCCCCGCTGATTTCACTGATGAAAGATCAGGTTGACCAGCTGCTGGCCAACGGCGTGGCGGCGGCGTGTCTCAACTCAACGCAGACGCGCGAACAGCAGCAGCAGGTTTTTGCCGATTGCCGCACCGGTAAGCTGAAACTGCTGTACATTGCCCCGGAACGGCTGATGATGGACAACTTCCTGGAGGGTCTGCAGCACTGGAATCCGGTGATGCTGGCCGTCGATGAAGCGCACTGCATCTCGCAGTGGGGACATGATTTCCGGCCGGAGTATGGCGCACTCGGACAGCTGAGGCAGCGTTTTCCGCAGCTCCCGGTGATGGCGCTGACGGCCACAGCCGATGAAACCACGCGTAACGACATCGTACATCTGCTGCAGATGCGCGATCCGCTGATTCAGGTCAGCAGCTTTGATCGTCCCAACATCCGCTATACCCTGGTGGAGAAGTTTAAACCCACCGACCAGCTGCTGCGCTATGTGCAGGAGCAGCGCGGCAAAAGCGGCATCATTTACTGTAACAGCCGGGCGAAAGTGGAAGATACCGCCGCACGTCTGCAGAGCCGTGGCCTGAGCGTGGGTGCCTATCACGCCGGCATCGACAGCGCACAGCGCGCGCATGTTCAGGAAGCGTTTCAGCGCGACGATCTGCAGATTGTGGTCGCTACCGTGGCGTTTGGCATGGGTATCAACAAACCCAATGTCCGCTTTGTGGTGCATTTTGATATTCCGCGCAACATCGAATCCTACTATCAGGAGACCGGCCGCGCCGGACGCGATGGCCTGCCTGCTGAAGCGATGATGCTTTACGATCCGGCGGATATGGTCTGGCTGCGCAAATGCCTGGAGGAGAAAGTCCCGGGGCCGCTGCAGGATATCGAGCGGCACAAGCTCAATGCGATGGGCGCGTTTGCGGAAGCGCAAACCTGCCGGCGTCTGGTGCTGCTGAACTACTTTGGCGAAGGGCGTCAGCAGCCCTGCGGTAACTGCGATATCTGCCTCGATCCTCCCCGCCGTTATGACGGTCTGGTCGACGGACAGAAAGCGCTATCGTGCATCTACCGTACCGGCCAGCGTTTTGGCATGAGCTACATCGTGGAGGTATTGCGCGGCTCAGCCAGTCAGCGTATCCGCGATAACGGCCACGACAAACTGCCGGTCTATGGCCTGGGACGCGAGCAGAGTCTGGAGCACTGGATCAGCGTGCTGCGTCAGCTCATTCATCTCGGCATGGTGACACAAAACATCGCCCTGCACTCTGCGCTGCAGCTCACTGAAGCTGCGCGTCCGGTCCTGCGCGCTGAAATACCGCTGATGCTTGCCGTACCGCGTACCGTGACGGCGAAAAGTCGCAGCAGTGCGCCAAAAGTGTACGGTGGCAACTACGATCGCAAGCTGTTTGCCAAGCTGCGTAAGCTGCGTAAAGCGATTGCTGATGAAGAGAATATTCCGCCTTACGTGGTGTTTAACGACGCCACGCTGATTGAAATGGCAGAACAGTTACCGGTCAGCGCTTCAGATATGCTGAGCGTAAACGGCGTGGGTCATCGCAAACTGGAACGCTTTGGTAAGCCGTTTCTGCTGATGATCAGAGAACATCTTGATAATGACGAGTAAAGGACTAAACGTATGCTGATATTGTTTGCCACCGTTGCGCTGGTGCACCTGGTTGCGCTGATGAGCCCCGGACCTGACTTCTTTTTTGTGTCGCAAACTGCGGCCAGCCGCTCGCGTAAAGAGGCGATGATGGGCGTGCTGGGCATTACGCTGGGCATTGTTGTCTGGGCGGGCGTAGCGCTGATGGGTCTGCATCTGCTGCTGGCAAAAATGGCGTGGCTGCATGAAATTATCATGGTGGGTGGCGGGCTCTATCTGCTGTGGATGGGCTGGCAGCTGCTGCGCTCGGCGCGTCAGCGTCATAAGCAGTCGCAGAGTGACGCACCCGTGGTGGAGCTGCCGAAGCGCGGCATGAGCTTTCTTAAAGGCTTGCTGACAAACCTGTCCAATCCCAAAGCGATTATCTATTTTGGCAGCGTCTTCTCGCTGTTTGTCGGCAATGATATTGGTGCCGCTACGCGCTGGGGGCTGTTCCTGCTGATTATTGCGGAAACCTTTGCATGGTTTGCGCTGGTGGCCACTATCTTTGCGCTGCCGTGGATGCGTGAGAAATATCAGCGCATGGCAAAGTGGGTAGATGGCATGGCGGGCGTGCTGTTTGCCGGTTTTGGCCTTCACCTGATTATTTCGCGCTAGGCCCGGTCGCCTGAAACGGCGACGCTGCGCCGGGTGTGGCTGACTGCACACCCGGCCGCTTTTTACGCTATTCTGCGCGCGCTGGCTAACAGCGCGCCGACCGCCATAAACAATCCGCCAAAAATACGGTTCAGCAGCTTCATCTGCCGGGGGCCTTTGATCCAGACCGCAATGCGCGTCGCCAGCGTGGCGTAGCCAATCATCACAATGATATCGACCACAATCGTTGTCACGCCGAGGATGAAATACTGCATCAGCTGCGGCTGATGGGGCAGGATAAACTGCGGAAACAGCGCAGCAAGAAATACGATGCTTTTGGGGTTGGTCAGGTTAACCAGCAGCGCGCGCTGAAACAGGTGACGACGCGGCATCGCTTTGGCAACGGCGTTCAGATCGAGACTGCCTGCGGACCGCCACTGCTGAATGCCCAGCCAGATCAGATAGGCTGCGCCGGCCCATTTCAGGATTTCAAACGCCAGCAGTGACTGCGAAAACAGCGCGCCGAGTCCGGCCCCTACCAGCACAATATGTACCGCCAGTCCGAGCTGTAGGCCGGTAATTGACACGGCCGCGCCACGATAGCCGTGGCTGATACCGGTGCTCATGGTATTGATAGCGCCTGAGCCTGGCGAAAGGCTGAGGATGGTTGTGGTAAGCAGGTAGGTTAACCACCATTCTGTAGTCATGCGTGACATTCCCTGAAGCGAGCGAAGTATGACACAATACGCCAGAAAATTGCGCTGCGCTACGGCATACCAGCAGGGCGGATTGAACTCTCCGGGAGGGGCAGATGCAGCATCATAAAGAGAGCTGGCTCAGACGCGAACGCGCTTTTGCGGCGTTTGCTACCGGCCCGCTGCTCGACTTCTGGCGGCAGCGGGAAGAGTGTGAGTTCACCGGCACCGGTAATCTTACCCTGCGCTATGTGCGCTTTACCTCTCCGCAGCACACGCGCGTGATCCTGATTGTGCCGGGGCGTATTGAAAGTTATATCAAGTATCCCGAGCTGGCCTACGACCTGTTTCACTGTGGCTATGACGTGGTGATTATTGACCATCGCGGGCAGGGACGATCTGAGCGGCTGCTGGCCGATTCTCACCGTGGCCATGTGGTGGAGTTCAGTGACTACGTCGACGATCTGGAAACCCTCTATCTGAAAGAGATTGTCAGTCAGCATTATCAGCAGCGCTATGTACTGGCACACTCAATGGGCGGCGCGATTGTCGCGCTTTTTCTGGCCCGGCAGCCGCGGGCATTTCATGCGGCGGTGCTGTGCGCACCGATGTTTGGTATTGTGCTGCCGCTGCCGCCCTTTCTGGCACACCGTATTCTTGACTGGGCAGAGAAGCGACCGGCGCTGCGCGACGGATACGCGCTTGGCACCGGACGCTGGCGCGCGCATCCGTTTGGCATTAACCGCCTGACGCACAGCCGCGAGCGTTACCGGCGCAATCTGCGCTTTTATGCTGACGATCCGGCTATTCGCGTCGGCGGCCCGACCTATCACTGGGTACGCGAAGGCGTGCAGGCCGGACGCAATATTATGCGTCAGGCGGCAAATATCACCACGCCGCTGCTGCTGCTGCAGGCGAGCGAAGATGATGTGGTGGACAACCGTTCACAGGATCTCTTCTGCCAGGCACTGGCCGCTGCCGGGCATCCCTGTGAAGGTAATGCGCCGCGCGTCATTAAAGGCGCGCGACATGAAATTCTGTTTGAGTCAGATGCAATGCGCGCTGAAGCGCTCAATGCCACCGTGGATTTTTTTGCCCGTCATCTCAGCTGACGTTATTTCCGCTATTACAACCCGAGGTTTCCATGTTTCACATCGTTGCATCCGATCTGGATGGCACGCTGCTCTCTCCGCAACATCGTCTGACGCCGTTTGCCCGTACCACGCTGCAGGCGCTGGTGGCGCGTGATATCCATTTTGTTTTTGCCACCGGTCGTCATCATATCGACGTGGGACAAATGCGCGACAAACTCGGCATTCCGGCATATATGATCACCTCCAACGGCGCGCGCGTGCATAACGCCGCAGGCGAGCTGATCTTCAGCCACAATCTCGACAGCGATATCGCCAGCGAGCTCTACGCCCTGAAATATCAGGATGAAAATATCCTGACCCATGTTTATCGCGATGATGAGTGGTTTATGAGCCGTCACCATCCCGATGAGCAGGACTATTTTCAGGAGTCGGAGTTTATGTATCAGCTCTATGAACCGGGACTGTTGCCCACCGACGGCATCAGTAAGGTCTTCTTCACCAGCAGCGATCCGGCCAGTCTGCTGCCGCTTGAGCAGGCGATTGAAGCGCGCTGGGGCGATCGCGTTAACGTCAGTTTTTCGCTGCCAACCTGTCTGGAAGTCATGGCGGGCGGCGTGTCGAAAGGACATGCGCTGGAGGCCGTCGCGAAACAGCTGGGCCATTCGCTGAAGGCGTGCATCGCATTCGGGGATGGCATGAATGATGTGGAGATGCTGAGTATGGCCGGTAAAGGCTGCATCATGCATAACGGACAGCAGCGCCTGAAGGATACGCTGCCGTCGCTGGAGATCATTGGCAGCAACGCGGACGATGCGGTGCCGCACACGCTGCGTAAACTCTTTCTGGAGTAAAAAAACGGGCCGGTAGTGCATCCCGGCCCGCCTCGCTTATCCCAGCTGTTTTTGCTTATCCCAGCTGTTTTTTATGCTTGTGTTCGTTGATCATGGTCAGCAGCAGCAGTACCACTGCCAGTACCGAGCCGGCGATCATCACCATAAATCCGCCATCCCAGCCAAAGAAATCAACGGTATAACCAACAATAGCGCTGGCTGCTACAGAGCCGCCCAGATAACCAAACAGGCCGGTAAAGCCCGCTGCGGTGCCGGCAGCTTTCTTCGGTGCCAGCTCCAGCGCGTGCAGGCCAATCAGCATCACCGGACCGTAGATCAGAAAGCCAATCACAATCATACAGAGCATATCGATACCCGGATTGCCCGGCGGGTTAAGCCAGTAGACCACGGTAGCGATAGTCACCAGCGTCATAAAGAACACGCCGGTCGCGCCGCGATTGCCTCTGAACACTTTGTCTGACATCCAGCCGCACAGCAGCGTTCCCGGAATGCCCGCATATTCATACAGGAAGTAGGCCCAGGAGGATTTATCCAGCGTAAAGTGTTTGACCTCTTTCAGATAGGTTGGCGACCAGTCGAGAATGCCGTAGCGCAGCAGGTAGACAAAGACGTTTGCCAGCGCGATATACCACAGCAGCTTGTTGGGCAGAATGTACTGCATAAAGATCTGCTTTGCGGTCAGCTCCTGTTCATGGTTCTCACTGTAATCAGGCGGATAGTCATTTTTCCACGCCTCAATCGGCGGCAGGCCACAGGATTGCGGCGTATCGCGCATCATGGCAAACGCAAACAGCGCGATCAGAATCGCCCCAAAGGCGGGCATATAGAGCGCGGCTTTCCAGTCGTTAAACCACGCCATACCGAGCAGAAACAGCAGCGGCGGGATACCGCCTCCGACGTTATGCGCGCAGTTCCACACGGAGACGATACCGCCGCGCTCTTTCTGTGACCACCAGTGCACCATGGTGCGGCCACACGGCGGCCAGCCCATTCCCTGGAACCAGCCACACAGGAACAGCAGCACAAACATCACCATAATGCTGGAGGTCGCCCAGGGTACAAAACCCATAAACAGCATGACCGAGGCAGCGAGGATCAGGCCCGCCGGCAGAAAAACGCGCGGATTTGAGCGATCGGAAACGGAACCCATGATGAATTTGGAAAAGCCGTACGCAATAGAGATACCGGAGAGGGCAAACCCTAAATCCCCCCGTGAAAATCCCTGTTCCACCAGATAGGGCATCGCCAGCGCGAAGTTTTTGCGTACCAGATAGTAAGCAGCATAGCCAAAAAAGATCCCGAGAAAGATCTGCCAGCGCAGCCGACGATAAAGCGGATCAACACGATCGTCAGCCACCTGAGGCTGATGCGGTGCAGGTTTAAAGATACTCAGCATGAGTGTGGCCCTCCGGGGCGCAGAATAGTTATGAATTTCCCAGCAGGTTGGGACAGAAATACGCATAAGCGCAAAGGAAACCTGGTGTTTCCATATCGCGCAAAGAATAGAGATGGTTGCTGCCCGTTACTGTGACGTGTGACACATATGTTACAGTTTTATGACAATCAGGAGCGAAAAAAACCAGGAAATGTTGGAT
The DNA here is from genome assembly GCF_002387285.1 of Pantoea sp. UBA4549. Lineage (NCBI taxonomy): Bacteria > Pseudomonadati > Pseudomonadota > Gammaproteobacteria > Enterobacterales > Erwiniaceae > Pantoea > Pantoea sp. UBA4549. The sequence continues at coordinate 23,906 of NZ_DGLH01000008.1, read as the reverse complement.
TTCGCGCATTTTGCTGCGTTTGCACCCGCGGTTAATGCGCATCCTGACCGGAAAATGTGTCTGAGCGTAAACCGCTGACCAGGGCATATCTGCAGCCGCCTGCCGCGAGTGAGTTAAATATAATCAGTTGTAAACCAGATTATTCAGCTGGTTCACGCGGGTTTGATTACACTAGCGCGTCTGTTTATCGGGGAGTGGTGTACCGTGCTGTTACTTATTGTGACCACTGTTTTGTGGGCTTTTTCTTTCAGTCTGATTGGCGAATACCTGGCAGGTCAGGTTGATAGCTGGTTTTCCGTGCTGATGCGCCTGGGTCTGGCCGCACTGATTTTTCTGCCGTTTTTGCGCTGGCGTGGCTACCGGGCATCAACGCTGCTGCTTTATATGCTGGTGGGAATGCTGCAGCTCGGCATTATGTATCTGCTCAGTTTTGAAGCCTATCTCTACCTGAGCGTGTCTGAGTTTCTGTTGTTTACGGTGATGACGCCGCTCTATATCACGCTGATTTATGATCTGCTGAGCAGGCGTCCGCTGCGTATTGGTTACGCGTTCAGCGCGCTGCTGGCGGTAGCGGGTGCAGCCATTATTCGCTATGACAAAGTCAGCGAGCATTTCTGGCTGGGTCTGCTGCTGGTGCAGGCGGCGAACCTCTGCTTTGCTGTCGGCATGGTGGGGTACAAGCGGCTGCAGGAGACGCGGCCCATGCCGCAGCATACCGCATTCTCCTGGTTTTATCTGGGTGCGGTGCTGATTGCCGCGCTCGCCTGGTCGCTGTGGGGCAATCCGCAGAAACTGCCCACTACCACGCTGCAGTGGAGCGTGCTGATATGGCTGGGCGTTGCCGCATCCGGGCTGGGCTATTTTATGTGGAACTACGGGGCCACGCAGGTGGATGCCGGCACGCTGGGCATTATGAACAATATGCACGTCCCGGCGGGGCTGCTGGTCAATCTGGCGATCTGGCAGGAGAAGCCGCACTGGCCGAGCTTTATTGCGGGCGCGGCGGTGATCTTTGCTTCACTCTATGTGCATAAACGCTGGGTGATCGGCAGGCGTCACACCTGAGAACGTGCGGGCGCAGCCTTCAGGCTGCGCCATGCGATCAGCTTTTCTTCGCCGGCGTTCCCGGACGCTGGATAAGCGTTAACCCTTTCAGGAAATTACGCAGGATTTGATCGCCACATTCGCGATAGTTTTTGTGATCCGGATTGCGGAAGATAGCGCCGATTTCGCCCTGTGAAACCTTGAAATTGGCTTTCAGCAGGATGTCAGGAATATCCGTGGTTTTCAGCGCAAATGCGATACGCAGCTTTTTCAGAAAGACGTTATTGCTCATGCGACGCTCAATGGACGGCGCCGGCGCATCGTCACTTTTGCCGCGACGATGGTAGATCAGGCCGTTGAGGAAATAGCCCATCAGTACATCAGGCAGTTTGCGAAACGCGGCATCATCCTCTTTTTTCAGCCAGGCCTGCACATCCTCCAGCGGCACATCGCTTCCCGCAAGGGCAAAAATCTCCACCACTTTGCTATCGCTCAGATCAAGCATATAGCGCACGCTGCGCAGAACATCGTTATTGGTCATGGTGAAACTCTCCGGGGTAAGCAGTAAAGGCGGCGCATTATAGTGCAGGCGGGGCGGGGATAACAGCGCGGAGCGTGCCCGCCGCGCCCGACCATCAGGATGCGCCAGGTAATACCGCGCCCGGCTGTGAAGCGTCGCGCACAAACGGCAGATGATCGCAGGCGTGCTGACGGGCAAAGCGCACAAACGCTTCCAGCACGGGCTGACGCTGTTCACCTTCACGTACGGCAGCATAGAGCCGGCTCCAGAGACCGTCGCCCAGCGTTTTGGTTACCACCAGTCCCTGCTTTTCAAAATTCTCAACGACCCAGTGAGGCAGAGCGGCGATCCCCATCTGTGCCGAAACCATCTGAATCAGCAGCAGCGTATTGTCCACGCTTTTCAGCGCCGGACTGACGCCGGCGGGCTGCAGAAAGTGACGCCAGACATCCAGACGCTGGCGCTGCACCGGGTAGATCATCAGCACTTCATCAGCGAAATCCTGCGGCGTAATATGCGTACGCTGCGCCAGCGGATGATCGGGCGCCAGCACCAGCCGCATCTCAAAATCAAACATCGGCGTATAAAACAGTCCGCTGCGCGGCAGAATATCCGAGGTCAGCACCACATCAAGCTCACCCTGCTGCAGCGCCGGCTGCGGATCAAAGGTGACGCCGGATTTAAAATCCATCATGACCTGCGGCCAGCTCTTGCGGAAGTTGTTCAGCGCAGGCGTCAGCCACTGAATGCAGCTGTGGCACTCAATGGCGATGCGCAGCGTGGCCTGCTGCTGCGGCTCATGACACGCCTGCAGCGCCTGCTGGATCTGCGGCAGCACCTGTTCTGCCAGCTGCAGCAAGATCTCACCCTGCGGCGTAAAGCGCAGCGGCTGGCTTTTACGCACAAACAGCCGGAAGCCAAGGCGCTGCTCCAGATCGCTGAACTGATGCGATAAGGCAGACTGCGTCTGGTGCAGCTGCGCCGCCGCGGCGGCAAGCGAGCCGGTGTTGTGTAACGCCTGCAGCGTTCGCAGGTGTTTGAGTTCGATCATGAGAATCCTTTGCAGCGGGACAAAACGAATGACGCGGTAAGCTATACACTACCCGCAGATTGTGGCGGTGTAAACATCTGGATGGCTAAATGAAGTGAGGCGCGCCTCTTGCCGGCAACGAACGCGGGCGTTGAAGCCGGTCGCGCAGGAAAAAGGGCGCCTGAGCGCCCGGATAACGTTATGCGTCAGGGGCCACCCCATACTGTTTAAACCAGGCCAGCATACGCTGCCAGCCATCCCGGGCGGATTCCGCATGATAGCCCGGACGATAATCGGCGTTGAACGCGTGTCCGGCGTCCGGATAGACCACAATTTCCGCTTTCGCATTCGCGGCATGCAGCGCCTGACGCATTTTGTCGATGCTTTCCAGCGGAATGCCCTCATCCTGGCCGCCATACAGGCCGAGCACCGGCGCGTTCAGATCGACGGCGATATCAATCGGATGTTTCTGCTGCTTCAGCGTTTTTTCTCCTTCGAGACGGCCATACCATGCGGCTGCGGCACGCACCTGAGGATTGTGCGCGGCGAACAGCCAGCTGATCCGACCGCCCCAGCAGAAGCCGGTGATCGCCAGGCGACGAATATCGCCATCGTGCCGTGCCGCCCAGTTTGCTGCGTGATCGAGATCGGCAAGTACCTGGCTGTCAGGCACTTTGCTTACCAGCTCGCTGAGCAGCGTCGGGATATCGTGATACTCCTGCGGATCGCCTTCGCGAAAATAGAGCTCCGGCGCCACGGCAAGATAGCCCTCCAGCGCCAGGCGGCGGCACAGATCACGGATATGTTCATGTACGCCAAAAATTTCCTGGACCACCAGTACTACTGGCAGCGTACCGCTGAATGACTTAGGACGTGCATACCAGGCAGGCAGATTTTCACCCTGGCTGGGAATAGAGGTTTCGCCGCACTGAATCGTATCGCTTTGGGTAATTATTGTGCTGCTGGCAGCGGGCTGCGCCGCTGAGGCGAAGCCACCCGGGGCCGACTCTTGTGCCATATTGTCTGTGGTTTTCATGGTTCTCTCCGTGCTGGCAGGTGCGCAATCAGGTAACTATAGCCTGGTCATGATGGCCGGACGTTTACAGGGTAAAAAGGAACAGATTTTCAGATGCGGTTTCTGTATTAACATTGCTACTCAAGCTTACGCAGCACGGTAGCTGACAAATAGGCGAAATGGCGCGTCATATTGTGATTAAAATCACAAATGAAGCGGTTGCTAATGTAACTTTCATTATTTGAAGTGAGTGGCATCACATATTTGTCGCGCTGCCTCACGTAGAGTGCGCGTCACACTACTTAATTAGCAGGAGTCTGATATGACCCAGTCTGACGTTTTCCACCTTGGTATCACTAAAGCTGACCTGAAAGGCGCTACGCTGGCGATCGTTCCGGGCGACCCGGAGCGGGTGAAAAAAATTGCTGCGCTGATGGATAACCCGCAGCATCTGGCGTCACATCGCGAATTCACCACTTGGCTGGCGGAGATCGACGGCAAGCCGTTGGTCGTCTGCTCAACCGGTATCGGTGGTCCTTCAACCTCAATTGCAGTAGAGGAGCTGGCGCAGCTTGGCGTCCGGACATTCCTGCGCGTGGGTACCACCGGTGCCATTCAGCCGCACATCAACGTGGGCGATGTGCTGGTCACCACCGCCTCAGTACGCCTTGATGGTGCCAGCCTGCATTTTGCGCCGATGGAGTTTCCGGCCGTGGCTGATTTTACCTGTACCACGGCGCTGGTCGCGGCAGCAGAAAACTGCGGCGCGCGTACCCATATCGGCATCACCGCCTCTTCTGACACCTTCTACCCGGGGCAGGAGCGTTACGACACATTTTCCGGGCGCGTGGTGAATCGCTTCCAGGGCTCCATGCAGGAGTGGCAGGCGATGGGCGTGCTTAACTATGAGATGGAATCCGCTACACTGTTAACCATGTGCGCCAGTCAGGGACTGCGTGCCGGCATGGTGGCTGGCGTCATTGTGAACCGTACGCAAAAAGAGATCCCGGACGCGGCGACCATGAAGCAGACCGAGAGCGACGCCGTGAAAATCGTGGTTGAAGCCGCGCGTCGCTTGTTGTAGCGCGCCAGTCGGTAATGGATGCGGGACCAGCCTCACAGGGAACTCAGCCGCTGACGAATCAGGATGCGCACCTATTCAGCGAACTTTGGGATCCCTTATATGCGCAAAACCTTCTCCGCTCCCCGTTCCGCCTCTGTCAATAACTCTGCTGCTGCGCAGGCGCGCGTTGAACACGCCGCCGCGCAGTTTCGCCAGGCCATGGCCAACGGCGACTACCCGCGGGCACGCCAGTGCTGTGAAGCGGTACTGCGGGTGATGCCACATAATATGCAGGTGCTCAGCGACTATGCCCTGACGCTGATGCGCACCGGTGACTATAAAAAGTCGTACAACGTTTATCAGAAGATCTGCCAGGCCCCTGACGCGCAGCGTGCGCAGGCATCAGAGACCTGGCTGGATGGCCTGACTGAAGTCTGCGGCTGGCTGCAGAAGCCGGATGAGGTGGCGCGCTACGGCCAGGCTTCGCTGATGCATTCTGACGCCCGCTTTTCTGCCGGACAAAAGCACCCGTTTCCGGCTGATGCGCCGCCCGCGTTTAACCCGCACAATCCGCCTGAAAACAGTATTGCGTTCAGCCTGTATGGCAATCAGCCGCGCTACTGCGAAACGCTGATTAAAAACGTTGAGGTCGCGCGCGCGCTCTATCCGGCCTGGCACTGCCGCGTGTATCTCGATGCGAGCGTGCCGCAGCACGTCTGGCAGCGCCTGCAGCACGCCGGGGCGCAGCTGGTTGATATGTCTGATGAAAAAGAGATCCTGCCTACGCTCTGGCGCTTTCTGGTCATGGATGATCCTGCGGTCAGACGCTTTATCATCCGCGACGCCGACTCGCTGCTGTCGGAGCGTGAAGCCGCGGCGGTACAGGCCTGGCTCGACTCGCCGTTCTGGTTTCATCATATGCGCGACTACTTTACCCACACCGAGCTGCTGCTGGCCGGTATGTGGGGCGGCTGTCACGGCATATTCCGCAACCTTGCGCAGCAGATGCGCGACTTTATGGCACACTACACCGGCAGTCAGCGCTTTACCGATCAATATTTCCTCAAAGTGGCGCTATGGCCCACCGTTCGCGCCAGCCTGCTCAGTCACGATGACCTTTTTCATTTTCATCAGGCGCAGCCGTGGCCGGCACATGCGCCCGTTCGCTGGCAGACAGAACATTTTCACGTCGGCAGTAACGCCGGTTATGCCAGCATGACCGGTAAGGTGACAGCCCCCCATAACGGTACGCAGCAGGTTGAAATCGCCTGGGGCGGCCAGAGCTGCTGTTATCCGGCACGCGTGGTGAATGAGAGCGAATGGGTGCTGCCGATGCCATTTTTCCTGATCGACGCCTGGAAAGCGGGCGAACTCACGGTCAGAGCCTGCTGACGTCCTGCGGCCTGGCAGCCAGAGATTTCAGTAGACATTCCGCCAGGCCAACCTTACCTTTCCCCTGAGCATCGCGAGGCGCGGGGGGATCATGGATCAGCAACTTATTATCACGCTTGTACTGGCACTGGCCGGTCTGGGTATCGGCTGGCTGCTGGCGCAGCTGCGTGCCAGTCAGCAGCACGCCAGCATAACCGCGGAGCATCGCCTGCTGGAAGCGGCACAGCGGCGTCAGCAGCAGGAACAGGAGCAGCTGCAGCAACAGCTCCGGCAGCGTGAACAGGAGCTGCGGCAGCTGCATGGCACCCTGAGCGGGGCGCAGGAGCGATTGCAGCAGCTGGATTACTGGCGTGCTGAAAGTGAACAGCTCAGTCGTGAGCTGCGTAATCAGCTTGAGGTCAATAGCGCGCAGGAAGCGGAGCTGCGCGAGGTGACCATCCGGCTGGAAGAGACGCGTTTTGCTGCAGAAGAGAAGCAGCGGCTGCTGACCAACAGTGAACAGCGCCTGAGCGCCCAGTTTGAAAATCTCGCGAACCGCATTTTTGAAAACAGCGGTCGCCGTGTCGATGAGCAAAACCGTCAGAGTCTGAACAGCCTGATTGCGCCGCTGCGCGATCAGCTGGATGGCTTCCGCCGTCAGGTTAATGAAAGTTTCGGTCAGGAGGCGCGTGAGCGTCATACGCTGACGTATGAGATCCGCCAGCTGCAGCAGCTCAACGCACAGATGGCGCAGGAGGCGCTGAACCTCACTAAAGCGCTGAAAGGCGATAATAAAATTCAGGGTAACTGGGGCGAAGTGGTGCTGAGCCGGGTGCTGGAGGCGTCCGGCCTGCGCGAAGGGTATGAGTATGAAACCCAGGTTAACATCGCGCTGGAGCAGGGGCGCATGCAGCCGGACGTGATTGTGCGGCTGCCGCAGGGCAAAGACGTGGTGGTTGATGCCAAAATGACGCTGGTCGCGTATGAGCGCTACTTTAACGCTGAGGATGATGCCGCGCGGGAGCTGGCTATTCAGGATCATGTTGCGGCGATGCGCGGTCATATTCGTCTGCTGGGACGAAAAGATTATCAACAATTGCCCGGTTTACGCTCGCTGGATTATGTGCTGATGTTTATACCGGTAGAGCCTGCATTTTTGCTGGCCATTGATCGTCAGCCGGAGCTGATTAGCGAGGCGCTGCAGCAGAATATCATGCTGGTCAGTCCGACCACGCTACTGGTGGCGCTGCGTACTATTAATAATCTGTGGCGCTACGAACACCAGAGCCGCAATGCCCAGCGGATTGCCGATCGCGCCGCCCGGCTTTATGACAAAATGCGGCTGTTTGTCGATGATATGAGCGGCATCGGTCATAATCTGGAAAAGGCGCAGCAGAGCTATCAGCAGGCGATGAAAAAGCTGGCAGAAGGGCGCGGCAATCTTATCGCTCAGAGCGAGGCATTTAAGTCGCTGGGCGTAGAAGTTAAGCGGCCCATTAATCCGCAGCTGGTGCAGCAGGCACTGCCGGATGACGCGGATGAGCGCTGGGCAGAGGATGACGCAGAAACGGCGGCAGAAGTGCGCCGTATCAATGAATAACCGGCGGCAACGTGCTCGGATCGCGCGACTCTGATACACTTCGGAGAGAATTATTTGTGGAACAGGTAAAACCGATGGCAGATGAATCACAGCAGGAAACTACTCACTTTGGCTTTCAGACTGTAGCAAAAAGTGAAAAGGCCGACAAAGTCGCGGACGTGTTTCATTCCGTTGCGGCAAAATATGACCTGATGAACGATTTGATGTCGTTCGGCGTCCATCGCGTATGGAAACGTTTTACCATTGACAGCAGCGGCGTGCGTCGCGGTCAGCGCGTGCTCGACCTTGCTGGTGGCACCGGCGATCTCACGGCGAAATTTTCCCGCCTGGTAGGGGAAACCGGGCAGGTGGTACTGGCTGATATCAACAGCTCAATGCTGAAAATGGGCCGTGAAAAACTGCGTAATCTCGGAGTCACCGGCAACGTCAGCTATGTGCAGGCGAATGCAGAAGCCCTGCCGTTCCCGGATAACTATTTTGATTGCATTACCATCTCGTTTGGCCTGCGCAACGTCACGGAAAAAGAGAAAGCGCTGGCTTCCATGTTTCGCGTGCTGAAGCCGGGCGGTCGTCTGCTGGTACTGGAGTTTTCTAAACCGGTGCTGGATCCGCTGAGCAAGGCGTATGATGCCTATTCTTTCCATATTCTGCCGCGTATCGGGCAGCTGGTAGCGAATGATGCTGAGAGCTATCGCTATCTGGCTGAGTCTATTCGTATGCATCCCGATCAGGAAACCCTGAAAGCGATGATGAACGACGCCGGTTTTGAAAACAGTACGTATCACAACATGACTGGCGGCATTGTCGCGCTGCATCGTGGCTTTAAGTTCTGAGTGATCATGACGCTAACCCCTCTTATTACCGGCGCGCTTGAAACCGCGCTGAATCGTGTACTTTATCGCGATCGGAGTCTGAAAGCCGCCCGGCAGCGCCTGGCAGGCAAAGTGCTGCTGCTGCGCCTGCAGGAGCTCGATTTTCCTCTCGTGCTGGTATTCAGCGAAACGCGACTGGACGTGCTGGGCGACTGGCAGGACAGCAGCGACTGCAGCGTCAGCCTGCGCCTGAGCACCTTGCCTAAACTGCGCGATCGCCAGCAGTTGACCGGACTGATCCGCAGCGGCGAGCTGAACGTTGAGGGCGATCTGCAGGTGGTGCAGCAGTTCTCCGCGTTAATGGATCTGGCTGAACTCGATCCGGCAGAGTATCTCGCGCCCTGGACCGGTGATATTGCAGCACAGGGTATCAGTCAGGCCGGCAGACGGGCGCTGGCTTTCGCGCAGCAGCAGGTTACGCGCCGTCAGGACTATCTCAGTCAGGTGCTGACCGAAGAGTGGCGGCTGGTGCCGGGTGCGCTGGAGCTGGCCTGGTTTGCAGAAGAGGTTGAAGCAATGGAGCGTTCACTAAACGCCTTTGAGGCACGTCTGGCACAGCGGGAGGCGAAATGACGCTCGGAGAACTTCGGCGCTTATATTTTATTATCAAAATTTTTCTGACCTACGGGCTGGATGAGCTCATACCCCACATGCGCATCACCCTGCCGCTGCGGCTGTGGCGGCGCTGCGTATTCTGGATCCCTAACCAGCATAAAGAGGCGGAGCTGGGCCTGCGTTTGCGTCTGGCAATGGAGCAGCTTGGCCCGGTCTGGATCAAGTTTGGTCAGATGCTCTCAACCCGTCGCGATCTGTTTCCGCCAAAAATTGCCGACGAACTGGCAATCCTGCAGGACCGCGTCGCGCCCTTTGACGGGGTGAAAGCCAAAGCGCAGATTGAGCGCTCAATTGGCGGTCCGGTTGAGACCTGGTTTGACGATTTTGATATCAAACCGCTCGCCTCCGCTTCTATTGCCCAGGTCCATACCGCCACGCTGAAATCCAACGGCCGCAAAGTAGTCATCAAAGTGATCCGCCCTGATATCCTGCCGGTAATCAAAGCGGATATGAAGCTGATCTACCGGCTGGCACGCTGGGTGCCGCGCCTGTTGCCGGATGGCCGCCGGCTGCGTCCGATGGAAGTGGTGCGCGATTATGAAAAAACGCTGATTGATGAACTCAATCTGCTGCGGGAAGCGGCCAATGCGATTCAGCTGCGCCGTAATTTTGATCAGAGCCGCATGCTCTATGTACCGGAGGTCTACTCCGATTACTGCAGTGAAACCATGCTGGTGATGGAGCGCATTTACGGTATTCCTATCTCTGATGTTGCCACGCTGGAGCAGCACGGCGTCAATATGAAGCTGCTGGCGGAACGCGGCGTACAGGTTTTCTTTACCCAGGTATTCCGCGACAGCTTCTTTCACGCCGACATGCATCCGGGCAACATTTTTGTCAGCTACGATCGTCCGGAAGATCCGCAATATATCGGCATCGATTGCGGGATTGTGGGATCGCTTAACAAAGAAGATAAGCGCTACCTGGCCGAAAACTTTATTGCCTTCTTTAACCGCGACTACCGCAAGGTAGCGGAACTGCACGTGGATTCCGGCTGGGTGCCGCCTGATACCAACGTTGAAGATTTTGAGTTTGCTATCCGCACCGTCTGTGAACCGATTTTTGAGAAGCCGCTGGCGGAGATCTCATTTGGTCACGTGCTGCTGAATCTGTTCAACACGGCGCGTCGCTTTAATATGGAAGTACAGCCGCAGCTGGTGCTGCTGCAAAAAACGCTACTCTATATTGAAGGGATCGGACGTCAGCTCTATCCGCAGCTCGATTTATGGAAAACCGCGAAGCCGTTCCTGGAAGAGTGGATTAAAGATCAGATCGGTCTTCCGGCGCTGGTGCGTAAGGTGAAAGAGAAAGCGCCTTTCTGGGCTGAGAAACTGCCGGAGCTGCCGGAGCTGTTTTACGACAGTATGCGCCAGCATAAGTTATTGCAGCACAGCGTCGATAAACTGGTGAATGAAATGAACGCGCAGCGTACCCGGCATCACCAGTCGCGCTACCTGTTTGGCGTGGGAGCCACGCTGCTGTTAAGCGGGACGGCAGTACTGCTGAGCCGGCCTGACTGGGACTTTTTCCCGGCGCTGTTGATGGCGGCGGGCATCGTGACCTGGCTGGTGGGCTGGCGCAAGACAAACTAATTGTTTGCCTGGGGCAAATCGCGTAATGTCGCAGGCCGGAGCCGGTTTCCCGGCCCGCCACATTACAGTTTTTCGTTTTATTAAGTATTTCAGAGGCATATCTCATGGGCGGTATCAGTATCTGGCAATTAATCATTATTGCCGTCATCGTTGTACTTCTGTTCGGCACCAATAAACTGCGCAACCTCGGTTCAGATCTGGGCTCATCCATTCGCGGCTTCAAAAAGGCGATGAGTGATGACGATGAGAAAAAAGATCTGCCTAAAGAGCAGGATGCTGACTTCAATGCCAAAACGCTGGCGGATAAACAGCATGACCCGGTGAATAAAGATCAGCCGCGGGATAAGTAAGGTGTAACTGTGTTCGATATTGGCTTTAGTGAACTGGTTCTGGTGTTCGTGATCGGCCTGATTGTACTCGGGCCGCAGCGTTTACCGGTGGCGGTAAAAACGGTAGTGGGCTGGATCCGGGCAATTCGCTCGCTGGCGGCGAATGTGCAGCATGAGCTGGCGCAGGAGCTAAAGCTGCAGGAGCTGCAGGACAGCCTGACAAAAGTGGAAGAAGCGGGAAAGGGAACGCTCTCTCCGGAGCTGAAGCAGTCAATGGAAGAGCTGCGCAAAACCGCTGATTCCATGAAGCGATCTGTTCAGCAGAGTATTGATATCGAAAAAGCGGAAGATGAAGCCAATACGATTCATCAGCCCGCCGCGGTTAAGCCTGATGTGCCTCCGGCTGCTGCTGCTGTCACGCCGGCGCAGGCAGAACATCACGCCAGCGCACCGGCGCAGGCGCCTGCTGCCGCAGAAACCGTCAGCGATCGGACTGATGCGGCGCACTCATCCACTCCCCTTTCTGCAAAAGATGAACGATAACCATGGCTGTTGAAGATACCCAGCCGCTCATCAGCCATCTGATCGAGCTGCGTAAGCGTCTGCTGAACTGCATCATCGCCGTGTTTGCGATCTTTCTCTGTCTGGTCTATTTCGCTAATGATATCTATCACGCGATCGCTGCGCCGCTGATCAGCCAGATGCCAGTTGGCGCCAGTATGATTGCCACGGATGTTGCTTCGCCCTTTTTTACACCGATCAAGCTGACCCTTATCGTCTCGGTGTTTCTGGCCGTCCCGGTGATCCTCTATCAGGTGTGGGCGTTTATCGCCCCGGCGCTCTACCGGCACGAACGCCGGCTGGTGATGCCGCTGCTGTTCTCCAGCACGCTGCTGTTCTACGTTGGTGTGGCTTTTGCCTACTTTATTGTCTTTCCGCTGGCGTTTGGCTTTTTTGCCAAAACCGCGCCGCAGGGCGTCACCATTGCGACTGACATCACTAACTATCTCGACTTTGTCATGACGCTGTTTATGGCGTTTGGCGTCGCGTTTGAAGTGCCGATAGCCATCGTGCTGCTTTGCTGGACCGGGATCACCACGCCAGACGACCTGCGAAAAAAACGGCCTTATATCCTGGTCGGCGCTTTCGTTGTTGGGATGCTGCTCACACCACCAGACGTTTTTTCCCAAACTTTGCTCGCTATTCCGATGTACTGCCTGTTTGAAGTCGGCGTATTCTTTTCCCGCTACTACGTGGGTAAAGGGCGTAGCGCGGCAGAGGAAGACTCCTGATCGCGTTTACGCAGGACACCCCGTTGCGCACGGGGTGAAGCGTTTTACAGACCGCCCGCCTGCCGGGCGGTTTTTATTTGGGGGAAAGAGATGTTTGATATCGGTGTAAACCTGACCAGCACGCAATTCGCAAAAGATCGCGTTCAGGTGGTAAAGCGCGCGCGTGAAGCAGGTGTCACCGGCATGCTGCTTACCGGCACGAACGCGCTGGAGAGCCAGCAGGCACGACAGCTGGCAGCACAGCATCCCGGCTACTGCTGGTCTACGGCCGGCGTTCATCCGCATCACGCCAGTGAATGGTCAGCAGAAACAGCCAGTACGCTGCGCCGTCTGGCAGAGAGCGAACAGGTGGTTGCCATCGGAGAGTGCGGCCTCGACTTCAACCGTAATCTGGCTGCACATCAGCAGCAGGAATATGCATTTGATGCCCAGCTGGCGCTGGCAGCCGAGCTGCAGCTGCCGGTGTTTTTACACTGCCGGGAAGCGCACGATCGCTTTGTTGCGGTGCTGGAGCCGTGGCTGCCGAAGCTGGCTGGAGCAGTGGTGCACTGCTTTACCGGCACGCGCGCAGAGCTGGAAAGCTGTCTGGCGCTGGGCCTCTCCGTGGGCATTACCGGCTGGGTGTGTGATGAACGCCGCGGAATGGCACTGCGTGAGATGCTGCCGCTGATCCCGGCTGAGCGTTTATTACTGGAGACGGACGCGCCTTATCTGCTGCCGCGCGACATGCGGCCCCGTCCGGCCTCACGGCGCAATGAACCCTGCTTTTTGCCTCATCTGGTGCAGCAGGTGGCGGGCTGGCGCGGAGAGACGCCGGAGGCGCTGAGTGCGCAGGCTGACGCAAACGCACGTCAGCTGTTCAGGCTGGCTTAAACCTTACGGAACAGTTTGTTATCCACGCTGCGCATCACCTGCTTATTCAGCAGATTCAGCAGCAGGATCGAGCGGGTTTCACCGTCGGGCTCGGCAAAAATAGCCCGTAACCCTTCAAATGTACCGTCGGTAATGAGCACTTCATCGCCCGACTGCGGCGTTTCAGGGTCCAGAACAATCTGCGGTGTATCGGTCTGCAGCGCTTCAATCACTTCATAGGGCACCGTGGCGGGCATAGCGCCAAAGCGTACAAAATGGCTGACGCCGCGCGTGCTGCTGATAGTGGTGGTATGGATCGCTTCCGGATCGAATTCGATAAACAGATAGTTAGGGAACAGCGGCTCACTGACGGTGGTGCGTTTACCGCGCACCAGTTTCTCCATCGCTATAGTTGGACTAAGGCATGTCACCGCCTGACGCTCAAGATGTTCTTTAGCGCGCAGCAGCTGTCCACGTTTGCAATAGAGTAAGTACCAGGATTCCATAACTGCTCCCAAATAATGGATGCCAAGAATAACAAACCTGCAGTCAGAGTTATAGCGTATCGGCTGGCGTATACCGTGCCGGCCAGAGAAATTCTCTGCGAATTTTCTGATTAGTGCGTTATCTGCGCGCTTTGCGGCAAGAGAATTGACGACCAGGGCGCATCTGTATCAGACTGCCAGACCATTACGGATCTGCACGATTTCCCGATTCACTCTGGCCGGAAAAATGAAGCCACATGAAATACCAGGACTTACGAGATTTTCTTTCGCTGCTGGAACAGCGTGGCGAGCTCAAGCGCATCACTCAGGAGATCGATCCTGAACTTGAGATGACCGAAATCGCCGACCGCACGCTGCGTGCCGGCGGCCCGGCGCTGCTGTTTGAAAACCCTAAAGGGTATGACATGCCGGTGCTGTGTAACCTGTTTGGCACCCCAAAGCGCGTGGCCATGGGCATGGGGCAGGAGGAGGTCAGCGCACTGCGCGACGTCGGTAAACTGCTGGCGTTTCTGAAAGAACCAGAGCCACCCAAAGGCTTCCGCGATCTCTTTGATAAGATGCCGCAGTTTAAACAGGTGCTGAATATGCCGACAAAGCGCCTGCGTAATGCACCCTGTCAGGAAGAGATTTTCAGCGGCGATGAGGTCGATTTGTCGCGTATTCCGGTGATGAAGTGCTGGCCGGGCGATGCGGCACCGCTGATTACCTGGGGGCTGACCGTGTCGCGCGGGCCGCATAAAGAGCGCCAGAACCTCGGGATCTACCGCCAGCAGGTCATCGGCAAAAACCGCCTGATTATGCGCTGGCTGTCACACCGCGGCGGCGCGCTCGATTTTCAGGAGTGGTGCAAAGCCCATCCCGGTGAACGTTTTCCGGTCGCGGTGGCGCTGGGTGCCGATCCCGCCACCATACTGGGCGCAGTCACACCGGTGCCGGATACGCTCTCGGAATATGCCTTTGCCGGGCTGCTGCGCGGCAACAAAACCGAAGTGGTAAAATGTGTCTCCTGCGATCTGGAAGTGCCTGCCAGCGCGGAGATCGTGCTGGAAGGCTACATTGAACCGGGCGACATGGCGCCGGAAGGCCCTTATGGCGATCATACCGGTTACTATAATGAAGTAGACAGCTTTCCGGTCTTTACCGTTACGCACGTTACGCAGCGGCGTAAACCGATCTATCATTCCACCTATACCGGCCGTCCACCCGATGAGCCTGCGGTACTGGGGGTGGCACTGAATGAAGTGCTGGTGCCAATCTTAATCAAGCAATTTCCGGAAATTGTCGATTTTTATCTGCCGCCTGAAGGCTGCTCCTATCGTCTGGCGGTAGTGACGATTAAAAAACAGTACGCGGGGCATGCCAAGCGCGTGATGTTTGGCGTCTGGTCATTTCTGCGTCAGTTTATGTATACCAAATTTGTTATTGTGTGTGACGATGACGTAAACGCGCGTGACTGGAATGATGTGATTTGGGCGATTACCACCCGTATGGATCCGGCGCGCGATACCGTACTGGTAGAGAATACGCCGATCGATTACCTCGACTTTGCTTCACCGGTCTCGGGGCTGGGCTCAAAGATGGGGCTGGATGCCACCAATAAATGGCCCGGTGAAACGCAGCGCGAATGGGGCACGCCGATTGTCAAAGATCCGGCGGTTACCGCGCGCATTGATGCAATCTGGGATGAGTTAGCAATCTTTGCCGAACCGCCGCAGCGCTGACGGCAGCAGAGAACCATAAGAAAGGGCAATTATGACGACGTTAAGCTGCAAAGTGACTTCGGTTGAGGCCATTACCGACACGGTATATCGCGTTCGCCTGATCCCGGAAGCGGAATTTAGCTTTCGCGCCGGTCAGTATCTGATGGTGGTCATGGATGAACGCGACAAGCGTCCTTTCTCCATTGCCTCAACGCCAATGGAAAAAGAGATTATTGAGCTGCACATTGGGGCATCCGATCTCAATCTTTACGCCATGGCCGTGATGGATCGTATCAGAAGCGATCGGCAGGTAACGATTGATATGCCGCACGGCGATGCGTGGCTGCGGGAAGAGAGCGAGCGGCCGGTGATTCTGATCGCCGGCGGCACCGGTTTCTCCTACGCGCGTTCACTGCTGCTGACCGCGCTGGCACAGCAGCCCGACCGCGATATCGCCATTTACTGGGGCGGACGTGAACTGCAGCACCTCTACGATATGGACGAACTGGAAGCGCTGGCGGTGAAACACCCGAATCTCAAGGTGATCCCGGTGGTTGAGCAGCCTGCGGATGGCTGGCAGGGGCGCAGCGGTACGGTACTGACCGCCGTTATGCAGGATCATGCGGATCTGAGCGGACATGATATCTATATCGCCGGACGCTTTGAGATGGCAAAAATTGCCCGTGAACGTTTCTGCAGCGAGCGCGGCGCGCTGGAAGCGCAGATGTATGGCGACGCCTTTGCGTTTATCTGAGACGCAGCCGTAAAAAAACCCGCCCGGCAGGGCGGGAACACGTGCGATTCACAGGTCTCAGTTTTACATACGTTCGAATACCGTAGCGATGCCCTGACCCAGCCCGATACACATCGTTGCCAGGCCAAACTGTACGTCATGCTGAGTCATCTGGTTGAGCAGGGTGGTGCTGATACGCGCCCCGGAACAGCCCAGCGGATGCCCCAGTGCAATGGCACCCCCGTTCAGGTTGACTTTCTCATCCAGTTTCTCCAGCAGCCCCAGATCTTTAATACAGGGCAGGGTTTGCGCCGCAAAAGCCTCATTGAGTTCAAACAGCCCGATATCCGCTACGCTGAGTCCGGCGCGTTTCAGCGCCAGTTTGCTGGCGGGCACAGGGCCGTATCCCATAATTGAAGGATCGCAGCCGGTTACCGCCATACTGCGGATACGTGCGCGCGGCGTCACGCCCAGCTCACGGGCGCGGCTTTCACTCATGATCAGCATCGCGGCAGCGCCGTCGGAGAGCGCGGATGAACTGCCGGCGGTAACCGTACCGCTGACCGGATCAAACGCCGGGCGCAGTGCGGCTAAGCCCTCGAGGCTGGTCTCAGGACGAATAACCTCATCACTCTCATAGCGCTTCAGCACGCCATCAGCGTCATGTCCCCAGGTGGGAATGATCTCCCGGGCAAAATCGCCGCGCTGCGTTGCCGCCCAGGCGCGCTGATGCGAACGGAAAGCAAACGCATCCTGCTGCTCGCGGCTGATATGGTGCATGCGCGCCAGCATTTCTGCCGTCAGACCCATCATGCCGGCGGCTTTTGCCACTGTCCGGCTCAGGCCGGGATGAAAATCAACGCCGTGACTCATCGGGACATGGCCCATATGCTCAACGCCGCCAATCAGGCAGGTCTGCGCATCGCCGGTCATGATGGCGCGGGCAGCATCATGCAGCGCCTGCATGGATGAACCACAGAGACGGTTTACCGTGCTGGCGGGCACGCGGTGCGGAATTTCCGCCAGCAGTGCGGCATTGCGCGCAATATTAAACCCCTGCTCCAGCGTCTGCTGCACGCAGCCCCAGATAATATCATCCAGCGAAGCGGGGTCGATCGCCGGGTTGCGGCTCAGCAGCTCCCGCATCAGATGCGCTGAGAGATCCTCTGCCCGCACCTGACGAAAGGCACCGCCTTTAGAGCGACCCATCGGCGTGCGTGCGGCATCAATAATGACGACATTTTCCATCTCTGTTCCTCAGGCGCGCTGCAGCGACGCTTCATCAATAGGTTGAACGGCGGGATACCAGCTCTGATGCGCGTGTGCACGCTGCAGCAGCGCCTCCGGCAGCGTATAAAGCGTGCCGAGATGTGCGTAGCGTCTGGCCTGGTCGACCACATTGCTGTTACCGAGCGTATCAAGATAGCGGAAAGCGCCGCCGCGGAATGGCGGAAAGCCGAGGCCATAGACCAGCGCCATATCTGCTTCTGCCGGTGAGGCGATAATCTTCTCTTCCAGACAGCGCACCACTTCATGCAGCATCGGCAGCATCATACGGTTGATAATCTCTTCATTGCTGAAGGCGCGTGCTGGTTCACTGATGCTGCTCAGCAGCGTATCGGCGTCCGGATCGTGTATCTTCTGCGGTTTGCCTTTTTTATCCTGTTCCCAGCGGTAAAAGCCCAGCCCGTTTTTCTGGCCGTACCGGCCCGCATCAAACAGCACATCAATGGCGTCGCGATACGTTTTCTGCATGCGCGTCGGGAAGCCCTGTGCCATGACCTGCTGCGCATGATGCGCGGTGTCAATACCTACCACATCCAGCAGCCACGCCGGGCCCATCGGCCAGCCAAACTGCTGCTCCATAACCTTATCGACCTGGCGATAATCAGCACCGTCGCGCAGCAGCAGGCTAAAAGCAGCAAAATAGGGGAACAGCACCCGGTTAACAAAGAAACCGGGGCAGTCGTTAACCACTACGGACGTTTTTCCCATTTTGCTGGCCCACGCGACCACTTTGCTGATGGTTGCCTCTGAGGTCTGTTCGCCGCGGATCACTTCCACCAGCGGCATACGCGGAACCGGATTGAAAAAATGCATACCGCAGAAGTTTTGCGGGCGCTGCAGCGCTTTTGCCAGTTCGCTAATCGGGATCGTCGAGGTATTGGAGGCGAGGATGGCATCCTCCCGCAGCTGCTGTTCAGTCTCGGCCAGCACTTTCGCTTTGACCGCCGGGTTTTCCACCACCGCTTCCACCACCACATCAGCGCGTCTGAAACCGCTATACTCCAGCACCGGCTGGATAGTGGTCAGCACGGCGGCGAGTTTGGTTCCGTCAATTTTGCCGCGCGCCAGCTGTTTATTCAGCAGCTTGCTGGCTTCATTCATACCCAGCGTCAGCGCTTTCTCGCTGATATCTTTCAGGATAACCGGTACGCCTTTCCACGCCGACTGCCAGGCAATCCCGCCCCCCATGATACCGGCACCCAGCACGGCGGCCTGCTGCGGCACCTCTGCGCGGGCGCTATGTTTTTTCGCCAGGCTTTTAACATACTGATCGTTGAGGAAAATCCCGACCAGGGCGCGGGCGACATCGCTCTGCGCCAGCGGCACAAAGGCAGCTGTTTCAAGCTTAAGCGCATCATCGCGCGTCAGCCCGGCGGCGGCTTCAATTGTTTTCACCGCTGTCAGCGGGGCAGGGTAATGTTTACCTGCCGTCTGCAGCACCATGCTTTTCGCCAGCGTAAAGCTCATCGCGGCTTCAACCGGACTCAGCTTCAGCGGCGCCAGCTTCGGCGCCCGGCGTGCCTGCCAGCTCTGCTGGGTAATGGCGTCGTGCAGCATCGTCAGCGCAGCGCTGCGCAATTTATCGCGGCTGACCACGGCATCCACCAGACCCAGCTTCAGCGCGCTTAGCCCATCCACATCTTTACCGGCGGCAATAATCTCCAGCGCACTGTCGGCACCCAGCAGGCGCGGCAGGCGTACGCTACCGCCAAAGCCAGGCATGATGCCGAGCCGGGTTTCCGGCAGGCCAATACGTGACTCCGGCGTCGCGACGCGCAGGTCGGTTGCCAGAACACATTCACAGCCACCGCCCAGCGCATAGCCATCAATGGCGGCAATGGTCGGCACCGGCAGATCTTCCAGCCGGTTAAAAATGCTGTTAGCAAAAGTCAGCCATGCGCTTAATTTCTCTTCGGGGGCATCAAACAGCGAGAGAAATTCGGTGATATCCGCGCCGACGATAAAAGCGGGTTTAGCGGAGCTTAACAGCAGACCGCGCAGGCCGGGCTGCTGCTGCAGTACATCCAGAGCCTCTCCCAGGCTGGCGACGGTTTTGATATCAAGTTTATTGACCGAGCCGGGAGCATCGAAAACCAGCTCGGCGATGCCATCGTCAAGCCAGTGTAATGAAAGGGTATCGCCTTGGTAGAGCATGTCCGTCTCCTGAAACCGCGAAAAGTGATCTGGTCATACCAGATGAACAGGAGTGTGGGCGGCCTGCTCATGTTTTGCAAACGGCAGTGTGCTTATTTGATACCGCGATCACAGGCTGGCTGGCGCGCCAATAGCGCCGCGGCTATGCTACACTGCGGCCACTTTCGCGACATCGGAGACTCGTTCATGGATTCACTGAAAACACTGTATCAGGCGCATATCAAAACGCTGCAGCAGCGGGCGCAACAGATTCTGGCGCGTGGCAAACTGGATGCGCTGTTGATCCACTCCGGCGAGCTACAGACCGTTTTTCTGGATGATCACACCTATCCGTTTAAAGTGAATCCGCAGTTCAAAGCCTGGGTGCCGGTCACGCAGGTGCCAAACTGCTGGCTGTGGGTCGATGGCCTCAATAAACCCAAGCTGTGGTTCTATTCTCCCGTCGACTACTGGCATAACGTCGAGCCGCTACCGGAAAGCTTCTGGACGGGAGACGTTGAGGTCATTGGGCTGAAAAATGCAGATGAGATTGCACAGCTGCTGCCTGCATCGCGTGAAAACGTGGCCTATATTGGCCCGGTACCGGCACGTGCTGCGCAGCTGGGCTTCGGCAGCGCGCAGATTAACCCGCAGGCGGTGATCGATTTCCTGCATTACCATCGCAGTATCAAAACGGATTATGAACTGGCCTGTCTGCGTCAGGCGCAGAAGCTCGCGGTTGCTGGTCATCGCGCTGCCAAAGAGGCGTTTTTCTCCGGCATGAGCGAGTTCGATATCAACCTTGCCTACCTCACCGCTACCGGCCACCGGGATACCGATGTGCCTTACGGCAATATTGTGGCGCTGAACGAACATGCAGCCGTGCTGCACTACACCCGGCTCGATCACCAGCCGCCAGCCAAACGTCACAGCTTTCTGATTGACGCTGGCGCGGAGTATTCAGGGTATGCAGCAGATTTAACGCGCAGCTATGCGGCGCAAAGCAAAACGCGCTATGCCGAACTGGTTGAGGCGATGAATAAAGAAGAACTGGCGCTGATAGCCACGCTGAAAGCGGGCGTACGCTATACCGATTATCATCTGCAGATGCATCAGCGCATTGCGCGTTTGCTGCTGAAGTTTGGTCTGGCAAAAGGCCTGACGGAAGAGGCGCTGGTGGCTGAAAATCTGACCGGGCCTTTCATGCCGCATGGCCTGGGTCATCCACTCGGGCTGCAGGTGCATGATGTGGCCGGTTTTATGCAGGATGACCACGGCACGCATCTGGCTGCGCCGGCGCAATATCCCTATCTGCGCTGCACCCGGGTTCTGGAGCCCGGCATGGTACTGACTATCGAACCCGGTTTCTATATTATCGATTCGCTGCTGGCGCCACTGCGCGGCGGCAAGTACAGCCAGCATTTTGACTGGCAGGCAATTGATGCGCTGAAGCCGTATGGCGGAATTCGCATTGAGGATAATGTGGTGATCCATCCTAATCGCATTGAGAACATGACGCGCGATCTGCATCTGGCCTGATGGACGCTTATGATATTCCGGCTGACGCGGTAAGCAGCAGCGAAGAGACGATCAAAAAAAGCCGCTTTATTACCCTGCTGGCCCATACGCCGGGCGCTGAAGCGGCACGGGCTTTTGTGCAGCAGGTTAAAAGCGCGCATCCCGCTGCGCGACATCACTGCTGGGCCTGGGTTGCCGGCGCACCGGACGATTCGCAACAGCTGGGCTTCTCCGATGATGGTGAACCCTCCGGCACGGCAGGCAAGCCGATGCTGGCGCAGCTGATGGGAAGCGGCCTGGGTGAGATCACCGCCGTCGTCGTACGCTATTATGGCGGCGTTATGCTGGGGACCGGCGGGCTGGTCAAAGCTTACGGTGGCGGGGTGCAGCAGGGGCTGAAACAGCTGCCGCGTCAGCGCAAAGTGCCGATGCAATCTTTTATGCTGCGTTGTGATTATGCGCAGATGAGCGATATAGAACGTCTGCTGCAGCGTTTTAACGGCATCACTGAAGAGAGCCGCTATGAAGATTGCATTACGCTGCGCATTGCGCTGCCTCATGCGCAGATAGCGGCCTTTAAGCAAAACCTCTCTGATTACAGCCGGGGGGCGCTATCGCTGCTCCCGCTGGATAACTGAACAAAGGACACGGCTCCATGCACTTTCGCGCCATTACCCGCATAGTGGGTCTGCTGGTTATTTTATTCTCGGTGACCATGATTGTACCGGGTTTAGTGGCGCTGATTTATCGCGACGGTGCCGGCCGTGCCTTCAGTCAGACGTTCCTGATGGCGATTGTCATTGGTTCGCTGCTCTGGTGGCCCAACCGTAAACAGAAGACCGAGCTCAAACCGCGCGAAGGCTTTCTGATTGTGGTGCTGTTCTGGACTGTACTGGGCAGCGTCGGTGCGATGCCGTTCATCTTTGCGGAACAGCCCCACCTCTCCGCTACGGATGCTTTCTTTGAATCCTTTTCCGGTCTGACAACCACAGGCGCAACAACGCTGGTAGGGCTCGACTCTCTGCCAAAAGCGATTCTGTTTTACCGGCAGATGCTGCAGTGGCTGGGCGGCATGGGGATCATTGTTCTGGCCGTCGCCATTCTGCCGATTCTGGGCGTCGGCGGTATGCAGCTTTATCGCGCTGAAATGCCGGGACCGCTGAAAGACAATAAAATGCGGCCGCGCATTGCAGAAACAGCAAAAACGCTGTGGCTGATCTATGTGGTGCTGACCATCGCCTGCGCGCTGGCCCTGTGGCTGGCCGGTATGCCGATGTTTGATGCTATCGGACACAGCTTTTCTACCATCGCGATTGGCGGTTTTTCCACGCACGATGCCAGCATTGGCTATTTCAACAGCCCGACGATCAATACGATTGTTGCGGTTTTTTTGCTGATTTCCGGCTGTAACTATGGTCTGCACTTTTCACTGCTGAGCGGTCGTAATCTGAAGGTTTACTGGCGTGACCCTGAATTCCGGATGTTTATTGGCGTGCAGTTTACGCTGGTGGTGATCTGCACGCTGGTCCTCTGGCTGCATAATGTTTATGACAGCGGCTGGCAAACGCTGAATCAGGCTTTCTTTCAGGTCGTGTCATGGGCCACAACGGCGGGCTTCACCACCGACAGCATTGCGCGCTGGCCCCTGTTCCTGCCGGTGCTGCTACTCTGTTCCGCTTTCATCGGCGGTATGGCAGGGTCAACCGGGGGCGGCCTGAAGGTTATTCGTATTCTGCTATTGTTCAAGCAGGGCTCGCGCGAGCTGAAACGTCTGGTACACCCTAATGCGGTTTACACCATCAAGCTGGGTAACCGGGCACTGCCGGAGCGTATCCTGGAGGCGGTATGGGGTTTCTTCTCTGCCTATGCGCTGGTGTTTTTGCTCAGCATGCTGGCCATTATCGCAACCGGCGTTGATGACTTCTCCGCGTTTGCTGCCGTTGCAGCCACACTGAATAACCTCGGGCCGGGACTGGGCGTAGTCGCAGACAACTTCACAACCATGAATGATGTGGCGAAATGGATATTGATCCTGACGATGCTGTTCGGGCGTCTTGAGGTCTTTACGCTGCTGGTACTGTTCACGCCAACGTTCTGGCGCGAATAAAAGAAACAGGAACCCGTGATGAAAGCATTGATACTTTATTCTACCCGCGACGGACAAACCCGCGAAATTGCAGCGCGTATTGCCCAGACGCTGGTACCCCAACAGTTGTGTGATGTGCAGGACCTTGCAGAGACGAGACAGATTGACTGGTCACAGTACGATCGCGTGCTGATAGGCGCCTCTATCCGCTATGGGCATTTTGATGCGGCACTGATGAAATTTATCGCGCAGCACCTGCAGGCGCTGCAGCAGCGGGCAAGCGGGTTTTTTAGCGTGAACCTGACGGCACGCAAAGCGGACAAGCGTACTCCGCAGACTAATGCTTATACCCGCAAATTTCTTGAGCAGTCGCCATGGCAGCCCGACTGCTGCGCAGTGTTTGCCGGCGCGTTACGTTATCCACGCTATCGCTGGTTTGACCGGGTCATGATTCAGTTAATCATGCGGATGACGGGGGGTGAAACCGATACTTCTAAAGAAGTGGAGTACACCGACTGGTCTGCAGTAAGCGCATTTGCGCATGAATTTGCGCAGTTACCAGGCAAATCGTTGTGAAATAGAGCGTTGTGGCGAAAAATAGCGCGAACGATACTTTTTTTGCATTTAACGCTTGTCAGCCCGGAAGAACTCCCTATAATGCGCCTCCATCGACACGGCACACCGGCTTACGGAAAACGGCGTTGACAGGAAGATTCGGTAAGAACTTCCGCCGGAGAAAAACGCTGAA
>NZ_DGLH01000016.1:0-53818 GCF_002387285.1 Pantoea sp. UBA4549 | reverse complement strand
ACAAGTAAGAGAGCCCTGAACGTCTGTTCAGGGCTTTTTTACGTCTGCAGAAAATAACTTTTACGTTCGCTCACGAGCTTTGCTCAGGCATCAGTACGCTATGCGTACTTTTTTCACCTTAAAAAACATCTTACCTTCCGGCTTTTTATGCCGGCGCACTTTTCCTTCCTCTCTGCCGCTGCCGGCTATACCACTTTAAGCTGAAACATTTTCATAAATAGCATGAATTCTCGACATTCGCCTTCTGCCAGGCTAATCTCGGGCATCTGGATGTCTAAACGTTTATATGGTTATCAGCAAGAGGTGAGCAGGTTATGCCAATCAGGGTGCCCGACGAATTACCGGCAGTGAATTTCTTACGTGATGAAAATGTGTTTGTGATGACCTCATCGCGTGCCCGTGTTCAGGAGATCCGCCCGTTAAAAGTATTGATCCTTAACCTGATGCCAAAAAAGATCGAGACTGAAAATCAGTTTTTACGTCTGCTCTCAAACTCACCGCTGCAAATTGATGTGCAGCTGTTGCGCATAGACAGCCGTGAATCACGTAATACTCCCAGCGAACACCTGAATAACTTTTACTGCAATTTTGAAGATATTCAGCACGATAACTTCGATGGTCTGATTGTGACAGGTGCGCCGCTGGGGCTGGTTGACTTCAACGATGTGGCTTACTGGCCGCAGATCCAGCGCGTGCTGCACTGGGCAAACGAGCACGTTACTTCTACGCTGTTTGTCTGCTGGGCGGTACAGGCCGCGCTGAATATCCTGTATGGCATACCCAAACAGACGCGACAGAATAAACTGTCCGGCGTCTATGAGCATCAGATCCTGCATCCGCATGCGTTGCTGACGCGCGGCTTTGATGACAATTTTCTGGCGCCGCATTCGCGCTATGCCGATTTCCCCAGCCAGCTGATTCGTGACTATACCGATCTTGAGCTGTTTGCTGAATCTGAAGCGACCGGCGCTTATCTGATGGCGAGTCGGGACAAACGGCTGGCCTTTGTAACCGGGCATCCCGAATATGACGCGCTGACCCTTGCAGGTGAATTTCACCGGGATAATGATGCGGGCCTGCAGCCGGAAGTTCCGTTTAACTATTTCCCGCAGAACAATCCGGCCCTGCCGCCACGTGCGACCTGGCGCAGCCACGGCAACCTGCTGTTCTCTAACTGGCTGAACTACTATGTTTACCAGATCACGCCGTTTGATCTGCGCCATATGAATCCGACTCTCGACTGATCTCTTTTTAGCTTCTCTCCACCGCGATCGCCCTCAGGCCATCGCGGTTTTTTTATGTCTTTTCCAAAGCAGAAACCATTGCCTTTATTTCGAAGATTTAAATAACATCATTTTCATAGGGTTAAATATTATCCACCATAAAAATGGAAATAGTTTTTGAAATAAAAATTAAAATACATATGCTCTGATCCTGTCGGTTACAAAACATCCAGCATCCCGATCCCGGCGATAAAGCCGGATCGCTTCAGGAGACAGCCAGCATGACAGATACGGTTATTCATTCAACGCTGACCTTCACTCAGCCCTTCTCTGACACGGAGCAGCAGCTGCTGACGCCGGCCGCTATCGACTTTCTGCAGGCGCTGGTTGTGCGCTTTGCCCCGGAACGCGATCGTCTGCTTAAGGTACGCCGGCAACGTCAGCAGGAGTACGATCGCGGAGCACTGCCCGACTTTAATCCGGAAACGGCTTCCATTCGTGAAAGCGCCTGGCAGGTGCGCGCACTGCCGGCGCTGCTGTGCGATCGCCGGGTCGAAATTACCGGGCCACCCGATCGCAAAATGACGATTAACGCCCTGAATGCCAACGTCAAAGTCTTCATGGCTGACTTTGAAGATTCACTGGCGCCGTGCTGGAACAAACTGATGGACGGGCAGCAGGTGTTGCGCGAGGCGGTCGCCGGTACGCTGCGATTCACGCGCGAAGATGGCCGGATCTACCAGCTGCGTTCCGATCCTGCACTGCTGATGTGCCGGGTACGCGGATTACATCTGGACGAAAAACACGTGGAATGGCGCGATAAAGCGATTCCGGCTGGCCTGTTTGATTTTGCCCTCTACGTGTTCCATAACGTGCGGGCACTGCAGGAGAAAGGGCACGCGCCGTGGTTTTATCTGCCTAAAACCGAACACGCCAGTGAGGTGGCATGGTGGCGTGAGATCTTTCGCTTCAGCGAAGATCGATTTGATCTGCCGCGCGGCACGATCAAGGCCACGGTACTGATTGAAACGCTGCCCGCGGTGTTCCAGATGGATGAGATCCTGTGGGAGCTGCGCGACCACGCGGTGGCGCTTAACTGCGGCCGCTGGGATTACATCTTCAGCTACATCAAAACGCTGGGTCAGCATAGCGACCGCATTCTGCCCGATCGGCAGCAGATCACCATGGATCAGCCCTTTCTGGACGCCTATTCCCGGCTGCTGATCAAAACCTGCCACCGGCGGGGCGTACTGGCCATGGGCGGTATGTCTGCACTCATTCCGGCGAAAGAGGAAGCGCGGAATAGGTGGGTAAAAGAGAAGGTTGAAGAAGATAAAGCGCGCGAAGCGGGCAACGGTCATGACGGCACCTGGGTGGCGCATCCCGGTCTGGCGGACAGTGCAATGGAGGTGTTCAATCGCCAGCTGGGTGAGCACGCTAATCAGTTACACGTAACGCGTGATACCGATCCACCGGTAACGGCCGGACGGCTGCTGCGTCCCTGCCGCGGTCTGCGTACTGAAGCGGGAATGCGCGCAAACATCCGCGTAGCGCTGCAGTATCTGGAGGCCTGGATTAGTGGCAACGGCTGCGTACCGATTGAGGGACTGATGGAGGATGCAGCAACGGCTGAAATCGCCCGCGCCTCTATCTGGCAGTGGATCCGCCACAAACAGATCCTGAGTGATGGCCAGCTGGTCACCGCTGCCTTGTTTGAGCAGTTTCTTGACGAAGAGCTGGCCGCACTGCGCCAGCGCTACGGCGACGTACGTTTTCAGCAGGGACGTTTTGAAGATGCGGCCGCGCTGATGGCGCAAATCACCACGGATAAAGAGCTGGTTCCATTTCTGACGCTGCCAGGCTACCGCCTGCTGGCCTGACCCCCGGAGAGAGTGCTATGAATCGGACACAACAGATCACACAACTGGAAATGAGCTGGCAGGATGCGCGCTGGAACGGTATCACGCGTCCCTATCGGGCAGAAGAGGTCATCAGCCTGCGCGGCTCGGTAACGCCCGCCTGCACGCTGGCAGAACGGGGCGCCGTCAGGCTCTGGTCGCTGCTGAACGGCGGCGCGACTAAAGGTTATATCAATAGCCTTGGTGCGTTAACCGGGGGGCAGGCAGTGCAGCAGGCGAAAGCCGGTATCGAAGCGATCTATCTCTCGGGCTGGCAGGTGGCAGCGGATGCAAACCTCGCCGGACAGATGTATCCCGATCAGTCGCTCTATCCGGTTAACTCTGTGCCGGAAGTGGTGCAGCGGATTAATCAGAGTTTTCAGCGCGCCGATCAGATCCAGTGGGCGAGTGGTCTGTCACCGGAGGATGACGCGTATGTCGACTATTTTCTGCCGATAGTGGCCGATGCGGAGGCGGGCTTTGGCGGCGTACTGAACGCTTTTGAGCTGATGAAATCGATGATTGTGGCCGGGGCTGGCGCCGTGCATTTTGAAGATCAGCTGGCGGCGGTTAAGAAATGCGGTCATATGGGCGGTAAGGTGCTGGTGCCGACGCAGGACGCGATTCAGAAACTGGTGGCAGCACGTCTCGCGGCTGATGTCATGAATGTGCCCACCGTGCTGATTGCGCGCACTGATGCAGACGCCGCCGACTTAATTACCTCTGACTGCGATCCAAACGACAGCGCGTTTATCACTGGCGAACGTACGCCAGAGGGATTCTTTCGCACCCGCGCCGGCATTGAACAGGCGATCAGCCGCGGCCTTGCCTATGCGCCTTATGCCGATGTTTTGTGGTGTGAAACCTCCACGCCCGATCTGGCGCTGGCGCAGCGCTTTGCGGACGCGATACACGCACGTTTTCCGGGCAAACTGCTGGCCTATAACTGCTCGCCTTCGTTTAACTGGAAGAAAAACCTCGACGATCGCACCATCGCCCGCTTTCAGCAGGCGCTGAGCGACATGGGCTATCGCTTTCAGTTCATCACGCTGGCAGGTATCCACAGTATGTGGTTCAGCATGTTTGACCTGGCGCACGCTTATGCGCAGGGGGAGGGCATGCGCCACTACGTTGAAAAAGTGCAGCAGCCGGAATTTGCGGCGCGCGATAAAGGCTACACCTTTTCCGCACATCAGCAGGAAGTGGGCACCGGTTATTTTGACCGTATCACCACGGTGATTCAGGGTGGCGCATCTTCTGTAACGGCGCTGACCGGCTCTACGGAAACCGCACAGTTCTGATAACGTCAGACCTGACGTGAAAAGCAGGCGCCGCTGCCGCGCAGCGGCGCGTCTTATGGCAATCGCGTACCGGAGGTGGCTGATGTCACCCAGAGAATCCCTTATTGCTCACACTATCCTGCAGGGCTTTGACGCGCAGTACGGACGTTTCCTTGATATCACCGCCGGCGCGCAGCAGCGGTTTGAGCAGGCTGACTGGCCGGCGGTGCAGCGCGCTATGAAGGAGCGTATTCACCTGTATGATCATCATGTCACGCTGGTGGTCAGTCAGTTACGCGTACTGAGCGGGCAGACGGAGTGGGACACCGCATTCTGGCTGCGGGTAAAAGCGCATTATGAGGCGCTGCTGCCGGGCTATCCGCGCCATGAAATTGCCGAGAGCTTTTTTAATTCCGTTTACTGTCGTCTGCAGGGGCACAGCCATCTGTTTCCGGAGCGCCTGTTTATTCACGCTTCGCAGCCGGCACTGAAACAACCGGAAGCGCAGCGTCCGCTGTCGCGTCTCTATGCTCCCCGGCCCGACTGGCAGAGTGCGCTGCGGCAGTTAGTGTCCGAGCTGCCTCTGCGGCTGCCGTGGCAGGATCTGGCACGCGATATCCGCTGGATCGAGCAGCATCTGAGGGAAGCGTTCAGCGCGGTGCAGCTGGAGGGTGCCACGCTGGAGGTCGCCAGCGAACTCTTTTATCGTAACAAAACTGCGTGGATTATCGCGCGGCTGCAGTTCAGCTGCGGTGAGATCCTGCCCTGTCTGCTGCCGATCCAGCGCGACAGCAGCGGACAGCTGTGGATCGATACCTGTCTGACGGATCGCGATGAGGCAAGTATCGTTTTCGGCTTCGCCCGCGCCAGCTTTATGGTTTACGCCCCGGTGCCTGCGGCGCTGGTGGCGTGGCTGCAGCCGCTGCTGCCTGGCAAAACCCTGGCCGGGCTCTATATCGCCATTGGCTGCCAGAAACATGGTAAAACCGAGATCTACCGCGAATATCTGCACTATCTGGCCTGCCATGATGACGCATTTACCCTGGCGCCTGGCATACGCGGCATGGTGATGCTGGTCTTTACCCTGCCGGGTTACGATCGGGTGTTCAAGGTCATCAAAGATCGTTTCGCGCCGCAAAAAGAGGTAACGGAAGCGCAGGTACACGCCTGTTACCAGCTGGTAAAAGAGCACGATCGCGTCGGACGCATGGCCGATACGCAGGAGTTTCGCTACTTTGCTTTGCCGCGCGCGCGCATTCCTGACGCGCTGATGGCGGAATTCATGCGTGATATACCGGAAAAGATAACGCTGCGCGGTGACAGCGTGATCATTCGCCATCTCTGGCTGGAGCGCCGCATGGAGCCGCTCAATCTCTGGCTGCAGCACGCCAGCGAAGCGCAGCGACGGCATGCGCTGGAGGAGTACGGCAACGCCATCTCTCAGCTGGCGGCGGCGAATATTTTTCCCGGCGACATGCTGTTTAAAAATTTCGGTATGACGCGCCACGGCCGCGTGGTGTTTTATGATTACGATGAAATTCGCCTGATGACCGAGCTGATATTCCGCGACGTTCCGCCAGCGCGTTATGAAGAGCAGGAGCTGCAGGCCGAGCCCTGGTACAGCGTCGGAGCAGATGATGTGTTTCCGGAGACGTTCCGCTACGCGCTCTGCAGCGAACCCGCGACCGGCAGGCTGCTGCAGGCGCTGCATCCGCAGCTGTTTGACCCTGGCTGGTGGCGGGCGCTGCAGGTGCGCATCCGCAACGGCCATGTTGAAGAGGCGATGGCGTGGCGTAACGCCCGGCGCTTCAGCGTGCGCTACGCCACGGTGGCGGTTTAACGTCCGGCATAAGCCTGCGTGACCGTCCGGGCGGCGCGGATCACCAGTGCGCCCAGTTCGGTGATGCGATCGTCCGTCATGCGGGCCAGCGGGCCTGAAATAGAGATCGCGGCAAAGGCGTCGCCGTGCTCGTCATAAATGGGCGCCGCTACGCAGCGCAGCCCCAGCGCATGCTCCTCATCATCGTGTGAGAAGCCCATTTTGCGGATCAGCGCCAGATTCTCTTTCAGCGTATGCGGCGACATCAGCGTTTTGGGGGTATAACCGTGCAGGCCTTTCTGATGCAGCAGCGCGGTCACCTGTTCATCATTCAGATGGGCCAGAAAGGCTTTTCCGGCGCCGGAGGCGTGCATCGGCAGCTTGCCGCCAATCGGGGCTGACATTCGCATCAGCTGCGTGCACTGCACCTGATCAACAATCACCGCCTGATAATCACTGAGATCCAGCACCGCCAGATTCACCGTCTCGCCGGCTTCCTCCATCAGTCGCCGTAACACCGGATGCACAATGGCCAGCAGATTGCGGCTCTGCAGAAAACTGCTGCCCACCACAAACGCATGGGCGCCAATCGTCCAGTAGCCCAGATCGCCCACCTGATGCACAAAGCCCTGCTGCTGCATCGTGGAGAGCAGACGATGCGTGGTTGAATTTGGCAGGCCCGCCTGCTGCGCCAGTTCAGTCAGCGCCACGCTGCCGTGCGCATCGGCAATCAACTCCAGCAGACGCAGGCCGCGCGTCAGCGACTGAACCTGACCGCCAGCAGGCGGCGTAGCCGCAGGGGGTGTGACGCGAGGTTTTTTTCCGCGTTTAGCCGGTACCGGGGTAGCCATAGTTGCTCCATTTCAGCGTTGTACGTGGAAACCATTTTCGTTTTAATCATTATGGAGGCAAATGCAGCTGTGCTGGTCGGATCTGTGAGCAATGAGGCAAGAAACCGTGCGGTGTCTGGCTGACGCCAGGGGGAAGAGAAGTGGAGTGTGTATCAGCACAGCTAAAGTGCGCGGGTATTACCCCGCGCATGGTGTTAATTAAAGCGCGCGTCGCGATCGGCGGTTAAATCGTAGAGCTGATATTTACGACTCAGCATCTGGCCACCATCACGCGTCAGCGGCACCCAATTCACCTGTGCACGGCCGCGCGTTGGCGTGACGGTAAACAGATCCATCGGAATCGAAATATAGAAGCCTTTGGTAAAGTCGCCTTCGCCATACGCTTCGGATGAAACATTGGTTTTGGTGGCGTAGAAACCCACGGTGACGCCGCTGTCGTAGCGTTTGGAGACATCCAGCGTGGCGCCTTTATCTTTCGCCAGATACTGTCCCACGCTCGCTTTCACCAGCACATCCTGCATAAACCACGGACGCCAGTAGGCGGTCAGATGGCCGGTTGGCGCTTTGTAGTCGCGGAACTGCATCATGTTGTCCCAGTCGCGCTGTTTAACGTAGTTAGCGTCTGCGCCCACTGCCCAGTTGCTGTCCACTGGCCGGTAGAGCACTTCAGCACCGGCGCCGCCATACATGGTTTCCAGATAGCCGCCATAAACCTGGCCATAAATGTTATTACCGAGGTAACGCATATAGTTGGCCTGCAGATCGTTGACGTAGAGATTGTTTTTCACATAGTCGCGGATATGGGTACGCACGCGCGGTAGCGTGGAGTCAGAGGGCGCGCCGTTATAGTTGAAGCGGTCATAGTTGTTCACGATATTACCAAACAGGCTGCCGCCCACCAGCAGGTGATCGGTCAGCCAGTAATCGGCGTTCGCCATCGCGCCAGCCTGATACATATAGAAGCTTTCCGGCCCGCCCACTGACTGGTTGAGCACCGGCGACAGGCTGTAGTTCAGGCGATCTTTACGCATGAACAGGCCCTGCTCGGTTGCGCCCGGATCGACCGGATTATCGCGCGACTGCTGCAGCGGCTGATCGTGTCCCAGCGGATAGCCGCTGAGCGTATTATGCAGACTGGCAACCTGCGTGCGCGTCGTCACCTGCGGCATATTAAAGCGCGACTCTGTGACGGCAATCGTATCAATGCCGGCCGGCAGATGATTCATCATTATGCGATTGGCGCGGTCAACCCCTTCGCGCGTATCGCGATATTTGATTTGCTCGCCGCTGACGTAAAGGGTCGCGCCTTTGGTCTGGATGCGCGGGCCGTTGAATCCGGCATCATATTTCAGTGCGCTGAGCTGGCTGGCGACCACGGCAGAATCCAGCAGATCGCCCTGCGGATGCGGGTCGTAAGCGGGTTTCGGCGTATCAATATGCGTCTGGCGCAGATCGTTGAAGTTGGTGCGAAGGGTGATGCCAAACATAAAGGTATTGCCGCGCTCATAGCTGGCGTTGATATCTGCCCAGTCAGTGAGGCGATAAATCGCGCCGGCATTGACCTTGCTGCGCTGCTCCAGCCGTCCGGCAAAGTCATCCTGATAGTCGTTGCCTTCATATTCCAGCTTAAGGCGCAGCGGCTGCCAGGGGGTCTGATACTCCACGCCGCCAAACAGGGCAGCGGGGCCATGAAATAGCTGCGAGCCATTGACTGCACCGGCCGTCCCGCCACCGGTACGGCTGCAGTAGCTGTCGCTGTAAGAGCAAAACGGGTTTTTCACGGTGCCGCTGCTGCCGAGATAGCCCCAGCCGAGGCCCAGCGTAAAATCAAACGGTCCCCAGGCTTTAGACGCCACCAGATACTCGCTGTCAAACAGCCCGGTACCGCCGAGGTCGCGCGAACCCACCGCCACCTCCGGCAGCCAGTAACTCTCCTGCCAGAGACGCAGTTTCAGATCGAACGCTTTATCTTTATAGCTCTGATTACCACTGAAATCTTCCACGCCGCTGTAGCGACGGGTGCGCACATCGGTATAGCGTACGGTGGTTTCCAGCCATGACAGAAGCTGCAGTGAGGCGGAATAGTAGCGGTACTGATCGTTATCCCGGGCGTTAAGACTGAATTCGCCCTCTTTCGCCATGCGCGCGGTTGGCGTCTGCATCAGGCCGACGCCACCAAAATCGGATTGTGAAGGGCCCACCGGCTGCGGCCAGGTTTCAGCCTGCACCTGACAGGCGGCCGAGACGGATGCAGCCAGCAGGCTGAGCAGTAGTTGTTTTTTCATTATTGCGGGATCCGGTGAGTCAGAACAGAAATCAGACGCGTATTTAAATCTGCCTGGCCCCACGGCAGGCTCCATGAGGTAAAGCCGAGCCAGATAATGCTGCCGGGTTCGACTTCAGCATGACGCTGATTCCAGTACGCGACCGGGACCTGCCGGACCTCGCCAGAGGGCGTAATAACGGTGGCCACGCTGCGCTCACCGCCGGTCAGGCGGTCATGTGCGGCGAGATAGTCACGCACGCTGCGCCCTGGCTGCCAGGATTCTGCGCCAGGCCGGGTGAGGGCGCCCAGAATCAGCACCTGATGCGGTTCCGGCAGGGTATAAAGATCGTAACTGCCCTGCAGCGCACGATCTGCCTCCGGATGCAGGCGCAGCCAGTCGATATCCAGCGACGTAAACTGCCGGCCGGTAACCGGCAGCGCGTCGAGCTGCCGGATCACAGCACCGATGGTCGCACCCAGTGCGGCGTCGCTGCTGTTTTGCCAGGCGCGCAGATCGGCCAGCAGCTGGCTGCGCTGTTGCTGTACGGCAGCGGTAGCGCCGCGCTCTGCGATGACGGTGCCGGGCCACCAGGTGCTGAGGCCAGGATGCGTCAGCAGCTGGCTCAGGCGCTGAAGATCATTGATTTGCACGCTGCTTTCGCCAGGCGCGGTGTGCACGCTAATCTGGCTTGCGGCCAGCGCGCTGCCTGCCGCAGGCAGAGCCAGTGCAGCCAGCAAGGTAATTATTTTTTTCATGATTTAGCCGGCTTCAGAAGAGTGGTTACAACAGGAAACTGGTCAGCGGCAAGCGTCTGCTGCGCCTGCAGCACCGTGCCGTCACGATTGTCGATCCAGAAAATGTTCTGCCAGGTGCGGTTCAGGCTCGCCATCGATACATTTTCATGCCAGACGCGGCACGGTACCGCTTCTCCCGCCAGCGTCAGCACTTCATCAGTGCCGCGCTGAAACTGCGAGGTCGCCGTTGCGGCGCGTACCCGATCCTGTTCACGCCACTGCACGACGCGTGTCCAGCTCGCTCCATTCTGCAGATACAGTGCATCAGCCAGCGGATCCCCGGCGAGGTTACTGACCGCCTGCAGGTTGTCGCGCAGCCCCAGCGTTTTCACCAGGCGTCCCTGCTGCATCACCAGCATCGCTTTATCCTGAGTCACCCACTTCTGCTGACCCGCTTCAAGGTAGCCGAGTACCACAAAGATACGTGTGCCATTGTCGATGCGGGCGTACATACTGGCGTAAGGCAGTTTCTGAATCTGTTCTGCACTGACCGTCACGTCGTCCGGACCATTAACGGCAAGCATGACGGTCTGCTCAAGACCTTTTTGCGTCTGTGTGCAGGCCTGCAGCAACAGACAAAGCAGCAGCAAAGAGAGTTGGCGCACTGTGTATCCCTGTCAAAAAAACAAAAGCCAAAAATAACCACACGGGCGTGCGGTCAGGAGAAAAAGTGTCTTATCAACGGATAGTGCCCGTTGTGGTTGTTGTTGTACCCGTATTTGCGCCGTCACCGCCGCCGCCAGCAGCGGCAAGACCGAGGCCCACCAGCGCGCCGAGCGCGCCAATCCCCACCGCAGTCGATGCACCCGAGGAGATAGCTCCCGCCTGTGCGCCAGCTGCCGCGCCGGTCTCTTCCGGTACGGCATGGGCGGCAGAAGAGGCCGCGATATATAACAAGGCTGCACCGGCAGCCACGAGTTTTTTCATAACAGCGTTTCCTGCATTGAGAACAAAAAAGAATGAAGGCGCTATCCCGGTTTCAGGCGCGTTCACGCCAGAGCAGTAAAATATCAGCGTTCAGCAGACTAAAAAGCGCGCTCTTATCCGGCTGCTGTTGTATTACAGGCAGACTTAAGTGGCGTAAACACCCTTTTTCCGTGGCACGTTTGCCACTGTCTGAAGAATAAATATGACGACATTATATACGGCAGGATTTTACACATTTTTAGTAAAATTTGGCACGGAATAGGAATTATCGGATTTTCCTGACGGGTTGTAAATTTAAATTGGCGCGCATTCAACGCGATAGAGTGCCTGGCGCATACAAACAGATCCGTTAAAAGCTGTGGTTTATACGGTGGCTTAGCGTAATGTCAGATTTTCTTTAGCAGGTGGGGAAGATATTTCATCAGCAATGAATGGCCGTATTAAAACCGGAAAACAGGCGGGATAAAAAAGGCGGCCAGCGGCCGCCCTGATAATCTTAACGCAAATTAACGCCAGGATTTATAGCGATTGATTAAGCCATTGGTGGAGCTGTCGTGGCTGGCAATATCAGCATCATTTTCAAGCTCAGGCAAAATACGGTTCGCCAGCTGTTTGCCCAGTTCCACACCCCACTGATCAAACGTGTAAATATTCAGAATGGCACCCTGTGTGAAAATCTTATGTTCATACAGGGCAATCAGCGCGCCAAGGCTGTAAGGGGTAATTTCGCGCAGCAGAATAGAGTTAGTCGGACGGTTTCCTTCAAACACTTTAAACGGCACAACGTGCGCCACGGACTCCGCCGATTTGCCGGCATCCGTAAACTCTTTCTCTACCGTATCGCGTGACTTACCAAACGCCAGCGCCTCGGTCTGAGCAAAAAAGTTCGACAGCAGCTTCTGGTGGTGATCGGCCAGCGCGTTATGGGTAATAGCCGGTGCGATAAAGTCACACGGCACCAGCTTGGTTCCCTGGTGGATCAGCTGATAAAACGCATGCTGACCATTGGTGCCAGGCTCGCCCCAGATAATCGGGCCGGTCTGATAGTCGACCGGATTGCCCTCGCGATCGACATACTTGCCGTTCGATTCCATATTGCCCTGCTGGAAATAGGCGGCAAAGCGATGCATATACTGATCGTAAGGCAGAATCGCTTCGGTTTCAGCACCAAAGAAATTGTTGTACCAGATACCAATCAGCGCCAGCAATACCGGCAGGTTCTGCTCTGCCGGGGCAGTGGCAAAGTGCTGATCCATGGCGTGTGCGCCGCTGAGCAGCTGCGTGAAGTTATCAAAGCCGATGGAGAGAATAATAGAGAGGCCAATTGCCGACCAGAGTGAGTAGCGCCCGCCCACCCAGTCCCAGAACTCAAACATGTTGCTGGTATCAATACCAAACTCGCTGACCGCTTTGCCGTTGGTAGAGAGCGCGGCGAAATGTTTTGCCACGTGCTGCTGATCGCCCGCCGTTTTCAGGAACCAGTCGCGCGCGCTGTGCGCATTGGTCATGGTTTCCTGCGTGGTGAAGGTTTTTGAGGCCACCAGGAACAGCGTGGTTTCCGGATTCAGATCTTTCAGCGTCTCGGCAATATGCGTACCGTCAACGTTGGAGACAAAGTGCATGTTCAGATGGTTTTTATAGGGGCGCAGCGCCTCTGTAACCATAAACGGGCCGAGATCGGAGCCGCCGATACCGATGTTGACCACGTCAGTAATGGGCTTACCGGTATATCCCTTCCACTCGCCACTAATGATCCGCTCAGAGAAGCCTTTCATCTTATCCAGCACGGCGTTGACTTCCGGCATCACATCTTTGCCATCAACCAGAATCGGCGTATTGCTGCGGTTGCGCAGCGCCACGTGCAGCACGGCGCGCTCTTCCGTACGGTTGATCTTCTCGCCGGAGAACATCGATTTAATGGCGCCCGCCAGGTCGGTCTCTTTAGCCAGCGCCTGCAATTTAGTGAGGGTTTCCTCAGTGATACGGTTTTTTGAGAAATCCACCAGCATCTGATCATCGAACGTAGCGGAGAATTTCGCAAAACGATCGGCATCCTGCTGAAAAAGATCGGCGATCTGCACTGATTTCATCTGTTCAAAATGCTGCTGCAGCGCTTGCCACGCTGCGGTTTGTGTCGGATTAATATTTTTCATGGCAACACTCTTGTTGATATAAGAACCGTCATTTCATCCGGGCGCGTTCCGCTGGCCCGGCCTGCTTAGTTTCTCTTACGGCGCGCTGCGGATACCCCGGTCTGTGCCTGTGTATCAGGCGCATAACCGCGTCGGGTACAGTCGAACAGGCATCGCACAAACGCATTTCAGTATGACCATAGTTGAAGGGGAAAGGAAAAATTTTGTGACCCTGGCCGCGCGGTTTCAGCGAAATCCAGGCACCAGTATGCAGCAGGCAGAAATGACAAATTCTGAGGCACATCAGTAAAAAGCCGCGTAAGCAGGCGATGTTGTGTCAGACATTATGCGTCAGGCCCGGCGCACGTTTTCACCGGAGCCGCACGGGTTAAAAAATCATTTATCCGGGCGCTACAAGGCTGGACAGCAGCACAATTTGTCGATAATTTATGCCCGCGACTTGCACCTCCGGGTGCAAGCCAGAAGAGGCGCGTCGCCCAGGCAGTGTGTTTGAGGATCCGTATCCGGCGAAAACACATCAGGGGGTGCGACGCCGAGATGGCATAACACGCGGAGTGTTGTGCTGTCGGCTGCAGGGGCTGAATCCTCTGGGTTGTCACCAGAAGCGTCCGCAGTCGGACGTTTCGCAAGGTGAAGTGCTTTTGGTGACTCATCTCCTGATCTTGTCTGTCCAATTCCGCTCTTCTCTTGTGCCAAGGCTGTTATCCCTGTCTTCTGAACCGAATTCCCGGCAGAAGATAACCTGACACGAGGTTTGTTACATGTCTCAACCGTTGATTGTGGCAAAATTTGGTGGCACCAGCGTTGCCGATTTCGATGCCATGAACCGCAGCGCGGACGTTGTGCTGTCCGATACCCATACCCGTCTGGTCGTGCTCTCTGCGTCTGCTGGCGTAACAAATTTGCTGGTCGCGCTGGCCGAAGGCCAGGAGCAGGCAGAGCGTACGCAGATGCTGGATGAAATTCGCCGTATTCAGTACGCCATTATCGATCGCCTTGCCGCGCCGGACGTAATCCGCGACGAGATCGACCGCGTGCTGGAAAACATCACCATGCTGTCAGACACCACGGCGCTGGCAAATTCTCTTGCTCTCACCGACGAACTGGTCAGCCACGGCGAACTGATGTCAACGCTGCTGTTTGTCGAGATCCTGCGCGAGCGCGGCGTTAATGCAGAATGGTTTGACGTACGCAAAGTGATGCGCACCAGCGATCGTTTTGGCCGGGCAGAGCCGCAGGTGGCTGAGCTGCAGACGCTGGCGGCGGCGCAGCTGCAGCCGCGCATTGCGGAGGCGCTGGTGGTTACCCAGGGCTTTATCGGTAGCGAGAGCAAAGGACGCACCACCACGCTGGGCCGCGGCGGCAGTGATTATACTGCTGCGCTGCTGGGCGAGGCGCTGCGGGCTGAGCGCATCGATATCTGGACCGACGTGGCCGGTATCTATACCACCGATCCGCGCGTGGTGCCGGCTGCGCGCCGTATCGAAGAGATCACCTTCGAAGAGGCGGCAGAGATGGCCATTTTTGGCGCGAAAGTGCTCCATCCCGCCACGCTGCTGCCGGCAGTACGCAGCGACATCCCGGTGTTTGTCGGCTCCAGTAAAGATCCCGCCGCCGGCGGCACCCGCGTCTGCAATGAAACGCGCAATCCGCCGCTGTTCCGCGCGCTGGCACTGCGTCGCAAGCAGACGCTGCTGACGCTGCACAGCCTGAACATGCTGCACGCGCACGGTTTTCTGGCTGAGGTGTTTGCGATTCTGGCGCGCCATAACGTTTCCGTAGATCTGGTCACTACCTCTGAAGTCAGCGTGGCGCTGACGCTGGATAACACCGGCTCTACCAGCAGCGTGGATAGTCTGCTGACGCAGGCGCTGCTCACCGAACTCTCTTCGCTGTGCCGCGTTGAAGTTGAAGAGAACCTGGCGCTGGTGGCCATTATCGGCAATAACCTGTCGAAAGCCTGCGGCGTGGGTAAAGAGGTCTTTGGGGCGCTGGAGCCGTTTAATCTGCGCATGATTTGCTACGGTGCCAGCAGCTACAACCTCTGTTTCCTGGTGCCGACACCTGATGCGGAAGCGGTAGTGCGCGCGCTGCATCACAACCTGTTTGGTGCCTGATCCCCTTTATCATGCTGATTAGCCGGACGCTGTCCGGCTTTTTTCCCGGTGAATCCCGCCATATCTGCTGGCGTTTGCCGCAAAGCGCAGTGTTATTTCCCGCCTCAGGACGCAATATGCAGCAGCTGATAGGCAATTGCCACTGGCACCGTCGGCGGCGATAACGAAATGTTATGATCCCTTCCGATCGCGGCGATCGTTCCCTGCGCGGTCCTTCACCTGTGGCAAACCATTTAAAACCGCTCCGGCCTGCTTATATACCGGAAAAAGGTCTCTGAAAAAGGATGTGCTCCATGCTCGCCAGTCTCACCCGCCTGTTTCCACTCTGGGCTGTACTGCTCTCCGTCGCTGCCTATTACTCACCATCCACCTTTACCGGTATTGGTCCGTGGGTCTCTTATCTGCTGATGCTGATTATGTTTGGCATGGGCGTCACGCTGAATATCGACGATTTTAAACGCGTGCTGGTGCGTCCGGCCCCGGTCATTGCCGGTACCTTTCTGCACTATCTGGTGATGCCGCTGGCCGCATGGGCGCTGGCAAAACTGTTTCAGATGCCGCCCGATCTGGCCGCCGGCATGATTCTGGTCGGCAGTGTCGCCAGCGGAACCGCATCTAACGTAATGATTTATCTGGCAAAAGGCGATGTGGCGCTCTCGGTGACGATCTCTTCGGTCTCTG
The DNA here is from genome assembly GCF_002387285.1 of Pantoea sp. UBA4549. Classification (NCBI taxonomy): domain Bacteria; kingdom Pseudomonadati; phylum Pseudomonadota; class Gammaproteobacteria; order Enterobacterales; family Erwiniaceae; genus Pantoea; species Pantoea sp. UBA4549. The sequence continues at coordinate 37,808 of NZ_DGLH01000016.1, read as the reverse complement.
CGCTGGTCGGTGTCTTTGCCACCCCGCTGCTGACCCGCTTTTACGTTGATACCCATATTCAGGTCGACGTGGTGGGGATGCTGCTGAGCATTGTGAAAATTGTGGTGATCCCGATTTCACTCGGGCTGATTATTCATCACACCATGAACAGCGTGGTGCGCCGCGTTGAACCCTGGCTGCCGGCGTTTTCCATGCTCTGCATTCTGCTGATCATCAGCGCGGTGGTCGCGGGCAGCCAGAGCTTTATCGGATCGGTGGGTCTGATGGTGATTCTGGCGGTGATCCTGCATAACGCTATCGGTCTGCTCGGCGGCTACTGGGGCGGCAAGCTGTTTGGCTTTGATGAGTCCACCTGCCGCACGCTGGCGCTGGAGGTAGGCATGCAGAACTCGGGGCTGGCGGCCACGCTCGGCAAGCTCTATTTCTCGCCGCTTGCTGCCCTGCCGGGGGCACTCTTCTCGGTCTGGCACAACCTCTCCGGCTCTCTGCTGGCAGGCTACTGGTCCGGTAAACCGATTAAGAAAAAAAACTGACGGGGTGCGGGCGATGCCAGTCGCCCGCAGCTATAGCAGTTGGTCAGAGCTTCAGATAAGCACGGATCCCATCCAGGAACATCTGTGTCGCCAGCATAATCAGGATCAGTCCCATCAGCCGTTCCAGCGCGTTGACGCCCTTGTCGCCCAGCAGGCGCAGAAACAGCCCCGATAGCAGCAGAATGATAACCGTAGCCCCCCAGGCGATCAGCAGCGCGCCGACCAGATGACTCATCTGATGCGGATACTGATGCGACAGCAGCATCAGGGTTGCCAGCAGCGACGGGCCGGCGACCAGCGGGATAGCCAGCGGCACGAGAAACGGCTCCTCGCCAGCCGGCAGGCCGCTGCTGCCGGTGTCGCCAGAGGGAAAAATCATGCGAATCGCGATCAGAAACAGAATAATGCCGCCGGAAATCGAGACCGTTTCGGTGCGCAGATTCAGGAACATCAGAATGCGTTCACCGGCAAACAGAAACAGCAGCATCAGCCCGAGCGCAATCAGCATTTCACGCATCAGCACCACGCGCCGGCGTCTGGGCTCCAGATGTTTCAGCACCGACATGAAAATGGGCAGATTGCCGAGAGGATCCATAATCAGCAGCAGCAGCACGGTCGCAGATATCATTTCAGTCATGGGCGGTAAACCACTCCTTTCTGTTGGTGTTCACTATTATTAGCTCTGTTGCTGAAAAAACAGGTGTAATCGAATTAATTCACTTGCCAGAAGTGCAGCATTTTGTAGAGTTGAAGGTCGCAGGTAAACCTGAATATCACGCAGGCTCGCGCACGTTTCGCGTCGGGTCTGATACATGCACTATACAGGCCTCGGCCCGAGCTCCTGAGACGGACAGAAAATGAAGAATGTAGGTTTTATTGGTTGGCGTGGCATGGTCGGCTCTGTGCTGATGTCACGAATGAGCGAAGAACGCGATTTTGACGTGATCAATCCGGTGTTCTTTTCTACGTCGCAGCTCGGCCAGGCTGCGCCCGCGTTTGGCGGTAAGTCAACCGGCGCGCTGCAGGATGCGTTTGATATCGACGCGCTGAAAGCGCTCGACATTATTATTACCTGCCAGGGCGGCGACTATACCAGTGAAGTCTATCCAAAGCTGCGTGAGAGCGGCTGGCAGGGTTACTGGATTGATGCAGCCTCTACGCTGCGCATGAAAGACGACGCCATCATTATTCTCGATCCGGTTAACCATCAGGTTATTCGTGACGGACTGAACAACGGCATCAAAACCTTTGTCGGTGGCAACTGCACCGTCAGCCTGATGCTGATGTCACTGGGCGGCCTGTTTGCGAACGATCTGGTGGAGTGGGCCTCAGTGGCAACTTATCAGGCGGCGTCCGGCGGCGGCGCGCGTCATATGCGCGAACTGCTGACGCAGATGGGCATGCTGCACGATCATGTCGCACCGGCACTGCAGGATCCCGCTTCCGCTATTCTGGAGATTGAGCGCAGCGTGACTGACTTTACCCGCTCCGGTACGCTGCCGACGGATAACTTTGGCGTGCCGCTGGCGGGCAGCCTGATCCCCTGGATCGACAAGCAGCTCGACAATGGCCAGAGCCGCGAAGAGTGGAAAGGCCAGGCCGAAACCAACAAAATCCTCAACACCGGCAACATCATTCCGGTTGATGGCCTGTGCGTGCGCGTCGGCGCGCTGCGCTGCCACAGCCAGGCATTCACGCTGAAGCTGAAAAAAGATCTGCCGCTGGCAGAGATTGAGCAGCTGCTTGCGGCGCATAACGAGTGGGTGAAAGTGGTGCCAAACGATCGCGAAATCACGATGCGCGAGCTGACGCCCGCTGCGGTTACCGGTCGCCTGACCACGCCGGTCGGCCGTCTGCGCAAGCTTAACATGGGGCCGGAGTACCTTTCTGCCTTCACCGTCGGCGATCAGCTGCTGTGGGGTGCGGCAGAACCGCTGCGTCGCATGCTGCGTCTGCTGACCGACTAAGCGCAACGACATCAGACAGGCCGGGGTTCCCCGGCTTTTTTTTAATCAGCTGACGGGCAAAACATAAGCTAAATTGCCGCCCGCGAGTGATCGGCTTCCCTTTTTTGTTTTTCTGACAACAATTTTTCATGTTCCTCCCTGGCTTCTGCCAACCCCAAGCTATGATTTAACTGAGAAGTACCGATTGTTAACAGGTTGTACTTTGTAAGCGAATTAGTAGTGGTACCTGGCAACGAATTTTCCCATGGAGGGTGGCCTCTCTTGCCGGTGTACGTATGACTCAATGAAAAGCAGCGCACTTACAGCGGCACAACTGCCTCTGCGGTCGCCTGCACAAAATCATAGGAAGAAAGTCATGTCAGAGTTTCCCGATCGCGATGCGATCAATGCGCTTTTTGCCGGGGATTACGCCGACCCCTTTTCTGTCCTGGGAATGCACCAGACCGTTCAGGGCCTTGAAGTCCGCGCGCTGCTGCCGGATGCCTCTGAAGTCTGGGTGATCGAAACCAAAACCGGCCGCAAATGTGGTCAGCTGAAGTGTCTGGATTCACGCGGTTTTTTCAGCGGCATTATTCCGCGCCGCAAGAACATGTTTCGCTATCAGCTGGCGGTGAACTGGCACGGTCAGCAGAATCTGATTGATGATGCTTACCGTTTTGGTCCGCTGCTGGCCGATATGGATGCCTGGCTGCTGGCTGAAGGCACGCACCAGCGTCCCTATGAAACTCTGGGCGCGCACGGCGCAACCATTGATGGCGTCAGCGGCACGCGCTTTGCCGTATGGGCACCGAATGCCCGTCGCGTCTCTGTGGTCGGCGATTTCAATTTCTGGGATGGCCGCCGTCATCCGATGCGCTTCCGGCGTGAACTCGGGATCTGGGAGCTGTTTGTGCCGGGCGCGGTAAACGGGCAGCTCTATAAATATGAGATTGTCGATTTACACGGGCAGATGCGTATCAAAGCCGATCCGTTTGCGTTTGAGGCGCAGATGCGTCCGCAGACGGCGTCAATGATCTGCGGGCTGCCGCCGAAGGTTGAGATGCAGCCTGCGCGCAAAGCGGCCAACGGTTTTGATCAGCCTATCTCTATTTATGAGGTGCACCTCGGCTCATGGCGACGCCACACCGATAACAACTTCTGGCTGAGCTACAAAGAGCTGGCTGAGCAGCTGATCCCCTACGTCAAAGAGATGGGTTTTACCCATATTGAACTGCTACCGATTAATGAGCATCCGTTTGACGGCAGCTGGGGTTATCAGCCGCTGGGCATGTATGCGCCGACGCGCCGGTTCGGGACGCGCGATGAGTTCCGCCAGTTTATTGCAGCGGCACACGAAGCGGGCATTAACGTGCTGCTGGACTGGGTGCCGGGACATTTCCCTGATGACGACTTTGGTCTGGCAAAATTTGACGGCACCGAACTCTATGAGCACAGCGATCCGCGCGAAGGCTATCATCAGGACTGGAATACGCTGATCTATAACTTTGGCCGGCGTGAAGTCAGTAACTATCTCTCCGGTAACGCGCTTTACTGGCTGGAACGATTTGGTATTGATGGACTGCGTGTGGATGCAGTGGCTTCAATGATCTATCGCGACTACAGCCGTAAAGCGGGCGAGTGGATCCCGAATCATCTGGGCGGGCGCGAGAACCTGGAAGCGATCGCGTTTCTGCGTCATACCAATCAGACGCTGGGCACTGCCGTGTCTGGCAGCATCACCGTGGCAGAAGAGTCAACCGACTTCCCTGGCGTCACGCGCCCGATCGAGAATGAAGGGCTGGGCTTCTGGTTCAAGTGGAACCTGGGCTGGATGCACGACACCCTCGACTACATGAAGCTCGATCCGGTACATCGCCGCTATCATCACAATCTGATGACGTTCGGTATGGCTTACAACTACAGCGAAAACTTTGTGCTGCCGCTGTCACATGATGAAGTGGTGCACGGTAAGCGCTCTATTCTTGATCGCATGCCGGGTGACGCCTGGCAGAAGTTTGCTAACCTGCGTGCTTACTACGGCTGGATGTGGGCGTTTCCGGGTAAAAAGCTGCAGTTTATGGGCAATGAGTTTGCTCAGGGACGCGAGTGGAACCATGACGTCAGCCTTGACTGGCACCTGCTGGAAGGCGATGACAACTGGCATCACGGCGTACAGCGTCTGGTACGCGATCTCAACCACAGCTATCGCCACTATGCGCCACTTTATCAGCTCGACTTTGACCCGCAGGGCTTTGAATGGCTGGTGGTGGATGACCACGATAACTCGGTGTTTGTCTTTGTGCGCCGCGACCGCGAAGGCAATGAGATCATTGTTGTCAGTAACTTCACGCCGGTCACGCGCCAGGATTACCGTTTTGGCGTCAATCAGGCCGGCGGCTGGCGTGAGGTGCTGAATACCGATCAGCACGACTATCACGGCAGCGACGTGCGCAATCATAGCATCACCCATACCGACGAGATTGCCAGCCACGGCCGGGCACAGTCGCTGAGTCTGACGCTGCCACCGCTGTCGACCATCTGGCTGGTGCGGGAGGCGGACTGATGATCGAAGCGGGCGAACCTGCGCCGCACGGTGCCCGCTATGATGGACGCGGCGTCAACTTCACGCTCTTCTCGCGTCACGCAGAGAAGGTGGAGCTTTGCCTGTTCAGCCGTGAAGGCGAGGAGCAGCGCCTTGTGCTGCCCGCGCGCAGCGGCGATATCTGGCACGGCTATGTTGCCGGGCTGAAGCCAGGCCAGCGCTACGGCTATCGCGTTTATGGCCCGTGGGACCCGCAGCGGGGACACCGTTTTAATCCGGCTAAACTGCTGGTGGACCCCTGCGCCAGAGCCGTTACCGGCAGCGTTGCGGATGACGCACCGCTGTATGGTGGTATCGCACAGCCTGACGGCCAGGACAGCGCCAGCTGTATGCCAGCATCGCTGGTTATCGCCGAAGACTTTGACTGGGGAGACGATCGGCCACCGCGTACGCCCTGGGGCAACACGGTCATTTATGAAGCGCACGTGCGCGGTCTGACGCAGCTGCATCCGGAAATTCCGGAAACGCTGCGCGGGACGTATGCGGCGCTCGGCCACCCTGTTATGGTGAAGTACCTGCGTCATCTGGGCATTACCGCGCTGGAGCTTTTGCCTGTAGCCGCTTTTGCCAGTGAGCCGCGGCTGCAGCGGCTGGGGCTGCATAACTATTGGGGCTATAACCCCTATGCGCTCTGGGCAGTGCATCCGGATTATGCGTCAGGCGAAGCGGGTGTCACGGCGCTGCAGGAGTTTCAGCAGGCGGTAAAAACGCTGCATGCGGCGGGTATTGAGGTGATCCTGGATGTGGTATTCAACCACACGGCAGAGCTGGAGGAGATTGGTCCGACGCTGTCGCTGCGCGGTGTGGATAACGCCAGCTACTACTGGCTTGATGAGCAGGGGAACTACCAGAACTGGACCGGCTGCGGCAACACGCTGAATCTCAGCGATCCGCAGGTGATGACGTGGGCGCTGGAAGCGCTGCGCTACTGGGTACAGCACTGTCACGTTGATGGTTTCCGCTTTGATCTCGCCAGCGTGCTGGGCCGTACGCCAGAGTTTTGCGCTGAAGCGCCGCTGCTGGCGGCGATCCGTGCCTGTCCGATCCTGTCACAGGTCAAGCTGATTGCTGAACCATGGGACATTGGCGAAAACGGCTATCAGGTGGGCCGGTTCCCACCGGGTTTTGCCGAATGGAACGACCATTTTCGCGATGCTGTACGCCGCTACTGGCTGCATGGCGAACTGAGCAACGGTGAGCTGGCGCGCCGGTTTGCCGCCTCAGCCGATCTGTTTCAGAACCCAGGCCGCCAGCCGCACGCCAGCATTAATTTTATTACTGCGCATGATGGCTTCACGCTGCACGACCTGGTGAGCTATAACCATAAACATAATCAGGCTAACGGCGAGGACAACCGCGACGGTAGCAGTGATAACTTCAGCCATAACCACGGGCATGAAGGACTGAAGGCGAATCCGGATGTCGTACAGCGGCGGCGGCACAGCACGCATGCGCTGCTGACCACGCTGCTGCTGGCACAGGGCACGCCGATGCTGCTGGCTGGCGATGAGCGTGGACAGAGCCAGTACGGCAATAACAACGCCTACTGTCAGGATAACCTGCTGACGTGGCTCAACTGGCAGCAGGATGATTCAGGACTGGTCGACTTTACTGCGGCGCTTATCCAGCTGCGCCAGCGCATTCCGGCGCTGACGGCAGACTGCTGGTGGCAGGAGGGGGAGGGTCAGGTGCAGTGGTTCAATACCAGCGGCAAACCACTGGAACCAGAAGAGTGGGAGCGGGGCGTGCATCAGATGCAAATCCTGCTGTCGGACCGCTGGCTGATAACAATAAATGCAACAGATGCAATCAGTGACCTAGCCTTACCAGACGGAGAATGGCATGCCATACCTCCTTTCGCCGGGGAAGATAATCCCATTTTGACAACTGTCTGGCACGGGCCCGCACGCGGCGTGTGTGTGTTCCTAAAGCAATCATAAGGAGTCAGACATGGTGAAGTTAGACAGAAACGATCCTCTGATGCTGGCGCGCCAGCTTCCTACCCAGACAGTTGCCCTGATCCTCGCTGGCGGACGCGGTACGCGTCTGAAAGATCTGACCGCAAAACGCGCGAAGCCTGCCGTTCACTTTGGCGGCAAGTTTCGTATTATCGACTTTGCCCTTTCCAACTGCATTAATTCAGGCATCCGGCGCATCGGCGTCATTACCCAGTATCAGTCGCATACGCTGACGCAGCATATTCAGCGCGGCTGGTCACTGTTTAACGAAGAGATGAATGAGTTTGTCGATTTGCTGCCTGCTCAGCAGCGCGCTGCGACAGAACACTGGTATCGCGGCACCGCCGATGCGGTGACACAAAACCTCGATATTATCCGGCGCTATAACGCACAGTACATCGTGATCCTGGCCGGCGATCATATCTACAAAATGGACTACTCACGCATGCTGCTCGATCATGCTGAACGCGGCGCGAAATGTACTATCGCCTGTCTGCCGGTTCCGCTGGCGGAAGCGACCGCCTTTGGGGTAATGGCAGTGGATGCTGAAAACAACGTGGTCGATTTTGTTGAGAAACCCGCGACGCCGCCCGCTATGCCAGGCGACGCAGATAAAGCGCTGGCAAGTATGGGTATCTATGTTTTCAATGCCGACTATCTTTATCAGTTACTGGAAGACGATTTGCTGGTAGAGAACTCCAGTCACGACTTTGGTAAAGATTTGCTGCCAAAAATTGTGGCGAGCGGTGAGGCATATGCACATTCCTTCACGCTCTCCTGCGTGCAGAATGATGAGAACGCCGAGCCTTACTGGCGCGACGTGGGCACGCTGGAGGCCTACTGGCGCGCCAATCTCGATCTGGCGTCCGTTACGCCAGAGCTGGATATGTATGATCAGGAATGGCCCATCCGGACCCATATGGAGCCACTGCCGCCGGCTAAATTTGTGCAGGATCGCTCCGGCAGTCATGGCATGACCATGAACTCGCTGGTATCAGGCGGCTGCATTATTTCCGGCTCCGTGGTAGTGAATTCAGTGCTGTTTCCGCGCGTGCGCGTAAACTCATTTTGCAATATTGATTCAGCGGTGCTGCTGCCGGATGTTGTGGTAGGCCGTTCGTGCCGGCTACGCCGCTGTGTGATTGACCGTGCCTGCGAGATCCCGGAAGGCATGGTGATTGGAGAGAATCCGGATGAAGACAGCCGGCGTTTTTACCGATCGGAAGAGGGTATCGTACTGGTGACGCGCGCCATGCTGGCCAGGCTGGCCACCGCGGGTCAGTGAGTGGCGACAAGCATACAAAAAAACCGCCGCGTGGAACGCGCGCGATAACATAATAGGGGTTCAGGATGCAGGTTTTACATGTCTGTTCAGAGCTTTTTCCGCTGCTGAAAACGGGCGGACTGGCTGATGTCGTCGGCGCATTACCTCAGGCACAAATAGCCGATGGTACGGATACGCGGGTATTGCTTCCGGCGTTTCCGGATCTGCGTAAAGGAATTCCTGATACTGATGTAGTAGCAGAGCTGCAAACCTTTGCCGGACCCGTGCGCCTGCTGTTTGGGCAGTACAACGGTGTCGGAATTTATCTGATTGACGCGCCAGGATTGTATGACCGTCCCGGCAGCCCCTACCACGACACATCGCAGTTCGCTTACGTCGATAACTATCTGCGTTTTGCGCTGCTGGGCTGGATGGGTGCCGAGCTGGCAAGCGGCGTGGACGCACTGTGGCGTCCGCAGATTGTGCATGCGCATGACTGGCATGCCGGTCTGACCTGCGCCTACATTGCCGCGCGCGGCAATCCGGCTAAAACGGTCTTTACCGTACACAACCTTGCCTATCAGGGGCTGTTTAACGCCCGGCATCTGGATGAGATTCAGATCCCGCAGGAATATTTTGGTATGCACGGTCTGGAGTTTTACGGCCAGATCTCTTACCTCAAAGCCGGCCTGTTCTTTGCCGATCATATTACGGCGGTCAGTCCGACCTACGCGCTGGAGATCACCCGCCCGGAATTTGGTTACGGTATGGAATCGCTGCTGGAGCAGCGTCTGCGTGAAGGTCGCCTGAGCGGCATTCTCAACGGCGTGGATCCGGGCATCTGGGATCCGGCGCATGACCTGCTGCTGACCGCCCGTTATGACCGCGACACGCTGGAGAGTAAAGCGGAAAACAAACGTCAGCTGCAGATCGCCATGGGACTGAAAGTCGATGACAAAGTGCCGGTCTTCTGTGTTATCAGCCGGCTGACAAAACAGAAAGGGCTCGATCTGGTGCTGGAAGCGCTGCCGGGTCTGCTGGCGCAGGGCGGGCAGCTGGTGTTGCTGGGTCAGGGCGATGCCGAACTGCAGCAGGGTTTCCTTGCGGCGGCGGCGGAACATCCCGGCAGCGTGGGCGTACAGATTGGCTATCACGAAGCGTTCTCACACCGTATTGTCGGCGGTGCCGATGTGATTATGGTGCCCAGCCGCTTTGAACCCTGCGGACTGACGCAGCTCTATGGTCTGAAATACGGCACGCTGCCGCTGGTGCGTCGTACCGGTGGTCTGGCCGATACCGTACAGGATAGCTCTCTGGAGAACCTGGCGGATGGTGTCGCCAGCGGCTTCAGTTTTGAAGACAGTAACGCCTGGTCACTGCTGCGTGCTATTCGTCGCGCCTTTGTGCTCTGGTCACGACCTTCACTCTGGCGCTATGTTCAGCGCCAGGCCATGGCGATGGATTTCAGCTGGCAGGTGGCGGCGCAAGCCTACCGCGATCTTTATCAACGTATGCTGTAATTGAGAGATTGGGAGTCCGGATATGAATGCACCTTTTACCTACGCCTCACCCACGCTGACGGTTGAAGCGCTGAAGCACTCAATCGCCTATAAGCTGATGTTTACGATTGGCAAAGATCCTTCAATCGCGAATAAGCATGAGTGGCTGAACGCGTCGCTGCTCGCGGTGCGAGACCGTATGGTAGAGCGCTGGCTGCGTTCCAGCCGTGCGCAGCTGTCGCAGGACGTGCGTCAGGTTTACTACCTGTCGATGGAGTTCCTGATGGGCCGTACGCTGGGCAATGCGCTGCTGGCGATGGGCATTTATGACGATCTTAATCAGGCGCTGGATGAGATGGGACTCAACCTCAGCGAACTGATGGAAGAGGAAAACGATCCCGGACTCGGCAACGGCGGCCTCGGTCGTCTGGCTGCCTGCTTTCTTGATTCGCTGGCAACGTTAGGCCTGCCGGGACGCGGTTACGGTATCCGCTATGACTACGGCATGTTCCGGCAGAATATTGTCGATGGTCAGCAGCGTGAGTCGCCAGACTACTGGCTGGAGTATGGCAACCCGTGGGAGTTTCAGCGCCACAATACCCGCTATAAAGTGCGTTTTGGCGGCCGCCTGCAGCATGAGGGCGCGCGCGTTCGCTGGGTGGAAACCGAAGAGATTGTCGCGATGGCGTACGATCAAATCATCCCTGGTTTTGACACCGATGCCACCAATACGCTGCGGCTGTGGGGCGCGCAGGCAAGTAATGAGATCAACCTTGGCAAGTTCAACCAGGGCGACTACTTTGCGGCCGTCGAGGATAAAAACCATTCAGAGAACGTTTCGCGCGTTCTTTATCCGGATGATTCAACTTACTCCGGACGCGAGCTGCGGCTGCGTCAGGAGTATTTTCTGGTTTCATCTACGGTACAGGATATTCTGCATCGCCACTGGAAAATGCATGAAACCTGGGACAACCTTGCTGACAAAGTCGCTATCCACCTGAACGACACGCATCCGGTACTGGCGATCCCGGAACTGATGCGGCTGCTGATCGATGAGTATAAGTTCAGCTGGGATGACGCATTTGAAGTTACCTGTCAGATCTTCTCCTACACCAACCATACGCTGATGAGCGAGGCGCTGGAGACCTGGCCGGTAGACATGATCGGCAAAATTCTGCCGCGTCACCTGAGTATTATTTTTGAGATCAATGATTACTTCCTGAAAACCATTCAGGAGCACTATCCCGACGACTGGGATCTGCTGTCGCGCATCTCGATTATTGATGAGAATGATGGCCGCCGCATCCGCATGGCGTGGCTGGCGGTCGTGGTCAGTCATAAAGTAAACGGCGTCTCTGAGCTGCACTCCAATCTCATGGTGCAGTCGCTGTTTGCCGACTTTGCCCGACTCTTCCCGGGACGTTTCTGCAACAAAACGAACGGCGTTACGCCGCGCCGCTGGCTGGCGCTGGCAAATCCGGCGCTCTCTGACGTGCTGGATGAAACTATCGGCCGCACCTGGCGCACCGATCTGTCACAGCTCAGCGAGCTGCAGCCGCATATCGACTATCCGGCGTTTATTCGCCAGGTGGCCGATGCCAAATTTGCCAACAAGCAGCGGCTGGCGGCATGGGTCGCCAAAAACATGGATATCGTGCTTAACCCGCACGCGCTGTTTGATGTACAGATCAAGCGTATTCACGAGTACAAACGGCAGCTGCTGAATGTGCTGCATGTGATCACCCGCTATAACCGTATCAAAGCCGATCCCGATGCCAACTGGGTGCCGCGCGTAAACATTTTTGCCGGCAAAGCCGCCTCAGCGTATTACGTGGCGAAGCACATTATTCATTTGATCAATGATGTGGCTGACGTGATCAACAATGATCCGCAGGTGAAGAACAAGCTGAAGGTGGTGTTTATCCCTAACTACGGCGTCAGCCTGGCGCAGATCATCATTCCGGCAGCCGATCTTTCGGAACAGATCTCCACGGCCGGTACCGAGGCCTCCGGCACCAGTAACATGAAGTTTGCGCTTAATGGCGCGCTGACGATTGGCACGCTGGATGGGGCGAATGTGGAGATGCGTGAGCACGTGGGTGCAGAGAATCTCTTTATCTTCGGCAACACCACTCCGCAGGTTGAGCAGCTGCGCAAAGAGGGCTATAACCCGCGCAAATACTTTGAGGAAGATGCTGAGCTGCATCAGGTGCTGACGCAGATTGCTACCGGCGTGTTCAGTCCGCAGGATCCGGGACGGTATCGCAACCTGTTTGATGCGCTGGTCAACTTCGGTGACCACTATCAGCTGCTGGCAGATTACCGCAGCTATGTGGATACGCAGGACAAGGTAGATAAGCTTTACCGGCAGCCGGATGAGTGGCAGCGGCGGGCGGCGCTGAATATCGCCGGTATGGGCTACTTCTCCTCAGACCGCACTATTCAGGAGTATGCAGATGAGATCTGGCATATTTCGCCGGTGAGGTTATAAAAAAGGGTCGCCACATAGGGCGACCCTGCAAAGCGGTACGATCAGCGTCAGGTGCGTCTTCATGCGCACCTGGCGTAATTATTTCAGGGTAATGCTTTTCACAATGCTGTCTGCATCGCTCTGCGCCTGCTGCTGATTCTCAGCCGGCAGCGTGATCTGCAGCGTCAGCAGTTTGCCATCCACTTTTGCCAGAACTATCGTTGACCATGACGTCTGGTTGTTGGCAGAAATCACCGTATCCAGCTGCTGAGCCGGCTGATCTTTTAGCGTTACTGCTTTATTCGACACTACCTGCAGCTGCGCATCGCGGTTGCGCTGCTGCTGCTCCAGACGTTTTGACAGCGTCTCAAGCGTATCACTGGTCGGGTCGCCGGCGATCACGATAATCGCGCGCTGGCCGGTTTCATCAGCGTACACATGCATGTTAGTGGATTCAGAACCGAGCTTACCGCTCTTATCAGACATACCCGCAGGCAGCGTAAAACTCAGTTTCCCTTCCATCAGATTCACAGTCTGAGCTGACTGGCTGACGCTGGTGCCGCTGTTATCGGCGGTGGCATCCTCTTTTTTCTGATCGCACGCCGCCAGGCCCAGCACCAGCAGACCGATACCTGCATATTTCACTACGTTGCGCATTCTGTTCCCTTTTACAATTCCAGTCTGGCTTATACAAACGGAATCGGCGGTTAAAAGCAACCGCCGATGTGTCAGGAAATCTTAGCGTACTGCGCCATTTCGTCTATGGCACATCAGCCGAAATTGATCTGGCGGGCATGATACCGTTCTGCCATGCGCTTCAGGGCGGCATTCAGCAACAGACCATAAGCGGGAAGGAAGAAGATAAGGCAGATCAGTACCTTGAAACTGTAATCCACCAGGGCAATCTCGACCCAGTGCGCTGCCATGAAGGGATCCTGGCTCTTGTAAAATGCGATAAAGAAAAAGGCCAGCGTATCACTCACGTTACCCAGAAACATCGCGCAGGCAGGCGCTATCCACCACTGCGGCAGCTGGCGCAGACGGTTAAAGACGTGAACATCAAGGATCTGGCCCAGTGCATACGCCATAAAGCTGGCGCAGGCGATACGTGCGACAAAGAGATTGACCTGCTGCAGCGACGCCCAGCCCTGCCATGCTCCCTGATAAAAGAGACAGGAGATAGCGTAGGAGATAAACAGCGCCGGGATCATCACCGCGAGGATAATACGCCGCGCCAGCGGGGTGCCGAAAATACGCACGGTCAGGTCGGTTGCGAGAAAAATAAAGGGAAAGCTGAACGCACCCCAGGTGGTATGAAAACCAAAAATAGCGACCGGCAGCTGAACCAGATAATTGCTGGAGGTGATCACCAGCAGATGAAACAGCGACAGCCAGAAAAGGGCGTGCATGCGCTGACGCGCAGAAAAAGCGATCATAATAAGCCTTTTTAACAGTGGGGTGAGGGAACCCATCTCCTTCATCATTCGCATTTTTGCTGCACTGGCTGCGCTTGCGTATCCCGATCGCTTACTTCAGTAAGCTCCCGGGAATATACGCGCTTGCCGCCTTGCCAAAAAGCAAACGATTTTGGGGACTAAGCAACGGTTTTAAAAAAAACGGACGGCATCTTAACCCGTTGCGCAATTTATGCAACGGTTAATTTTAGCGCAATCGTTGTCGCCTTGCGCTGCAGAAATGGCGAGCTAGAATGAGCATCTTTGTTTACTTACCGATAAGAGAATCATGAGCGATCCTTTCTCCGCACCCGACCATACGCTGGATGCGCTGGGCCTGCGCTGCCCTGAACCCGTGATGATGGTACGCAAGACGGTACGCACGATGCAGGCGGGCGAAACGCTGCTGATTATCGCTGACGATCCGGCGACCACACGCGATATTCCCGGTTTCTGCCGCTTTATGGATCATGATTTACTGGCACAGCAGACGGATGCGCTGCCATATCAGTATCTGATCAGAAAAGGCGCGGAGGCCTGAGGATGCAGTCATCGCGGGTGCGATGGCGTTAATGCAGGGCGCGTCTGATATCAGTAACGGGCAGTGGCCCGTTACTGATGGCCTGATTGATTATGAGAGCCAGAGCGAACGCACAATCATAAAGTGACCGGCAAAATAGCAGGCGGCGACAATGGCGCTGTCAGCGCTGAAACGCCGGCGATAGTGTGAAATAAACCAGATGATATTGGCCAGCAGCAGCAGGCCCGCACCAATCAGCAGCGAAAAGCTGTAGTCGGTTGGCCGGAAAAAGTAGTTTTCAGCCGCCAGCCAGTTCATCACCAGCGTCATGCCAATCAGGGTACAGATAGGCCAGCGCAACTCCTCCAGCCGCGTCCAGAGCAGCGCAATGACCGCAACGCCGATGATCAGGAACGTCAGCGGGATCGGCCAGTAGAAGCTCATGGTCATATGGGCGGTAAAGCTGATGGTGTAGAGCAGATGCGAAAGGAAAAAGGCACCCAGCGCATAGAGCATCTGCTGCCGCGGCAGCAGCATCAGCGCGTCGCCTGCCAGCGTGGCAATCAGTCCGGCGAGGATCAGATAATCCGTGGTATTCACAGCGGGCGCCTGCCAGGCCCAGGCAACCAGCAGCAGCAGGGTCACGGGTTTAAACAGCCAGCGTTGCCACTGCGGACCACGATAGGAGGCATCCACATAAAGCCAGCCGGAAAAAAGTACTGCAAGGAAAGACCAAAGCATTTTTTCTCCCTTTTGTAGACCAGATGTCCACATTGTTGAAATATCCCAGACTCTCTTTGAGTTTAAGTTACCGCTGGCAAATGTGACAATCGGGCAACTCTGGTTGTATGCTTTAGCCTCTTTTTTAATTATCAAATGAAGTGAAGTGCGAGCAAAAACATGAGCAAACCACCGCTAATCTTTTTTATCGTCCTGGCGATTATTGCCATTCTGGCGACCCGGCAGTTTATCAAGCAGCGGCGCGAAGCCGCGGTTAACGATGCCTCTCCGGTGCGATCGCTTACCGTGCAGGTAAAAACAAAACGTGAGTTTCCGGCGCCAAATCGCCGTTCGCGGCAGCGCGAAGAGATTGCCGGTGAAGAGATGAAATATGAAGCCTGGTTTCATCCGCTGAACGGCGCGAGCGACATTAAAACTGCGGTCAGCGCCAGCGATTATCATCAGATGGATAAGGGTGTTAAAGGCGAGCTGAAGATGCAGGGCAGCCGGTTTGTCAGCTTTACCCCCGCGCGCTAAAACCGGAGCGCCAGCGAAGGTGCTCCGGTTAAAACCGGATGTGCAGAGTTACATCTTTGGATAGTGCTTTTTCTGCCAGGCCAGCAGCTCAAACACCCCGAAAAAGAAAATTTTAGCCTGCGTGGCGCCGCTCAGTTTCGGCGCCTCTTTAGGCTGGGTGGCGCGCAGCAGTACCAGCTGCAGTCCATGCATAATCACCATGAAAAACAGGGCGACATGCACAAAGTAGCGCAGCGGGGTGGGGAAAGGGTGCACCAGATTCAGCAGCAGAAAAGCCCAGACGCAAATCATCAGTAACCGTCCCAGATTAAGCCACATCATGCGCCTCCTGTTGGCGTTGATAGAGTCGGTAGGCGACCTGACCGGCGATCTTCTCCCGGTAAAGCTGCCAGCTGGCGGGCACATCAGGCGTGCCCTGTTCCACTTCACTTTCTACGTAAATCAGCGCATCTGCGCTCAGCCACTGATTACGCTCCAGCAGCGCCAGCGTTTCCGCCAGCAGCCCTTTGCGAAACGGCGGGTCGACAAACACAATATCAAACGCTTCCCCCGGCTGGCTGAGCCACTGCAGCGTGTTGGCCTGTATCACTGTAGCCTGCGTTGCGCGCAGGGTGTCGACATTGCGCGACAGCTGCTGCGCCACGCTGCGTTCCAGCTCCAGCAGCGTCACTGAGCCCGCATAGCGCGACAGCGCTTCCAGACCCAGCGCACCGCTGCCGGCAAAGCAATCGAGGCAGCGCGCCTGCTGAAGATCGGGCGCCAGCCAGTTAAACAGGGTTTCGCGTACGCGATCGGTCGTGGGGCGCAGGCCTGCGCTATCCGGCACCGGAAGTTTACGGCCGCGCCACTGGCCACCAATAATGCGGATTTGGCCAGCGCCGCCGCTGCTGCGGGGTGATTTACTCATTTTGCTCACAACTCGTCATAATTTGTTGCGTAGTTTAACGGGCGCGACAGGCAGAAGAAACGTAAAAAAGGGTGCTGTGGTGCGCTGGCCGGAAAGTGTTAGACTATTGAACGATACAAGTGTGCGTAATGCGCTGATTTTACGCTGCAGAAAGCTTAAAAACTGAATTTATATCCCCTGGGGACAGCGTGCTACCGGGAATAAGCCATCGAGGAGTGTGGTCACACAATGGCAAAAGAGAAAAAACGCGGCTTTTTTTCCTGGCTGGGCTTTGGCAAAGAAGAGCAGGCGCCCGCCCCGGCTGAAGAGCAGGTAAAAGAGCAGCCCGCAGAGGAGGCTCAGCCTGCTGCCGCTGAAGAGAGTACGAGTGCGTCCGGGCGCGCCGAAGCGCAGGCAGCGGAAACCGTTGCGCTGACGGAGCAAAAAGCGAAAGAGCAGGCAGCAGATCAGACGGCCCGGCACGTGCCAGCGTCTGAGGATGGAAGCATCACCGCGCAGCCTGAAGAGATCCTGCCGGAAGAGGAGCCTGAGCTGGCCCCGCTGCCGGTTAACGAAGAGATCCTGCCGGAAGAGGAGCCTGAGCTGGCTCCGCTGCCGGTTAATGAGGAGATCCTGCCGGAAGAGGAGCCTGAGCTGGCTCCGCTGCCGGTCAGTGAAAAGCGCCTGACGGAAGAAACACCTGCTGTCGCGGCGGATGAGCAACCGCTGACTGCCGCCGTGGCGCCGGAACCTATTCTGCCCGGCGATGAAAGTCAGCTGGCCGAAGCGGAAGCTGAGACAGATGAAGACGCACCGCTCAGCGATGAAGAGCTGGAGGCGCTGGCGCTGGCGGAAACCTACGCTGAAGATGCTGCTGAAGCCGAAGACACCGTAAGCGATCTTCCGCTGGCGGCAGCGCCTATTGTGACGCAGGAGCAGGAGCGCCCGACTAAAGAAGGCTTTTTCGCCCGCCTCAAACGCAGCCTGGTAAAAACGCGTACCAACCTTGGTTCAGGCTTTATCAGCCTGTTTCGTGGTAAAAAAATTGATGACGATCTGTTTGATGAGCTGGAAGAACAGCTGCTGATTGCAGATGTGGGCGTGGAAACCACCCGCCGCATTATTACCAGTCTGACCCAGCAGGCAAGTCGCAAACAGCTGCGTGACGCTGAAGCGCTGTATGGTCTGCTGAAAGCGGAAATGGCTGGCATCCTTGATAAAGTGGATGCGCCGCTGGATGTGAGTGGCAAAACGCCATTTGTGATCCTGATGGTCGGCGTAAACGGTGTCGGCAAAACCACCACCATCGGTAAACTGGCGCGTCAGTATCAGGCGGAAGGCAAATCGGTGATGCTGGCTGCCGGCGATACCTTCCGTGCCGCTGCGGTTGAGCAGCTGCAGGTGTGGGGACAGCGCAACAATATTCCGGTTGTGGCGCAGCATACGGGTGCAGATTCTGCCTCGGTGATTTTTGATGCAATTCAGGCGGCGAAGTCGCGCAACGTGGATGTGCTGATTGCGGACACCGCCGGTCGCCTGCAGAACAAAGCGCATCTGATGGAAGAGCTGAAAAAAATCACCCGCGTGATGAAGAAGCTGGATGAGGATGCGCCGCATGAGGTGATGCTGACGTTAGATGCCAGCACCGGACAGAATGCGGTAAGTCAGGCAAAACTGTTTAATGAAGCGGTAGGACTGACAGGCATCGCCCTGACCAAGCTGGACGGCACGGCGAAAGGGGGCGTTATCTTCTCGATTGCTGACCAGTTCGGCATTCCTATCCGCTATATCGGTGTCGGAGAAGGCATCGAAGATTTACGGCCATTTAAGGCCGCAGACTTTATTGAGGCACTGTTTGCCCGAGAGGAATGATTGGCATGATTCGCTTTGAAGAAGTCAGTAAGGCTTATCTGGGAGGGCGCCAGGCGCTGCAGGGGGTCGATTTTCATCTGCGTCCCGGCGAGATGTCCTTCCTGACCGGACACTCCGGTGCGGGTAAAAGTACCCTGCTGAAGCTGATTTGCGGCATCGAGCGTCCGAGCGCCGGACAGATCTGGTTCAGCGGGCATGATATCTCCCGTCTGCGTCACAGCGAAGTGCCATTTCTGCGTCGCCAGATCGGAATGATTTTTCAGGATCACCACCTGCTGATGGATCGCTCAGTCTATGACAATGTGGCTATTCCGCTGATTATTTCCGGCGCCAGCGGCGAAGATATCCGCCGTCGTGTTTCCGCGGCTCTGGATAAAGTCGGCCTGCTCGACAAAGCGAAAAGTTACCCGATTCAGCTCTCCGGCGGTGAACAGCAGCGCGTGGGCATTGCGCGCGCGGTGGTTAATAAACCCGCGGTGCTGCTGGCAGATGAACCTACCGGTAACCTCGATAACGCGCTGTCAGAAGATATTCTGCGCCTGTTTGAAGAGTTTAACCGCGTTGGAGTAACGGTACTGATGGCAACCCACGATCTGGGGCTGATCGCGCGGCGCAACTACCGCGTGATGACGCTGAATCAGGGACGTCTGCACGGAGGCCACGATGGTCAATAAACGCAACAAGCGTCCGGCGGCAGCCAGGCCGGCAAAGCAGCCTAAGGCGCCGTCAAAGCGTAAAGCGCTGAAAGGCGGCTGGCAGGAGCAGTGGCGCTACGCCCTGCGCGGTACGCTGTCCGATATGTGGCGTCAGCCGCTGGCAACGCTGCTCACCGTCATGGTTATCGCCATTTCTCTGACGCTGCCCAGCGTCTGTTACATGGTGTGGAAAAACGTCAGTCAGGCGGCCACCCAATGGTATCCGGCGCCGCAGCTGACGGTCTACCTTGATAAGACGCTGGACGATAGCGCGGCAGAAAACGTGACCGCACAGCTTAAGCAGCTGGAAGGGGTCGACAGCGTGAACTACCTGACGCGCGACGAGGCGCAGAGTGAGTTCCGCAACTGGTCCGGCTTTGGCGGCGCAATGGATCTGCTGGAGCAGAATCCGCTGCCGGCAGTCGCAATCATCACGCCGAAGCTTAATTTCCAGAACTCTGACACCATGGCAAGCCTGCGCGATCGGGTGGCGAAAGTGCAGGGTGTGGATGAAGTACGTATGGATGACAGCTGGTTTGCCCGTCTGGCGGCGCTGACGGGCCTGGTCGGGCAGGTAGCCTCTATGATCGGTCTGCTGATGATTGTGGCGGTGTTCCTGGTGATTGGTAACAGTGTCCGGCTCAGCATCTTTGCCCGGCGCGATACCATCAACGTTCAGAAGCTGATTGGCGCAACGGATGGCTTTATTCTGCGGCCGTTCCTCTATGGCGGTGCGCTGCTGGGTTTTGCCGGTGCGCTGCTGTCACTGGTGCTTTCTGAAGTGCTGGTGCTGCGCCTGCAGTCGGTGGTGGCGCAGGTAGCATCGGTGTTTGGCACCGCCTTTACGCTGGAAGGGTTTGCCTGGGATGAAGGCCTGCTGCTGCTGCTGATTGCCGCGATTATTGGCTGGATTGCGGCCTGGCTTGCCACTGTGCAACATTTACGCCGATTTACGCCGCAGTAACCCATGGCAACGATTTTTTGATATACTCTTCCTCTGCTGCCAGCAGTACAGGCGCAGAGGAATGCTCCGATTTTCCCCGCTGTCACCTGTGTGTAAAATATTCACTGCTATAATTGAACTTGTGGATAACCCCGGCGTCTAATTAGCACAGATTGCTGTTGGTTTTCGTCTGACGTTGACATACTGTAACGTCTGCGCAAGGACACGCGCAGCAATTCCATTGAATTTGTGAGGGTTTGAATGACCAAAGAAATGCAAACTTTAGCGATTGCTCCTCTGGGCAACCTGGAATCTTACGTTCGGGCTGCCAATAACTGGCCGGTATTGACGGCAGAAGAGGAAAAAGCACTGGCTGAGCGGCTGCATTACCAGGGCGATCTGGATGCAGCGAAAACGCTGATCCTGTCACACCTGCGCTTTGTTGTTCACATCGCACGTAACTATGCAGGTTATGGTCTGCCACAGGCGGATCTGATTCAGGAAGGCAATATCGGCCTGATGAAAGCGGTGCGCCGCTTTAATCCGGAAGTCGGCGTGCGTCTGGTCTCATTTGCGGTGCACTGGATCAAAGCTGAGATCCACGAATATGTGCTGCGCAACTGGCGCATTGTCAAAGTCGCAACCACCAAAGCGCAGCGTAAGCTGTTCTTTAACCTGCGTAAAACCAAGCAGCGTCTGGGCTGGTTTAATCAGGATGAAGTTGACATGGTGGCGCGTGAGCTCGGCGTCAGCACCAAAGATGTGCTGGAGATGGAGTCGCGCATGGCGGCGCAGGACATGACCTTTGATATGTCCTCTGACGATGAGGCAGGCGACGGCAAGCCAATGGCTCCCGTGCTCTACCTGCAGGATAAAACGTCAGACTTCGCTGACGGTATCGAAGAGGACAACTGGGACGCCCACGCTGCTGATAAGCTGAGTGATGCGATGCTCAGCCTGGACGAGCGCAGTCAGCATATCATCCGTGCCCGCTGGCTGGATGATGACAATAAAACCACGCTGCAGGAGCTGGCCGACCGCTATGGCGTCTCAGCAGAGCGCGTGCGTCAGCTGGAAAAGAACGCGATGAAGAAGCTGCGTTTGGCGATTGAAGCCTGATATTCCGCAGACCGCAATAAGGGCGACCTCAGGGTTGCCCTTTTTTATGTCTGTCATCCGGCCGGTCGCGCGGCTCTACTCTGTCTCTTTTACCCACCCGTCCGCCTGCGCGCGGAAGCCACATGCCTGCATAAAGGCCGCCCGGATCCCCTGGTCAGCATAGCCATCATCAGCGATCCACCAGTGAGCCTGCGAACGATTCTGCGCCAGAGTCTCCTCCAGTAAGTAACGCCCGACGCCGCGCCGGCGCGTGGCCTCGCGTACTTCAAAGTGCGTGATTTTGCCGTGGGTGCCGCGGATTTCCAGCTGCAGCGCGCCCAGCAGCCGGTCGTTAAACCGTGCGGCATAGAGCCGCTGCGTATCACTCATTCTGCTCTCCAGCTGCGCGATATCCTGCTGCGGCCAGATTTTAGCGAGGTCGATGCGATCCTGCGGCGTAAGTGAAACGATACGCTGAATAGTGAGTTTCATAACCCGTACCTGTACTGGCTGAAAGGGCATAGTGTAGCGAATTTATACAGTCAGAGCGCTGTCACTTTTTTGCGATAAAAACAGGTCAAATGGCAGACACTTTGCCAGGATTGTGGAGTAAGCCCGCAACGATTGCTGAATAAGCCAGCATAACGCGCTGCCCTAGTGCGCAAATTACGGCCATAACCTCCAGAGTATTATGCTGTTCAGGCTACTCATTGCTGAATATGTCAGTTGATTTACAGCAGAAAATTCCTGTTTAATAACCTGAAAATAAAGCTGTTTTAACAAAAAAAGCCAGATAAGAGCGCTAACTCCTTCTATCTGAATCAGTTTCTTCTTTCACTGGCTGAAATAAAACCAATCACAACAGACACGACATAACAGATGGGGAAGTACGCATGAAGATGAGTAAAGGACGCGCGTTACTGGCGGGCTGCGTTGCGCTGGCAATGAGCCATGCCGCGCTGGCTGCTGATATCAAAATTGCTATCGTAGGTGCAGCAACCGGCCCGGTGGCGCAATATGGTGATATGCAGTTCACGGGCGCAGCGCAGGCGATTAAAGACATTAATGCCAAAGGTGGCGTAAACGGCGACAAGCTGGTTGGCGTGGAGTATGACGACGCGTGTGACCCGAAACAGGCGGTTGCGGTTGCGAACAAAGTCGTTAACGACGGCATTAAATATGTTATCGGCCATCTCTGCTCTTCTTCTACGCAGCCTGCGTCTGACATCTATAACGATGAAGGCATTCTGATGATCACGCCGGCCGCCACCGCCCCTGAACTGACGGCGCGTGGCTATGCTGACGTTATGCGCACCACCGGTCTCGACTCCGATCAGGGTCCGACGGCAGCGACCTATATTCTGGACCAGATCAAGCCGAAACGTATTGCCGTTGTGCATGACAAGCAGCAGTACGGCCAGGGTCTGGCAGAGTCCGTGCAGAAAACCCTGAAAGCCAAAGGCGGCAACGTGGTGCTGTTTGAGGGGATCACTGCCGGCGATAAAGATTTCTCCACGCTGATTGCCCGTCTGAAGAAAGAGAACGTCGACTTTGTTTACTACGGTGGCTACTACCCGGAGCTGGGGCAGATTCTGCGTCAGGCAAAAACGGCCGGCCTGAAAGCGGGCTTTATGGGGCCAGAGGGCGTGGGTAACGCATCACTCTCCAATATTGCGGGTGATGCGTCCGAAGGCCTGTACGTTACGCTGCCGAAGCGTTATGACCAGCTGCCAGAGAACAAGGCAATTGTTGATGCTATTAAAGGCAACAGCGCCTCAAACCGCAAAGATCCGACCGGTCCGTTTGTCTGGACTACCTATGCCGCGATCCAGTCGCTGGTGGCGGGTATTGAGCGCAGCAAGAGCGACGAGCCCGATGCCATTGCCAAAAACCTGAAAGAGGGCGCACCGGTGCCAACCGTGATGGGCAACCTGAGCTGGGATCAGAAAGGCGATCTGAAAGGGTTCGAGTTCGGCGTGTTCAAATGGCACAAAGATGGCTCATCAACCGCAGTGAAATAATCGCTGTTAACCGGTTATACCCTATAGCGTAACTATCTCCCCCTCCCGTACGCGGGCGGGGGCAGGGAGCAGGCAAACGCGCTGCGAGCGGTTTGCTTCCCTGACCCTTTCTTACCCCAGAGAGGGAATCTCTGATTCACTTGCAGGTCCTCACTATGTCCGAGCAGTTTCTCTATTTTATTCAGCAGATGTTCAACGGGGTGACCCTCGGGAGCACCTATGCGCTGATCGCCATTGGCTACACCATGGTGTATGGCATTATCGGCATGATCAACTTCGCCCACGGCGAGGTCTATATGATCGGCAGCTATGTCTCTTTTATTGTCATTGCCGCCCTGATGATGATGGGTATTGATACCGCGTGGCTGATGATTGCCGCCGGTTTTATCATGGCAGTGATCATCTCCAGCGCCTACGGCTGGAGTATTGAACGCGTCGCCTATAAACCGGTGCGCGCTTCCAAGCGGCTGATTGCGCTTATCTCCGCCATCGGGATGTCTATTTTCCTGCAAAACTACGTCAGCCTGACCCAGGGCTCGCGCGATCTGGCGCTGCCGAGTCTGATCACCGGCCAGTGGACATTGGGTGAAAGCAACGGCTTCGCCGCCACGCTCACCACCATGCAGCTGGTGATCTGGGTAGTGACGTTTCTGGCAATGCTGGCACTGACGCTGTTTATCCGCTATTCGCGTATGGGCCGCGCCTGCCGAGCCTGCGCAGAAGATCTGAAAATGGCGAGCCTGCTGGGCATCAATACCGACCGCGTCATTTCGCTGACCTTTGTGATTGGTGCGGCTATGGCAGCGGTTGCTGGCGTGCTGCTGGGGCAGTTCTACGGCTCAATCAACCCGTTTATCGGCTTTATGGCCGGCATGAAAGCATTTACTGCAGCGGTGCTGGGCGGTATCGGCAGTATTCCGGGCGCCATGATTGGCGGACTGGTACTCGGCATTGCGGAAGCGCTGACGTCAGCTTACCTCTCGACGGAATATAAAGATGTGGTCTCCTTTGCGCTGCTGATCGTGGTATTGCTGGTGATGCCAACCGGTATCCTGGGCCGCCCGGAGGTAGAGAAAGTATGAAGCGTCTCGGGCTGCTTAACGCCGTGCTTTCCGCGGCAATGCTGCTGGTACTGGCCAGCTTCTTTATGGGCGTTCGTCTGGACCTGGATGGCACCCGGCTGATTGTTGTCAGCGCGGGCGACGTTCGCTGGAACTGGATCTTCGTGGGCTGCGCGGTGGTCTTTATCTTTCAGCTGCTGCGTCCGCTGTTTGCAGGCCGGCTTCGCCGCAGCGGTAAAGCCTTTGTGCTGCCGGCGTTTGATGGCTCTACGGCGAAGCAGAAGCTGCTGATGGCGCTGCTGATCGTGGCTGCCGTTGCGTGGCCGCTGTTTGCGTCACGTGGCAGCATCGACATTGCGACGCTGACGCTGATCTACGTCATGCTGGGCCTGGGGCTTAACGTAGTGGTCGGACTCTCCGGGCTGCTGGTACTGGGCTACGGCGGCTTTTATGCCATTGGTGCCTATACTTTTGCGCTGCTGAACCACTACTACGGTTTTGGTTTCTGGGAAAGCCTGCCGCTGGCGGGCATCGTGGCTGGCGCCTTTGGGCTGATGCTGGGGTTTCCGGTGCTGCGCCTGCGCGGCGACTATCTGGCGATTGTTACGCTCGGCTTCGGTGAAATCGTGCGTATTTTGCTGCTCAACAGCACCTCCATAACCGGGGGGCCGAACGGTATCGCACAGATCCCTAAGCCCGGCCTGTTTGGCATTGAGTTTGGCCGGCGCGTCAGCGAAGGGGGATGGACCACGTTCCATGAACTGACGGGGCTTGCCTACAATCCCAACCACCGCGTGATTTTCCTCTACCTGGTGGCGCTGCTGCTGGTAGTGCTGACGCTGTTTGTGATCAACCGCCTGCTGCGTATGCCGCTGGGCCGCGCATGGGAAGCGCTGCGTGAAGATGAGATCGCCTGCCGCTCGCTGGGCCTGAGCCCGACGCGTATCAAGCTGACCGCTTTTACCATCAGCGCCGTGTTTGCAGGCTTTGCCGGCACGCTGTTTGCGGCACGCCAGGGCTTTGTCAGTCCGGAGTCGTTTACGTTTGTCGAGTCCGCTTTTGTACTGGCTATCGTGGTACTGGGCGGGATGGGGTCTCAGCTGGCGGTGATCCTCGCCGCTGTTTTGCTGGTGGTGTCGCGTGAACTGATGCGCGATCTTAATGAGTACAGCATGCTGGTGCTGGGCGGCCTGATGGTGCTGATGATGATCTGGCGTCCGCAGGGTTTACTGCCGATGAAGCGTCCGCATCTGAAACTGAAACAGAGCAAACAGGGAGAGCAGGCATGAGTCAGCCTTTATTAGCCGTTGAAGGCCTGATGATGCGTTTTGGCGGCCTGCTGGCCGTCAACAATGTGGCACTGGCGCTGCATCCGCAGGAGATTGTTTCGCTTATCGGACCAAACGGGGCCGGTAAAACCACCGTGTTCAACTGCCTGACCGGCTTTTATAAGCCTACCGGCGGAACGATCACACTGCGCGATCAGCCGCTGCAGGGCCTGCCGGGACAGAAAATCGCGCGCATGGGCATCGTGCGCACGTTCCAGCACGTGCGTCTGTTCCGTGAGATGACGGTGATTGAAAACCTGCTGGTGGCACAGCATCAGCATCTGAAAAGCGGTGTCTTTTCTGGTCTGTTAAAAACCCCGGCTTTTCGCCGTGGCGAGAGCGAGGCGCTCGATCGCGCTGCAACCTGGCTGGAGCGTATCGGCCTGCTGGAGCTGGCAAACCGTCAGGCGGGCAATCTCGCTTACGGCCAGCAGCGCCGGCTGGAAATTGCCCGCTGCATGGTCACGCGCCCGGAGATCCTGATGCTGGATGAGCCGGCAGCAGGCCTCAACCCGCGTGAAACGCATGAGCTGGATGCGCTGATCGCCGAGCTGCGCAGCGAGCATAAGGTGTCAGTACTGCTGATTGAACACGATATGAAGCTGGTTATGGGCATCTCCGATCGCATCTACGTGGTTAATCAGGGAACGCCGCTGGCGAACGGTACGCCGGAACAGATTCGCAACAACCCGGATGTGATCCGGGCTTATTTAGGTGAGGCGTAAGATGGCAAACCCGATGTTAACACTGCAGGGTGTAAGCGCCCACTACGGCCCGATTCAGGCGCTGCACAATATCAATCTGCATATCAGCCAGGGGGAGATCGTCACGCTGATTGGTGCCAACGGCGCCGGCAAAACCACGCTGCTGGGCACGCTGTGCGGTGAGCCGCGCGCCACCAGCGGCACCATTGTGTTTGACGGTAAAACCATTACCGACTGGCAGACGGCGAAAATCATGCGGGAGGCGATCGCTATTGTGCCGGAAGGACGCCGGGTGTTTTCCCGCATGACGGTGGAAGAGAACCTGGCGATGGGCGGCTTTTTTGCCAGCCGGCAGGAGTATCAGACGCGCATTGAGCAGGTTTATCAGCTCTTTCCCCGGCTGGCAGAGCGCAAAGTGCAGCGTGCCGGCACGATGTCTGGCGGTGAACAGCAGATGCTGGCAATTGGTCGTGCGCTGATGAGTCAGCCGCGCCTGCTGCTGCTGGATGAACCTTCACTCGGACTGGCCCCTATCATCATCCAGCAGATTTTTGACACTATCGAGCAGCTGCGTAAAGAGGGGATGACCATCTTCCTCGTTGAGCAAAACGCCAATCAGGCGCTGAAGCTGGCCGATCGCGGTTACGTGCTGGAAAACGGCCACGTGGTGCTGGAGGACAGTGGCGAAGCACTGCTCTCCAATGAAGCGGTGCGCAGCGCCTATCTCGGCGCCTGATCTGCCTGCGGCCCGGGATCCTGCCGGGCCGCCTTTCTCCCTGCCTGCGTTTTTTTGCTAAAAAGTGTGCACAGCGTTCACGTTTTGCCCCCTGGCTGCCCCGTTTCTGTGTGTCACATCTCTGTCATATTTCGGTTATTTTTCTATCATCTTCCCGTGTCATGTTACTCCGCGAACAAAAAATGCGTGATATTGCGCGTACCTAACAGCACAGGAAAACTTTATGACCGCTTTAACGCTTCGTCCCCGTCTGATGAGTGTGTTGCTTGGTCTGGCGCTCAGCGGTAACGCGCTGGCTGCGACCGAAATCCCTTTCTGGCACTCAATGGAAGGGGAGTTAGGCAAAGAAGTTGACTCTCTGGCACAGCGTTTTAACCAGGCGCATCCCGATTACAAAATTGTGCCCACTTATAAAGGTAACTACGAGCAGAGCCTGGCGGCGGGGATCGCAGCAGTACGCACCGGCAAAGCGCCTGCGCTGCTGCAGGTCTATGAAGTCGGTACGGCAACCATGATGGCCTCAAAAGCGATTGTGCCGGTGCATGAAGTGTTCAGCCAGGCTGGCGTGCAGATGGATGCGAAGCAGTTTGTGCCGGCCGTGGCGGGTTACTACAGCGACAGCAGCGGTCAGCTGATCTCTCAGCCGTTTAACAGCTCAACGCCGGTGCTCTACTACAACAAAGATGCCTTTAAAAAAGCGGGGCTGGATCCGGAACAGCCGCCGAAAACCTGGCAGGAACTGGCAAAAGACGCTGCCGCGCTGCGTAAAGCCGGCATGAGCTGCGGCTATGCCAGCGGCTGGCAGGGCTGGATCCAGATTGAAAACTTCAGCGCGTGGCATGCGCTGCCGGTAGCCAGTAAAAACAACGGCTTCGACGGCACGGATGCGGTGCTGGAGTTTAATAAACCGGTACAGGTGCGGCATATTCAGATGCTCGAAGAGATGAACAAAAAAGGTGATTTCACCTACTTCGGGCGCAAAGATGAGCCAACCGCCAAGTTTTACAACGGCGACTGCGGTATTACTACCGCCTCCTCAGGTTCACTGGCGGATATCAAGCACTACGCCAAATTCAACTTCGGCGTCGGCATGATGCCGTATGACGAGACCGTACCTGAAGCCCCGCAGAATGCCATTATTGGCGGTGCCAGCCTGTGGGTGATGAAAGGCAAAGATGCGGCCACGTATAAAGGGGCGGCAGAGTTTATGAAGTTCCTCGCCCAGCCGGAGATTGCCGCCGAATGGCATCAGAAAACCGGCTACCTGCCTATCACCACCGCTGCCTATGAGCTGACCAGAAAGCAGGGCTTCTATGAGAAGAATCCGGGCGCGGATATCGCCACCCGGCAGATGCTCAATAAAGATCCGCTGCCGTACACCAAAGGTATGCGCCTCGGCAACATGCCGCAAATCCGCACGGTGGTGGACGAAGAGCTGGAAGGCGT
Source organism: Pantoea sp. UBA4549 (assembly GCF_002387285.1). NCBI lineage: Bacteria > Pseudomonadati > Pseudomonadota > Gammaproteobacteria > Enterobacterales > Erwiniaceae > Pantoea > Pantoea sp. UBA4549. The sequence continues at coordinate 9,515 of NZ_DGLH01000016.1, read as the reverse complement.
CTGGACCGGCAAGCAGACGCCACAGGCGGCGCTGGATAATGCGGTTAAACGCGGTAACGCACTGCTGCGCCGTTTTGAACAGCAGGTGAAATAAATCCGATCCACCGGGAGCGGCGCTGTGCCGCTCCCGCTTTCAGCGTGAGTTTTCTATGCCCTCATCGTCTCGTCCGGTCTTTCGTGCCCGGCTGCTGCCCTATTTGCTGATGGCACCGCAGCTGATTATCACCGCCATTTTCTTTCTCTGGCCCGCCGGAGAAGCGCTATGGTATTCGCTGCAGAGCATCGATCCGTTTGGCATCTCGAGTACCCTTGTCGGGCTGGAGAACTTCAGCCGTCTGTTCAGCGATCCGTATTATCTCGACTCGTTCCGCACCACCATCGTCTTCAGCCTGCTGGTCACGGTACTGGGCATGCTGTTTTCGCTTCTGCTGGCAGCGCTGGTTGACTATGTCGTAAGCCTGCAAAAACTCTACCAGACCCTGCTGCTGCTGCCGTACGCGGTGGCGCCGGTGGTCGCCGCGGTGCTGTGGATGTTTCTCTTTAATCCGGGGCTTGGGCTGTTCAGTCATCTGCTCAACCAGGCTGGCTATAACTGGAATTATGCGCAGAACAGCGGTCAGGCAATGTTTCTGGTGGTGCTCGCCTCTATCTGGCAGCAGATGAGCTACAACTTTCTGTTTTTCTTCGCCGCGCTGCAGTCGATTCCGAGGTCGCTGATTGAGGCGGCAGCCATCGACGGGGCCGGGCCGGTACGCCGCTTTTTTCATCTTTCACTGCCACTGATTACGCCGGTGAGCTTCTTTCTGCTGGTGATCAATCTGGTCTACGCCTTCTTTGATACCTTCCCGGTCATTGACGCCGCCACCGGTGGCGGGCCGGTACAGTCTACCACCACGCTTATCTACAAAATTTATCGGGAAGGATTTACCGGTCTCGATCTCTCCTCATCTGCCGCGCAGTCGGTTGTGCTGATGCTGCTGGTGATTGGCCTGACTATTCTGCAGTTCCGCTTTGTTGAGCGTAAGGTGCAATATCAATGATTGAGAACCGACGCGGGCTGGATATCTTCAGCCACACTCTGCTGATTCTGGGTGTGCTGACCATTCTGTTTCCGCTCTATGTGGCCTTTGTAGCCGCCACGCTGGATAACACCGCGGTTTATCAGGTCCCGATGACGCTGGTGCCCGGCACGCATCTCTGGGAGAACGTCTCGCGTATCTGGACGCAGGGCGTTAACGGCAGCGCGGCGTTTGGCATGATGCTGCTGAACAGCTGTATCATGGCGCTGGCAATTACGTTCGGCAAAATCAGCGTCTCTATGCTCTCAGCCTTTGCGCTGGTCTGGTTTCGTTTTCCGCTGCGCACGCTCTTTTTCTGGCTGATTTTCATTACCCTGATGCTGCCGGTTGAAGTGCGCATCTTTCCGACGGTAGAAGTGATCGCCACGCTCAACCTGCTCGACAGCTACAGCGGTCTGACGCTGCCGCTGATGGCGTCGGCAACGGCCACGTTTCTGTTTCGCCAGTTTTTCCTGTCGCTGCCGGATGAGCTGATTGAAGCCGCGCGCATTGATGGTGCCGGACCAATGCGCTTCTTTTGGGACATTGTCCTGCCGCTGTCAAAAACCAACCTTGCCGCGCTGTTTGTGATCACGTTTATCTATGGCTGGAATCAGTATCTCTGGCCGCTGCTGATTATTAATGATGCCAGCCTGAGCACCGCCGTAGCGGGGGTAAAAAGCATGATCAATACCAGCGGCGGCCCGACGCAGTGGAATGAAGTGATGGCAGCGATGTTATTAACCCTGATCCCACCGGTTGTGGTGGTTCTTGTAATGCAGCGCGCATTTGTGCGTGGCCTGGTGGAGAATGAGAAATAGATGGCAGGCGTAACCTTACAGAGCGTGACAAAATCGTATGACGGCAAAAATGCGGTGATCCAGCCGCTGACCATTACCATCAACGAGGGCGAGTTTATGGTGATGGTGGGGCCCTCCGGCTGCGGTAAGTCGACGCTGCTGCGTATGGTGGCCGGACTGGAGCGCGTCAGCTCCGGCGACATTTTTATTGCTGAGCAGCGGGTCACGGAGATGGAGCCGAAAGATCGCGGCATCGCGATGGTCTTCCAGAACTATGCGCTCTACCCGCATATGACGGTAGGCGAAAACATGGGCTATGGCCTGAAGATCCGCGGCATGAGTAAAGCGCAGATCGCTCAGCGCGTGCTGGAAACCGCGCGCAGTCTGGAACTTGATCACCTGCTGACCCGGCGACCGCGTGAACTTTCAGGCGGCCAGCGGCAGCGCGTGGCGATGGGACGCGCTATCGTACGTGAGCCGGCTGTATTCCTGTTCGATGAACCCCTGTCTAACCTTGATGCGCGGCTGCGCGTGCAGATGCGCCTTGAACTGCAGCAGCTGCACCGTCGCCTGAAAACCACCAGCCTCTATGTTACGCACGATCAGGTTGAAGCGATGACGCTGGCAGAGCGGGTGATGGTGATGAATAAAGGGATTGTGGAGCAGGTTGGCACGCCGGTAGAGGTCTATGAGCGTCCGGCCAGCCAGTTTGTCGCCGCTTTTATCGGCTCACCGGCGATGAACCTGCTGCCAGGGCAGATCAGCCGCGACGGCACGCACTTTACGCTGGATGCCCTGAACAGCCTGCCACTGGGCGGGAGACGGCCGCAGTGGGCTAACCAGACGATGACGCTCGGCATTCGTCCTGAGCATATCCATCTCTCTTCACGTGAAGCAGGCGGCGTGCCACTGGTGATCGATACGCTGGAGATCCTCGGCGCAGATAACCTTGCGCATGGCCATCTTGGCCAGGCGCGGCTGGTGGTCCGGCTGCCGCACAGCGAACGTCCGCAGGCGGGCAGCACGCTGTGGCTGCATCTGCCGCCGGATGCGTTACACTTCTTCGATTCTGTACATGGAAAACGTCTGGAATGAGTGACAACAACTGGCCCTACCCGAAAATTGTGGCCCATCGCGGCGGCGGTAAACTCGCCCCGGAAAATACGCTGGCGGCGATTGATACCGGCGCGCGCTATGGCCATACCATGATTGAGTTTGATGCCAAACTCTCGCAGGATAAACAGATCTTTCTGCTGCACGATGACACGCTCGATCGCACCAGTAACGGCTGGGGCGTGGCAGGCGAGCAGACGTGGTCGCAGCTGGCACAGCTCGATGCCGGCGACTGGTTCGGCCGGGCATTTACGGGCGAACCGCTGGCGCTGCTGACAGATGTGGCGGCGCGCTGTCGCCAGCACCGGATGATGGCAAATATTGAGATCAAACCGACCACCGGCACCGACGCTGAGACAGGTGCTGCCGTGGCGCTGGCTGCCCGTAAGCTCTGGCAGGGGCAGATACCCCCGCTGCTCTCTTCATTTTCACCTGACGCGCTGGCAGCGGCACAGCAGGCCGCTCCGGAGCTGCCGCGTGGTTTGCTGCTGGATGAGTGGGATGACGCATGGCAGGCACTGACCGCCAGGCTGGGATGCGTGTCGATTCACCTGAATTACCGGCTGCTCGACGCAGAGCGCACAGCGCGGCTGAAAGCAGCCGGGCTGCGTATCCTGGTGTATACGGTTAATCAGCCCGCGCGTGCACGCGAGCTGCTGAACTGGGGTGTGGATGCCATCTGCACCGACCGCATTGACATCATTGGTCCCGACTTCAGTTAGTTACTGTTCGGCATTGTGCCGTTCTGCTGCGTATTCTGACCCGGCTGCGACTGCAGCACCTGCTGCCGGGTACTGTCGCGTTTTTCCTGCAGCTGCCGCTGCATATTTTGCGTCTGCCGCTGCTGATCCTGATGCAGCAGGCGCTGCTGCTGCTGCTGCTGGGTCTGCATCTGCGTCTGCATACGCTGCTGGCTTGGGTTATAGCCGGGCTGATTCACATTGTTATTATTCAGCGTGTTCGCCATACCGCTTAGCGGCAGCAGGGCTGCCAGCGCAATAAGCCATGGTTTCATTATTCCCTCCGGTCGTCTGACCTGCTGTGTAAACAGGCTGCCTGCAGGCAGTCTGCGTCTTGATCATAAGTTTATGCGATATCACAAAGCCTGAAATCGGGCGTGCGTGCAATTTGCGTTAAGTGGTATGTTTTTACTGCATTAGCAAACACTTGCATTACTAAATAACAAATGTAAACAACTGAAAAGGATGGTGGCAGGATGAAGACAGCAGGCAGGTTGCGCCAGTTGAGCTGGGCGATGTTAATGAGTTTTACCGTGGTGCAGGGGGCCGCCGCCGCGCCCGCCAGTGCACCGCCTGTCTCTTACGGCGTTGACAGCGACACCTTTCATCCGGTGAAAGCGCAGCACGGCATGGTTGCTTCGGTGGACGCTATGGCAACTCAGGTGGGCGTGGAGATCCTTAAGCAGGGTGGTAATGCAGTGGATGCGGCGATCGCCGTGGGCTTTGCGCTGGCGGTTACTCATCCGCAGGCGGGTAATCTCGGCGGCGGCGGCTTTATGCTGCTGCGCACCGCTTCCGGACGCACTGCTGCTATCGACTTTCGTGAAATGGCGCCGGCGCGCGCCTCGCGCGATATGTTCCTTGATAAGCAGGGCAACGCGGATAGTAAGTTATCGCTTACTTCGCACCTGGCGTCGGGTACGCCGGGCACGGTGGCAGGATTTGCGCTGGCGGCACAGAAGTATGGCACGCTGCCGCTGCGCACGCTGCTGGCCCCGGCTATCAGGCTGGCACGCGACGGTATTATCGTCAACGACGCGCTGGCGGACGATCTCGCCACCTATGGCAAAGAGAATCTGATCAATTACGCCACCAGCCGGGCAATTTTTTATAAAGCGGACGGTAAACCTTATCAGAAAGGCGATCGGCTGGTGCAGAAGAACCTGGCCCGCAGCCTGCAGCTGATTGCGCAGCAGGGGGCAGACGCATTTTATAAAGGCCGTATTGCTGATGAGATCGCGGGCGAGATGGCACAGCATGGCGGGCTGATTGGCAAAGGCGATCTTGCTGCTTATCGTGCCGTGGAGCGCAAACCGGTCAGCGGCACCTATCGCGGTTATGAAGTGTTCTCTATGCCGCCTCCCTCATCCGGCGGGATCCACATTGTGCAGATCCTGAATATTCTGGAGAACTTCGACCTGGCGAAGTGGGGCTTCGGCAGCGCAGATGCCATGCAGGTTATGGCAGAAGCGGAGAAGCACGCCTATGCCGATCGCTCCGAGTATCTTGGCGATCCCGATTTCGTCAAAGTGCCGCAGCAGGCGCTGACCAGCAAAGCTTACGCCAGAACCCTGGCGCAGCAGATCGATGTCAGCAAAGCGCGGCCGTCATCAGAGATCAAACCGGGTAAACTGGCACCGTATGAGAGCAATCAGACCACCCATTTCTCTGTGGTGGATAAAGCGGGTAATGCCGTGGCAGTGACCTATACCCTGAACACCTACTTTGGCAGCGGGATCGTGGCGGGCAACAGCGGCATCCTGATGAACAATGAAATGGATGATTTCTCCGCGAAGCCCGGTACGCCAAACGTCTACGGTCTGGTCGGCGGTGAGGCGAATGCGATTCAGCCGGCGAAGCGTCCGCTCTCCTCAATGTCACCAACGATTGTGGCAAAAGAGGGGAAAACCTGGCTGGTCACCGGCAGTCCGGGCGGCAGCCGGATCATCACAACTGTGCTGCAGATGGTGGTTAACAGCATCGATTTTGGGATGAACGTGGCGGAAGCAACTAACGCCCCGCGTTTTCATCACCAGTGGCTGCCCGATCAGCTGCGCGTGGAGAAAGGCTTCAGTCCTGATACGCTGCGGCTGCTGGAAGCCAAAGGCCAGCACGTGAAGGTGATGCCTGCAATGGGCAGCACGCAGAGCATCATGATTGGGCCGGACGGCATGCGCTACGGCGCGTCCGATCCGCGTTCCGTCGACGATCTCAGCGCCGGTTATTAACCGCTGCGGCGGCGCACGCCGGTGCGCCGTCAGCATAACGAACGGTATTCTGGCGCATGGCGTTTCCCTGCAGGCCGGGAAAATTCTATCCGATCTCAGCCAGTTCTGGCATCGGGTGAATAAAAACCGGCAACGGGGTTTACAGACGCGAATGATAATGATTATTATTGTCATGCGAGCCCGGCCTGACAGCTGTGGTAAGCACGACATTGCTCACATTGCTTCCGGTATTGTTTAGCCAGCCTGCGTGCTGGCTTTTTTTTATCCGCAGGCGGTCCGCCCTGGGTGCAGACGGGCATCAGACGCGGAAGCGGTAAAAATAGTGATAAACTCAGCGTATCTCTGGCCTCAGGTGCATACGATGAAGAAGAAAAGACCGGTATTACAGGACGTCGCCGATCGCGTCGGCATCACCAAAATGACCGTCAGTCGCTACCTGCGCGACCCCGAGCGCGTCTCTGCGGCGCTGCGTGACAAGATTGCCGTTGCGCTGGATGAGCTGGGCTACATCCCTAATCGTGCACCCGATATGCTCTCAAACGCCACCAGCCGCGCCATTGGCGTGCTGCTGCCCTCCCTGACCAACCAGGTTTTTGCTGACGTGCTGCGTGGCATTGAAACCGTGACCGATGAGGCGGGATATCAGACGCTGGTGGCGCACTTTGGCTATAACCCGGAAAAAGAAGAGCGACAGCTGCGCTCGCTGCTGGGCTGGAATATTGACGGGGTGATCTTAACCGAACGCACCCATACCACCGGCACGCTGCGCATGCTGGAGGTGGCCGGGATCCCGGTTATTGAGATAATGGACAGCGTTACGCCGTGTCTTGATATGGCGGTGGGATTTGACAATGTCGAAGCGGCGCGGCAGATGACGCAGGCTATCCTGAAAAAAGGGCATCGCCACACGGTCTACCTGGGGGCACGGCTGGATGAGCGTACGCTGCAGAAGCAGCAGGGATATGAACAGGCGATGCGCGAGGCGGGCCTGATACCGCATAGCGTGATGATGGAAGACGCCTCTTCCTTCAGCGCCGGCGCGCAGCTGCTGTGCGAGGCGCAGAAGCGTTATCCGGCAACGGACAGCCTGTTCTGTACCAATGATGACCTGGCGGTAGGGGCCATGTTTGAGTGCCAGCGTCAGGGGCTGCGCGTGCCGGAGCAGATGGCGATTGCGGGCTTTCACGGGCATGACATTACGCAGGTGGTGACGCCACGCCTGGCAACCGTGCTGACGCCGCGCGAACGCATGGGGCGCGAAGCGGCCGCCATGCTGCTGGGGCGCATTGGTGGCGATTACGCCTTCAGCGGCCCGCTCGATATCGGCTTTGAAATCGCTGAAGGTGACAGCATCTGATTTTAGCGATTATATGCGTCACTTCACACTTTTACGCTTTTCCGGCTGCCGAGGGTTGTCAGCACCGGAACGCACTCCGACAATGAATGACAGATTTGTTATCGGTAACATTGGCAGAATAAGCTGCCGGAGCGCAAAACTATGATCACGCCATCTTCATCACATCACGTTTTTATCCTGATGGGTGTATCCGGCAGCGGAAAGTCTGTCGTCGCTAATCGGGTCTCACACGAACTGAATACCGCCTTTCTGGACGGGGATTTCCTCCATCCGCGCAGCAATATCATGAAAATGGCGGAAGGCCATCCGCTGGATGATAACGATCGCCAGCCGTGGCTGCAGGCTCTGAACGACGCGGCTTTTGCCATGCAACGGACCCAGGCAGTGTCGATTATCGTCTGCTCAGCGCTGAAAAAGTCCTATCGCGACATTCTGCGTCAGGGCAATCACAACCTGAAGTTTATCTACCTGAAAGGCGATTTTGATACGATTGAAACCCGTCTCAAAGCTCGTAAAGGCCACTTCTTTAAGCCGCAGATGCTGGTGACGCAGTTTGCCACGCTGCAGGAACCTGGCACAGATGAGGCTGACGTCCTGATGGTGGATATCAATCACTCGCTGGATGACGTTGTTGCGGCTACGGTTGCGACCATCAGGGATGCAATCAACAAGGGCGAGTAATGAGTACCGCAACGCTGGTGTTAACCGCAGCAGGCTCTGTCCTGCTGCTGCTGTTTCTGGTAATGAAAGCGCGTATGCACGCCTTTGTCGCCCTGATGTTAGTTTCTATCGGCGCCGGGCTCTTCTCCGGAATGCCGCTCGATCAGATCGCCGACACCATGCAAAAAGGCATGGGCGGCACGCTGGGCTTTCTTGCCATTGTGGTGGCGCTTGGCGCCATGTTTGGCAAAATCCTGCATGAAACCGGTGCGGTAGATCAGATCGCTATCCGGATGCTGAAAACCTTTGGCGAAAGCCGGGCGCACTATGCGATGGGGATTGCCGGGTTGATCTGTGCGCTGCCGCTGTTTTTTGAAGTCGCAGTCGTGCTGCTGATCAGTATCGCCTTTGCGGTAGCGCGCCGCACCCATGACAATCTGGTGAAGCTGGTGATCCCGCTGTTTGCCGGCGTGGCGGCGGCGGCGGCGTTTCTGCTGCCGGGACCTGCGCCGATGCTGCTGGCAGCACAAATGCACGCTGATTTTGGCTGGATGATCCTGCTGGGACTCTGTGCAGCCATCCCGGGCATGCTGATCGCCGGGCCGCTGTTTGGCAGCCTGATCGCCCGGCACGTCAGCTTCAGCGCACCGCCGGAAGATCATCAGCCGGAGGTAGGCGAGGGGAAGCTGCCCTCATTTGGTTTCAGCCTCTCTCTGATCCTGTTCCCGCTGCTGCTGGTTGGCCTGAAAACCATCGGTGCCCGCTTTACCACGCCGGATACCCGGCTTTACGAATGGCTGGAGTTTATCGGCCATCCGTTTACCGCGATCCTGCTGGCGCTGCTGGTGGCGATCTATGGTCTGGCGTACCGGCAGGGCATGGATAAAGAGAAGGTGATGCAGGTATGCGGCAGCGCGCTGCAGCCCGCTGGCATTATTCTGCTGGTGATCGGTGCCGGCGGCGTCTTTAAGCAGGTGCTGGTCGACTCTGGCGTGGGGCCGGTGCTGGGGCACGCGCTGACCGGTGCCGGTATGCCGATTGCGCTGGCCTGCTTTATTCTGGCGGGGGCCATCCGGGTGATTCAGGGTTCTGCAACCGTGGCCTGTCTGACCACCGTGGGTCTGGTGATGCCGGTGATCGAACCGCTGCATTACAGCGGCGCGCAGCTGGCGGCGCTCTCTATCTGCATTGGCGGTGGTTCAATCATTATCAGCCACGTCAATGACGCCGGCTTCTGGTTGTTTGGCCGCTTTACCGGTGCCACTGAGGGCGAGACGCTGAAAACCTGGACGCTGATGGAGACCATTCTCGGCACCACCGGCGCTGTCGTCGGCATGATTGCGTTTAGTCTGTTATCGTAAATTACCCGGGGGCGCATGAATGCGCCCCTGCATTACCCCGTAGGGTCGGCATTCATGGCGAATAGTACCGTGCGCGCCATAAACCCGGGGCGCATGAATGCGCCCCCTACATTACCCCGTAGGGGCGTCATTAATGACGCCCTGGCCGATGCCTGCACCGGATTCGATGACGTCATTAATGACGCCCTGGCCGATGCC
>NZ_DGLH01000017.1:0-25618 GCF_002387285.1 Pantoea sp. UBA4549 | reverse complement strand
TATATTACGCTTTCCTCCTTCAGAGTCAACCACTTTTTTCAGCGTTTTTCTCCGGCGGAAGTTCTTACCGAATCTTCCTGTCAACGCCGTTTCCCGTAAGCCGGTGTGCCGTGTCGATGGAGGCGCATTATAGGGAGTTCTTCCGGGCTGACAAGCGTTAAATCCGGGAAAAATGACTGTTCGCTGCATTCCCCAGCAAAAGGGGGCTTTATACCCTGTTACGCACAGTGTTATCCACAAAACAGCGGACAGACAAATTTAAGCGAGCATCGCGCAAACGTTTTCGCTACAATGCCTCGCGACGTCAGGGACGCCCCTTTTGGGGCGTTACATGAGGCAAACGCGTTATCTTCTTTATAGAAGTGCGCTTTCAGCCTGATGTAACGCTCTTATTTACGCGAAACAAAGCCAAGGGATAAAACCACCATGCAACAACGTCGTCCTGTACGCCGCGCTCTGCTCAGTGTCTCTGATAAAGCCGGTATCCTCGAATTTGCTCATGCACTCTCACAACGAGGCGTCGAGCTACTCTCCACAGGTGGCACTGCACGTTTGCTGGCAGATGCAGGCCTGCCCGTCATTGAAGTGTCTGATTACACCGGTTTTCCGGAAATGATGGATGGACGCGTTAAGACTCTGCATCCCAAAGTACATGGCGGCATCCTTGGTCGTCGCGGTACCGATGACGCGATTATGGCAGAACACGCTATCAATCCGATTGATATGGTGGTGGTTAACCTCTATCCCTTTGCGCAGACTGTGGCTAAGCCTGACTGCTCGCTGGAAGATGCGGTCGAGAATATTGATATCGGCGGGCCAACCATGGTGCGCTCAGCGGCTAAGAATCATAAAGATGTGGCGATCGTGGTTAAGAGCAGCGACTACACCAGCATCATTGCAGAGATGGATGCCAGTGATAATGCGCTGACGCCGGAGACGCGTTTTGATCTGGCAATTAAAGCGTTTGAGCACACCGCCGCTTACGACAGCATGATTGCAAACTATTTTGGCACGCTGGTTCCTGCTTATCATGGCGAAACCCGTGCACCCGCCGGTCGCTTCCCGCGCACCCTGAATCTCAACTTCATTAAGAAGCAGGATATGCGTTATGGCGAGAACAGCCATCAGGATGCCGCCTTCTATATAGAAGAAGAGATTGCAGAAGCCTCGGTAGCCACTGCGCAGCAGCTGCAGGGCAAGGCACTCTCTTACAATAATATTGCAGATACCGATGCCGCACTGGAATGCGTAAAAGCGTTCGACGAACCTGCCTGTGTGATCGTCAAACACGCCAACCCATGTGGCGTAGCGGTGGGGACATCCATCCTTGATGCTTACGAACGCGCTTATCAGACTGACCCGACCTCAGCTTTTGGCGGCATTATCGCGTTTAACCGCGAGCTGGATGAGGCGACTGCACAGGCAATTATCAGCCGTCAGTTTGTTGAAGTGATTATTGCCCCTTCTGCCAGTGACGCGGCGCTGCAGGTAACAGCAGCAAAACAGAACGTGCGCGTGCTGATCTGCGGTCAATGGCAGCAGCCGGTTGCCAGCCTGGACTTCAAACGGGTCAATGGCGGTCTGCTGGTACAGGATCGCGACCTCGGGATGATCACCGCCGACCAGCTTCGCGTGGTCACGCAACGTCAGCCGACTGAGCAGGAGCTGCGTGATGCGCTGTTCTGCTGGAAAGTCGCCAAGTTTGTTAAATCCAATGCCATTGTTTATGCCCGCGACAACATGACTATTGGTATTGGTGCCGGTCAGATGAGTCGCGTTTACTCTGCCAAAATTGCCGGCATTAAGGCGAGCGATGAGGGGCTGAAGGTCACAGGTTCAGCGATGGCATCCGATGCCTTCTTCCCGTTCCGCGATGGTATTGATGCTGCTGCCGCGGCCGGCGTGAGCTGTGTTATTCAGCCCGGCGGTTCTATCCGCGATGAAGAGGTGATTGCTGCTGCAGATGAGCACGGCATCGCGATGATCTTTACCGATATGCGCCATTTCCGCCATTAACAGCTGGAGCAGCAATAATGAAAATTTTAGTAATTGGTAATGGCGGACGTGAGCACGCGCTGGCGTGGAAAGCGTCACAGTCGCCGCTGGCTGACACTGTGTTTGTCGCACCGGGTAACGCAGGCACTGCGCTGGAGCCGGCCCTGCAGAATGTGCCCATCAGTGCGACCGATATCCCTGCCCTGCTGGCGTTTGCGCAGCAGGAACAGATTGACCTGACGATTGTCGGCCCGGAAGCGCCGCTGGTGATCGGCGTGGTTGATGCCTTCCGCGCCGCCGGGCTGAAGATCTTTGGCCCGACGCAGGCGGCAGCCCAGCTGGAAGGCTCGAAAGCCTTTACCAAGGATTTTCTGGCGCGCCAGCAGATCCCGACCGCTGAGTATCAGAACTTTACCGAGGTGGAACCCGCGCTGGCTTACCTGCGCGAGAAAGGTGCGCCCATTGTTATCAAAGCCGATGGTCTGGCTGCAGGTAAAGGCGTAATTGTCGCGATGACGCTGGCTGAAGCGGAAGCGGCGGTGCAGGATATGCTGGCTGGCAATGCATTTGGCGATGCCGGCCATCGTATCGTAATTGAAGAGTTTCTTGACGGTGAAGAAGCCAGCTTTATTGTCATGGCAGATGGCAACCACGTGCTGCCGATGGCAACCAGCCAGGATCACAAGCGCGCGGGCGACGGTGATACGGGTCCCAACACGGGCGGTATGGGGGCCTACTCACCGGCACCGGTAGTCACTGATGAGATCCACCAGCGCGTCATGGACCAGATTATCTGGCCAACCGTGAACGGTATGAAAGCAGAAGGCAATACCTATACCGGTTTCCTGTATGCCGGTCTGATGATCGATAAATCAGGTCAGCCAAAGGTCATTGAATTTAATTGCCGCTTTGGCGACCCGGAGACGCAGCCCATTATGCTGCGGCTGAACTCTGACCTGGTGGCACTCTGCCTGGCAGCAGTCGATGGCACCCTGGATACGCAGACGTCGGAGTGGGATGCACGTCCTGCACTGGGTGTGGTACTGGCAGCAGGCGGCTATCCGGGCAGCTACCGTACCGGCGATCAGATCCACGGCCTGCCGCTGGAAGCCGTGCCTGAAGGCAAAGTATTTCATGCGGGCACCACGCTGCAGGACGATCGGGTGATGACCAGCGGCGGACGTGTGTTGTGCGTCACGGCACTGGGAGAAGATGTGGCTACAGCGCAACGCAACGCCTACGCGATGGCAGAGTCTATCTCCTGGGACGGCTGCTTCTGCCGTCACGACATCGGCTATCGCGCCATCAACCGCTGATAGTCGCGGGGCACTCTGCTGTGCCCCGTTTTCTTTAGCCGCTCAGATCGCTCTCTGTCGGCTGCCAGCTGCACTCATCCTCTGTGGTAACGCGCAATACCTGGATCCCTTCCGGGGCTTCGAGCCATGACACCATCAGCGGCGCTGACGCCTGTTGCTGCTGCGCCAGGCGCCTCAGCGTGTCACTGTCAAACGCGACATTCTGCTGGCGACCTGCGCAGTCGCGTACCGTGTTGCCGCCCAGCCAGTGTCCCTGTTTCAGTAATACCCGGCCGCTCAGCAGTGCATTGCTCTGCGCCAGCATACGCTGTGCGTCAAAACGATAAAGCGCAACGGCATCATCACTCAGCGCTTCGCGTCGTCCTGCCAGCTGGCGCTGCATAAAATTGAGGTTGCCCTGATGATCAAAGCGCAGCGTGACGTCATCGGGCTGCTCACCGGTGCGATGGCGTTCCACACTCAGCAGTGTCTCGTGTTGCCAGATATAGTCTGTGGTTTCGCGCACGGGCGTGCTGAAAGGGTTATAAACGGTGCGCAGATGGATCAGATCGTGGTCGCTGTTTTTGCGCCAGATGCGGACCGCGCCGCGATCGGCCAGGTAGCCGCTGGCGGTAAACGCCGGAAGGTCAGGTGTGGCGCTGCAGCCGGAAAACAGTACAGCACAGAGCAGGATACAGATGCGCCGGAAAAGCGTATTCGGCATAGCAGGCTCCGGTAACAAAAAGGGGCGAAATCGCCCCTCTTCTAAAGCTAAACCGCAAGGCGGAAAACTTACTTAACTGCGTCTTTCAGTGCTTTACCAGAAACGAAAGCTGGTACGTTTGCTGCTGCGATTTTGATCTCTTTGCCAGTCTGTGGGTTACGACCGGTACGCTCAGCGCGGTGGTTCACTTTAAAAGTACCAAAACCAACCAGTTGTACAGCATCACCTTCTTTCAGAGACTCAGTGATCGCAGCCAGGGTAGATTCCAGCGCAGCTTTAGCCTGGGTTTTAGACAGGTCCGCTTTTTCTGCGATCACATCAATCAGTTGAGTCTTGTTCATAAGTTATCCTTAAAGTGTATTTATCGCTTGCTAAGCAACGAGTGCGAGGGAAAAGCCATATTCTGGCACTCTTCAGCCTGCACGCACCGATAGCCACAATTTTCAGCCCCCCAAATGTAGACCAGACAGGGGGCTAATGTGAAGCCTCCAGGCGCGCTAATTCAGGCCTGGAGTCACGTTTTATCGCCTTACTGCTGAAAATTTATACCGATGTTACTGATTCCGGCTTCGCGCAGGTCAGAACGCAGTCCTTTGATCAGCTCAAGGTCGCGCTCTTCGCACTCAGCGAGCAGGCGAAAAATCTCCCACTGCATATCCCATTCATCAATCACCGCCTGGTTTTCACGCAGCTCTTCGTCGCTCATTTCGCGTCCTGCCTGCGTCATTTCCAGAATAGCCACGGTGGTGATAGATGTACGACTCACCTCAATCGCGTGCTCCAGCGTTTCACCGCTCAGCATCGCGTGCAGCACTTCGCTCAGTGCTACGCAGGCATCGATGGCCGGATGAACACCGTAAACATCGAAATCATCGCCAGCCGGGATCGCCTCTTCCAGTTTCTCCAGCTGACTGTCGAAATTGATTTTGGCATCTTTCACCGTCAGGCTTTCCCATACCAGATCAAGAATACGGCGATAGAGCTGAGGATCGGCAAATCCGGTCTGTTCGCAGAAGGCCCAGTAATTAGGGAACATCCGCTCGCATAAACAGGCCATGAAGGTCATATGCTGCCAGCTTTCCAGCTTCGCCAGACGCAAATGCACGGGGTTCTGTAACATCAAACTTACTCTCAATAGGTTAGCTGGCGGCAGTGTACCGCAAAAGGCGCAGACAAACAGCGTCAGCGCGCATTTTGCCACTTCACAAATGCAGGCCGCCCTGAGGCGACCGCATCTGCCCAGCGCGTAGGTTCCGGTAAACGGTAGCCGCCCATACAGGCTTCAACCCAGTGCAGCGCACTGTCCAGGCTGACACGGTGCCCGGTAGAGATAAACAGCGGGTTACAGCGTGCTTTGCTGCGCCACACCCAGGCAAGCTGTTCACCTTTATCCATTAGCGGCTGCCGGCTGCCGGGTGCAGCATCCAGATCGGCAAAGCGGCCACACAGCCGCTTTTTGGCTACGCCGATAGTGGGAATATCCAGCATCGAGCCAAAATGTGCCGCCACGCCGAGGCGCCTGGGGTGCGAGATGCCGTGCCCGTCCACAAACAGCAGGTCGGGCTGCTGCGTCAGCTGCTGCCAGGCCGCCTGCAGCGCAGGGATTTCCCGAAACGAGAGAAAGCCCGGAATATAGGGCATGGTGGTAGGAATGCGCGCAATGCGATGCTCCACCAGCGTAAGTGAGGGGTACTCCAGGATGACGATAGCAGCGCGCGTTACCTCGCCGCCCTGCTCAAATCCGACATCAGCGCCGCCGATAAAGCGCGGCGGCAGAACGTCAAAATCGTCCTGCCGCACAACGTTAGCAGCCAGCGCCAGCTGTTCCTGACGTAATGCGGCTAAATCCATGCTTATTCCTGATGGTATTGACGTGAAAGACGATGCACCGCCTCAACGAACACACCTGCGTGCTCTGGCGGCACATCCTGATGGATACCGTGCCCGAGGTTAAATACGTGCCCTTCACCCTGGCCAAACCCGGCAAGAATGGTGGCCACCTCCTCTTCAATACGGGCAGGCGGCGCATAAAGCATAGACGGATCCATGTTGCCCTGCAGGGCGACTTTATGGCCCACGCGACGACGCGCCTCAGCCATGTCCATCGTCCAGTCCAGCCCCAGCGCGTCACAGCCAGTGGCAGCCATCGCCTCCAGCCACTGTCCGCCGCCTTTGGTAAACAGCGTAACCGGTACACGACGGCCTTCGTTCTCACGCACCAGACCGTCCACAATTTTATGCATGTAATTCAGCGAAAAATCGCGGTAGTCGCGTCCAGTCAGCACGCCACCCCAGGTATCAAAGATCATAACCGACTGCGCACCCGCTTTGATCTGCGCATTAAGGTAGAGGATCACGCTGTCTGCCAGTTTATCCAGCAGCGTATGCAGCGTGTGCGGTTCGGCATACATCATCTTTTTGATTTTAGTGAATGCCTTGCTGCTGCCGCCCTCAACCATATAGGTTGCCAGCGTCCACGGGCTGCCGGAAAAGCCGATCAGCGGAACGGCACCGTTGAGGTTGCGGCGGATGGTCCGTACCGCATTCATCACGTAACCCAGCTCCTGCTCCGGATCGGGCACCGGCAGGTTATCGACGTCTGCGCGACAGGTAATCGGGCGGGAGAAGCGCGGACCTTCGCCGGTTTCAAAATAGAGACCCAGCCCCATCGCATCGGGGATAGTTAAAATATCGCTGAAGAGGATAGCTGCATCCAGCGGATAGCGGCGCAGCGGCTGCAGCGTCACTTCACATGCCAGCTCAGCATTTTTACACAGCGACATAAAATCACCGGCTTCAGCGCGCGTGGCTTTATATTCCGGTAAATAGCGTCCGGCCTGACGCATCATCCAGACCGGGGTAACATCTACAGGCTGGCGCAGCAGGGCGCGCAGATAACGGTCGTTCTTCAGTTCACTCATAATGGGCTCTCTCATGCTAAGGGCGTCAGTGTAGCATTTTCATGCCACGCTGGCGCGACACAGCGCCACGGTGTCTTCAATCAGGCGCCGGGCAACGGTGCCCGGTGGCGGCAGCTGTGGCAGCGCATCAAAGCGATACCAGCCCGCATCCAGCAGCTCTTTCCCATCGTGCTGCAGCTCGCCGTCCTCATACTCCGCCATAAAGGCTGTCATCAGCGAATGGGGAAACGGCCACGGCTGTGAGGTGACATAGCGCACGTTTTTAACCCGTACATTACTCTCCTCCATGACCTCACGCGCCACCGCCTGCTCCAGCGTTTCACCCACTTCGACAAAGCCAGCCAGTACCGTATAGATGCTGTTACGATGGCGGGCATGATTCGCCAGCAGGATCTCATCGCCGCGGCGAATCGCCACAATGATGCAGGGTGCAATCTGTGGATAGTAACGTTCGCGGCAGTGGGTACAGAGGCAGGCAAACTCACGCGGACTGACGCGCATCTCATGGCCGCAGTAGCCGCACCAGCGGTGGGAGCGGTAGAATTCAGCCAGCTGCACTCCCCGGCCGGCGAGCTGAAACAGCCCGGGATCCTGATCGATAATCTGCCGGACCGAGCCCATATTTTCCGGGCGCGACGTCTGGATCAGCCAGACGTTTTCGCCCTGCCACTCGCCGATAAGCATGCCGTGCTGGCCTGTAAGGTCGAAATCTGCCGCTAAGCCGTGCGGTAGCTCACACTGCGGCAACCAAAGTTTCTGTTCAGAGCTGACAATCCACCAGCCAGCGTCTACGCTTGAGATCTCACGTTGCATCTTATTCGTTGTCCTTAGCGTCGCACGGCACGCTGAAAGTCTGATGTTAAGTGTAATGAACAACTATAACTCACCGGGAGCCTCATATGCTTACCCAGTTAGATAACCTGACCAGGCGTGTCGGTGGCGGTAATGAATTAGTCGATGCATGGTTACGTGCGCGTCGGCATTTGCTTGTCACTTATTATGAATTAATCGGCATTAAGCCTAATAAAGAGGCGCTGACGGCGCTGAATGAGCAGGCTCTGGATGACTTCTGCCACACGCTGGTGGACTATCTCTCAACCGGCCATTTCAGTATGTATGAGCGCATTATCAGGGATCTGCAGGGCGATAGCCCGCTGGTTGCTGCAGCGCATCTCTACCCGGCGCTTGAAAGCAATACCGATCGCATCATGCAGCTGTATGACAGTCATCTGCAGCAGGCGATTACCGATGAAAACTGCGTTGAGTTCCAGCGGGCGCTCTCTGAAGTAGGCGAAACGCTGGCGTCGCGCTTTTCTCTGGAAGATAAGCTGATTCAGATGGCGTGGGATAACCAGCTGGTTTCTCCGCCTGTTGCAAACGACAGCACTATTGCGCGTCCGGCCTGATCCTTCTGCAGTTGTAAAATCCTTGTTATTCCGTAAAAGCCCACTTATGCTGACCGGGCTTTTATTGTTTTAAACAGAAACACCTTGTCGGAGTGCCCCCCGGGGCTGAGACCGTTAATTCGGGATCCGCGGAACCTGATCAGGCTAGTACCTGCGAAGGGAACAAGAGTAGCTATTATCAGCGCACGATCGGGCCTTACCTGACTGCAGGCGCTGTTACTCCTTCCGGACTCCGGACAAGCAACTTCCACTGACTTCAGGAATTTTGCTATGTCTGCTGCTAAACCTTCTCGTCGTGAACAGCGCGCGCAAGCGCAGGATTTTATCAACTCGCTGCAGGGCACCGCCTTTCCCAACTCACAGCGTATCTGGATCACCGGCAGCCGCGCTGACATTCGCGTGCCGATGCGTGAAATCCAGCTCAGTCCTACCCATACCGGTGGTACCAAAGCGGAACCGCAGTATGAAATCAATGAGCCCGTTCCGGTTTATGACACCGCAGGCGCCTATGGCGACCCGCAGGCCACTATCGATGTCCATCAGGGGCTGGCAAAGCTGCGCGCCGCGTGGATAGCCGGGCGCAATGACAGTGAGCCGGTTGCTCAGCGCAGTTCCGCTTATACGCAGCAGCGTCTGGCCGATGAAGGTCTGGATCATCTGCGCTTTGAATCGCTGCCCTCTCCGCGCCGTGCGAAGCCTGGTCGCTGCGTCACTCAGCTGCACTACGCCCGTCAGGGCATAGTGACGCCGGAGATGGAGTTTATTGCGATTCGTGAAAACATGGGCCGTGAACGCATCCGCAGCGAAGTGCTGCTGCAGCAGCACCCGGGCGAAAGCTTTGGTGCGCACCTGCCGGCAAATATCACCGCAGAATTTGTGCGCGACGAAGTCGCCAGCGGGCGCGCCATTATCCCAGCCAATATCAACCACCCCGAATCAGAACCGATGATTATTGGCCGCAATTTTCTGGTGAAGGTCAATGCCAATATCGGTAACTCTGCGGTCAGCTCGTCGATTGAAGAGGAGGTGGAAAAGCTGGTGTGGTCCACGCGCTGGGGTGCCGATACCGTGATGGATCTCTCCACCGGCCGCTACATCCATGAAACGCGCGAGTGGATCCTGCGTAATAGTCCGGTTCCCATCGGCACCGTGCCGATCTATCAGGCGCTGGAAAAAGTGAACGGTGTCGCTGAAGATCTCAACTGGGACATTTTCCGCGATACGCTGCTGGAACAGGCAGAACAAGGCGTCGATTACTTCACTATCCACGCCGGGGTACTGCTGCGCTATGTGCCGATGACGGCCAGACGTCTGACCGGGATCGTGTCACGCGGTGGCTCGATTATGGCGAAATGGTGCCTGTCACATCACCAGGAGAGTTTTCTCTATCAGCATTTCCGCGACATCTGCGAAATCTGCGCCGCTTATGACGTTGCCCTGTCGCTGGGCGATGGCCTGCGCCCTGGCTCGATTCAGGATGCCAACGATGAGGCGCAGTTTGCAGAACTCAGAACGCTGGGCGAGCTGACCAAAATCGCCTGGGAGTATGACGTACAGGTGATGATTGAGGGACCGGGCCATATTCCGATGCAGATGATCCGGCGCAACATGACCGAGCAGCTGACACACTGTGATGAGGCGCCCTTCTACACGCTTGGCCCGCTGACCACCGATATTGCCCCCGGCTACGACCATTTTACCTCCGGTATTGGCGCGGCGATGATTGGCTGGTTCGGCTGCGCGATGCTCTGCTATGTGACGCCTAAAGAGCACCTTGGTCTGCCAAATAAAGAAGATGTAAAGCAGGGGCTGATCACCTATAAGATCGCCGCGCACGCCGCCGATCTGGCCAAAGGGCATCCGGGGGCGCAAATCCGCGATAACGCCATGTCCAAAGCGCGATTTGAATTCCGCTGGGAAGATCAGTTTAATCTCGCGCTGGATCCACACACCGCCCGCGCCTATCACGATGAAACACTGCCGCAGGAATCCGGCAAAGTTGCGCACTTCTGTTCTATGTGCGGGCCGAAGTTCTGCTCAATGAAAATTACCCAGGAAGTACGGGAATTTGCGGCGCGCCAGCAGGCTGATGCACAGCCGGTTGAGGTGGGGATGGCGCAGATGTCCGAAACATTCCGCCGCCGCGGAGGCGAGCTTTATCATCCTGCCGATGCGGTTAATAAGGAGAAAGCATGACGGCCGCATTTGCCGCTACGGCGCCGCAGCTGGGGCTCTATCCGGTGGTTGACAGCGTCAGCTGGATCGAACGGCTGCTGGCCGCCGGCGTACGCACGATCCAGCTGCGCATCAAAGATCTGCCCGATCGCGAGGCAGAAGATTCGGTACGTAAAGCGATTGCGCTGGGCCGGCGCTATCGGGCACGGCTGTTCATTAATGACTACTGGCGTCTGGCCATTGCGCATCAGGCATACGGCGTACATCTGGGTCAGGAGGATCTGGAGGTGGCGGATCTGCAGGCTATTCGTCAGGCAGGCCTGCGGCTGGGGATCTCAACGCATGATGATGCAGAGCGGGAACGCGCGGTGGCACTGCGGCCTTCTTATATTGCACTGGGGCATATCTTTCCCACGCAAACCAAGCAGATGCCGTCTGCACCACAGGGAGTGGCACAGCTGCAGCGGCACCTGCCGCACCTGCAGGGGATCCCCGCGGTCGCTATCGGCGGTATTTCCCTGGCGCGCGTGCCTGAGGTGCTGGCGACCGGGGTCGGCAGCATTGCGGTCGTCAGCGCCATTACGCAGGCAGCTGACTGGCGCACCGCCACGGCTGAGCTGCTGCGGCAGGTGGGAAGCGGAACGCCGATCGAAGAGGCGTGAAAACCCGTGTAAAACACACTGAAATCGCAGGGTCCGGCACGCAGGGATAGCCAGCAGGCCTCGTCTGCGCGCCGGAAACCGGTACAGTAGCTCTGCCCGCTGTGGTTTGCAGCGGGCCAGGGCTGATTACCCTTCTCTCCTCAGCCCTGCCTTTCCGGTTTATTCCACCAGCAGCTGCGGTGCCTGATGCCGGTCGCTGCTGCACGCCTGCATAGCGCGCTCTATCGCCATTCCCAGCTGCGCCAGCGCCTGTTCCGTCTGTTCATTCACAGGCAGGCCGTAATTCAGCCGCAGACAGTTACGGTATTTGCCCGAAGCGGAAAACAGAGAGCCCACGGCGACCTGCAGGCTGGCCTCGCGCAGCTCGGCGTTAAGCCGCACCGCGTCAAACGCCTCCGGCAGCTCAATCCACATCAGAAATCCGCCCTGCGGCCGCGATACGCAGATGCCGCAGGGAAAGTAGTGCCGCACCCAGCAGCTGAAGGTTTCATAATTGCGCTGATATACCTGACGCATGCGGCGCAGATGCGGGAGATAGTGGCCCTGACGAATAAACTCTGCCACGGTGTGCTGCGGCAGCGTCGCCGTGGAACCGGTGCCGATATATTTCATATGCAGCACCCTGTCGCGATAACGCCCCGGCGCCACCCAGCCCACCCGCAGCCCGGGTGCCAGCGTTTTGGAAAAGGAGCTGCAGAGCAGTACGCGGCCATCCATGTCGAGCGATTTGAGCGTCACGGGACGCGGGTAGTTCCATGCCAGCTCGCCATAGACATCATCCTCAATGATGGCGGCATCAACCCGCTGCGCCAGCGCCAGCAGCGCCCGCTTGCGCGCTTCCGGCATGATAAACCCCAGGGGATTATTGCAGTTGGGGACCACCACCACAGCTTTGATTGGCCACTGCTCAAACGCCAGCTCCAGCGCATCCAGGCTGATCCCGGTAACTGAATCGGTCGGGATCTCAATGACCCTGATCCCCAGTCCGCGCAGCGTCTGCATCGTGCCATGGAACGCGGGCGACTCCACAGCAATGATGTCACCCGGCGCGCAGACTGCGCGAATTGAAACCGACAGCGCCTCATGGCAGCCGGTGGTGATCACAATATCCTCCGCCGTCAGCTGGCAACCGCTGTCGATGGTCAGGCGCGCTACCTGTTCCCGCAGGACGCTGACGCCGAGCAGGCTGTCATAGTTCAGCAGTTCGGTCTGCTGTTTCTGCGCCAGCCGGCCCATGATTTTCCACAGCGGTTTCAGCGTCGGCTGCGTCAGATCGGGCATCCCGCTGCCCAGCTGTATCACCTCATCGCTGGCACGGCTGCTGAGAAGTTCCAGCACGGAATCCCACTGCGTAACCTCTACCGGCCGCTGTACCGGACGCGTCAGCGCAGGCACAGGCGGTGTTGCTTTATGCGTGGCAACAAAATAGCCGGATCGCGGCTGCGGTACGATGAGCTGCTTCTCTTCCAGCAGGTGATACGCCTGCTGCACGGTGCTGATACTGACCCCGTGCTCGCTACTCAGCGTACGTACTGAAGGCAGACGTTCACCGCTGCGATAAAGCCCCTGCTTAATCCGATCGGAAAGCAGGCAGGCCAGATGCTGATAGCGCGTCATTGTATGCTCCTGGTAATAAGTCCATCTAAAAAAACCAGTACAGATAAGCGCTACTTTTAGCATTCAGATGCGGTAAAACGCAATCTGTATGGTAAATAAACTCCGGATTTGAGTCTGTATGGTTTTGGCGGGAAAACGGACAATGCTGCTCAGATACCCCCGTTAAGGAGCAAGAGAATGGAATTTGATCAGAATCGTGCTGCAAAACCTTTTAGCGTTACGCTACCGGATATGATCCGCGCAGCGCTGCAGATGCTGAAGCAGTGGCGAGCCCGGCGCGCAACGCGTCAGGTACTGGCGCAGCTCAGCGACAACCAGCTGCGCGATATTGGCCTGACGCGCCACGAAGTAAAGGGTAAACGCTGAGCATCAGGCAAAAAAAAAACCCTGCCGGAGCAGGGTTTTTTCGCGTTGGTGCGGCAGACGATTACTCGTCGTTGTTGCCACCCAGACCCGCGTTCAGCAGCTCAGCCAGGCTGGCAGAGGCTTCATCCGCAGTGACCTGCGGTGCAACCGGTGCTTCACCCGCCTGACGGCGACGCATACGATCCTGATGGTACGCATAACCGGTACCGGCCGGGATCAGACGACCCACGATGACGTTCTCTTTCAGGCCGCGCAGTTCATCACGCTTGCCTGCTACCGCGGCTTCGGTCAGGACACGCGTGGTCTCCTGGAACGAGGCTGCAGAGATGAACGACTCGGTTGCCAGAGACGCTTTGGTGATACCCAGCAGATCGCGTGCATAGGTTGCACCGATTTTGCCAGCGGTCTCCAGATCGCGGTTAGAGATCTTGATGCGGGAGACTTCTGCCTGCTCGCCTTCAAGGAACTCTGAGCTACCCGCGCTCATGATGGTCGCTTTACGCAGCATCTGACGTACGATGACTTCGATGTGCTTATCGTTAATCTTAACGCCCTGCAGGCGGTAAACTTCCTGCACTTCGTTAGTGATATAACGTGTTACCGCATGAACGCCACGCAGACGCAGGATGTCGTGTGGTGATTCCGGGCCGTCAGATACGACGTCACCGCGTTCCACGCGCTCACCTTCGAATACGTTAAGCTGACGCCACTTCGGAATCATCTCTTCGTACGGATCGCTGCCATCAACTGGCGTGATCACCAGACGACGCTTGCCTTTGGTCTCTTTACCGAAGGAGATAATACCGCTGATCTCCGCCAGGATTGCTGGCTCTTTCGGACGACGCGCTTCGAACAGATCCGCAACGCGTGGCAGACCACCGGTGATGTCCTTGGTACCGCCAGATTCCTGCGGAACACGCGCCAGGGTATCACCCGAGCTGATCTTCACGCCATCTTCCAGCTGCACAATCGCTTTGCCTGGCAGGAAGTACTGAGCCGGCATGTCGGTGCCCGGGATCAGAACGTCGTTGCCGTTAGCATCAACGATTTTCAGCGCCGGACGCAGGTCTTTACCGCCCGCAGTACGCTCTGCGGAATCCAGTACCACCAGCGATGACAGACCGGTAAGGTCGTCAGTCTGACGGGTAATGGTCTGACCGTCGATCATGTCGGTGAAGCGGATGAAACCACCCACTTCGGTGATTACCGGCATGGTGTGCGGATCCCAGTTTGCTACGGTTTCGCCCGCCGCAACCTGCTCGCCATCACCTTTCGCCATCACCGCACCGTAAGGCACTTTATAGCTCTCTTTGGTACGACCGAACTCGTCGATCATCTTCAGCTCAACGTTACGTGAGACGATAACCAGTTTCCCGGAGGAGTTGGTTACAGACTTCGCGTTGGTCAGCTTGATAGTACCTTTGTTCTTCACCTGAATGCTGGATTCAGCCGCCGCACGCGATGCCGCACCACCGATATGGAACGTACGCATTGTCAGCTGAGTACCCGGCTCACCGATGGACTGTGCTGCGATAACGCCGATGGCCTCACCTTTGTTGATGATGTGACCACGTGCCAGATCGCGACCGTAGCAGTGTGCGCACACACCGAAGTCGGTTTCACAGCTTACGACTGAACGCACTTTGATGACGTCAACGGAGTTCTCTTCTACCACGTCACACCAGTGCTCATCGATCAGCGTGTTACGCGGGATCAGAATGTCAGCAGTGCCTGGCTTCAGAACGTCTTCAGCCGTTACACGGCCCAGTACGCGCTCACGCAGCGGCTCTTTAACGTCGCCACCTTCGATAACCGGCGTCATCATGATGCCTTCGAACGTGCCACAGTCATCTTCGGTAACCACCAGATCCTGCGCCACGTCAACCAGACGACGGGTCAGATAACCGGAGTTTGCCGTTTTCAGTGCGGTATCGGCGAGACCTTTACGCGCACCGTGCGTCGAGATGAAGTACTGCAGTACGTTCAGACCTTCACGGAAGTTTGCCGTGATAGGCGTCTCGATGATGGAGCCATCTGGCTTCGCCATCAGACCACGCATACCTGCCAGCTGACGAATCTGTGCTGCAGAACCACGCGCACCGGAGTCGGCCATCATGTAGATGCTGTTGAACGAGACCTGCTGCTCTTCTTCACCGTTACGGTTGATAACGGTTTCAGTCTGCAGGTTATCCATCATCGCTTTAGAGACGCGTTCGTTCGCAGCGGCCCAGATATCGATGACTTTGTTGTAACGTTCGCCCGCAGTGACCAGACCAGACTGGAACTGTTCCTGAATCTCAGCCACTTCCGCTTCCGCTTCCGCGATGATTTCCGCTTTCTTCGCCGGGATAACCATATCGTCGATACCGACTGATGCACCTGAACGGGCTGCATAGGCGAAACCGGTGTACATGGTCTGGTCAGCAAAGATAACGGTCGGCTTCAGGCCCAGAATGCGGTAACAGGTGTTCAGCATTTTGGAGATCGCTTTCTTACCCAGCGCCTGGTTGACGATGGAGTAAGGCAGACCTTTCGGTACGATCATCCACAGGATCGCACGGCCAATGGTCGTGTCGATCAGGCTGGTTTTCGCAACGAGCTCTTCCTGTTCGTTTTTCGCATATTCTGTAATACGCACTTTAACGCGGGCGTGCAGCTCAGCCAGGCCAGCGCGGTAAACACGCTCAGCTTCTTTCGGGCCGGTCAGCACCATGCCTTCGCCTTTGGCGTTTACTTTGTCGCGGGTCATGTAGTACAGACCCAGAACAACGTCCTGTGAAGGAACGATGATTGGCTCACCGTTCGCTGGCGACAGGATGTTGTTGGTCGACATCATCAGCGCACGCGCTTCCAGCTGTGCTTCCAGCGTCAGCGGTACGTGTACCGCCATCTGGTCACCATCGAAGTCGGCGTTATAGGCCGCACAGACCAGCGGGTGCAGCTGGATCGCTTTACCTTCGATCAGAACCGGTTCAAACGCCTGGATACCCAGACGGTGCAGCGTTGGTGCACGGTTCAGCAGTACCGGGTGTTCGCGGATCACTTCATCCAGGATATCCCAGACAACCGCTTCTTCGCGCTCAACCATTTTCTTGGCTGCTTTGATGGTGGTAGCAAGACCACGCAGTTCCAGCTTGCCGTAGATGAACGGTTTGAACAGCTCCAGGGCCATTTTCTTCGGCAGACCGCACTGATGCAGACGCAGGTATGGACCCACGGTGATAACCGAACGACCGGAGTAGTCAACGCGTTTACCCAGCAGGTTCTGACGGAAACGACCCTGCTTACCTTTGATCATGTCAGCCAGCGATTTCAGCGGACGCTTGTTAGAACCGGTGATGGCACGACCGCGACGGCCGTTATCCAGCAGGGCATCTACCGCTTCCTGCAGCATACGCTTTTCGTTGCGCACGATGATATCAGGCGCAGCCAGATCCAGCAGACGCTTCAGACGGTTGTTACGGTTGATTACGCGACGATAGAGATCGTTGAGATCTGACGTTGCGAAACGACCACCATCCAGCGGTACCAGCGGACGCAGATCTGGCGGCAGAACCGGCAGAACGGTCAGGATCATCCACTCTGGCTTGTTGCCAGACTGCACGAACGCTTCCAGCAGCTTGATACGCTTGGTCAGCTTTTTACGTTTGGTCTCGGAGTTAGTCTCGTTCAGCTCTTCACGCAGCTGCTCGCACTCTTGCTCCAGATCCATATTTTTCAGCAATGCCTGGATCGCTTCCGCACCCATCTTCGCGTCAAATTCGTCACCGAACTCTTCCAGCGCGTCAAGGTACTGCTCTTCCGTCAGGATCTGACGTTTTTCCAGGTTGGTCATACCGCCTTCGATAACCACATAGGATTCGAAGTAAAGTACGCGCTCAATGTCACGCAGTGGCATATCCAGCAGCAGACCGATACGGGACGGCAGCGACTTCAGGAACCAGATATGCGCGGTAGGTGAAGCCAGCTCGATATGACCCATACGCTCACGG
The DNA here is from genome assembly GCF_002387285.1 of Pantoea sp. UBA4549. Classification (NCBI taxonomy): domain Bacteria; kingdom Pseudomonadati; phylum Pseudomonadota; class Gammaproteobacteria; order Enterobacterales; family Erwiniaceae; genus Pantoea; species Pantoea sp. UBA4549. The sequence goes on along the minus strand of NZ_DGLH01000017.1, from coordinate 8,465 downwards.
CGTACTTTAGTCTGCGTCACTTCAACGCCGCACTTCTCGCAGATCACACCGCGGTGTTTCAGGCGCTTGTACTTCCCGCACAGGCATTCGTAGTCTTTGACCGGTCCGAAAATACGGGCACAGAAAAGACCGTCACGCTCTGGCTTGAAGGTACGGTAGTTAATGGTTTCCGGCTTTTTAACTTCACCAAAAGACCAGGAACGGATCATGTCTGGCGAAGCCAGCGCAATTTTGATCGCATCAAACTCTTCGGTTTTAGTTTGCGCTTTCAGAAACTTAAGTAAGTCTTTCACGGATTAGCTCCCGTCGGAGTGGAACTCTCAGGGACGCGCGCCCGGGGTGCGCGTCCCATAACCAGTACTTGCGAGTGCTTACTCGTCTTCCAGCTCGATGTTGATACCCAGCGAGCGAATCTCTTTCAACAGTACGTTGAAGGATTCCGGCATGCCCGGTTCCATCTGATGGTTGCCATCGACGATGTTTTTATACATCTTCGTACGGCCGTTGACGTCATCAGACTTAACGGTAAGCATTTCCTGCAGGGTATACGCGGCACCGTATGCTTCCAGTGCCCACACTTCCATCTCACCGAAGCGCTGACCACCGAACTGCGCCTTACCACCCAGCGGCTGCTGAGTAACGAGGCTGTAGGAGCCGGTCGAACGGGCGTGCATCTTGTCATCAACCAGGTGGTTCAGTTTCAGCATGTACATGTAACCTACGGTTACCTGACGCTCGAACTGTTCACCGGTACGGCCATCAAACAGCGTGATCTGACCGGAAGAAGGCAGGCCGCCGAGCTGCAGCAGCTCTTTGATCTCGCTCTCTTTCGCACCATCGAACACTGGTGTAGCGATTGGCATACCTTTTTTCAGGTTCTCTGCCAGACGCAGCACTTCATCGTCCGAGAAGGTGTTCAGATCAACTTTCTGACGCACGTCGGTGCCCAGATCGTAAGCACGCTGGATAAACTCACGCAGTTTGGCGACTTCTTCCTGCTTCTTCAGCATCGCATTGATCTTCTCACCAATGCCTTTCGCCGCCATACCCAGGTGGGTTTCCAGAATCTGACCGATGTTCATACGCGATGGTACGCCCAGCGGGTTCAGTACGATGTCAACCGGCGTGCCGTTCTCGTCATAAGGCATATCTTCGATCGGGTTGATCTTGGAGATAACACCTTTGTTACCGTGACGGCCTGCCATTTTGTCACCAGGCTGGATCTGACGTTTAACGGCCAGATAAACCTTAACAATCTTCAGCACGCCTGGTGCCAGATCGTCGCCCTGGGTGATTTTGCGACGCTTCGCTTCGAGTTTCTTCTCAAACTCGTGCTTCAGCTCATCATACTGTCCGGCCAGCTGCTCGAGAGTGTTCTGCTTCTCTTCATCAGTCAGGCCCAGCTCCAGCCAGCGCTCACGCGGCAGCTTGTCCAGCTTGTCCGCTTCAACGCCACCGGCGATCAGCACAGCCTGGATACGGCTGAACAGACCCGCTTCAAGGATCTGCAGCTCTTCAGACAGGTCTTTCTTCGCCTGCTTCAGCTGCATCTCTTCGATTTCCAGCGCGCGCTTGTCTTTTTCCACGCCATCGCGGGTAAAGACCTGAACATCGATAACGGTACCGGAGACGCCATTCGGTACGCGCAGCGACGAATCTTTCACGTCGGACGCTTTTTCACCGAAGATAGCGCGCAGCAGTTTCTCTTCTGGCGTCAGCTGGGTTTCACCTTTAGGCGTTACCTTACCAACCAGAATGTCACCGCCGGTTACTTCTGCACCGATATAGACGATACCGGATTCATCCAGTTTAGAGAGCGCAGCTTCACCCACGTTCGGGATGTCAGCGGTGATCTCTTCCGGCCCCAGTTTGGTGTCACGCGACACGCAAGCCAGTTCCTGAATGTGGATCGTGGTGAAACGGTCTTCCTGCACTACACGCTCAGAGACGAGAATGGAGTCTTCGAAGTTGTAACCGTTCCATGGCATGAACGCCACGCGCATGTTCTGACCCAGCGCCAGCTCACCCAGATCGGTGGATGGACCATCTGCCAGCACGTCGCCGCGCTCGATTGGCTCACCCAGAGAGACACACGGCATCTGGTTGATGCAGGTGTTCTGGTTTGAACGGGTGTACTTGGTCAGGTTGTAGATGTCGATGCCGGCTTCGCCTGCATACATCTCATCTTCGTTAACTTTGATAACGATACGGGATGCATCTACATACTGTACGGTACCACCACGTTTCGCGACGGCAGTTACACCGGAGTCAACCGCTACTGCACGTTCCATACCGGTACCTACCAGCGGCTTATCAGCGCGCAGGGTCGGAACCGCCTGACGTTGCATGTTCGCACCCATCAGGGCACGGTTAGCATCATCGTGTTCCAGGAACGGGATCAGTGACGCACCGACAGAAACCACCTGCTGGGTGGAGACGTCCATGTAGTCAACCTGATCGCGGCTGAACAGGCTTGACTCACCTTTGCTACGGCAGGTGACGAGATCGTCAACGAAGCTGCCGTCATCCGCGAGGTTGGTGTTCGCCTGAGCGATAACGTAGTTACCCTCTTCAATTGCAGAGAGGTAATGAATTTCATCACTCACTTTGCCATCAACAACGCGACGGTATGGCGTCTCAAGGAAACCATATTCGTTGGTCTGCGCATAGACAGAGAGTGAGTTGATCAGACCGATGTTCGGGCCTTCCGGCGTTTCGATTGGACATACGCGACCGTAGTGAGTCGGGTGTACGTCACGCACTTCGAAGCCAGCACGCTCACGGGTCAGACCGCCTGGGCCCAGAGCAGAGATACGACGCTTATGCGTAATTTCAGACAGCGGGTTGTTCTGGTCCATAAACTGAGACAGCTGGCTGGAACCAAAGAACTCTTTCACTGCGGCTGAAATTGGCTTGGCGTTAATCATGTCCTGCGGCATCAGCGTATCGAGGTCGCCCAGTGACAGACGCTCTTTCACTGCACGCTCAACGCGGACCAGACCGACACGGAACTGATTCTCAGCCATCTCACCGACAGAACGGATACGACGGTTACCAAGGTGATCGATGTCATCCACTTCACCGATACCGTTACGGATACCGATCAGCTTCTTCATCACCTCGATGATATCTTCTTTGCTCAGGATACCTGAACCTTCGATCTCATCGCGCAGCAGAGAACGGTTGAACTTCATGCGGCCAACCGCAGAGAGATCGTAACGATCCTCAGAGAAGAACAGGTTCTCGAACAGATTTTCCGCTGCTTCACGCGTTGGCGGCTCGCCCGGACGCATCATGCGGTAGATCTCAACCAGCGCGCTCAGGCGATCGTTGGTCGGGTCAACACGCAGGGTCTCGGAGATATAAGGGCCGTGATCCAGATCGTTAGTGAACAGGGTTTCGATGCGCTTGTGGCCTGACTGGCTCAGTTTTGCCAGCAGATCCAGCGACAGTTCCATGTTAGCCGGAACAATCAGCTCACCGGTGTTCAGATCGATGTAGTCTTTAGCAACCACTTTGCCGGCAATATATTCCACCGGAACTTCGATATGCTGAACACTGTCTTTTTCCAGCTGACGAATATGGCGCGCAGTGATACGACGACCTTTCTCAACGTAGACCGTGCCATTGGCTTCGATATCGAAGGAGGCAGTTTCGCCACGCAGGCGCTCAGGCACCAGCTCCATCTGCAGCTTGTTATCGCGGATTTCAAAGACCACTTTTTCGAAGAACAGATCGAGAATCTGCTCAGTGGTATATTCCAGCGCGCGCAGGATGATACTGGCCGGCAGCTTACGACGACGGTCAATACGGACGAACAGGTTATCTTTTGGATCGAACTCGAAGTCGAGCCATGAACCACGGTAAGGGATGATACGTGCGTTATACAGCACTTTACCGGAAGAGTGCGTTTTACCCTTATCGCTGTCAAAGAACACGCCAGGACTACGATGCAGCTGAGAAACGATAACACGCTCAGTACCATTGATAACAAAGGTACCGTTGTCAGTCATGAGTGGAATTTCACCCATGTAGACTTCTTGTTCTTTAATGTCTTTGACGGTGCCTTCCGGCGCTTCGCGCTCGTAGATCACCAGACGCAGTTTCACGCGCAGCGGTGCCGAATAGGTCACGCCACGGATCTGACATTCAGTTACGTCAAAGACCGGCTCACCCAGGCGATAGCTAACATACTGCAATTCAGAGTTGCCGCTGTAGCTCGCGATTGGGAAAACGGAACGGAAGGCTGCTTCCAGACCGTATTGGCCTTCTGGATCTTGCTCGATGAACTTCTGAAACGAGTCAAGCTGGATAGAAAGGAGATAGGGAACATCCAGAACTTGTGGACGTTTACCAAAATCCTTACGAATACGTTTTTTCTCGGTATAGGAGTAAACCATAGGGTTCCTCAGCTAGCTGACAAGTCGACCCACGCTGTCCGTCCTGACGGGACAGTTATGCAACACTATTTTTGTTTTTCATGCGATGCGTGACACCCCATGCAATACATCTTTCTATCACTCTTAAATCATTTCATCGCTGTTGTGCCGGCAGGGAACCGTCACAGGAGAGCGGTATATTAAGGCGTCGATAGAAAAAGATATTGAAGAGAAACAATGGATAAACAGTGCGAAACGCCATCGTTCCCCTGTAGCGCAAAAAGGCTGGTGACCAAAAAGTCACCAGCCATCAGCCCGATTACTCAGACTGCAACCCTAAGGTTGTCTTACTTAACTTCAACTTCAGCGCCAGCTTCTTTCAGAGCAGCTTCAAGTGCAGCTGCGTCATCTTTGCTGATGCCTTCTTTGATCACGCCAGTCGCTTCAACCAGATCTTTGGCTTCTTTCAGGCCCAGACCAGTTGCAGTACGTACTGCTTTGATTACTGCTACTTTGTTCGCGCCAGCTGCTTTCAGCACAACGTCGAACTCAGTTTTCTCTTCAACAGCTTCAGCCGGGCCAGCAGCTACAGCTACAGCAGCAGCAGCAGAAACGCCGAATTTTTCTTCCATAGCAGAAACCAGCTCAACTACTTCCATTACGGACATAGCTGCAACGGCTTCCAGGATTTGATCTTTAGTGATAGACATGTCGATTGTTCCTAAAATTCACAAAAAGTTTATACGTAAGCAGGTACGAAGGAAAAGAAAGAGGCCTTAAGCCGCTTCTTTTGCATCGCGTACAGCAGCCAGAGTGCGAACCAGTTTGCCAGCAGCGGCTTCTTTCATGGTCGACATCAGACGTGCCAGTGCTTCTTCGTAAGTCGGCAGAGTTGCCAGACGGTCAATATTGTCCGCCGTGATCAGCTCACCTTCAAAGGCTGCAGCTTTGACCTCAAATTTTGCATTCGCTTTCGCGAACTCTTTGAACAGACGAGCAGCAGCGCCCGGGTGTTCCATAGAGTATGCAATCAGGGTCGGACCAACAAACGTGTCTTTCAGGCACTCAAAAGGAGTACCTTCAACGACGCGGCGCAGCAGGGTGTTGCGAACAACACGCATGTAAACGCCAGCTTCACGACCTGCTTTACGCAGTTCAGTCATTTTATCAACGGTAACGCCACGGGAATCCGCAACAACCGCTGAAAGCGCGCCTTTGGCTACTTCGCTAACTTCAGCAACAATCGCTTGTTTGCCTTGAAGATTTAATGCCATTAGCTTTGCTCCTGGATTTGACCGGGAAAAATTTCCCGGAACTCACTTCACCTGACTGCCCGAAAGCAGCAGGCGCTATTACACGGTGAGCAGAATCCAGTGAAGAAATAAATCTTTGTGGTTCTGTCACCGTCTACGCAGGATATTAAGCAGGGTTTCCGAAGAAAGGCCCGCTCCTGCGGTCTTGGACGGAGGCCAGGATTAGGCCTGGCTCCAACCTTAGCCACTGTATTTTAATGCGTTACCGCATTAAGCCGCAGTGACTATGAATTTGGGTTCTGAGAACAGTGTTCATTCAGAACAACGGGCGTAAGATTCTAGATTAATTTTTCGCCCGTTTCAAGCAGCAATTAGTTTGCTACTGCGTTCAGACCAGCCTGGTCAACGGCAACGCCGGCACCCATGGTGGTAGAGATGCTGACTTTCTTGATGTACACGCCTTTAGCCTGAGCAGGTTTTGCTTTTTTCAGCGCGACCAGCAGAGATTCCAGGTTTTCTTTCAGTTTGTCAGTATCGAAGTCCACTTTACCAATGGTAGTGTGGATGATGCCGTTTTTGTCGTTACGATAACGAACCTGACCCGCTTTAGCGTTCTTAACCGCTTCAGCAACGTTTGGCGTTACAGTACCAACTTTCGGGTTTGGCATCAGACCGCGTGGGCCCAGAACCTGGCCCAGCTGGCCAACAACGCGCATTGCATCCGGAGATGCGATAACAACGTCAAAGTTCATTTCGCCTTTTTTGATCTGATCAGCCAGATCTTCCATACCTACCAGCTCAGCGCCAGCTGCTTTAGCAGCTTCAGCGTTTGCGCCCTGGGTAAAGACAGCAACACGTACTGAACGACCAGTACCGTGTGGCAGAACGGTTGCACCGCGTACGTTCTGATCAGATTTACGTGCATCGATGCCGAGGTTAACAGCAACGTCTACGCTTTCTGTGAATTTGGCAGTAGCCAGTTCTTTCAGCAGAGCAACAGCTTCGTTGATGTCATACTGTTTAGTTGCATCAACTTTGTCACGGATCACGCGCATGCGCTTGGTCAGCTTAGCCATTTCTTAATCCTCCACTACCAGGCCCATGGAACGAGCAGTACCTTCGATAGAGCGAGTCATCGCTTCTACGTCAGCACCAGTCATGTCCGCAGCTTTGGTTTCTGCGATTTCACGTACCTGAGCACGAGTTACTTTACCGACTTTGTCTTTGTTCGGCTTACCAGAACCAGACTTGACGCCCGCTGCTTTTTTCAGCAGTACGGCAGCCGGAGGCGTTTTGGTAACGAAGGTGAAAGAACGGTCGCTATATACAGTGATAACAACTGGAGTAGGCAGGCCTTTCTCCAGAGATTCTGTTTTGGCGTTAAACGCTTTACAGAATTCCATGATGTTAACACCCTGCTGACCCAGAGCCGGACCAACCGGTGGGCTCGGGTTAGCCATACCAGCTGCAACCTGCAGCTTAACGTAGGCTTGTACTTTCTTGGCCATGATAATTCCTCTATTGGGTATAGCGCCTGAAAACAGGCTCCCCGTGGTAACGATTTACCCGCTGTTGCCAGCGTGTAAAAACAAAAGGCGCGAAATTATAGGTAAATTTCGCGCCTTCTGCAAGAGTCAAAAAGTGAACAAAAGGGTTAACCTTTCTCCACCTGAGCAAAATCGAGCTCAACCGGTGTTGCACGACCAAAGATAGAGACCGACACTTTCAGACGGCTCTTCTCATAGTCAACTTCTTCGACCACGCCGTTGAAGTCAGCAAACGGACCGTCGTTGACGCGTACCATCTCGCCTGGCTCAAACAGCGTTTTCGGACGCGGCTTATCACCTACCTGCTGCAGGCGGTTCATAATCGCATCAACTTCTTTGTCACTGATTGGTGCAGGACGGTCAGATGTACCGCCAATGAAGCCCATTACACGCGGTACACTGCGCACCAGGTGCCAGCTGGCGTCATTCATCACCATCTGGACCAGTACGTAGCCAGGGAAGAATTTGCGCTCGCTTTTGCGACGCTGACCGCCACGGATTTCAACGACTTCTTCAGTCGGCACCATGACGTCACCAAACAGTTCTTCCATGTTGTGCAGTTTGATATGCTCTTGCAGCGACTTCGCTACGCGGGCTTCAAAACCGGAGAACGCCTGAACGACGTACCAGCGTTTTTTTGGAGCTTCAGACATCTCAGAACCTCAGGCCAGTAATAAACGATACCAGACGGACCAGAATACCATCCAGCCCCCACAAAATCAGTGACATCACGGCCGTAACCGCGGCAACGATTAGCGTGGTATGTAAGGTTTCCTGACGGGTTGGCCAGATAACCTTGCGCATTTCGGTTCTTGCTTCACGAGCAAAAGCCACGGTTGCTTTACCTTTGATAGTCAGTAAAGCAATGCCACCCGCAGCAGCGATCAGCACTACTACAGCCAGCGCACGTAAGGGCAGTGTAATATCGCGATAGAGATAGTTACCCACAATGGCAACCAGCAGTAACGCAATGACAGCTACCCACTTTATCGCTTCCAGGCCGCGTCCGCTCCCTTGAGCTTCGGTATTCGCACTCATAAACCAACCTGCCACAATAATTCAGAAACTATTCTGCCCCGCATAGAGGCGAGGCATCCAAACCGAATGAGCTGTTGGGCATAACTCGGTCTCCAGCGCTGTAAAACAGAGCCTGTCTCAGCAATGATTATGATTGAAAATCACTGATGAGCCAGGTTCTATGTGACAGCGTGCAAAAAGGGCATCAAATGATGCCCTTTTCATGCGCATTGCGTCAAATACTATCGCAATTAAGCGATAACAGAAGC
>NZ_DGLH01000005.1:0-428935 GCF_002387285.1 Pantoea sp. UBA4549 | reverse complement strand
GCGCCTGCTATCAGCACGCGCGCCTGCATCAGTTTACGCTGTCCTGACTCACCAATTTCCGGCAACATCATTTGTCGCTGATAGCGTTCCATCCTGTTCTCCTCAGCTCAGCGTGGCCAGACCAAATATCGGCGTTGACGCCATCGCCATGTCGCGCTTTTCCATCAGCCCCGCCTCACAGGCGCTGCGCCCCGCAGCAATCGCCTGGCTGAACGCCGCTGCCATGCGGATGGGATCGCCCGCTTTCGCGACGGCAGTGTTAAGCAGGATGCCATCAAAGCCCAGCTCCATCGCCTGCACCGCCTGTGAAGGCGCACCGATGCCGGCATCGATAATCAGCGGTGTATCCGGGAACCACGCCCGCATGGCGCGCAGCCCGTCAATGTTACGCAGCCCCTGCCCGGAGCCAATCGGCGCCCCCCAGGGCATTAATAACTCACAGCCGGCAGCCAGCAGTTTCTCGCCAACAATCAGATCTTCTGTGGTATAGGGAAACACGCTGAAGCCTTCGGCGCACAGGATGCGTGCGGCTTCCACCAGCGCAAACGGATCGGGCTGCAGCGTATCAGCGTGCCCGATCACCTCAAGTTTGATCCAGGCAGTATTAAACAGTTCGCGCGCCATATGCGCCGTGGTGACCGCTTCTTTCACCGTGTGGCAGCCTGCAGTATTTGGCAGTACGCGGACGTTCAGGCTGGTCAGCAGTTCGCGAAACGCGGCACCCGCACTGCCTTCCCGCCGCAAGCTTACGGTGATAATTTCACTGCCTGCCGCCGCTATGGCCTGCTGCAGAATGGCCGGTGACGGATACCCGGCGGTCCCGAGCAGAAAGCGCGATGTGCCTGCAAAATCATAAAACATGCCTTACCCTCCCTGCATCGGCGACAGCACTTCCAGCTGGCAGCCTGCCGCCAGCGACTGGTGCGGATAAGCGCTTCTGGGCACGAAGTTGCCATTCAGCGCTGTCGCCACGCAGCTGGCATCAATCTGCTGCTCCTGCAGCAGTTCGCTCACTGTCTGCGCCTGCGTTTCAATGGTCTGTCCGTTAAGCTGGATTTGCATAAGGGGTCTCCTGAGTCAGTTGTTGCATCAGCTGCTCTGCCAGCATCGGCGCCAGCAGAAAGCCGTGGCGATACATGCCGTTAAGATAGTGAATACCGTTTTGATAACGAATTTCGGGCAGGTTGTCCGGCCAGGCGGGCCGCAGGCCACTGGCGCTCTCAATGATGCGCGCTTCAGCCAGCGCCGGATGTATCGTCCACGCGGCGCTCAGCAGCTCCATCATCGCGCGGGCGCTGATCGCGCTGTCATCATCGCTCTCGATCATGGTGGCTCCCAGCATGAAACAGCCGTTGCGCCGCGGGACCAGATAGCAGGGAAAGCGCGGATGCAGCAGGCGAAGCGGTCGCGAAAAATGCAGTTCCTGACTCTGTAAAATAATCATTTCACCACGCACCGCCCGTAATGATGGCAACGCAGCGCGGGCATGAATGCCGCGACAATCGATAATCTGGCCCGAAGGCGTAGCGTGATGGAACGTTGTACCCTGAGCTTCAAGGTTCTGACGCAGTTCGGTGAGTGCCAGCCGGGGATCAAGATGTGCTTCGCCCGCAAACAGCAGCCCCCGTGCGAAACGATCTTCCAGCGCCGGCTCTACCTCTGCCGGATTGACCCACTGATGCGCGAGGGTGAGGCGCGCAAAACGGTTCAGTTCCTGACTGTCGCGTGGCGGAGCCAGCACCAGCGTACCCTGATGCTCAACGCCGCTGACGCGCTGCTGCCACCAGCGGGCGGCATGCTGACCCAGTGAAATAACCTCGGCGGGCGCGCTTTCTGCTTCACACCAGGGTGCCAGCATGCCGCCGGCATACCACGAGGCAGGCGGACGCTGCGCGTCATCGATGACTTCAACGGATTCACCACGCTCCGCCAGCAGAGTGGCCACGCATAGTCCGCTGACGCCTGCGCCTAACACGCTCCAGCGGCTCATTGTCCGGTTTCCGGATAAAAAAGAAGGGTCACATCGGCCTCTCAGTGTTGACTGAGACCCGTAGATACAGGAAGGGAGATAGGGAGGTACAGCCGTTTGCTGCAACATCCAGGACGGCACCGGTCGGGCGCCCTCAGTCTTCCTACGCCAGTATCAACTGGGTCAGGTTCAAAGGGTCGCTGAACCGCGCGGTTGCGCTATCAGCCTCTCAGTCTCTGGGGCGAGACTCCCCCGACATCTTTAGTTTTATTCAAGCCGCATCACGCCGTCAAGGCGCGCCTTTTAAGGTTCTCTTCAGGAGCTTAAATTTTGCACTGCAAAAAACGACTTTTTGCGGTTTCTCACCACTTATAAACAATAACTTAGAAGCCGTTTTGAACACGACTTTATGGCTTATTAGCGTCTGAGGCCAGAAATGAGATCACATTCAATTAATATATTTTTCATGAAAACAGAGAATGTAATGCCACGTTTACGTCTGGTGATCATAAAAGACTCAAAGCCTTGAATCGTCGCGGCGAGGGCTTTGGCTGCTTCCTGTGTGCGGGTAATGCTGCGGTAATGAACCTTGCTGAAGGTGCGACCGGGCACGCCGCCCAGATCCCGGTCATTGTTTCAGCCATGAATGTAGCCCATAAAAAAAACCGCTCGGGACGGGTGTGTTTTATCAGAACGTTTTCATCGGAATGTAATCCGAACAATATCGAATAATTTTTTCATCATCCGTGATTAAGGTCAGCGCCTCCATGTTCGCCTGAGCAACGATCAGCCGGTCAAACGGATCGCCGTGCATATCACGAGGCAAACGCTTAAGACTTACGGTGTGATGTGATGAAATGGGAAGTTCGTTATAACCGTTTGCGAGCAATCCGCGCAATATCTCCTCTGGATCAACCGTAAAATGAGGTTTCTCTAATGCGAATTTTATGGCGATTTCATGAATAGATGCGGCGGAAAAATATAGCTCATTTAAGGGATCAACAATCAGATCGAAACAGGCTTGCGGAAGACGCTTAGAGTCTGCGCAAGCCCAGATAAGATAATGAGTATCAAGAAGATAACGATTAAAGATGTTCCGCGTTCTTACAGGACTAGTCATTGCCACCTTCAAACATCGACTGAATTTCATCTGACATGAAATCGTTGAAATTCTCAGGAATGGCATACTTTTTGTGATCTAAAAAGCCGACACGGTTTAGCAGAGGCGCTGATTTATAAGGAACGATCATGGCTATCGGATCGCCGTGGTTAGCAATGATGAAACTTTCACCACTACTCGCTGAACTCAAAAGCTGAGAGTAACGAGCTTTCGATTCGGCTACGTTCAGAACTTTCATACTAACCTCACTAATTGTGGTCATGAGGTCATATTATCACCTACCTGATAAAAGTGGTCAAGGGGTCATATTTTAGTTAACCCCTTGATCTAATTACTCTTAGGGGATAACCGATGTTTTCTCTATGCAATGGACGAATATTCGGGATCGGAAAATTTGCATCAAACAAAGTTAAACAGGGGTGAAAATTGCCATTGATATCGCCAACGGGCTAATGGGTGCAAAGCGTTCAGTCCCGGATGTTCTTGATCAGCTTTGAGCGCTTAGCATCGACTCAAAATAGTTTTCGTTTTCACCCTATGTCCGGAGCGTGATTTCGGCCCGCAGGTGACATGAAAAACCTGCATCGCAACGGAGTGGATCGCGCAACCAGGCTATGTTATACACACTCATGTTAATGAAAATGATGAAAATTTACGGATAATTATCCGACTACTCTACTTTGGCCAATGACGGAAGACTTATGGAACAGATTAAAATCGCCTTTATCAAGGCTGGCTGGCATAAAGATATTGTGAACAATGCGCTGGCGGGTTTTGTCAGTGAATTCAATGAGCAGGGCGTCGACAGCGTGCTCAAAACCTATGATGTGCCCGGCGCTTTTGAAATGCCGCTGCTGGCAAAGCGCCTGGCCGAAACCGGACGTTTTGACGCTATCGTTTGTGCAGCACTGGTTGTAGATGGCGGAATTTACCGTCACGATTTTGTTGCGCAGGCGGTGGTTGATGGCCTGATGAGCGTGCAGCTCAGTACCAACGTACCGGTATTTTCCGTTTCACTGACGCCACATAATTTTCAGCCGGTCAATGAACTGGAATCTTTTTATACCGAACATTTTATTAAGAAGGGAAAAGAAGCTGCGCGAGCCGTGCTGGCTATTCATCAGCTTAATATTGATTAAGGCTGATAAAGCATTACGTTTGTTCCGCCTGTTTGATAATGGCGTGCAATGCAGAAATAAGCTTATTTACAGGACGCGCAATAATTTCATCATGCGCGTCCTGTCATATTTACTGTTTAACGACTTGCTTCATGGCCAATCAATCCGCCAATAGCCGCCCCGCCCAGCGTACCGAAGGTACTGCCACCGGTCAGCACGGCACCGCCCAGTGCGCCGACGCCAGCGCCAATTGCGGTATTTTTACCACGGTGTGACATGCCGCTGCATGCGGTAACAGAAAAAGCCAGCACCAGCACGGCAACAATATTAAAGCTGCGTTTTAAAGTCATCAAAATCCTCATTACCATTTAAAAAATGGAATGCAATCAGGTTAATGTTGTTTGTTATTTGATCGCCCTTTGCCGAAAGATAGCATGGGTCTCAGGATGCAAATTTAAAGCGTGACTAAAATTAAAGGAAGGTAAAAATTCTTATTTTAGCGTGGCCCTGTACGGGTTCAGAATTGAGCGCTGAGAAAACAGTCAACCGTGAGGAAATAATGGAGAACAGTTCTGAATAAAGGGTAGCCCGCTGCGGCACGCTACCCTTTTTTACTATTAACGCTGAGGATGATTGACTTCAAGCGGGCGCAGATCGAACACCAGCACCTCTGCATCATTACCCTGCGCAAAGGTCAGCGCCGTTTCATTACGCACCCGCGCGCCGTCGCCTGCGTTGAAGCTCACACCATTAACGTTGATACTGCCGCGCGCCACGTGAATATAGGCGTAGCGATCGGCTGCCAGCGTCAGCGTTTGCTGCTCATCACCCGTGAACAAACCGGCATAGATGCGCATGTCCTGACGCACCTGCAGCGAACCGGCGTCACCCTGCGGAGAGACAATCAGGCGCAGTTTGCCGCGTTTTTCCTCTTCCGCCACCGAAACCTGCTGATAGCCGGGCGGGGTGTTACGCTCTGCCGGAACAATCCAGATCTGCAGAAAATGCACGTTGTCATTTTTCGAGTGGTTAAACTCGCTGTGCGTCACGCCGCTGCCGGCGCTCATCAGCTGCACGTCACCCGGTACGATAACGGAACCGGTGCCCATTGAATCTTTGTGCTCCAGCGCGCCTTCCAGCACATAAGAGATGATCTCCATATTGTTGTGCGGGTGAGCACCAAAGCCGCGCCCGGACGCAACGCGGTCATCGTTGATCACCAGCAGGTCGGAGAAACCCACCTGCTGCGGGTCGCGGTAACCGGCAAACGAAAACGTATGACGGGAATGCAGCCAGCCGTGATCGCCGGTGCCGCGCTGATGTGAGAGGCGTTGTTCAATCATGATCTGCTCCTGAATAAGTAAGGAAAAGCGATTTTGCTTCCTGATGTGATTCAGTATACGTAAACTGATTTGCTCAACAATGTGCTGAAATGACAATCACTGTCACGATTTAGTGGACATTATGCAGATAGACGATCTCCGGATTTACGTTGCTGTTATCAATACCGGCAACTTCAGTGCAGCAGCTGAACAGCTGATGCTTTCCAAGCAGTATGTCAGCCGGCGCATGGCGGCGCTGGAAGCGGCGCTGGGCACCCGCCTGCTTAACCGCAATACCCGCAAGCTTTCGGTGACAGAAAATGGTCTGCTGTTTGCGCGTCATGCTCAGCGCATACTGGATGATGTGCAGGAGGCAGAACTGGCGGTATCCGGTCGTCATCAGGCTTTGCAGGGCAGCTTTCGCCTGAGCGTGCCGATGTCATTCGGCATCACGCATCTGTCCCCTTATATTGCCGAATTTCTCACGCTGCATCCGGGGCTGCAATTTCAGGTCGAGCTGGCCGACCGCTATGTGGATATGGTGGGAGAAGGATTTGATATGGCCATTCGTATTGGCACCCTGCCCGACTCCAGCCTGATTGCACGCCGGCTGGGAGAGTTCCGGCGGGTGATCTGCGGCAGTCCCGCCTATATTCAGGGCGCCGGTGCGCCGGAGACGCCTTCGGAGCTGTCGCAGCACCGCTGCCTGCGCTACGGCCGCGAAAGTCAGCAGGGCTGGGAGCTGTTCAGAGACGGGCAGCGCAGCGTCATTGCAGTGCAGGGGCCCATGGTCAGCAACAATGGTGAAATGCTGCGCGACGCGGCAATTGCCGGGCTTGGGCTGATCCTGCTGCCGGAATTCATTGTGGCGCCGGCGCTGGCCAGCGGTGAATTAATTCGCGTGCTGGATGCGTGGCAGCCCGCCTCACTGCATCTTAATGCGCTCTATCCGCAGCATCGCCAGCGCAGCGAGATCCACCGGCAGTTTATTGCGTTTTTGCAGCAAAAAATGGCGGCTCAGTGAGCCAGCGCCAGCAGCGCTGCGCCCAGCATGCCTCCCTGATGGGCATGTCGGCCGGGGATCACCAGCGGCTGCGGCGTACGTCGCAGTACCCGCTGCTGTACCGCCTCGTTAAGGGCGGCTATCAGCGGTTCAGTGGAGGCGAGTCCGCCCCCCACGGCGACGCAGCTGGCTCCGGTGATATTAACGGTATAGGCCAGCGGTTCACTCACGAGCTGGAGCCACGCCTGTAGCGTCTGCTGCGCCTGTTTTTCGTCTGCCTGCCAGCGCGAAACGATCGCTTTGCTGCTGAGCGCTTCATCATGCAGTACGCGATGCAGGGTTTCCAGACCGCGCGCGCCGCCATAGGTATCAAGACAGCCGACCTGACCGCACGGGCACGGCTGCCGCGGTATGGCGACCGTTTTGCCGTCAATATCAACTTCACGCAGAGTGATCGGGCCATGTCCCCATTCACCGGTTAAGCCATTCTGTCCGGTGATCAACCGGCCATCAGCGACCAGCCCGCCGCCCACGCCTGAGCCCAGAATAGCGCCCAGCACCACTTTATGCCCCTGTCCGGCCCCGGCCAGCGCCTCCGCAACGGCAAAGCAGTCAGCATCGTTATGGACCGTGACCGGACGCTGCAGATGTACGGCAAGTTCCTGCGCCATGTGCCGCCCGTGAAAAGCGGGTATGTTACTGGCAAACATTTCGCCACTCAGCGGCGCTACGATCCCGGCGGTGGACACCGCGACCGGGGAGTGCGCGCTGAAATGAGCCTGATGTCTGGCGATCGTGTCGCTGACGGTGGCGCAAAACGTTTCCCATGACCGGGCGGGCATCGGCTGCTGATCGAGCAGCTGAATTTGCTCAGGCTGTGTCATCACGCCGAGTTTGATAAATGAACCGCCAAGATCGAGGCAGATTACCGGTAAGGAAGAGCTGGTCATTGCAGAGTCCGCTGAGTCAGCAAAAAGGTGCTGGCAATGTAAATAAAATAACGCCGACAGGAAACGGGCCGGACAGGTTTTTTCGCATCGGCGCAATCTAAGGCTAAAGCGTGCGCAGCAGCCGCGCAGGATTACCGGCGTAAACGCCTTTTTCAGTAATATCGCGTGTGACCACGCTACCGGCGCCGATCACCGCGCCGCTGCAGATGGTGACCGCCAGAATAGTGGCACCACTCCCTACAGAGACGTCATCCCCCAGCACAATACGACCCCAGCTGGCGCGATCGGCGTCGGGTTTGCCCTCGCGAAACATATCATTGGCGAACATGACGCCATGACCAATAAAGCAGCGCGCGCCAATCGTGACATATTCACAAATAAAACTGTGCGACTGCACCCGCGTGCCGTGTCCGACGGTAGTATGCGCCTGTATTTCGGTGAACGGGCCGACAAATACCTCATCGTCCAGCCTGCATCCATAAAGATTAACCGGCTCAACCACCGTCACATTCTGTCCGGCGCGCACATTCACCACGCCAGCCTGACGCATCATCATACTCATTTCATCAATACCTGAAATTGCGGATTAAACTCATCAAACAGCGGCAGCGCCGCGGCACCCAGCGCGGCGGTATCACTGCCGCTCATTCCGGTACGTATGCGCGTGCCGGTCAGGTAGCGCCCGCGCACAGACTGATAGAGCGGCGGCAGGCGCGCAACAATCTTTTCCAGCAGGGCTGCAGGGATCATACCGCCAATAATCACGCTCTCCGCGTCAAAGATGCACTCCAGCATATTGATGGCCTGACGCAGCGGCGTCAGCGCAGTAGCGATCCACGCGTCAAATGTGTCTGCAGGCACCGCCAGCAAATCGTCCGGCAGCGCGGTCATGGGATCAAGCCCGCAGAATTCATAAGCCGCCTGCAGCGAGACATAGCGCTCCAGACACCCCTGATTGCCGCAGTAGCAGGCGCGCCCGCCGGGATCCACCACCATATGGCCCACTTCGCCGGCGTTGTGTGCATCACCGCTACACACGTGACCATCAACAATAATGCCCGCGCCCAGCCCGGTACCAATGTAGAGATAGATAAACGAGTTAAGATGACGCGCCACGCCGTGAAAGCGTTCACCAATTGCCGCCACCGTGGCATCATTTTCCAGCGTTACCGGCAGCTGGCTGAGCGCCGCCAGCTCGCCTGCAATATCCACATCTTCCCAGCCGTGCAGCGTGGTAGGCCCCAGTGAAGAGAGCCCCTCAACGCCAAAGGGCCCTGGCATCACCACGCCGATACCCAGCACTTTGCGCCAGCGGTTACCCAGCTGTGATTTAATCTCGTCCAGCACCGTGGCAATGCGCGCTAAGGTGGCAGCAGGCTCCGGCTTTTGCACCATAATGAGACGGCGAAAATGGGTCTCGCCGGTTAAATCCACCAGCACAATCAGCAACGTCTGGTGATCAAGATGAATACCGATTGAGAACGCGCTGGCCGGATTAAGCGTTACCGGAATAGCAGGCTGCCCGCGTCCCTGACGTCGCGGTCCGTGGCTTATCAGCAATTCCGCCTGTTCAAGTTCAGCGACGATATTTGACACCGTCTGCGCGGTCAGCGCCGTGAGCCGCGCCAGTTCAGCACGTGTCAGCTCACCGTGCAGGCGAATGGCCTCAATGATTACGCGTCGGTTATGCGCCCGTGCATGTTCGAGGTTAGTCCCTGATGTTCTCATCGTGCTGTTTTCCTTCTGGCGCCTGGCCGCTCTGCCACCGCCACAATATCTATGATCGCTGGCACATTTTACAACCTGTTTACCTGACAGCGGCGGGAAAACGTGCAAAGTAGAAGCAGGACCCGCAGCAGATCGTTTCTGGCACATCGCTTGCTTACCTTTCTGTGGCATGGCAACTGACGCACTCATTTTGCGCGCGTTATTAAATCAATCAAATTGATTTAATTAATCTCTCATAGCTTTCAGGCGGACATATCATGAAAAAATCGGTTCACGGTTGTTTGGCACTGTTTCTGCTCGCCAGCGCTGCCAGCGCCACGGCGGCGACCTCACTCAATGCGCTGTTTATGACTCAGGCGGCCTATAGCGAGAGCGATATTCGCGCCATGACGCAGGCGTTTGAAAAAGCGCATCCGGACGTAAAGGTCAACCTTGAGTTTGTGCCGTATGAAGCGTTGCACGACAAGATTGTCGCGGCGCGTGGCGCAGGCGGAAACGGCTACGACGTGGTGCTGTTTGATGCGATCTGGCCGGCGGAATTCACAAAATTTAACCTGCTGCAGGATGTCAGCAGCCGTATCAGCGCCGAAGACAAGGCGCAGATTTTCCCCGGCGCACTGAAAACCGTGGTGTTCAACGGTAAAACGCTCGGTATGCCGTGGATTCTGGATACCAAATACCTTTACTACAACAAAGCGATGCTGGAGAAAGCGGGTATTCGCGACCTGCCGCAAACCTGGCAGCAGGTAATGGATGACGCGCGCATTATTAAAGAGAAAAAGATCGTGAATTATCCGCTGGTGTGGAGCTGGTCTCAGGCGGAAGCGCTGGTATGCGACTACACCACCCTGGTCTCCGGCTTTGGCGGGCAGTTCTATCAGAACGGTAAGCTTAGCTTCTCCAGCCCCGCTTCACTGCAGGCGGTGAAACTGATGAAAAGCTCGCTTGATGACGGACTGACTAACCCCGCTTCACGTGAGTATCTGGAAGAAGATGTGCGCAAAGCGTTCTCTAACGGCGACGCTGCGTTCGCGCTGAACTGGACTTATATGTACAACATGGCCAACGATGCAAAACAGAGCAACGTTGCGGGTCAGGTCGGCATTATGCCTGCGCCCGGCGATGCACCGGGCAAAGCGGGCGCGGTTAATGGCTCAATGGGCCTCGGTATCGCCAGCGGCAGCACCCATGCCGATCAGGCGTGGCAGTACATCCGTTACATGACGTCCCAGCCGGTGCAGAACAATTATGCGCGCCTGAGCCTGCCTATCTGGAAAAGCTCCTATCAGGATACGGCGGTGATGAAAGATCAGGAGAGCCTGATTAAAGCCGCGAACACCTCACTGAGCGTCATGCTGTCACGTCCGGAAACCGCGGACTATTCGCGGCTGTCCAGCACGCTGCAGCAGCAGCTGCAGCAGGTGCTGACCGGCGGCGCGACCCCGGAAGCGGCCATGCAGGCGGTTGATAAAAGTGCTGCGCGGCTGCGCTAAGGAGCAGGCATGCTGAGTTTGCGTCAACGCGAGCGACGGCAGGCATGGGTGCTGCTGGCACCCATGCTGGTGGTCATGCTGCTGCTTACCGCCTGGCCACTAATGCGTACGATCTGGCTGAGTTTTACCGACGCAGCCCTGATCGGCAGCGGCGATGCGCCCGGCTGGACAGGACTGGAGAACTACCTGTACGCCTTAAGCGATCCCGATTTCCGGCTTTCACTGTGGCGCACGCTCTATTTTACGCTGGTGTCGGTTGCTTTCGAAGGCGTCATTGGCGTGCTGGTGGCGCTGCTGCTTAATCAGCGGTTTGCCGGCCGCAACGTGCTGCGTGTGCTGGTGATCCTGCCGTGGGCGCTGCCGACTATCGTGAATGCGATGATGTGGCGGCTGAATTTTAATCCGGACTACGGCAGCGTGAACGCGCTGCTGACGCAGCTGGGGATCCTGGATGGCTATCGCAGCTGGCTGGGTTCGCCCGACTCAGCGCTTAACGCTGTGATGTTTGCTGATGTATGGAAAAACTATCCGCTGGTCACGCTACTGGTGCTGGCAGCGCTGCAGTCGATTCCGGACGATCTCTTTGAGGCAGCGCGTCTGGATGGCGCCTCTGCCTGGCGACGGTTTCGCGCCATCACTTTTCCGGCCATTGTCGGGGCGCTCAGCGTGGCGCTGGTGCTGCGCACGATTGATGCATTCAAAATATTCGACATCATCTATGTCATGACCCGTGGCGGGCCGGTAGATAGCACCAAAACGCTCAGTTTCTACGTCTATCAGGAGTCCTTCAGCTATCTGCGCGCCGGCAGCGGGGCGGCTTACGCCATCCTGATGACGCTTTTATGTGCGGTGCTGATCGCGCTCTATATGCTGCTGCTATGGCGGCAGCGGCGCCGGGGGTCTGCGCATGAAGCATAAGGTGATGTCTGTTGCTAAATACGTGGCGGCGGCTGCCGTAGCGCTGTCGGTTCTGGCCCCGATGGGCTGGCTGTTTCTGATGAGCGTCAGCGCCACCAGCGACCTGACGCGCGTGCCGCTGGAGTGGATACCGCGCCAGTGGGATTTCAGCCGCTATGGCCGGCTTTTGTCACTGGCCCCGGGTGAACCGGGAACCCTGTTTCTGCACGCGCTGGGTAATAGCCTGCTGGTTGCCACGGGCGGAACGCTGGTCTGTCTGCTGCTGGCGATCCCTGCCGCTTTTAGCTTTTCCCGCTACCCCGGACGCGACGGCTGGCTGTTTGCGGCGCTGGCGATCTACATGGTGCCGCCGGTCGCTTTTGTACTGCCGCTCTACTTTCTGCTGCAGCAGCTGGATCTGCTGAACACCCGCCCGGGTCTGATGATTGTTTACTGCTCGCTGATCCTGCCGTTTCTGACCTGGATGCTCAAAAACCAGTTCGACACCCTGCCGCGTGATATTGAACAGGCTGCCCGGCTCGACGGTCTGCGAGTGTGGCAGGTGCTGCTGCGGATCACACTGCCGCTGGCAAAACCGGTTCTGGGCGCAGCGGCGCTGTTTGGCTGGCTGCTGGCGTGGGATGAGTTTTTCTACGCCCTGCTCTTCACCAGCAATATTACGGCGCAAACGCTGCCGGTGACCATTGCCGGCTTTACTGCCGGACGCGCAACCGATGATGGCCTGATTGCCGCGGTTGGCATTCTGGCTTCGGTTCCCCCTCTGTTAATTGCTGTCTGGCTGCAGAAAACGCTGGTAAGCGGGCTGGCCAGCGGCGGGAGTAAAGGATGACAACTGACTGCAACGCGACGCTCTACGTCGTCGGGAACGTTAACGCCGATTTAATTATGGGCACACTGGATAGCTGGCCGCAGCGCGGGACCGAAGTCATGCTTCCTCAGAGTGAACTGCGTCCGGGCGGCTCAGCGGGCAACTGTGCGCTGGCGCTGGAGGCGATGCAGGTTCGTCATCGCGCTGTCGCCAATCAGGGTGATGATGGCCTCAGCGCCTGGCTGGCGGGCTATTTTCCTCACAGCGCGGCGCACTGGACACGCTACGCCTGCGAAACCTCCATTACCGTTGGCATTACGCACAGCGATCACGAGCGCTCATTTCTGAGCAATTTTGGTCACGTAGCGCAACTCAGCGCGGATGACGTACTGGATCAAATTCCGCTGCGTGCCGTACCGGGAGATATTGTTCTGCTGTGCGGCACCTTTCTTTGCCTGGCACTCAGTTCGCACTATGCCGCACTGCTGGAAGAACTGCAGCGGCGCGGCTTTATAACCGCCGTTGATACCGGCTGGCCTCCGCAGGGCTGGAGCACAGCAGTACGGCAGCAGGTTGCCCGGTGGCTGCCCTTCTGCGACTGGCTGCTGCTGAATGAAGCCGAAACGCAGGGACTTGGCGCGGCGGTGACGCTGCCGGAGAGTGCCCGGCAGCTGGCGGGGGCACTGAGCGGACGTGGCGGTTGCGTGGTGAAACGCGGTGCCGCAGGTGCCGCCTGCTGGCAGGGAGCACACTGGCTGGAACAGCCTGCCGCTGCCGTCACCGTCATGGATACCATAGGCGCCGGTGACAGTTTCAACGCCGGCTTTCTCACCGCGTTGTTGCATCATCAGCCGCTAAGCCGCGCGCTGCAATGGGGTATTGCCGTGGCATCACAGGCGATCAGCACCCAGCCACGCCGCTATCCCGGCTGGCAGCAGCTGCCATTTTCTGCAGAGGAGAAGTAATTTATGGCCAGTATTGAGCTCGTCAGCGTCGCCAGACGTTACGGCAAACAAACGGTACTGCACCCGCTGAATCTGAGCATACCCGATGGCAGCTTTACCGTGCTGGTTGGCCCGTCCGGCTGCGGTAAATCCACGCTGCTGAGGCTGCTGGCCGGACTGGATAGTTTGTCAGAGGGATCCATTCTGATGAACAACACGCCGATTGGCGATCGCGATCCGGCCGATCGCGACATGGCAATGGTGTTTCAGAGCTACGCGCTCTATCCGCACCTTACCGTGGCTGAAAACCTCGCTTTTCATATGCAGGTTAAAAAGGTGAAACGCGAGGAGCAGCAGAATAAAATTGCACGTGTTGCCGCCATTCTGGGTATCGATAAACTGCTGCAGCGTTACCCGCGAGCCCTTTCCGGCGGGCAGCGTCAGCGCGTGGCGATGGGCCGGGCAATGGTGCGAAATCCGCAGGTTTTCCTGTTTGATGAACCGCTTTCTAATCTTGATGCTCAGCTGCGCATGGAGCTGCGGGCTGAAATCAAAGCGCTGCACCAGCGATTTAAAACCACCATGATTTACGTCACACACGATCAGGTTGAGGCGATGACGCTGGCTGACCAGATTGTGGTGATGCGTGAAGGTCAGATTATCCAGCAGGGTGCCCCGCTCAGCATTTACGATCGTCCGGCGGATCTGTTTGTGGCCCGCTTTATCGGATCGCCACCGATGAATCTGTTGCCGGCACGTCTGGTGACGCGGGAGGGCGTGCCGGGCATCGAATGTGAAGATCTCTGGCAGCCGCTTCCTCCGCGCTGGCACCATGCGGCACCGGAAGGGGCAGCGCTGACGATTGGCATCCGCCCTCACGATCTGATCCCTGCAACGCAGGGCAGTCTGGCGCAGGTTGCCGTTACGGAGATCACCGGAGAATCCACGCTGCTGCATCTGACATGGCATGGACACACGCTGCACATGCAGGTATCAGGACGTCACACAGCCGGCAGCGGCGATCCGCTGACTATTGCGCTGCGCATGGAAAAAATCCATCTGTTCGATGCGCAGAGCGGCCAGCGTCTGCAGGAAGCGCCGCCCTCACCGTGAACGTTATCCCTCTGCGGGTGTTGTTGCCGCGTTGTCGTGCTGCATTAAGGCGATCGCCACCAGCAGCAGCATGGAGAGCAGCTCAGCCCCCAGCGTACCGCTGATGGCACTCAGCCAGGATCCGGCCTGGCTGAAATGGCTGAACACGCCGCCCAGCAGCATCGGTCCCAGCCCCATCGCCGACTGCTGCACGGTCGACAACATGGCGCTGCCGGCACCCGCCTGATGATGCGGAATATCGCGCATGCCAATACGGTAGAAAGTACTGACGATAAAAGACTGACCAAACCCGATGAGCGCCGTGGCAGGCGCCAGCGCAAGAATGCCCGCCTGCGGCCACCGGAGCTGCAAGGTTGC
The DNA here is from genome assembly GCF_002387285.1 of Pantoea sp. UBA4549. Lineage (NCBI taxonomy): Bacteria > Pseudomonadati > Pseudomonadota > Gammaproteobacteria > Enterobacterales > Erwiniaceae > Pantoea > Pantoea sp. UBA4549. The sequence continues at coordinate 414,092 of NZ_DGLH01000005.1, read as the reverse complement.
CATCAGTGCCAGCAGGCCGGTGATCTGAATGGCACAGCCAGCCAGCAGCATAGTGCGCGTGCCAAAACGCGTGACCAGTGCGGTCGAACGCATAGCACCGATAAAATAGGCTACCCCCAGCGCTATGAAAGCGTTACCGGAGTCAAAGGCGCTGAAGCCAAGCCCGGACTGCAGCGTCAGAGCCATGACAAACATAAACCCGCTCCAGCAGGAGAAAAAAATAACGGCAAGCGTAAGGCTGAAACGCACGGCGGGCAAACGCAGCAGCGACGGGGGCAACAGCGGTAAACGACCTGCCGCTTCAGCACGCAGAGAGACCCGTCGCAGCTGCAGCAAAAACAGCGGGGCCAGCAGCAGTAACATCACGCAGGGCCAGCGCCAGTTCAGCACCGGTCCCAGCGCCAGGCTCAGCATCAGCGCGCCGGTAGCCGCCCCCAGCAGCAGCGCACCGCTGATATCTACCGGTATGCGGCTGGCGTTACGGGTTTCCGGAATAAACCGGCGTGCCGCGATCAGTACGCCCAGGCAGATCGGCAGGTTGATCAGAAACACGCTGCGCCAGCCATATCCACCGGGGTCAGCTTTGATGAGAAAGCCGCCCAATACCTGACCAATCACAAACGCCAGCCCGCCCATCCCACCATAGAGACCGATTGCCCGCGCATGCTCCCTGCCCTGTAACGTGACATGCAGCGTTGCCAGGATCTGCGGAACGATAAATGCCGCGCCCACCCCCTGCAGCGCGCGGGCAAACATCAGCATCCCGGTCCCGCCCGCCATACCGCACAACAGGGAAGCGAGGCCAAAGATCCCGACGCCGCTGATAAAAACCCTGCGCCGGCCATAGTTGTCCCCGAGCCGCCCTCCCATCGCGAGACAAACGGCAAAAGCGATGCCATAGACAGCAACAATCAGCGCCAGCTCTGTTGGCGTCGCCTGCAGGCTATGCGCCATCGCATCCAGCGCGACGTTAACGATAGAAAAGTCGATCATGGGCAGTAACAGCCCGGCCAGCAGTACCATCAGCCCTGCCTGACGGAGTTGCGGAGTGTGCATCAGTTTCACCTTGTTTTCGTGTTCATTGCGGCATAGCATCTGCTGAAAAATAACCGGGTACCAGTTTTTGATTATCATGGTATTAAAACCACCCGTCTTGCCGGAGAGATCCCGCTGATGTTCATGCAACCTGCTGTAAACCTTTCTGAAAAAGATGTTCATACTAATCGCAAACTGCTGGGCGCCTTTCTGCGTTCCCGACGGGAAAACCTGGATCCTGTCAGGCTGGGGCTGCCGCGTATGCGTCAGCGGCGCACGCCCGGACTGCGCCGGGAAGAAGTCGCCCAGCTGGCTGATGTGGGTGTCACGTGGTACACCTGGCTGGAACAGGGCCGTGATATCAAAGCGTCGCTGAAAACGCTGACGGCGATTGCATCAGCACTTCAGTGCAACGACGTTGAAACGCAGCATCTTTTCTCACTTGCCGGGCATAAACTGCCTGCGCCTCAGGTTGCCGCCTGCTGCAAACTTGCTGAGCATAATCAGCAGATGCTGGATGCAATTCAGCTGCCGGCCATTATTGAGACGCCACGTTTTGACATCATTGGCTATAACGACTCATGGTGTGCGCTGATGGGCATCGATCTGGCGAACGTTGACGCTGAGGATCGCAACTGCATCTGGCTGGCGTTTAACCACCCTGGCTGGCGCGGCATGATACGCGACTGGGATGAGGTCATGCCGCAAATGGTAGCGATGTTTCGCGGTCAGATGGGAGAGCACATTGGCGATCCGCACTGGGAGAGTTTTCTTACCCGTTTGATTAACAGTTCTGATGAATTTGCACAGACCTGGCAGCGTTATGAACTGGGAAAAGTTGAGAATCGGGTCAAGCGCTTCTGGCGGGCAGAAACAGGAGAATTTACGCTGCGTCAGAATAACTGGTGGTCCGCGTCACGCAATGGCGACCGCTTGCTGGTTTACGTACCGGCCGACGAAACAAGCGCAGAAGCACTGCAAAAACTCATAGCCGGATATCCGGCGCTGCGCTCCACAAACGCGTTAATCTGACTATGCTTACTCCATGATAAATAATCAGGAGAAAGCATGAAATTTCTTTATTTCGTTGCGCTTATTGCAGCGGCGGGTTATTTGCTGGCATTTCTGCCTAAATTGCGTACCCGGCGTGAACCCGTTGCTTACTGGGGCTGCTGGGCATGGCTGGGCCTGAATGCGGTTTACTGGTCAGTCTATGCTGTACGCCACTATTTCCTGCACTGAAAATATTATTATTCAGGAGTAATTTATGTCTGAAATTGATCGCGACCAGATGCCATATCTGCTCTATTTTGCCCGCCAGCGTTTGTTACTGGAAAATATTGATGCCAAAGTGGTTGATATTGGCAGCGCAGAAATTGTAGGTAACCATTTTCGCTGGAAACTGGATGGCAAGGACGCTCAGGGTGAAACCGCAAAAGAGGTGGATGAGCTGCTGGAAGAGGTTGAACGGCACCTGAGCTTTCTGTTTGTGGATGGTCAGTTCACCAGTCTGCCAGACGTCAGTGAAGATTACGGCGACAGGCTGGATAACATGCCGTTTGTTGAAGTTTCGCTTTCTGAACTGAGCGACCGTGATGAAGGCAGCGTCCGCTGAAGTCCTGCCCTGCAGGCTGCCACGTGGCAGCCTGCGTGACATTATGCGGTGGCAGTAGTGGATTTCATTCCTGGCACCAGAATAATTTTGCGGCAATCCTCTTTGCGTTTATCAAAAATCTCATAGCCCTCGGCAGCGGCTTCCAGCGGCATATGATGCGTAACGATCTCTTCCGGCGTTAATAATCCCTGTTCAATCAGCGACAGCAGTCGTGGCAAATAAGCATGCACGTGCGTTTGGCCCATTTTGAACGTCAGTCCTTTATCAAACGCATCGCCAAACAGGAAACCATGGATAAATCCGGCATAGACGCCCGGTACGCTGACCACCCCACCACGACGCACAGCTGCGATACACTGCCGTAGCGCTTTGCCGCTGCTGCCTTCAAGCTTCAGATTACTGAGCACGGTTTCGGTCAGGCTACCTTTGGCTTCAAAACCTACCGCATCGATCACTGCATCCACGCCGCGGTTCCCTTTGGTATGGTCAATGATCCAGGCTGCGGGATCGTCAATCTCATCAAAATTTATCGGCGTGACGCCGTAGCGCTGACGGGCAAACTCCAGACGATACGCGTTGTGATCAATCATGAAAATATCTTCGGCACCCATCAGTCTCGCACAGGCGGCACTGAGCAGACCGACCGGACCGGCACCGAAAATAGCCACGCTGGAGCCTTTATCCAGTCCGGCGTTCTGCACTGCCTGCCAGGCGGTCGGAAGAATATCAGACAGGAAAAGCACTTTGTCATCCGGCAGCGCCAGCGGCACTTTAAACGGGCCGGTATTGGCTTTCGGCACGCGGACATATTCTGCCTGTCCGCCAGGTATTCCGCCGTAAAGATGACTGAACCCAAACAGGGCGGCAGGCGGCGTGATATTTTTTTTGTTGAGTATCGCACCGCGACCGGGGTTAGTGGTTTCACAGGCAGCATACTGGTGTAAATGGCAGAAGAAGCAGTCACCGCAGGCCACGACAAACGGCACGACCACACGATCGCCTACGGCCACATTGGTTACGGCGCTGCCAGCTTCCACCACTTCCCCCATAAATTCATGACCAAATATATCGCCATGTTCGGTTTTTGGGATCTTGCCGCGATAGAGATGTAAATCAGATCCGCAAATAGCCGTTGCGGTGACGCGCAGAATAATATCATCCGGCGCCTGCAATATTGGATCGGGAACCGTTTCAACGCGTACTTTATGCGGGCCATGATAGGTTAACGCTTTCATTCTTAACTCCTCAGTAATAAGCGCAGCGAGTGCCTGACATTATTTAAGGCGAATCGGTTGAGCATGGCATTGATCGCTGATTAGGCAAGCGTATCGGCACTTCTTGCCGCGCCATGCAACCGGCTTCAGCCGCGCCATGCAACCGGCTTCAGCCGCGCTGGAACGTGATACACAGTAATGGATAAATAACCCGATCGGTTAAAAAAAACACTGGATATAACCACAGTAAGTTGTATACTTATCCAGCAGTCCTGAAGACTGAATGACGTTTTAAGAGGTGATATGAATGATGATCTCAACGGAAATTCTTGCTGCTCAAACCGCGTCCCTGCTGATGAGCAGCCGTGACCTTGCCAGGCTGACTGGCATCACGCACGGCGAAGTGAAGCGCCTGATTAAAAGCCTGGAAACCGCACAGCGTCTTTCCCAGCCTGTTACGGTCGGTCTTTACGAGCATGAAGGTGAGAGCCGTCAGGAGTTTCTGCTCAATAAACGTGACTCGTTGCTCGCCGTGGCACGGCTTTCGCCCGGCTTTACCGCTGACCTGCTCGATCGCTGGCAGGAAAAGGAAAAGGTCGCTCAGCTGCCTGACTTCACGAATCCGGCTGAAGCCGCCCGAGCCTGGGCAGAGCAATTTGAACAGCGGCGGCGGGCAGAGCAGCAGCTGGCGCTCTCTGCGCCCAAAGCGGAATTTTTTGACCGGTTTACTGAAGTCGATGAGGCACTGGGCTTTCGGCAGCTCTGTAAAATGCTGAAGGTCAAAGAGACGGACTTCCGGCAGTTTCTGCTTGAACGCAATATTATGTACCGGGAGAAAAATACGCTGGCACCACAAAAACATCATGTGCAGGCGGGCTACTTTGCTTTCCGCACCGGCACCGGAGAAAACCAGCACGCTTTCTCACAAGCCCGCTTTACCGCTAAAGGCGTGAAATGGGTTGCCAGCCTCTGGGCAGGCCACCTGGCTTCTCATCCTGCGGGCGTCGCAGCCTGATACAGCAGGGCCGATAAAGAGATATCGGCTCTGCCTGCTTCTCAATGCTGATGCCGCTGGCGCTGCAGCTGATGACGAAATTGCCTGACTTCCTGCGGTGACCAGCACCGGCGGGAAAGCGGCAGCTCTTCATCGATTGCCGGGGGGAGCGGCACTTTCTCCAGCGTGCCGCGGTTACAGATTGCGCGAATCAGCACATCGGGGGGAACCTCCAGATAACGCGCCATATCCGATAAACGCATCAGTGATTTGCTCATTGCTGCCTCCGGTTATTTCCTGATTCCCTCTATCTTCCGGCAACGCTGCATTCTGAAATTTGATCAGGATCGGTAAGTTCGTTTTTTTAGTTCAAAAAATAACCACGCTCACACATCAGCACGGGCTTACGCGCTGCGGTTTCTGAAACGGCTGGCAGCAATCTGTCCCGATTCACAGAGTCTGCTGCCATACCCGCCAGCCGGAACGGTAAATTAATATAAATAATTGGTTTCTGAGACTTAACGAGTCGTCACTGCTGGCATTCTTTCCCTGCGCAGTCTACGGTTAATAAAAAAAGCGCCACGTTTATTAACCATGGATAGCCGCTATGACCGCCCATGCCGAAATTGCAGCAAATCAGGAAAACGATCTTCGCCAGCTTTGCCATGCTCTGCAGGAGAATCTTGAACTGCTGTTACCAGCGGGTCAGCCCTCCGATCGCGTGCGGGCTGCGATGCGTGCCGGTACGCTGGCCAGCGGTAAACGCATCCGCCCCTTGCTGCTGTTGCTGGCTGCGCGTGACATGGGCTATGACCTGACAAAGCGCGGTATCCTTGATCTCGCCTGTGCGGTTGAGATGGTTCATGCGGCCTCACTGATACTGGATGATATCCCCTGTATGGACGATGCGCTGATGCGGCGTGGTCGTCCAACGGTGCATCGCGAATTTGGCGAAAATGTGGCTATCCTGGCGGCAGTCGCCCTGCTTAGTCGCGCTTATGAAGTGATTGCGCTCGCGCCGGATTTGCCGGCCCAGCATAAAACAGATGCCATTGCTGAACTCTCTGCGGCCGTAGGCCTGCAGGGGCTGGTTCAGGGACAGTTTCAGGATTTGCATGATGGTGGCCAGAGCCGCAGTCCGGAAGCGATTGCCATGACCAACGAGCTTAAAACCAGCGTGCTGTTTCGCGCCGCGCTGCAGATGGCAGCTATTGTGACCGATGCTGCACCCGTCATGCGTCAGAAACTCGGCGACTTTGCACAGGATCTGGGTCAGGCTTTTCAGCTGCTGGATGACCTTGCCGATGGCTGTAAACATACCGGAAAGGATATTCATAAAGATCAGGGTAAATCGACGCTGGTCCAGATGCTGGGTGCTGACAGCGCAGAGCGCCGTTTGCGTGAGCATCTGCGCAGCGCTGATGAACACCTTGCCTGCGCCTGCCATCGTGGCGTTGCAACCCGTCAATATATGCATGCCCTGTTTAACCAGCAGCTGGCAATGTTCAACTAACGCGGATCATCTATGGGGCATTTTGCCGTTATTGCGCCGCCACTCTATAGCCATTTCCACGCGCTGCAGTCACTGGCACAGACCCTTATCAGCCGCGGGCATCGCATTACCTTTATACAGCAGGCCGACGCACGTACGTTGCTGACGGATGAGCGCATCGCCTTCTATCCGGTGGGTGAGCAAACCCATCCGGCCGGATCTCTGGCTTCGGCTCTGCAGCGGCTGGCTGCACCGGGCGGTTTTTCTCTGTTCCGCGTAATCAATGATATGGCCGGCACCACCGATATGCTGTGTCGCGAATTACCGGCTATTTTGAGAAAGCTGCAGGTGGATGGTGTCATTGCCGATCAAATGGAGGCGGCCGGCGGGCTGGTGGCTGAGGCGTCAGGCCTGCCGTTTATTTCCGTTGCCTGCGCGCTGCCGGTGAACCGCGAAGCGGGTATCCCGCTGGCAGTGATGTCATTTCGCTATGGTCAGGATGAGAAAGCACTAAAGCGTTTTGCTGCCAGCAGCCGCATGTATGACCGGATCATGCGCCGTCATCGCCAGGTTATCGCCTACCATGCGCGCGCGTTCGGTTTGTCACCGCGTTCAGGCCTGCAGGATTGTCTCTCATCGCTGGCGCAGATCAGCCAGCTGGTACCCGCCTTTGATTTTCCGCGCCAGCAGCTGCCCGCCTGCTATCACGCCGTTGGACCGCTGCGTCAGCAGAGTATCACTACTCATCTGCCGCCACCGTGGCCGGCGCTGCGCCAGCCGGTGGTCTACGCATCGCTGGGAACGCTTCAGGGACGCCGCTTCCGGCTGTTTCTGCGGCTGGCGCGCGCCTGCTGTAATCTCGGGTTATCGCTGGTCGTTGCTCATTGTGGCGGGCTGACAGCGCCTCAGGTACGTAAGCTGGAGCTGGCCGGCGCCGCATGGGTAACGGATTTTCTCGATCAGCACGCTGCGCTGCAGCATGCCCAGGTTTTTGTTACCCACGCCGGGTTGAATAGCGCGCTGGAAGCGCTGGCTCAGGGCATTCCGATGCTGGCGCTGCCCATTGCGTTTGACCAGCCCGGAGTAGCATCGCGCATCGAATGGCATGGCGTAGGGCGTCGCGCCTCACGGTTCAGCCGCACTCATCAGCTGGAGACCCATTTGCAACTGCTGTTGTCCGATTCTCATTACCGCCTGCGCATGTCAGCGATACAGGCGCAGATGCAGCGTGCCGGCGGTTGTCAGCGCGCGGCCGATATCGCTGAACAGGCGCTGTGCCAGCAACAAATTGTGCTGGCGGAGGCGACCTGATGTCAGAGAAGTGTGCAGACCTTATTCTGGTAGGGGCCGGGCTGGCAAACGGGTTGATCGCCCTGCGGCTGATGCAGCTGCAGCCGGCGCCTGACATTCTGCTACTGGAGAGCGCCACTCAGCCGGCGGGCAATCACACCTGGTCGTTTCACCGTGACGATGTCAGCGACGCGCAGTTTGCCTGGCTTGCGCCGCTGCTGTCCGCACGCTGGCCTGGTTATCAGGTCCGCTTTCCGGCGCTGCGGCGTAATCTGCACGGAGAGTATTGCTCCATCGCTTCACAGGATTTTGCCCGCCATCTGCGCGATACGCTGGGAGATCGGTTGCGTACCGCCTCGCCCGTGCGCGACGTTGCGCCACAGCGCGTAACGCTGGAAAACGGCGACGTACTGCATGCCCGCGCCGTGATTGACGGACGCGGCCTGCAGCCTACGCCGCATCTGCGTCTTGGTTATCAGTCATTTGTTGGTCAGGAGTGGCATCTGGCACGTCCGCACGGTCTGCAACAGCCGGTTCTGATGGATGCCACGGTGGATCAGCACAGCGGCTATCGCTTTGTCTATACGCTGCCGCTCAGCGCTGAACGTCTGCTGATTGAAGATACCCACTATATCAATCACGCCACGCTTGATAGCGTACAGGCGCGACAAAACATCCTGCACTACGCAGAGCAGCATGGCTGGCAGCTGAGTCGTTTATTGCGTGAAGAACAGGGTTCCCTGCCCATTACGCTTGATGGCGATATCGGACGTTTCTGGCAGCAGCAGCAGGGTCAGCCCTGCAGCGGGCTGCGCGCCGGATTGTTCCATGCGACCACGGGTTATTCACTGCCCTCTGCCGTTGCGCTGGCGGATGAGATTGCTGCTGCCCTGCCCTGTGAGGCAGAACAGCTCAGCCAGCGTATTGAACAGTTTGCCCGGCGTCAGTGGCGCGAGCAGCATTTTTTTCGCCTGCTTAATCGTATGCTGTTTCTGGCCGGACGACCGGAAAAACGCTGGCAGGTTATGCAACGTTTTTACCGGCTTGATGCCGGTCTTATCAGCCGTTTTTACGCCGGAGAACTCTTTCTCAGGGATAAAGCACGTATTTTATGCGGCAAACCACCGGTGCCGGTGGGAGAAGCGCTGCGTGCACTGTTGATGACTCCTTCGCTAACAGGGAAGAAAGAATGAAACGTACTTATGTGATTGGCGCAGGCTTTGGCGGCCTGGCTCTGGCTATTCGTCTGCAGGCGGCCGGTATTCCGACTACGCTGCTGGAGCAGCGCGATAAACCCGGCGGGCGTGCTTACGTCTGGCAGGATGAGGGCTTTACCTTTGATGCCGGTCCGACAGTCATCACCGATCCCAGCGCGATTGAAGCGCTTTTTACGCTGGCCGGAAAAAAACTCAGCGACTACGTTGAGCTGATGCCGGTGACGCCTTTTTATCGTCTCTGCTGGGAAGATGGCAAGGTGCTTGATTATGACAATAATCAGACTCTGCTCGAACAGCAGATTGCCGCGTTTAATCCGCAGGATGTCGAAGGCTATCGCCGGTTTCTTGCCTATTCACAGGCGGTGTTTAAAGAGGGTTATCTCAAGCTGGGTACGGTGCCGTTCCTGAATTTCCGCGATATGCTGCGCGCCGGCCCTCAGCTGGGTCGTCTGCAGGCGTGGCGCAGCGTGTACGATATGGTAGCGAAATTTATTCAGGACGATCATCTGCGTCAGGCGTTTTCGTTCCATTCTTTACTGGTGGGCGGTAATCCGTTTGCAACATCCTCTATCTACACTCTGATTCATGCGCTGGAACGTGAATGGGGCGTCTGGTTTCCGCGTGGCGGGACCGGCGCGCTGGTCGACGGTATGGCGCGGCTGTTTCGCGACCTCGGGGGTGAACTGCTGCTCAACGCTGAAGTCAGCCAGCTGGAAACGCAGGGTAACCGTATCAGCGGCGTGCAGTTAAAGGATGGCCGTCGCTTTGACGCCACCGCAGTGGCCTCCAATGCTGACGTTGTGCATACCTATGACCGGCTGCTGCAGCACCATGCAACTGCCCGTAAGCGCGCCGCCACGCTGAAACGCAAGCGCATGAGTAACTCGCTGTTTGTGCTCTATTTTGGTCTCAATCAGCCGCACGCTCAGCTGGCGCACCACACGGTCTGCTTCGGCCCGCGTTATCGCGAACTGATTAATGAGATATTTAACAGCAATCAGCTGGCGGACGATTTTTCGCTCTACCTGCATGCACCCTGCACCACCGATCCGTCGCTGGCACCGGCAGGCTGCGGCAGCTTTTATGTGCTGGCGCCGGTTCCGCACCTCGGCACTGCCGCAATTGACTGGCAGCAGGAAGGGCCGCGCTTCCGCGACCGTATTTTTGCTTATCTTGAGGAGCACTACATGCCAGGCCTGCGCGATCAGATAGTGACACAGCGTATGTTCACGCCGGAAGATTTCCGCGACACGCTGCATGCACACCAGGGTTCAGCGTTTTCGCTGGAGCCGATCCTTACCCAGAGCGCCTGGTTCCGGCCGCATAACCGCGATGCCGACATCAGTAACCTATATCTGGTCGGTGCGGGTACGCATCCCGGCGCTGGCGTGCCCGGTGTAATCGGTTCAGCAAAAGCCACCGCGCAGCTGATGGTGGAGGATCTTGCCGGATGAATCAGCCTCCCCTGATTGAGCAGGTCACGCAGACAATGGCCGCAGGCTCGAAAAGTTTTGCCACGGCAGCAAAGCTTTTCGATCCGGCTACGCGACGCAGCACGCTGATGCTCTACGCCTGGTGCCGTCACTGTGATGACGTGATTGACGGACAAACATTGGGCGAAGGTGGCACGCAACATCAGGTGGCAGATGCACAACTGCGCATGCAGCATCTGCAGATTGAAACCCGCCGCGCATACAGCGGTGCGCATATGGATGAACTCGCTTTTCGTGCGTTTCAGGAAGTGGCGCTGACGCATGAGCTTCCGCCCCAGCTGGCATTTGATCATCTGGAAGGGTTCGCGATGGACGCGCGCGAAGAGCACTACATCACGTTTGAAGACACGCTGCGTTACTGCTATCACGTGGCGGGCGTCGTGGGTCTGATGATGGCGCGCGTGATGGGCGTACGCGATGAAAACGTACTCGATCACGCCTGCGATCTCGGGCTGGCGTTTCAGCTGACCAATATTGCTCGTGATATTGTTGAAGATGCCCAAAACGGGCGCTGTTATCTGCCGGAAAGCTGGCTTACGGAAGCCGGGTTACGTGCCGATCAGCTGGCCGACCCACACTATCGTGCGGCGATAGCGCCGCTGGCTGCACGCCTGGTAGCAGCAGCGGAGCCTTACTACCATTCAGCCCGCAGCGGGCTGCCCGATCTGCCGCTGCGCTCGGCATGGGCTATCGCTACGGCTCACGGGGTGTATCGCGAAATCGGGGTAAAAGTGCAGGATGCAGGTATGCGCGCCTGGGATGCCCGGCAGCGCACCAGCAAAGGAGAAAAGCTGGCGCTGCTGCTTAAAGGCGCGGGGATTGCGCTTACTTCTCGCGTGGCGCGTCCGCAGCCGCGTCCTGCTGGTCTGTGGCAGCGGCCGCGTTAGGTTTGCGGCCGTGACGTTCGCGCAGCGTGGCCTGCAGCTTATGCAGCGGCGGCGCATAGAGAAAGCCAAATGAGACACATCCCTCACGCCCGCGCACCGCATGGTGCATCCGGTGCGCCATATACAAACGCTTCAGATAACCTTTACGCGGAATATAGCGAAACGGCCAGCGCTGATGCACCAGCCCGTCATGCACCATAAAATAGAGCGCGCCGTAGGTGGTCATACCGGCGCCGATCCACTGCAGGGGCCACATGCCCTGCACGCCATAGTAGATTAGCCCGACCGAGAGCACGGCAAACACGACGGCGTAAAGGTCATTGAGTTCAAACCGGCTGGTATGCGGTTCATGATGAGAGAGATGCCAGCCCCATCCCCAGCCGTGCATAATATATTTGTGCGAGAGCGCCGCCACTGCTTCCATCAGTGCAACGGTTGCCAGCAGAATAAGCGTGTTCCATAACCAGAGCATGGTGCGTCCATTTTAAAAGGTCAAAGAGTAAAGGTGGACTGCGATACAGGATGCCGCAAGTCAGCATAGGTGAAATAAGCGCGGGGGTCACGCTTATCCCGGCCACAGACGACTCAGTTAGCATGGCGGGACTGCGGTTCACTCAGCGGGGTCTTCGCCAGCGTACGCGCCAGCAGTGATGAATAAAGCGGCTTGCCGCCAAAAAACTGTGCTGCCAGCGTGGCACCCAGACAGGTGATGATCATCGGCAGGATGAGCTGATAGTTATTTGTCATCTCCAGCACCAGCACAATCCCTGTCAGGGGCGCGCGTACCGATGCGGCAAACAGCGCGCCCATACCTGCCACTGCAAAAGTTGCCGCTTCCAGATGCCACGCCGGAAACCAGGCTATACAGATCTGGCCGAAACAGGTGCCCAGCAGCGTCCCCAGCGTCAGCATGGGCGCGAAAATTCCGCCCGGTGCCCCGGAGGCAAAACAGCAAAGGGTCACCAGCGTGCGCAGAATAAAAAGTCCGAACAGCATAAGCGCGCTATATTCGCCGCCAGAGAACGCCGGGATCAGTGTTATTCCTCCACCCGCCGCCTGCGGCAGCACCATACTCAGTACACCGCAAAGTCCGGCCAGCACGCTGCCCCATGCTACCCATACCATTGTGCGCCCCCGATGCAGACGCTGAAATCGATCCTGCGCTGCGAAGATCAGGCGGTTAAACGCGACGCCGACAGCGCCAAACAGAACCCCCAGCAGCAGATAGAGCCACAGCGTGTCAGTGGGCGCATCTCTGAGCTGGCCGATATCAATAATCGCGCCATTGTCCTCGCAGAGCCGGTAGACAATGCTCGCCATAATGACGCCAACAAATACCGCTTTGATTGAAACCAGACTGTAGCGAAACTGCGGACGCATCTCTTCAATAATAAACAGAATTCCCGCCAGCGGTGCGTTGAAGGCCGCTGAAAGACCGGCTGCTGCGCCGGTTGCCAGCAGCGTATGCCGCGATTCAGCACTGCGCAGGCGAAAAAGATCGCTGCACATACCGCCAATATTTCCGCCCAGCTGCACCGTGGGCCCTTCACGGCCCAGCACCATTCCTGAACCCAGCGCACCCATGCCGCCAAAAAATTTTACCGGCAGTACCCGCCACCAGCGCACCGGGCGCAGCTCTTCCAGCGCCCCTTCAATTTCCGGAATGCCCGATCCGCCCGCCTCAGGCGCAAAGCGGCGTACCAGAAAATAGCCCACGCCACCCATAATAGCGGAGGCGGCAAAAGCATAGATCAGCCCGGTCAGTAAACCGGTATGCTGCGCAGAGAGCGTGCTGATACGCAGCTGCAGCATCAGATTGACCGCCCGGTTAAATGCCACCCCTGCGAATCCGGTCAGCGTGCCAACCAGAGCCGCCAGCAGCAGCAGTCTCACCGGCGTGGTGTCCCGGCGCAGCAGCGCTTGCAGTCGCATAAACCGGCCAGGACGACGCGTATTCTCTTCAGCGTCAGAAGGTGTAACAGACATCAGTTTCCCCTTGTCAGAAATCCATGTGCATCGCCTCTGCGCGCTGCACCGATTCAGCATAGCCAAAAGCGGACAGCCCGTAACCTGGTCATTCGCAACAGAATTTTACGCTGGGGTTAAATGACCTCCGGCCTGAGACAGTGCTGCTATCACGCACAACAGAATGTGTCACAGAATTGCGGCTGACGGATTGACGCGGCGCCTGCAAATCACCATCATCCTGGCCATCGCCATTGTGGCCGGGTTTATTACTATCGGAGCGGGATGTGTCAGAACTCAGTAACGCATTGCTTGAAGAGATTATCAGCGAGGTTCGGCCGCTGACGCGTCAGGGAAAGGTAGCGGATTATATTCCGGCACTGGCAGATGTGGAGCCTGACCAGCTGGGGATCGCCATCTGTACGCCTGGCGGTGAGTGCTATCAGGCGGGTGATGCCACTACGCGCTTTTCAGTGCAATCCATCTCTAAAGTGCTGTCGCTGACGGTGGCGCTGACGCTGTATGAAGACGCTGAAATCTGGCAGCGCGTGGGCAAAGAACCGTCCGGGCAGGCGTTCAACTCGCTGGTACAGCTGGAGCTGGAACAGGGCAAACCGCGTAACCCCTTTATTAACGCCGGTGCGCTGGTGATGTGCGACTTACTGGAGAGCCGCCTGACGGCCCCGCGCCAGCGCATGCTGGAATTTGTCCGGCGCCTGGCGCAGCAGGACGATATTCTGTATGACCGTGCCGTCGCCCGCTCTGAGTATGAGCACTCCGCCCGTAACGCCGCCATTGCCTGGCTGATGAAGTCGTTTGGCAATTTCAATAACGATGTCAGCAAGGTGATGGAGACCTATTTTCACTACTGTTCGCTGGCCATGAGCTGTAACGAACTGGCGCGGACGTTTCTCTATCTGGCCAATCAGGGACGCACGCAGGATAATCGCCGGGCGGTGATCTCGCCGCGCCAGGCGCGCCAGGTCAATGCGCTGATGATGACCAGCGGCATGTATGATGGCGCCGGCGAATTTGCCTGGCGGGTGGGAATGCCGGCCAAATCAGGCGTGGGCGGCGGTATTGTTGCGGTGATCCCGGGTGAGATGAGCATTGCCGTCTGGTCCCCGGCACTGGATCGCTCAGGCAATTCACTGGCAGGCACCGCGCTGCTGGAAAAGCTGAGCGACCGTCTGGGGCGTTCAGTCTTCTGATGCTTAACTCACCTGATTACGCGGTTTGCCCTGCGCAAACGCCTCCAGATTGCTTTCAAGGCCGCGCAGCAGGTTTGCAACGCCCTGTCGGGTTGCCCAGGCGATATGCGGCGTCAGCAGCAAGCCTGGCAGGCCGGGTTGCAGCAGCGGATGCGTAGCGGGTGGCGGCTCGCTGCTCAGCACATCCAGCGCCGCGCCGCCGAGGGTTCCCTGACGCAGCGCGGCCGCCAGATCGTCCTCCTCAATCAGTCCGCCCCGTGCGGTGTTGATCAGTAACGCGCCCGGTTTCATCGCGGCCAGCGTCTGCCGGTTGATCAACCGCTGCGTCTGCGGCGTGAGCGGACAATGCAGCGTGAGCACGTCACTGCGCGCCAGCACCTCATCAAAAGCGGTATAGCCTGCACGGACGGCTGTCGCACCGGGCCGTTCGGCATAGAGCACCGTCATGCCCAGCGCCTGCGCCATCTCACCGGCAGCGCTGCCAATATCGCCTTTACCCACCACACCCAGTACGGCGCCCTGAATATCCAGTAATGGCTCGCGATGTATACAGAAATGTGGTGAAGCGGGCCACGCTTCGCGGCTGCTCATGGCGTAGTCCACCAGATGCCGCCGCAGCGCGAACAGCGCAGCGATCACGCCCTCCGCCACGCTGCGGGTGGAGTAACCTGGTACGTTGCTGACGACAATGCCCTGTGTCCGGCAGGCGTCAAGATCGATACAGTCATAACCGGTAGCCGTAACGCAGATGTAGCGCAGCGCGGGCAGCTGCCGCAGCGTTTCGGCGCGCAGCGGAACTTTGTTCGTCATCGCAATTGTGGCCCCCTGCAGGGCTGACACAATATCCGCAGGCGCGGTTTGCCCGCGCCAGATCCAGTCACTGCACCAGGCAGGCTGTGCCGGGCGTTCGGGCAGCGTATCACCATCCAGCATCACTATTTTCATTTGCGCTCCGCTTTGTTGTTTCTGCACTGTTCTCATCAGGTTGCGTTAAGGTTAACAAAAACAGCGCCCGGGGTGAGCTTTTTCAAAAAATGCGAATTTTTTCTCTGCAGGGTGGCGTTTGTTTAACGCGGCAGCGGCAATCGCGTTACAATTCCGCCTCTTCTCTGACGTGACCTGCTATCTGTTATGACGGTTTTACCTGCACTTCATCAGCGCCTTACTGCCTGCCTCGCCATTCTGGCGGTGCTGCTGCTGTTTGTTGCGCCGGTGGTGTCGAAAAGCCTGATTGAGCAGCAGCGCGTCTCGCAGCCTGCCCCGGCCATGATGGAGATGGATCATCATCAGATGATGGAGCACGCCATGCCGGGCATGATGCATCATGACGCGGACGACGGCGAGCTTGCCTGCGGCTACTGCGATCTGCTGGTGCATGTGCCGCTGATGATCTGGGTATTTATTCCCTTTATCTGGCTGATGTTGCTTCACTCCCGTGCGCCGCCGCTCCCGTGGCTTGCCGCGCCAGTAGTGCGCACGCTGGCGGCCATTCCCCGTCCGCGCGGACCGCCTTGCCTGCTTCTTAACTGAATCTGCTTTAACGTGGTGCGGACGCAGCCTGCTGCCCGTCGCCCCGGTTATTTATCTTCAGAAGGAAGACGCTTTTGTCTGCTATTAATTCTGCAGCACCGCGCGGCGCGGTGCTTAATCTGCTTCGCCGTCTGCATTTTTATATCGGCCTGTTCGTTGCGCCGTTTATCTTTATTGCGGCGCTGAGCGGCACGCTTTATGTGCTGACGCCCCAGCTGGAACAGCTGGTCTATCACGATGCGCTGACCGTAAAGCCCGAAGGTGAACCACAGCCGCTGTCGGCTCAGATTGGCGCAGCACGCGCCAGGGCTGGCGCGCAGGCGCCTGTTTATGCGGTGCGACCGGCACCGGGTGCAGAGGATACCACCCGCGTGCAGTTCAGCGATCCGACGCTGGGCGCCTCCACCTCGCGCGCGCTGTTTATCGATCCCTATACCCTGCAGATAAAGGGAGATATGCCGGTTTATGGCACCAGCGGCATACTGCCACTGCGCACCACGCTCGATCTGCTGCACAGCAGCCTGCTGCTGGGCGATGCAGGACGCAACTACAGCGAACTGGCGGCAAGCTGGCTCTGGGTAGCCGCGCTGGGCGGCGTGGTGCTGTGGCTGGCGACCCGGCCAAAGCGCCGGCTCAAACCGGCACGCAGCGGTTTCGCTTTCAGCCGCCACTGGCACGCCACTCTGGGATTGGTGTTGCTGCTCGGCCTGCTGTTCTTCTCTGCGACCGGCCTCACCTGGTCACAGTGGGCAGGTGCGAACATAGATAAAATGCGCAGCGAGCTGAACTGGCTGACGCCCCAGGTCAGAACGGTCCTCGATCCGGATGCGCCAGCGGCACCCGCCGATCCCCACGCCGATCATCACAGTATGTCAGTGACCGATATGGCCGCGATGCGCAAGCCTGGTATGACGGCGATGAAACCGGTGCCTGCCAATATGCCCGATGCTGACTGGGACCAGGTGCTGAAGGCCGCGCGTGAGAACGGAATTGATGCAGCGAAAGTGGAGCTGCGCCAGCCGAAAAACAGCGGCAGCGCCTGGACCGTCACGGAAATTGATCGCCACTGGCCAACGCAGGTGGATGCGGTATCGGTAGATCCGCACAGTTTTGCGATTGTGGACCGCGCAGAGTTTGCCCGCTTTCCGCTGGTGGCAAAACTGACCCGCTGGGGTGTGGATGCCCATATGGGCGTACTGTTCGGCCTGCCTAATCAGCTGCTGCTGGCTCTCTTTGGGCTCGGCCTCTGCACCATGATAGTGCTGGGCTACCGTATGTGGTGGCTGCGCCGCCCCGCTTCTGCTGCCGCCAGTCCGCTTGAAACGCTGACGGCAAGCTGGCTGGCGCTGCCGCTGACGGCGCGTCTGCTGTGCCTGCTGCTGGCGCTGGCGCTGGGGTATGCGCTGCCGGTAATGGGTGTCAGTCTGCTGCTGTTTTTAGCCATCGACTATCTGCGCTGGCGCAGGCAGCAGCGCACGCCAATGACTGAAGCGGAGATCCTCGCAGCTCAGCAGTCGCCGCTGGGTATTATCCGCGCCCGCTTTACGGTCAAACGCAAAGAGATGCGCTATTTTCTGCGCGGCCTGTTCATCCTGGCGCTGATTGTCGGTACGGTAATGAGTAATGCGATTATCGGTGGCGTGATCGACCAGTATGGTATTCCGTTCAGCCACTGGTCGCTGACCATGTATCTGACCCAGGGCTTTATGATTACGCTCTACACGCTGGTATTTACCGGGCTGATGTCAATTCCGCTCTGGTATTTCTTCCTCGGCGAGCAGGACGATTCAGCAAACAAAGGGTAAAAAAAAGAGGTGGCTGAGACACCTCTTTTCACCTCTGCATCAGAAGTCAGCTTTCAGCACAACGCGGTAATTTGCTTTGCCGGCACGCACATGTTCCAGCGCATCATTGATTTTTGACATCGGGAACTCTTCTACGTGCGGCGCGATATCGGCACGCGCGGCAAGACGCATCAGCGTACGCAGCTGGCCCGGTGAGCCGGTAGAGGAGCCGGTTACGGCGCGATCGCCCATGATCAGGGTAAATGCCGGTACCGGGAACGGTTTCATCACCGCACCCACGGTATGGAACTTACCGTGCGGGGCCAGCGCCTGGAAATAGGGCTGCCAGTCGAGATCGACCGCAACCGTACTGATAATCAAATCAAACTGGCCAGCCAGCGCCTTCAGCGCTTTTGGATCGCGGCTGTTGACCACGCGGTCAGCGCCCATCGCCTTAACAGATTCAGTTTTGCTGGCGTTGGAACTGAACGCGGTCACCTCTGCACCCATAGCACGCAGCAGTTTGATGGCCATATGACCCAGACCGCCAATACCGATCACGCCAACGCGGCTGTTAACGTTGATATTGTGCATCAGCAGCGGCTTGAATACGGTAATACCACCGCAGAGCAGCGGGCCGGCTGACGTGATATCAATTGATTCCGGTAGCGGGATCACCCACTGCCAGTCTGCACGCAGATGGCTGGCAAAGCCGCCCTTATTCATAATGGTAGGGACAGAGCCTTTTTCGCAGTTTACCTGCTCGCCGTTGATACAGGCGTCGCAGTGCTGACAGCTTTTCGCCGTCCAGCCGATGCCCACGCGCTGACCCACTTTCAGCCCTTTGTTTCGCGCTGCATCGCCCAGCTCGCTGATGCGGCCAATCACCTCATGTCCGGCAATAACCGGGAACGAGGAGATGCCCCACTCGTTATCAATCATGGAGAGATCGGAGTGGCAGACGCCACAGTAGTCAACTTCAACCATCACCTCTTCCGCGTTCAGCGGACCTGCTTCATATTCGTGCGGCACCAGCGCTTCGCCCGCTTTCATAGCGGCATAGCTTTTGATTTTCATTACAGTCCTCTGTTTTTTGGTTGCGACCCGGGAAGTTTAGCAGAGGCGCCGTGATGATTGAGGCGAGCAATCAGGCAACCAGGCAGATCGAAAACGCTGCGGGGCGCAAAAAGCATTAAGGGTTAAAGCGAACCGGGTGTGCAGCAGGAGTTTTACGCCTCTGTCCGCTTTCCACCCGGCTCAGGCTTAAAATTCCGGCTCTTCACCCGGCAGAGGTTCAGAGAGCGACTGCCCCTCCGCCCCGGCATAAAAAATGATCAGCTCAGTCGCCTGCTCAGCGGTATAGCCGCGATGCGCACTGTTAACTGTCTCATTCAGCGCTTCACCCGCATTAACATGCTGGCGCTGGCCGCTCTCTTTATCTTCAATAATCAGCTGGCCGGAGAGCACGTAAGCCGTGTTAGGCATGGGATGCGTATGCCACGGCAGTTCACTGTGGGCCGGCAGCGACATGCGCATCACTGTAATCTGTGGCTTGCCCGACGGATAACCGTCGTAAGCCTGACCGTTCCAGGCTGCGCCGCTCTGTGACACCAGTTCGTGGCTGATTTCGCTGTTTTTTGGGGTCGTCATCTTTTCTCCTCTTATTCTGTACTGTACCGGAGTGTAGAACATTGCTGCGCTTACAGACGTGTGCGCTGCACTTTGCTCAGTGTTCAAGCTGTTCCCGGCATGCGCTGAAGAGTTCGATAAGATGATCGGCCACCGCGCGTACGCGGCCTGACGTTGCCAGATCGGCGTGCATCACCAGCCACAGGGGCTGATCGGCACTGCTGTCACGCTGCAGGCAGTGTAAACCGCTGGCTCTGGCCATAAAATGCGGTAACACGCCCACGCCCAGCCCGGCCGCAACGGCTGCGACCTGTGCGGCAAGCGTATTGGCCTCCAGCCGGCAGGGCCTGCCGCGCAGTATCCGCTTCAGCCAGCGAGCGGCCGGCAGATGCTGATGCGATTCAGACCAGCCGATGCAGGGTGCGTCATTGAGCGTAAAAGGCGCTGAAGCCTGCAGTAAAGCCGGTGCCGTATACAAACCGAACCCCAGGGTGCCCAGCCGCCTGATAGTCAGGTTGCCCGCCTCAGGGCGAACCAGACGGATCGCCAGATCGGCCTCTCTGCGGTGCAGATTGACCGACTGTACTCCGCTCAGTACCTCCAGCCGGAGCGCCGGGTGCGTCTGCAGCAGAGACGGAAGTGAAGGCAGTATAAAATGGGTCGCCAGATTGTCCGACGTTGCCAGCCGTACCAGCCCGGCAACCGAACCCTGCAGCTGCGCTTTTTCCGTCACTGCCCGTCCTGCGTCTTCCAGCGCCTCCGCCCGTTCCAGCAGCGCTTCACCATCATCCGTCAGCCGGTATCCGCTCTGATGCCGGCTAAACAGCGGCAGCCCCAGCGACTGCTCCAGCCGATCCAGCTTTCTGGAGACAGTAGCGATGCCTGTGTCCAGCGTACTCGGCGTGCCGCTTGCCAGCTTTATGGCTGCTACTGCCAGCTGGCGCAGTGCGTTTAATGCCATTGCGCTGCTCGCACTGGCCGCCGCCGTGGTTCTCTGGCGCACGCTTCCGGTTCTGACGCCGCCTGTTCCATTGAAACTGAATGCCTATCTGGCGATTTTTCGTCATCGGACGCTGCTGACGCTGTTTGGCGCCACGGCCGCTGTCATTACCGCACACTTTGCCGCGTTTACCTATATCGACCCGCTGCTGACGTTAAAACAGGGCATTGCCCCTGCTGCGGTTTCCGCCCTGCTGCTGGTTGCCGGCATCGCTGGCGTAGCAGGCAATATCATTGCCGGAAAACTGATTGACCGCTATCTCAGGGGCCTTATTCTTTCAGCGCTGCTGCTGAGCGCGACGGCGCTGGGCGCGCTGAGTATTGCCGCTTTACCACACGGCCTGACCGCGCTGCTGCTGGCACTCTGGAGCGCCGGGATCGCCGTGATATTCGTCGGGCTGCAGACCTGGCTGCTGCGCAGTGCCGGTCCTGCTGCACAGCCTGCTTCCGCGCTCTATGTTGCGATATTCAACGCGGCAATCGGCAGCGGTGCGCTGGCCGGTGGTCATCTGGCAGACGTTATCGGCCTGCAGGAAATGGTGTTACTGGCAGCCACCATGATGATTATCAGCAGCCTGTTTATACTGCGGCTGCGAAGTCCGCGTTAACCCCCTGCCCGGCATGCGCAGGTCACCGCTTTTCTTCACTGGAGACCGCCGCCGCAATGTAATCAATAAACGCCCTGACTTTGGCGCTCAGGGCTGAACGTTCGCTGACGCAGGCATAGAGGGTCATCGGCAGCGACCGGATCGTCTGCTTATCATCAGCAAACAGCGGTATCAGCTGGCCGCTGGCGATCAGCGGCCGGGCAATAAAGCTTGCCAGTCGTGCAATTCCGCCGCCGCTGACGGCAATCCGGGCAATAATATCAATATCATCACTGATAAACCGCGGGTTAAGCCGGGCGGTGATGATCTCTCCGCCGGCGCTAAAGCTCCAGGGAAGAAAGCGGCCGTCCGTGGGATAGCGGAATACCAGACAGGCGTGCTGGCTCAGCTCCTCTATCCGTTGCGGAATGCCTGCGCGGGAGAGGTAAGCGGGTGCCGCACAGAAAATAAACGGCAGGGAGGCAATTTTGCGTGCCACCAGCTGATCGTTCAGCTGCGCCTCAATGCGCAGGCTGACGTCAATGTTTTCCAGCCGGTGATCGACATTGCGATCGGTGCTGATCAGTTCGATATCGATACCAGGGAACCTTTCATTGAAAGCCGGCATAAGAGGGGCAACCACGTAGCGGCCAAACGCAGCGGTGGTGGCGATGCGCAGCGGACCCTGCGGTTCAGTTTCCACTACAGCAGCCTGCGCAGCAAGGTCGATATCATACGGAATATGACGAACTTTTGCGTAATAGCGCTTGCCGCTTTCCGTCAGGACCATACTGCGGGTTGTCCGCGAAAGCAGGCGCACACCAAGGTGCGTTTCGAGCCGGGCCAGGCTCTGACTGACGGCTGCAGCACTCATTCCTCTGTTGCGGGCAGCGGCGGCAATGGTGCCGTTTTCCACTACGCGAACAAAATTGTCGATTAACCCCAGCATATCCATTAACGGCCCGCTCTTTTCGTAACTTTTGCTTAGCAATGATTAAAGCACAGCTGCTCTGTTTTTGTCCGGCACGGGCCCGTAAGGTAGCCGCTGTTTCTTAACTTATCGCTCAGGAGAGATTTTATGATTAAAGCTATTGCGTCGGCTGGCGTGCGCTTACGACTGCCCCATCGCGTGACTCCCTATATATTTTCTCTGTATATGGCAACGATTATGGCATTCCTCATGAGCCTGGTGATTACGCTGGCAGAGTCAGGTGCAGGCCCGCACTATATGACAAATGTGATGAATGCTTACCGGGTGGCAATGCCTGCTGCATTCATTTGTATTCTGCTTGTGCGTCCGGTGGTTATCCGGCTGGTGGCGTTAACCGTTCACGGCCATTAAGATCCTGCACAGCCGGCCGCGTGCTTATCGCGGCTTTTTCCGGCGCTTTTCGGCATACATGACGCTGTCGCTCTCGCTGATCATTTCCTCGAGCGAGGCATATCTGCCTGCCTCACTGCCGATCATGCCAAAGGAGT
This sequence comes from Pantoea sp. UBA4549, assembly GCF_002387285.1. Taxonomy (NCBI): domain Bacteria; kingdom Pseudomonadati; phylum Pseudomonadota; class Gammaproteobacteria; order Enterobacterales; family Erwiniaceae; genus Pantoea; species Pantoea sp. UBA4549. The sequence goes on along the minus strand of NZ_DGLH01000005.1, from coordinate 391,671 downwards.
AATTGATGTTATAAGGTTTAGCCGCCTGCTGATTCCACACCGCTAACGTGTCGCGCAGCCGGCACAGGTAAGCTTTGGCATCGCTTTGATGAGCCAGCAATACAGCGAACTCATCCCCGCCAAGACGACCAGCAATGTCATCCGGACCGAGCTGCTGATAGAGCAGTGCCGCGAAGGTTTTCAGGACCTTATCGCCTTCCGCATGCCCCCATATATCGTTGATAGGTTTGAATTTGTCGAGGTCAAAATAGAGGATGGCAAAATCGTGATTCTGCTGCTGTAATAGCTGAAACCGCTTTTCTCCCATTGCATAAAATCCCCGACGGTTAGGAATATCCGTCAGGCTATCCACCATTGCAATGTGCGTGACCTGGAATTCATCTTCGACAATCGCCGCCACATCTTTCATCGCAGCAATGTCATCACCGGTAAAGCTGCGCGGCTCACTGTTAACCAGACACAGCGTACCGGCAACGGCGCCGTCGGGCAGCCGCACCGGGTAGCCGGCATAAAAACGGATAAAGGGCGTGCCGGTAACCAGCGGGTTGTCACAAAACCGCGCATCTTCGCGCGCGTCTGTGATAATCAGCGGTTCATCCAGCATAATGGCATGCGCACATAATGAGATATCGCGCTTCATCTCACGGCCGTTGATCCCCTGACAGGCCAGCGTCCATTGACGATCGCGATCGATAAGATTGATCAGCGCGATCGGTACCTGAAACAGCCGGCGGGAAATGCGGGTCAGCCGTTCAAAGCGCTCATCGTCCTGCGTATCCAGCAGGCCAAGCTTGTGGAGCGACTTCAGCCGCGCGGCTTCATTTTCCGGCATTCCCGGCAGTTTCATATCAACCTCTTATCGTTTCGCGTTATCGTCCAGTACCCCCTGGTCTGCCGTGGATCCGACATTAACCGGTACGGCGTCTGCACTCACCGTACCCGGGCACCCTCAGGGTTAAGCTTACAGCGGCTACCGCAACGGCATAGCCTGCTTACGCTTATCTGCAATCAGACACCCTATTCTGACAGAAGAGGGAAAGAGATGCCCGGCGATCAATTTTAGTTTTGTATTCTGCCGAGACGCATGGCGATCGGCCAGACTATTTTTCTGCGCCTGTCAGGGCTACCCCATAGTGAAGTCAGCTCATTTTCAAACTGCGTAATAAGGTGCGCCTCACCTTTTTGTCTGGCCTGCCGTACAGCAGACCAGGTGGATATGTATCCCAGCAACGCCTGCAATTCCCACTCTGCTTCGATACTGAAAGGTGCAGCATTCAGCTCTTCAAACGGAAAAGGCAGATCGCGGTAACCTGCATCAACCAGCTGCCGCTCAGGAGGCCAGAAGCGGCCAATCTCTTCATAGTAGAATTGCCTGAACCGCTCTCCGGCCTGGCCTTCTATGTTCAGCACGCCGTAACTTATCAGAGCAATGACTGCCTGCGGCCTGGCCACACGGCGAACTTCACGATAAAAATCGTCTAACCGGAACCAGTGGGCGGCCTGCGCAACCGTAATCAGACTATAACCGCTGAAGTCTGCCGGCAGGCTTTCAGCGGCAGAGTGAAGGTAAGTAATGCCGGGTGTGTGAGAAGCGTTGCACAACTGATCTTCGCTGGGATCAACGCCGGTCACCGAGCTGAAATATGCAGAAAGAAGCTGAGTTAGCTGCCCGGTACCGCAACCTACGTCCAGTGCTTTCTGGTTATCCGGCGCCAGTTCTGCAAGATAGCCTGCTAACTCAGGGGGATATTCCGGGCGATATTGTGCATAATTCCGCCCACCTTCTGAAAACCAGTTTGTGCCGGCAGTGTCATCGCGCATCGCCTTTTTCCTCACATTGTTGTAACTCAGCCGTCGCTTCGCGTATCCGTGCTTCAGCGCTACGGTCGCTAAGCGCACTTATCGTTTTTTTAAGCGTCTCCATGAGCGGTGTTCCTGTTTCCGCTTCAAGTTTTGAGACTGCTAAAAAAATAGCCTGCCAGTGACATTCAAGCCTGCTCAGTACGGTATGCCCGTGCGCCGTCAGCTGCAGCGCATTTTTTCTGCCGTCAGTCAGGGGCTTCCGTTCAATAATGCCATCCTGCTCCATCAGGGCCACTGTCTGGCTGACTGCGCCCTGGGTCAGAAACGTGATGGACTTTATATCGCTGACCGTCGTTGCCCCTGCAGCAATAGCCCGTATAACGGGTGTGTAGCGGGAGCGATAGTTAACGGGCAGCGCCGGATACGTTTTTTCAGAGCCGTTATCAATAAGCTCAGAGAGATGCCTCAGCATTTCGCCCAGACCATGGATATAAACCACATTCACCTCCTGAAATGCATTAGCACTAATGCATTTTTATCGCATCTGCCGGCCCCGCTCAATCCGGCACAAAGCATGGAGATAGCGGAATCGTGAATACTTGCTGACTTGTGGTGCAGTGTTGAAAGCGTTTACGCTTGCTCCTGCAGTACAGCAAACAATGTAGCGTTTAAGGTAACGTCGTTTCGCTTAAACGGGTTTTAAGGGATAGCACTCTGTCCAGTTGTAGTTGGTTTTTACCAGCGTCAGTTCCCCGGCCACATTCCCGAACGTGACGGCCTGATGCCTAAAGAAAAACGCACGCACATAATCCGGTAAGAAAGCCGCTCCATAGCGCAGAAGCGTGCTGTGCCAGAAGGGAGCCGGCAGCGCTCTGCCCGCATGCCGCATCAGTAGTTCATTTTTCCACTGAGAGCCCAGCACGTTTGCACAGAACTGCTCGCGCAGCGCCAGCGCAGGAGGTGCCGGGATCCCCGCCAGCAAAAGCTGATCGGGTAACGCAACCAGCCGGAGATGGGTAATCACTATTTTTTCCGCTGCAAATTCGCGCCAGATAGCCATCAATTGATCCACTTTCGCGGGTAATGGCTCATCTGCGTGATAGAGCGGCAGAGTCAGAGGTAAAAACGTAAAATGCAAACCACAGGCGGGCAGCGTGTCGGCAAGTCTGTCACCTTTGGTCAGTTGAGATAGTTGTTCAATAAGCCGCGAAATACCTGAGGTCACGGAGGGCCGTATGCCAGTTGCAAGAGCGAGTCTGGTCGGATCGTAGTAGTTTTCTTCTCTGATTTTTCCGATGCCTGCATTTTCCGCCCACTGTGCAGCAGTGTTATCGTTTACCGCGTGATACCTGTTTTGCAGACTTAATCCGTTCATGGCAACCCTTCAGGCACTGGTGTAAACATCGGCTTCAAATCATCTCTTTATCAAAGATGCAAACTCCTATCCCGGACCTGATGAATGACTTACCTCGGGGACGAATAAATACCCTTTGTCTCTTTACTGACACGAAGCGTAACCCGATTAAAATTACACAGATAAAATCGTTATGTGTTCAGACAGCAGGTTTATAGAGGTCTCTTCAGCACGTTTTCCCTCAATAACCAGAATGTCTATCTCCTCACAGCGGGCAACTGAAAATCTTGCCACGCCAGGAATCTTTTCTGATGTCAGTCCAACAATAACCTGATCGCTCTGTGCTATGGCTGCTTTTTTAAATTCACAATCGTCGAAGTCAAAGCCAGTCAGCCCGGCCTCTGTGCTCATTGCACATCCGCCTATAAAGGCCTGGTTGAACATGATATTTTTCAATTGCGTTATTGCCGTATTTCCTACACAACCGCCACTCCCATGCTGAATACGACCGCCCAGCATAATTACCTCTGCATTGGAGTGCTTCAAAAGCGCTGCTGCGACATCAGGTGCATTAGTTACCACTGTTATGGCTAATTCAGCAGATAAAAACTTAGTTATCGCCAGATTAGTACTGCCTGCATCGATAAAAATACAGCTTTCATTCTTAATCAGGCTTGCACATTTCTGCGCGATGATGTCCTTTTCTGACAGGTGTTGCTCTTTTCGTAAAGACAGGTTTCCTGCATCGGGAAGCAGCAGCACTGCACCACCATAGACTTTTCTGCAGATGCCTTCTCTGCTTAATTCATGAAGGTCTCTCCGGATGGTATGTTCTGACACACCGGTTTCCCGGGCAAGTTCAGTACAGACCACTCTTCCTTCATGGCGCAACTTTTGTCGGATAAAGTCTTGTCGCTGATCGGGTAAAGCTGCATAATCGAGCAATTAAAACCTCTTAAATTTAAAAAAGAGCTACAACGAGCATAATCATGCAGGAGCAATACGTTGTCAATTTATCTCCTGTCGGTATTACGCTGCACACATACCACAATCAGCTGTTATCACGAGGAGCGTAATGAACTTAAAGTCATACCGGATCTCTTCCAGCCGGGCAACCCGGTTAGCTTTTTTCATTGCCGGTTTTGTTACGGCGACCTGGGCTGTTCTTGTGCCATATGCACGTACCAATACGGGTGTAAATGAAGCGACACTTGGTTCGCTGCTGCTATGCCTTGGTTTAGGCGCTTTAATTGCAATGCCGGTAACAGGCTCACTGACCAGCCGCTTCGGCTGTCGCCGCGTTATTATGTCGGCTATTACATTAGTCGTTGTCAGCACACCTTTACTGGCTGTGATTAGTGACCCTTTACTTCTGGCATTAGCCCTGCTGGTTTTTGGGACAGGCATTGGAGTGACAGACTGTGCCATGAATATTCAGGCGATTCTTGTTGAAAAAGAAGCGTCTGCTCCGCTGATGTCCGGTTTTCATGGCATGTATAGTTTTGGCGGTATTGCTGGTGCAGGTCTGATGACCCTGCTTTTGGCTGCAGGTCTTGATGTTGTTACATCCACCCTTTTCATTACGCTCACTGTTATCGCTTTAGCTTTACTGAGTTATCCGGGGTTACTGACTTATGCCAATCCTAAAGAGGGGCCGGCCTTTGCCTTACCCCGCGGTATTGTTCTGATGTTGGGAATTATCTGTTTATCGGTGTTCCTGACCGAAGGTACTGTTCTTGACTGGAGTGCAATTTATCTGACGCAGGTAAGAAATATGCCTGAATCGTTAGGAGGACTTGGATATACCTGCTTTGCTGTTGCCATGACAGCAGCCAGGCTGACGGGAGATCGGGTTGTAAAATATTTCGGTCAATTAATAGTCGTCGTGGGTGGCGCACTGGCTGCGGCTATTGGCCTGGCATTAATGACTTTCATACCATCCTGGCATCTGTCGCTGTTTGGCTACATTTTGATCGGGTGCGGGTGCGCAAATATTGTACCGGTGATGTTTTCGGCTGTGGGTCAGCAGAACGTGATGCCTCAATCCGTAGCTGTTCCGGCAATGACGACTATGGGTTATCTGGGCGTATTAAGTGGCCCCGCTATTATCGGGTTTGTCGCTCATTTTAGTTCTCTTGCACTGGCTTTCTCGTTAATTACAGCCTTAATGCTCTTTGTCGGCGCGATATCATTCACACTTAATCTTAGCGGGAAATACTCTTCAGGAGCGAACAAATGAAAATTTCACATGTAGCTTTATGGACAGCCCATATTGAAGCGCAAAAAATGTTCTGGCGCGATTATTTTGGCGGAACGCCTAATGAATTATATATCAGTAAAAACAGGCCTGGTTTTGTATCTTATTTTATCAGCTTATACGAAGGGCCTGCTATTGAGTTAATGAGTCTGGATGGTCTGGCAAAAGGGCGGCACGGCGCAGAGCTTACCGGCTGGGCTCATATTGCTATCAATGTCGGCTCCCGTCATCGGGTTGATGAGATGGTGATCAAAGCATCAGGTGATGGAATTTTAGTCAGTCCGGCTCGCCTCACAGGCGATGGTTATTACGAGGCTGTCATTAAGGACCCTGACGGCAACCTTATCGAGATCACGGGTTGAATCAATTAGCCGGCTTTTTGTGTGTGATAAACGCTCTCTTTACCCCTGCAGTGTTGTAACAGCAATTAGCAAAAAAGAGCATTCAGTTTTCGCCTGTGAAACAGGGTAGTCCTGCAAACAGAGACATTGGTTTTTTTAAAGAAATGTCCTGAACTCCTCAGCGCTGATATACGGCAGCATTGACGCTTTCAGTTGCGGGGATGCTGCAAGATACCTGGAAATCAGCCTGAAACCTGCGGTATAGCCCAGCCACTTTGGCAACCCGCTGGTTCCGTAAAACCAGGCATTATGATCGTAATCAGTGCGATGCCAGCTATCGTGCAGTTGCAGAGCATAAGAACGGACAATATCTGATTCGAGGCGTTCCCAGGGTTCAGGTTGGCCGCCCAAAAGTTCGAGAGAAAAATGCCCGGCAAGTCCCTCAGAAACGACAGCCTCCCCTAACGTTGAGCCGTATCCGGGCCCTGCCCATCTTGCAGCATGGTGCAGTTCATGAGCAAACATTCGCTCAAGCGACTGCGCGTCATTTTGACAGAATGCCGGACTCTCAGGATCGACCGTTAAATAGACAACGCCCGGTTCAGGACAAAAACCCGTGTGCCCTTTTTCAGGGATAACAAACTTTCCGGCTTTAACCACCACATCCAGCGGAGGAACCGGCATCAGCTCCCGGGCTTTTTCATAAGTATCGGTCAGAGTGGCCTGAAGCCATTCACGGTGAGCGGTAAGTTTTTGCTGAGCATTCAGAATATGGAGAGTTATGTCAGGCATATCAGCATTATCCAAAAGCAATCGTCGATCTCTGCATAGTAGCAAACCTATCGCGAGTGTGATGGTGCACGGTTGCAGATCACTCTGCTTATGATGTAAAGCTGCCTCTTACACGTTAACGGTTGATCAGAGAGTGGCAGAGGGTTTCGTGTAAAACTGGTTATCGCCGGGATGAAAACAGAGTTTTTTGTGGACACGACCTGTCGTGCAGCATCAGAACGGGGACTCAGAACAGTGCTGATTGCGGATGCGCACACCCCAATGGATAACAGCGGCTTGTCAGCCGAAGACATTATCAGCCATCACAATGTTACGCTGGCTGGCCCGTTTGTAACGCTATCCGCAGCCGCCCGCAGAGCGGCTGAACGCAGTACTCTTCACTTATAAAGCAGCCTGATTTACCGGCTAACGTCCGCAAAGAGCGAAAAGCGGACGTCAAATATATGGGTAGGGATGTTATGCCGCATTAGACATAACATCCCGGCCACGAACTGTGGCTCACAGCTTGCCCCAGCGCATGTTTTGGATAACAACCCTGTATCCATCCATATCCTCGAAGGTAACGCCATCACGATCCCAGTAGGGATTGAATGATTCAACTCTGGCGAAGCCAGCATCATCCATATTTTTACAGGTGGTTCGCCAACTGTCTTTCTCAGGAATGTACAGAACCAGGAGATCTTCATTTGAGGGTGAAGGTAGCACCGGATGATCATGGCACTGGGTAAACTCAAGGTGCCAGGACAAGCCATCCAGTCCTAACATATATCCGCTGAATCCGGCGTGGTCTGTAAAATCACCGATTTTTTCTAACCCAAGCCCGTTACAGTACATTTCACAGCTTTTGCTGAGTGCGCTGACAGGCCTGGCTATTCTCATGTGCTGCAATACCATAAACACCTCCCTTTTTTATCCAGATTTACCATAACATCTCGATCACGAATCACATCACCTTCCACATCATGTTATGTTTAAATCCCCTACAGAACATGAGGATAGAAATGTGATCGTAAGAACATGGCACGGATGCGTACCGCTCAAGCATGCAGAAGGCTTTGCAAACCATCTGCAAAAAACCGGCGTTGAACATTCAGAGAGGACGCCAGGAAATGCAGGATAAGTTGTGAGATCAATCCTTACTTCGCTGAGTTTCCTAGCTATCTCGGCTGTGCAGGCATCGCCTGAAGTATGGTCTTATATAGAGCAGTTACCCGATGGCGACAGCTGCTATTATACCGTCAGCCAGGAGAACGGCAGGGCCTTTCTGGCTATGGGTAATGCGGCTCCCGAATCACTGATACAGGTTTGTGAGAGCAACGGCAGTAAGGAACGAGCTGAGAAGGACTTGCTGAAACACAGACAAAACAACATCGTGCCCGAACAGAATTCACTACAAGTAGATACCTACAAGTCATGTGAAGCAGGTGCAATGGGTCGGGCAACGCGCCAGTATTATAAATATGCCCAGGTTCACCTTTCTATTGTCTACAGATATACCGGTAATAGGGAAGCCATCACCCGGCTTGCCAGATCGTATGATTATGGCCGTCTCAGTGCGGCCTCTCCGCGCGATTGTGTAAGCTACATCACTGGGCGCTAATGCTGGCATCCTGCCAGCTGCAGCTGCGCGGCCAGCCTGAAATCTGCTGGCACACTCTGCGGCCGGTGCGCCGGTGCGGTCGCAGAACTGTCGGCAAATAACCCGGTGTCACGTAATTCCCTCCCCTACCTGGACGTTCAGGTTTTTATGTCCATTAGCGAGAGGTGGTGGACTATCATGCTGAAGGCGAGGTACTTGACCGGCAGCTATGAGCGAGGAACGGACCGTTTACGTAAAATGGAAGAGTCAGATGAAGGCATCTTGAGTCACCTCATCAAGTTAACCGGTATATGACTCAAGTTCAGGTTATCTTCAGCTTAAACAGCCGATATAATGCAACCCGGCCTGGATCGGTTACGTTCACTTCACGGTACCCCTGTGTACGCGTTACCCATTCTTTTTGCAGGAAAAGTGTAAACAGGGCTGAGCCAGCGTCACCGCCGAGATGGAAACGTCTTTCACTCCAGTCCAGACAGCCGCAACAGGGCTTGCGTCGTGTGCGAGAGTTAAGCAAAACGCCCATTTTCTCAAAATGTATTTTGCCGGCTGATGTCAGTTCCGAGCCATCTGCTTCAAGCCATTTTTCCTGCAGCATAAATTCATAAATATTGACAGCAAGCTCGCCTGCCAGATGGTCATAGCAGGTGCGCGCATAACGCAGATAGACCGGCGTACTGGAAACGGGAGCTTTGGAAGTACCCATGGAAACTCCCATCAGGTTTTCCAGCAGTCCGGCGATATGATGGCCCGCAAGGCTGTAATAGCGATGACGCCCCTGCGTCAGGCAAATGACCAGACCGTTGCTGAGAAGTCTGTTCAGATGTCCGCTGGTCGTAGAGGCTGCTATGCCAGCCACTACGCTAAGTTCTGTAGCTGTCCATGCGCGCCCGTCCATCAGGGCGCACAGAATGCTTACCCTTGACGGATCAGACAGCGCAGAAGCCACCATTGCCATTGATGTTTCAAGAACATCATCTGGCTCAATGTCGCGCTTTGTTTTAACGAGGTTCATTCAGAAGGTATTGCCCATCTTCGGGTTACTTCGGCTGCCCGGGCATCATCATCCGTAATGAGAATGAGCCGGTTACTGTGATCGCTGTACTGTACCAGAATATTGATGCCGTTCCGGGCAATTGTGTCAGCTATTTCTCCCAGCTCTCCGGGCCGTTCCTGAGGTAATTTTCTTACCAAGGGACGGCACACGTTGCACACGTCAAAACCGGCTTCAGTCAACACCTTGCGTGCTTTATAGCCGTCTTCAACCAGGAAGTGTGCGTGCCCGCCTTCAGTTCCTGCAAATACGCCACCGCCTTCAAGCCTCACTCCGTTTTCACCCAGTACACTACCCAGTGAACCAAGTGAGCCCGGGCTGTTTTTTAGAATAACGTGAATGTCATACATGCTGATTTGTTCCCTTATCAGAAGAGTAATCACGGAATACGCTGGCTACCCGTATTCTGTAGAATGAAAAAATCGACTGCTTACCTTCTTTCTGGGCGGCCTGATGCATTACATTCCGCTTCCATCCGGCTACAGACTCCTCATCCTCCCACCACGACAAAGAAAGAATCTTTCCGGGCGTAGTCAGGCTTTGGAAACGCTCAATTGAAATAAAGCCGGGCGTGTCGGATAAGAGAGGCTTCAGGTCCGAAGCGAGCTGAAGGTATCTTTCCTGAGCCTCTGGCAGGGCATCTGCCTCAAAAAGTACTGCAATCATGGTCCGCTCCGTTGTTAATTTACGGACAGTTTAATGATGATGAGGGCACGCTGCTTCGGTCGGCACCGAAGTATGCCTGTGCGTTAGCGAAGCCATCGACATGGATAAGCGATGAACAGCAAATTCATAAGTTGAAAGGCGGGACAACATAGAAGTATGGGTTCCTGGCCAATGTCCGCTGTGAGCGAGGAGCGGACGTTGGCACTTTTGCATCCATAAGAATATTTTTATAAACAGTCGCCATTTATTCATGTTCTCGACTACCTGCGCGCCACTTTGGCGCGCAGGGCTTGGAATGTAAATTACAAAAAATACCTAAAACGTGAAGCTAAAGGGCAGACATGACAGCATATTCAAACGCTGATGCGGCAAGAGACTTGCGCTCGGCCTTAGGCAAGGCACCCGTTGGCGCTGTGAACGGAGAATGGTTCTTTATAACCGAACAGGCTGGCGTCTCCTCACTAACTGGAGGCTACATGTATGCAGATGGGAGTCACATTGCAGAGGGGAACCACGCCCTTCAAACGGTCCGGGAGGTTGTCGAGAAAATTGAAGCATCACATTTACAGCCTTTTAATAAGGTCATCGTTCGCTGGACAGGATCCAAAATACCGTTAATACGCGGGCGCGTTACAGTTGATACACTGTTCGATAAGACAATCGTGCCGCGCGGTCCTCAAGACCCAGTTTATGAGGCCGCCGCTATAGCAAGAAGAGCCTTTTGGGAAAGGCATGGCAGTGTCTCAGATGACTTTATAGCTGAACGAGATGACGCAAACGTACACAACCAGACGAACTGGTTCGGGCCCCATCGTCGAGTACTCAACATTAAGAGCAAAACGACATTTACGCTGGCCACCGATGGCCTCTCGACGCCTTGGGCCGGCATTGCTGACCCGGAAAATGGCGTAGGCTGCGAACTTTTCATGGAATTAGACGCTTCAACTACCATCAGCCATCCGATGGATGACTGGGCATCTCTCTTAATTAGTTTGGGCGATCTCATTGCAGATGGGTATCAGGTTACTGACAATGTTGAAAAATATGGCGCAATCCTGTTTTGTACGCTTACAGACGAATATCACCCATTGACCCGAATCATTCTCAGTCTTGATGACCGCAGGATTGATAATTTACCTTTTGGCTCAGTTCCGCTGATCCGTGTCACGCCGATAGCAGAAACCGAGATTGAACACCTGGACCAATCTGATGAATGGGCATCACGCGCAGCAAAACATGCACTCGCGGAACGGCAGAGAGAAACGTAGAAATTAGGCGTTATTCACGCTCCTTGCGAGGCCGAGTGTGTTCAGTCACCTTCTTAACATAATGAAGTTTAAGGGCCGCTGTGAGCGAAGAGCGGAAATTTTGACATGAGCTGCCCACTTACCTTATAAAATTTTTTCCACAGCAAAAGGATATTCAATTGAAGATCTATACCTACCCCAAAAGCCGATCATTAAGAGTACTCTGGGCTCTTGAAGAAATGGGAGTGAATTACGAGTCCATCAGAGTCGATCTTTTGAACCCTACTTCTGAGGTGAGATCACCCCATCCATTGGGAAAAGTGCCTTTTTTGACCGATGGTGACGTGTCAATCAGTGAAACCTTAGCGATCTGTATTTACCTGTGTGAACAACATAAAAACATCTCTATTTATCCCGCAACCGATGAAGAAAAATCCTCTGTAAATTCGTGGTTAAGCTTCACGCTATCCGATCTGGAAGCCCCCGTATGGAGTCTGCTCAAACATATTGTCTTCACTCCCGAAAATCAGCGTTCCCCGGATTTAATGAATTATTTCAGTAAGGAAGCAGATAAAGTCATCTCTCAGATTCGCTTTAAGCCGACTCAAACATGGATTGCGAGCAACAACTTTACACTGGCCGATATTTTTCTTTCTCATACGTTGTTATGGGCAAAACTGTGCGGATTGGAAATCACCGAAGAGATTGATAGCTACATATTAAGATCAACGAGTCGCCCCGCTTTCTTAAAGGCTCAGGAAGTAAATAATCGCTAATCAGGTTTTGTCATCTTTTAAAGGTGCATTGATGTCCGTTTCTGGCATAAAGCGGACTGACGTAGTTCTAAGGTCCGCTATGAGCGAGAAGCGGACATTTTGTACAGAAATCATTCTACGCATGTTCAACCAAAACCGCGCAGCCGCTATAAGAGGGCTTTTAACTATCCCGCATCAGAAGCCCTTCAGCAACGCCACACGCCGACATCACTGCGCAAAAAGCAATACTAAAAAACCTCACAGCGAGGCGCTCAGACACGAATAAATAATAATTAGCACCCCATCACGCCTGCCCACTTCAGAGATGGGTTTTAATGCAGTGGCATTATGTGCTCTAACCAGCCTCAGAGCTGGCAGAGCATAATAGATCAGTCATTTCGGATTACATGCAAAGAAATGTAGCTTATTTATGCATCCAGTTTACGAATCAGCTTGCCGTCATTTTTATCGAAAGATACTATCTTGTAGTCATGACCTTTCAATGCATCAACAAGCACACTCTCTTCCTCTGATGTCGCAAAAATTATTTGTCCACCACTTGAAGCCGATCTCGCCGCATCTCTTAATAACTCTGCGAAACTCACCTTATTTGCTTCTTGCTGGCGTGGCTCATCAAATATAACCACCCCAGGATGATTTGTAGAATATGCTCTACTAACAGAGAACAAGCTTAACAAATACCCCCAGATAATTCTTATTCCGTCGCTAGCCGAAGTGTCAAAGCCAATGTCATAGCCCTCTCTAGTAGGGAGGTATGTATCTTCTGAGATGCTAATAAGACTTGCAGCAAAGCTGGTGAAATTATACTTATTAAGTCTATTTACCATTCCGGATTTTAATAGATTCAATTTTTCAACATCTTTAGCTGAGAGTATGCTCTGCGGTAGTGCTTTTCTTTTAGAAATAAGCTTGACGTATTTTGCATGCAAAGCATTTAATTCAAGTTTTATTTCAGCCAGTGCCGCATAGGCATTAGTTATATTATCAATTGAATTTTCTAAATTTATTTTCCTTCTCAAAATATCTTCTTGCAAGGCAAGTGATGAGTCATCTCTTTTCTTTAGTCTATTTATATCGACTTTTATGGCGGCGATTGTCTCTTGTGTTTTTATCTGCTCTGATGTTTTAAATTTAAGTTGGTTTTTGCTATCTTCCAAAACAAATTCAAAAGCTTTAATCTGCTCTTTAATGAAATTTAAACTACTTTCATAAGTCATGAGATTATCTTGCGGTGAAAGATCTAGCAAGTTATCACTGTAAGGTGCCCCGCAAGTCGGGCACTCATTACTGTTCAAATGAGTATTATCAAAAACAGTTGAGGAAGCTATTTTTTTAAGATCTTCGTATTTCCTTTTATCATCCAAAAGATTATTTAGCCTGCCTGTTGTAGAGGTGATTTGATGCGCTATGTAGCTCTTATGATCGCTTATTTTTTGCAAATCGAGCTCTAATGAATTAATTTCATCCAGTTTAGAACTAATAATACCGACAACCTCTTTCTGAAGTTCTTCATCATCCACAGGACGAACATACTCACTATTAAGAGTTTTTAGCTGGGCTTCGAGTTTAACCCGATAATCAATCGCTGCAATAATGGAATCTTTTTCCTTTAAAATCAGATCCATTTTATAAGTATCGAACTTTACTTCGGGTTGCTCAGGGATTCCTGAAACAATTGCAGAAACTTTAGCTGCAACAATCTCCGCATTATGCCTTATAAACTTCCATTGAAAGCCTATAGTATCTATTTCATTTTTGATGGTGCTTCGCTCTAATACATTATCATTGACATCTAAAGAAAGTAAGAACTCTAAAGCCCTTTTCTTTGATTCCTTTATGCCAAATTGAGTTGGTATTGTAGCAAGGATAGATGACCAACCTTTTTTCTGCTCAACGAACCATGCAGGAAAAAGAACCGACGGATATAAGGGGGTATCTTTACCATTATGGTTCGGAACTTGTGGAAGTTCCCAACCAAGGAATTTAGAAAACCAAAAGTAAAAGCCCCTTTCTCTTTTAGTATCGCCTTCAAGATGTAAAAAATATGAGCCATTATTTTGATCGCCCCCAGAACTAACCTCATCAATAGTTATAAGATTGTCATTTTCAAAACCTGCTATATTTCTCTTTAGTTTCGCAACAGTTTTTTTATTATTTCTTATTGTTAATTCAACATATGATTTAACCACACTGACTTCTTTACCATCCTTATTAGTCAGTGCTCTAGTTAAGGATGGGGGGAAGGGTATTTTAGCACCACCTAAGCCTAAAGCCTTTTCCATTCCAAGTGCATAAGCAATGGCATTCATGCACGTTGATTTACCATGTGAGTTTTCAACGCGTAAAAGAAATAGGCCGGTTGAGAAAGGGATATCAATGCCATATAGTCCATCGATAGTATTAACTGTTATTTTAAGAGAAATTATTTCAAAAGACATATCATCCCGCCTGAAATATTTTGGTTATATTAGCCTCTGTCAAACCTTTTTTATGTTTTCTTAAGGAAATACATTCCTTTTTAAAGACGTCTAATGCAAGCAAATTGACCGCACAAATATCGCCTTTGTCTGTCAACTTCATCTTGTCATTTTCGCGAGTGAGAAAACCATCGGCCAGTAAAAGCTCAATGGCCCTATCCAAAGTCGGATCCATTCTGACTTCAGGCTTAGCACTATCTTTATTCAAAACCCAAAAAGCAAAATCAGTGGTGTTTTTTTCTGACTTTAACAACCAATTGACAACATGAAGTTTTTTCAATGTGCATGAACCAGTTCTTGCAGCAACAAGTAAGAATATTATTAAAACAAGGCTAGATCGCCACATAGGTCTCATTTCACATGGGAGATGTTCCGGCCTCCGCGTAAATGTGAAAGGTCGTCCGATGATATCTTCTATTTTAATATTCATTTTTCACCATGTTAAAAATCTAACGGACACCTAATTAACCAATCCGATATTACACCCCAATTTATTTTTTCTAAATCTGATTCTTTGAGCGTGGGTATTTCCTTTTCGATATTTTCTTTGAGAACTTCCATTTGTTTCATCATCTTATCGCCAGGTTGCGCACTTGAAGATGTAAGCATAGAAAGTCCAACCAAGTTCGTTTCTCTTTGTTGAATGCATTTGTATACAACTTCGTAAATATCAACCCAATTATGCTTTAATTCATCGATAAGGTTCTGATAATCAAGATATTTTTGTATTAGGAAACGTCTGTAAGTTTCCTGTACTGATTCTGAAAGGTCAATTTTTGGAAGTTTCAAATTTAACTTATTCAAAAAATCAACATGCTCATTAATAAATGATACTGCATGATCAATAGTAGAGTTACTAAGATCTAAATTTAACTGATAGTTCGTTCTTCGAAGAAGTGCCCTCTCAGTTATATAGTCACTATCTGTTTGCACCAAAATCTGGAAGTCATCTGCAACATACGGTAATTTCAGTCCTCTTACTTTTAAGGATTTCTGAGTACAATATTGCGTAAGTTTTGCAGATTTACTATAAGGTGTAGCCAAAATCCATCTACTAACTTTAGTTTCCCCAAACAACAATTCAAGATCAGCTTTATACTTAGTTGTGAACTTTAAAATGTCAGTACTTATTTTTCTACGCTGTGCTTTAACTAATTTTTCAACATCGCTTGATTGCTCGGGCAAGTAGCATTGGAAAACATGGCCTGATAGAGTGTAACATTCAATGCCGAAATCACCATTTTGCGAATCAGGCAAATCGCAGCAATTAGCTGGCTTATAGTGTAAACGGATAATGCTCTTAAAATATTGCTCCCATACTTTCGGGTCGCTGTTCGGGTCAGTAAACATTCCTAGTCCATAGAGATTACTTTTTCAGATTATAACCCCTTGTTCTATAGCGAGTAAACCAAAGCGCTCACATTTACAGCATTGAATATAACTATGTTAACCACGCCAATAACTGTATATGCATACAGTTGTAATTACTAGCTATTTCTACGGTTTTTTTGATAGACATTACTAACCGCATGTTTTTCTTTACCTTAACCCAGAGCTCTACCCTTCATCATCTTTTATCATTAGACACAAGCCTTAGAACTCATTAAATTTCATATAGAAATTATTTAAAATGTATATATTTTTTATTGCAGATAATATTCTATTAAAAATTAGATAGGATGTATTTAAAGCTCGCATCAGATTGATTTAAACCACACTATCCCCTTTGATTTTGTTTGCCTCAGATGGTCGAGTTATCAAAACAGAATTCGTCATGTTCAACGTTTATGCTAAAAACTTTTCATAGCATACGTGCGTCAATCCATCTCTAAGTACCGTCACGACCTCGGGGTCATCTCATCCAGACCTGCTTCCAGTAAACTAATATAGCACGATGTAAGCAATATCCGCTTTTGGCACAAAGCGGACGATCGGCGTGGAAGGCATGCGTAAAGTAAAAGCGAACGTTAACGGATCTCCCCGCTCACAGTTGAGTAAGAAACTGATCTATCCGGGCGCGACTGGTCAGGTTTATCCGGCTTTCAGGGCTTAACCTGGTATAAACAGCGAGGTGAACTTCATAGCTGCCTGAACCGGTGCGTTTTTCATATAAAGCTGTCTATTCCAGCAGGGTTTTGACGATGAATAATATTGTCTGAAGACGTTAACAAAAAAATGCCGCAATGAATCTGACTCGTTTGTGCGTCAAAAAAACGTTGACGAGGTAGAACGATCGTTCTACCTTAGAGCCATGAACAAAACAACAGGCAATACCCGGGCAAAAATCCTCACGAGTGCTGAGCAGCTTATTTATCAGAACGGTATTCATGCTATGGGCATGGACCTTCTGGTGAAGACCTCAGGCGTCGCCAGAAAAAGTATTTATCGCCACTTCACCAGTAAAGAAGAGGTGGCATCAGCCGCGCTGAGCGCACGCGATGAGCAATGGATGGCGTGGTTCAGAACCGCTTCTGATCAAGGCAAAACGCCGCAGGATCGCATTCTGAATATGTTTACCGTGCTGAAAAGCTGGTTTGAGTCAGACGGTTTCCGCGGCTGCGCGTTTATTAACACCGCCGGTGAGACAGGCAATCCTGACGACGCAGTGCGCCAGATAGCGAAAATCCACAAACAGAAATTACTGGATTACGTACTTGAGCTCAGCAAACAGACGAATGTTGTGCATCCCGACGCGCTGGCGAGGCAGTTGCTGATTCTGATAGAGGGCGCCATTACCGCATCCTATGTCATGGGAAGCGGGAGCGCTGCCGACGACGCACGCGACGTGGCAAAAATTTTACTGGATCAGGTTTCTTAAAACTTTTTTCTCAGCACCCTGTTTTTACTCATCAACCGGAATTTACAGGAGTTTTACTATGTCTGATGCACACCTGCGCCCGCCGCTTCCCCCTTTTACCCGCGAAACGGCAACGGAAAAAGTGCGCCTGGCCGAAGATGGCTGGAACACCCGCGATGCCGCCAAAGTCGCACTGGCTTACTCAACGGACACGCAATGGCGCAACCGCACCGAATTTGCCCATAATCGTGAAGAAGCCGAAGCGTTTCTGGCCCGTAAATGGAAAAAAGAGCTTGAGTACCGTCTTATTAAGGAACTCTGGGCGTTTGATGGCAACCGCATTGCCGTTCGCTACGCGTATGAATGGCGCGATGATTCCGGTAACTGGTTCCGCTCTTACGGCAATGAAAACTGGGAGTTTGAGGGCGATGGCCTGATGAAGCGTCGTTTTGCCTGTATCAACGATATGCCTATCAAAGAGAGCGAACGCAAATTTTTATGGCCGCTGGGACGGCGTCCGGACGATCATCCGGGGCTGACTGCGCTGGGGTTGTAACGGCGGCCGGGCAGCTCGCGTGGCTGCCCTGCCCGTCAATCGTCACCGTCCCCTGCCAGGAGAGGATCCTGCTGCTGCATGCGTTTATCAGCGCCTGGCTTTAGCGAGGTAGTGCTGCATTTCAGCGGCGGGGACCATGCCGCCGCCGGTTGCCCAGACAAGATGCGTGGCCTGCTGCAGCTGCTGCGGGGTGATCCCCCGCTGCGCCAGATAATCCGGGCTTGCCGCGACGCGCTGGGGTCCGGACATGCCCGCCAGCGCGGAGGGTTCAAGCTGAATGCCTTCCGTTTCATCCAGCATGACAAGCAGGTCATACAGAGTCCGATCGCTGATCGTATAGCAGCCGTCGATCAGCTGCTCCATCGCCCGCCCTACGAAGCCGGAAGCGCGCCCTACCGCCAGCCCATCCGCAGCGGTTTGATTATCAATGCCGATATCCTGTACCGCAATGCGATCGTGCAGACCGGTACTCATTCCCAGCAGCATACAGGGTGAATGCGTAGGTTCCGCAAAGAAGCAGTGGACGTTATCGCCAAAAGCCAGCTTCAGGCCAAAAGCGACGCCTCCCGGTCCGCCCCCCACGCCGCAGGGCAGATACACGAAAAGCGGATGGGACGCATCGACAGTAATGCCTTTTTCTTCCAGCTGTGCTGGCAGGCGCAGCCCGGCCACGGCATAGCCCAGAAACAGCGTGCGTGAATTTTCATCATCAATGAAAAAGCAGGCGGGATCGCACTCAGCCGCTTTGCGGCCCTGCTCTACGGCAACGCCGTAATCCTGCTCATATTCAATCACGTCTGCCCCGTGCCCGCGCAGCATCTCTTTCTTCCACTGACGCGCATCCGCCGACATATGTACGGTAACGTGAAACCCGAGCCGGGCGCTCATTATGCCGATCGAAAGGCCCAGGTTGCCCGTTGAACCTGCGGCTATTTTATGCTGGCTGAAAAACTGACGATGCGCCGGCGAAAGCAGCAGGCTGTAGTCATCGTCTGGCGTGATGAGGCCCGCCTCCAGCGCCAGCTTCTCCGCACGGGCAAGAACTTCATAAATGCCGCCGCGCGCTTTGATTGACCCTGAAATGGGCAGATGGCTATCTTTTTTCAGCCAGAGTCTGCCCGGCAGCGGCGCACTCTGTTCCAGCCGCGCCTGCATCGCGGGTACAGGCACCATATCTGACTCAATAATCCCGCCGCTCCCGGCCGTTTCCGGAAAGGCAGCGGCGAGCAGCGGAGCGAAGCGACGCAGACGAGCTTCGGCATCTTCAGCATCTTTGCGCGTCAGTCCCGTGTGCAGAAGTCCCCTGTCTGCCGTCGTTACCTTGTCGTTAAACCAGAGGGTTTCACGTAGCGCGATCAGATCGCTTACCACCGGCACAGACCGGAGTTTTTCAGTTAAATCAGTCATGGTCACTCTCAATCAGCATTGCGCATAAAAAGGAAATAGAGTGCTATTTAAATGCACCCGTTTGCAGGGTGACAAACGATAGTTCTTCAACTTAACATGAGCTCAGCTAACCCAAAATATAATCGCGCATTACGTGCTTTATCTGTTATGCGCACACCAGCTTAACAAATTAGTCACTCTATCAACCTGTTAACTGACAAGGGTAAAAAATTGTCCTCTGCAATGCGTGAAATAAAGGGTGGCCAGCTGGGACGTCTTTTCACCTTTGAAGCGGCTGCCCGCCACGGCTCGTTTGCCGAAGCAGCGGCTGCACTGTCGCTGACGCCCAGTGCAGTCAGCCACCGTATCAGCCAGCTGGAAAAAGAACTCGGCATCGCCCTGTTCATCCGTTTACACCGCAGGGTACTGCTGACCGAAGAAGGTGAGCGCATTTTCAATGCAATGAGTACGTCACTCGACTATCTCAACCGGGAAATTCAGGGCATCAGGAATCAGGGTTCCAGCGGAAGGCTTACGGTATACAGTCGCCCGTCGTTTGCGCACGCCTGGCTTGCACCGGCGGTGGCGTCCTTTCTGGAACACCATCCTGCTATCGATCTTGTGATTAATACCGGAAACGAACCGGTTGATCTGCATAAGATGGGAGCTGACCTGGCCATCTGTTTTGATGCTGACGTGCCGGACAGGTTTCATCTCGATCCGCTGATGGATGAACATATTATTCCGGTATGCAGCCCGCGCTACGCTGAACAATTCAGGCTGGCAGACTGCCCGGAGAATCTGCGGGCCTGTCGCCTGCTGCACGATCGTCAGGCGTGGGGGGTGGATTCCGGAGCAAATGAATGGCTGTTGTGGGCAACGCACTTTAACGTGGATATCACGGCAGCACGCCGTGCCGAATTTGATCAGGCAGAGCTTGCGGTTGCGGCAGCGATAAACCATGCCGGCATCGCGATGGGACGTAAGACGCTGCTGAAACAGCGTATCGCCTCTGGCGAACTGATAACCCCTTTCCCCCGGCTGGCGCTGCTGTGCAGAGAACGGTATTACATCGCTACCCGCGCCGACAGACGCTGGCCAAAGACCGAAACCTTTATCCGCTGGCTGCAGGAAACCTTGGCGAAAGAGAGATAACTGCGCTCATAGCATTGTCACGCTGGTCAACCTACCTGATGCGCAGTGATACAGCCTGCCCGGAGGCGGGTATTATCAAAGGCTCAGTTCTGGCAGTTGATCGGGCACTGACGCCGCGGCACGGTCAGATTATTGTGGCGGAATATGAGGGTGAACTGGTGCTGCGCAGATTGCTGCTGAAACCCGTTCCGGCACTGCAGTCGCTGGAGATGTCCGGGGCTGTCGTTCTGCTCGATGAGAACCAGTTGCTGCCGGTGTGGGGCGTGGTGGCTTATGCGCTCAATGATATCGCGGGCCAGGGTTTCACCGGACCTGCAGGAGAATAGCGATGTTTGCGCTTGCTGATGCCAACAATTTTTACGCCTCCTGTGAAACCATTTTCAGGCCAGGTACGATAATCCGCACTAAGTAAGCTGCTTAAGCGCTCTGGCCTCTCGTGGTGCTCTCAGACCTGCTGCCATACTGCCATTCTCTATTACAGCTCATGACGAGCATGTCCTGCGCTGACTGCTGCTGATCCCGTCTCCAGCGCTGCAGTAGCAGTCTGGCAACGGCGAGCTTGTACTCTGATGGCAGATTTCGACCTTTCTTTCTGTGGCATAGTGACCTGTGCCTTACCGATTTGTCCAGGCTGGGTTGCAACCATATGCTGCAGGAATAAAAAGCCCGCATGCGGCGGGCTTTGGTTACTGCGTTTGTATCCGTTTGGGCTCCGCTGCGCCTACCAGCGATGCCAGCGGTATATTAAACATTTCATGCAGGTTACGGATCATCGGAAGCGTCAGCGCACGCTTATTGTTCAGTACTTCATAAACCCGGTTTGGGCGTCCAATCGCAGGCACCAGGTCTTTCGCCGTCAGCCCCATCTGCTCCATGCGGAACTTAATCGCCTCTACTGGATCGGGTGCTTCTATCGGATAGTGTTCCTGCTCGTACTTTTCAATAAGCAGGATCATTACTTCCAGAAAATCTCCGGCTGCGCTTCCTGGCTCCGGCTCATTGTCAAACAGCGGGGATACAGCGGCCAGAGCTGCCTCGTAATCTGCTTCGTTATGAATCGGTTTGATTTTGTAAGTCATCACATATCCACCGTATCTGCGTCTATTTTATCGTATTCAGCGTGCGTTCCAACAAACTTGATGTAGACCGCCTGAAACCTGTAAGCCACTGCAACAATCAGTCGATAATCATTGCCTTTGATATTAAATACCACCCGATTGGTACTCAGAAAATCTGCGGACCTGTATTTGTCCTTGATGTCCTGTGGCGTTTTCCACTGTGCCTGTTTGACTTCATCTACCCATGCTTTCAGGGGCTGCTCCGCCTGATTATGCGTCTCCCGGAATTGTTTGAGAGAGGCGATTGATATAATCCGCACTGGCTTTCCCTGTGGTCCCAAATTGGGACCAGCATAACAATCCCAAAATGGGACGTCAACGGTTAAGACATATTTCTCTTTTTAGATGTACTGTATGCATAAACAGTAATCACTAAGAGAGTTTTTCTCTATTCGTGCTGGCAGACCCTAACAACTTTACACATCCTGCGAAACCGTATTCCGGCCCGATTTGCGTGGGAAACCTATCGCTGTGGTCTCAAACAATAATGGCTGCGTGATTGCCCGTTCAGCTGAAGCAAAGCGCATGGGTATAAAAATGGCGGCTCCCTGGTTTAAGCATGAACGCTATTTTCGCGATAACGGCGTACACGTTTTTAGTTCTAACTATGAACTCTAGTAAGTTAATTGGAATGCAACATCGACTGGCTAATCTTTGAGCAGCAATGCTGCTATCAGAGGTAAACACCATGATGATTCCACCAAATGAGGACGTTCTGGTACTGGCGGAGCGCTGGCTAAAACTGCTGTCCGACCTGGGCCGGGCTCAGGCCACACTCTCCGCCTACCGCAGTGCCCTCAGCCATTATTTTGCGTTCTGCAGCCATAACAGCATTGAACCTGAAAAGGCCCGGTTTGAAGACCTGGCCGTCTACATCCGCCCTCAGTTACCCGGCATGCCTTTTCCCGCGGCCAGCGCCACGCTCCAGCTGCGCCTTTCTGCGATCCGTCTCTGGTATGACTTTCTGGTTTATCAGGATATATGCAGTCTCAATCCATTACCCCGTGCGGGTTTGCCGGGGAGTGCTTATACGGGACGTGGTCTGGTTCCCCGTATCACACGTCTGCCCGTTATTCCTGATGATGAGCAATGGCTGAGATTTCTTAAACATGTTTCAACTGCCTCCCTGCGTGATCGGCTGATGCTCGCGCTTGCCTATTTTGGTGCACTCCGCCGTGCAGAGGTGACAGCCCTGGCGCTTGAGGATATCGACCCTGCTCATCGTCTGATTCGTGTCCGCGCCGAAACGACGAAAAACAGGCGGGAAAGGATAGTCTGCTACAGTCCCGCCGTAACACAGGTGCTGGCAAATCATTTCCGGCAGTTACGGCTCGCGGGTTACCGTGGAGGTGCATTGTTTCGCTCGTCTTCTGATCGTAACCACGGTGCCCCCCTGTCTTTCTGGAACTGGAGTAAAACTGTCCGGAAATGGGCTCTTGATGCAGGCCTTCCACAAATCACCACACATACCTTCCGCCATCTTCGCCTGACGCACCTGGCACGCTCTGGATGGAAACTCCATGAACTAGCCACATACGCAGGACACCGCGATCCGCGTACTACCCAGATTTACATCCATCTTTCAGGTTCTGATTTAGCTGGCCGGATGGCCGCTGCAGTAGCTGAAATTGATCGAAAAGTTGTCGGCCTTATTTTTCAGACGGAGATTCGCTGATGAAAGAAGAAGTAATCATTTGTACTTACAGCCCCTTTGAACGTACAAATTATCAGCTGAATGATGTGCTCACTGATGAAGAACGGGCAGCGCTAAGTACAGGCTATCGCAGATCAGACGCTCTCAACCAGCCGGGTTCTTTGTCATTGTTACTGATGCCTTTGCAGGATATTGCCACTCGCAGTGGAACCAGTGACAGGCTGATTAGAATCATAATTCTTTCAGTTCTGGCAGAAACACACCGGACAGGGAAACCCTGCTGGCAGTGGCCGCAGGAAAAATGGATTTCTCTGTTACAGCAGAATGAATCAGGCAGGCCGCTGCTTGCCGCTTTTGCCTTTCATCTTGGCCCATTTTCTTCTCCGTTCAGTTTGCCGCATCAGGGCGCGCCATCGCTGTATGCCCGAGCCATTTTTGGACAGAACATTTTTAGTCAGGAGCTCAGCCGTCTGACTGAAGTTCTGGTTTCTCTTGGGTATAAAAGTCAGAACCAGAAAAATGCTCTGTCAGCCATACTCGGCGTACTGATGCTGATGAATAACAATCCTCAACTTGAAAGCTTTACGATCGATCTGCTGTGGCGGGCGCAGAATTATCACGACCGGGGAATAGCAAAAACAGCTGGCAGGGTTTCACACGCACTTGCCGCAATGGGCATCATAAAAAATTCTGTGCGTATGCGGAATTATAAAGAATGGCATGAAAAATCCACGCAAGGTATCGCGGCAGACTGGGTCAGGTGGTGCCGGAAATGGAGGGATACGTCAGTGCTTCGCCCCCGATCACGGGAGAACCAGTACAGTTTTATTCTCCGCTGTGGGCTGTGGCTTGCCCGGCAATATCCGGATATTCACGAACCGGCCGACTGGACAATGGAAACCTGTGCCAGCTTTATTGCGGCAGTTGGACGAATGAAGGTGGGCGAGCTGTCACTGGGCACCGGAGGAGGTGCCCGGCAATCTGCCCGGATAGGTGAGCCCTTGCTGCCGAATTCCCGTAGCGGATTTGTGTATGCGGTTCGCCGTTTCATGATCGATTATGAAAACTGGGGCTGGGGGCGACTGAAATTCAGTCCGGCACGACATCTCTCTACGCCTGGCACTCCACTGTTCCGTCAGAGTGTAAATCCCCGCGTCATTGATGATCCGGTCTGGCTGAAGCTGATCTGGGCAAGCCTCAATCTGCGCCATGAAGATCTCCTGAGTGACATTCACTATCCTCTGTCCATGCTGCAGGCGATGGCCGTTATCTGGACACATGCCGGGCTGCGCCAGAACGAGTTAATGCGTCTTACTGCTGGCTGCATCACTCTGCAGGCGGATGATATCAGGCAGGAGGATGGTAACATCATTTTGGCAGGAACGCTTTGCTACCTCAGCGTACCGGCAGGAAAAACGTCTAAAGCCTTTGTAAAACCTATCTCTGCCGTCGTGAAAAAGTACGTTGATATCTGGCTCAGCGAACGTCCACAGGAACAGGCAGCTCTTACGGATGAGCGTACCGGTGAAAAAGTCCGCTTCCTGTTTCAGTTTCGGGGCAAACCTGTCGGCAGGGATGTCATAAACCGGACTGTCATCCCGGTTCTCTGTGCCAGAGCGGGTGTGCCTGTGGAAGACAGCCGGGGCCCAATTACCAGCCATCGGGGGCGCGCTTCAGCAGTTACAGCCCTGGCCAGTGTTCCGCAGGGCATGTCTTTGTATGAGCTGATGCAGTGGTCAGGTCATTCTACGCCTCAGTCCACCATGCATTATATTCGTATACGTCCTACCCAGCTGGCTGTGTCTTTTGTGAAGGCGGACCGGGTGGCGCATATGATGAGCGTGCTAATCGATCATGATCTGGAAGCTGTCAGCCTGACCGGACCGGCAACCTATTACGATTTAGGGGATTCTTTCTGTACGAACCCATTCTGGAGCAGTTGCCCTCACCGTATGGCCTGTATCGGGTGCGATTTTAACCTTCCTAAAGAAAGCGCCAGAGGCCTGTTGCTGGAAAGTAAGGCTTCAGTGAAGCGTTATCTGGAGGAAGTTCCGCTGACAGCTGACGAGCAAGAAATTGTCGTTAACGATATGGAAAAACTGGATTATGCATTGAAAAAACAGTAAAGCACCCTGTTTCGCCCCGGAGAACCATTTCGCCTGAAAAATGAATGCTGGACCCGGGGCGAAGGTTCAGACAGGTTATATTACTTTCTCATGAAAGATTCCCAGAGGTCCTCCGCCAGAAACCTGCTTTACGTTAACAGACCCCAAAGCGGAAGAGGATTATTTTTTCAGCCACGTTTCCATATGCTCAATTTCACCTTTTTGCGCTTTGATAATGTCCTCTGCCATCTTCTTCATTTCCGGATCTTTCCCGTATTTCAGTTCCGTTTCGGCCATGGCAATAGCCCCTTTGTGGTGCTCAATCATGCCCGAGGCAAACGCTCTGTCAGCGTCCTGCTCCTTCATGGCATTCATCATGCCGCTGTGCATCTTTTGCATACCAGACATGTACTCTTTTGAAGCCGGAGACATATTCATATCCTGGGACATCTTTGAGTCCGGCTGCTGAGCTATAACGGCAGCCGGCAGAACAAAAATCAGTGAAGCAAAAACAAAATGCGTTTTTTTCATAACGTCACTCCTTCATGTATTGGATTCAGACTTCAGATTTTCCCGATATCCTTTAATGTGCCGGGAAACCTATTACTGATACTAAGGCAGTACAAGACCATGAAAATTGCCGACCTGCTGGTAAAACGTTAAGACACCTCCCGGGGAGCCGGTATCATGGCCGTGAACGTAATTACATTATTGTTCATGGAAACCTGCAGATCGCCCTCATGAGCCAGTAAAACAGAACGGGTGATGGACAACCCCAGCCCGGCACCGTCCGTATTATGCTGACGGGAAGCGTCGCCCCGGTAAAAGCGGTCAAAAAGCCGGTTCAGACTATCCCGGTTGATATTTTCTGTGGGGTTAGAGACATGTATAAAAACCCTGCCGGCGTGGTGTTCAGCCAGCACATTAATGGCTGATCCGGGTAATGAATATTTTATGGCGTTAGTTATCAGATTACTCATTGCACGACGCAGCATCAGGCGATCGCCTCTGACAACTGCCTCCCCCTGCAGAGAAAGCGTTTTGCCGCTGTCACCGGCAAGCGGTTCAAAAAAATCGAGGAGCTCTTCCAGCTCTGCGTTTAACGAAACGTCCTGTTTCTCCAGAGGCATCAGCCCGTTTTCAGATTTAGCCAGGAAAAGCATATCACTGCTCATTCTGGCGAGCCGGCTCAGCTCTTCCAGATTTGAAAAAAGCACCTCACGGTAACTTTCGGCATCACGTTCACGTGACAGCGCAACCTGAGTCTGCATCATTAGATTACTGACAGGGGTACGCAGTTCATGCGCGATATCCGAAGAGAACTCAGACAGACGACTAAATGAATCTTCCAGCCGTTCAAGCATGCTGTTAAATTCAGCTACTGTTACCTTCAGTTCGGCTGGCAGATTATGGCCAGGGAGACGTTTGCTCAGGCTGTTAATCGTAATCGCCGAGGCAAGCCGGTTTATTTCATTCAGAGGCCTGAGTCCCATCCGGGTGACGAGCCATCCCAGAAAAACGGAGATAAATATCAGAGCGACATTAAACCAGACCAGCCATCTTTTAAGCTGACCGATAAACTCATCATGAAGGCTGGTATCATAGGCTGCCGTAATCAGTACATCGTTTAGTTTACCTGCGCTCTTCGCATTAATTTTTCTGACCATAACGTTATAACGCCTGCTGTCTTCCTCCACCGTCTGCATAATACCCGGACGGGTAGCTTCGCCGCTAAACCGCTCATAAGGCACCAAAAAACCGGGAGATGAATAGTCGGCCAGCATCTGGTTATCAGTTGTTTTAACGGAAAGATAAAGTCCGCTGTGACCAACCATGGCATCCGAAAGCTTTCGTGCAAGCGATGCGCTGTCGAGCTTTCCGGCGTGCACCTCACCCTCAAGAAGCTCTGTGGCAAGCTCAAGCTTTCCGGTCAGCAATGTGGCATCCTGATGACGAAAATAACTGCTGAGGGCGGCTACAAGCAGCACACTCGAAAGAAGCCAGACGGACATCATCACGCCGGCAAAAATTATGCTCAGTCGTGATGTCAGAGACCAGTTACGCTTCACTCTTCCCGTATCTCCAGCACATATCCGATACCCCGTACCGTGTGAATAAGCTTTGGTGTAAAGTCATCATCCACCTTACTGCGAAGTCGTCTGACGGCCACATCAATCACATTGGTATCGCTTTCAAAATTGATATTCCAGACCAGAGATGAAAGCAGGCTCCTTGGCAGCACCTCTCCGGTCCGCTGTAACAGCAGCTCAAGCAGCACAAATTCTTTAGCAGACAAATGTATCTTTTTGCCGGAACGGCTCACACTCCGGCGGGTGACATCCATAACCAAATCAGCAATGCGGTGCGTACCGGACGTTTGCGTACGGTTGCGTCTGAGCAGGGTGCGGATACGCGCCAGTAGCTCGGCAAAATCAAAGGGTTTGAGCAGATAGTCATCCGCGCCAAGATCGAGACCTTTAATCTTTTCACTGACGTTATCCCGGGCAGTCAGAAACAGCACGGGCTCTTCGTGCCGGGCCATACGCATCTGCTGAAGAATATCCCAGCCGTCCATTGAGGGCAGCATTACATCCAGAATAATGAGATCATAATGCTGTCGCAGGATATGCTCCAGTCCCTGACGCCCGTCGTTTACAAGGGTTACATCATATCCCGCTTCCAGAAGCCCCTGTCTCAGGTAGGTACCGGTTTTCAGTTCATCCTCAACGATCAGCATAGTGGTCATGGGCAGCTTTCCTGCAGGCTACGGTTAGTCGTTATTCCATACCGGTACCCGGCGACAGCGTGCCCAGCCAGGCGACGGTTGCCAGTATCAGTACCGAAACAGTAAATTCCGTGATAATGCTTTTACGCATCAGGTAAATACCCATCTTATATTGGCCCTGACGCAGGGCCGTTTCCAGTCGCGGTGTAAGCCGGAAGCGATTGGCGGCGGCCAGCAGCAGCATCAGAAAAAACAGAGCAGTTTTTATCAGCAGCAGCAGACCATAGTCACTGCCCGGCAGGGTACTCAGAGGCTTTTCAACCATAAATACGAAGTTAACCACGGCGGTGATGACAATGCTCAGCACAATGATCGTGCCGGCCCGGGCAAAACCCGACAGCGCTGCGGCCAGCTGGCTGGCATAGACAGCCTTTTCAGCCTTTTTGATGCATAAGAGCAGAGTAAAAGCCGCCAGTGCACCGATCCAGGCCCCGGCCGCAGTCAGATGAATAATATCGCTCAGAAGATGAAGATAGTAGCTGATGCCGTCATTCATTGCTGCATGTCCGCCCCATGCCAGTGTAGCAAGTGCTATACCGCCGGACAGGGTAAGCACATAACGTGACAGCCCTACATGCCTGAGCCGGAGGCCAAGTCCGATAAACGCCATGACCAGCGCAGCGAAGCGGATAACCCAGCTCATGCCCACAGCAGTTTCCCCGACAACCATCTCCATAATATGCAGAGTCAGTTCGCCGGGATCACTGACGCCACTCATGGCCTGAGCGACAAGCAGCATATTTGCAAGGGACAAAACCATGCCAGCAGAGATAAGCGTAAAAAAGAACGACCAGACACTGAATAACGATACCGATTTCTTCAATACTCCCTTTACCCCATAAATTTCGAATAAAGGCAGGCCAAAAAGAAGCATAAGATCAAGGTAAAGAAAAAAACGGATGATAATAAAAGTCTGATCGTTCATGGTATTACTTCACGCTAAAACTGTAGTTGCCGGTGCGGGGATGAGTATCAGAAGATACCGCCCGCCACTCCACTTTATAGGTTCCTGCAGGCAGAGTTTTTGCCGGTGTGATAACCATCGTTTTCGGATCGCTGCCCGCTGAGACTTTCGCCGCAACGGGCATTGGCGCATGAGAAGACATGCCCGGCATGGCGGTCATTACAAGACGTGCGCCGGAAAATTTCGTTACCAGATTTTCGGTGAAATGCAGTTCCAGTTTAGACGGTGCCGTTATCTGAGACTTATCAGCAGGGACAGCAGACGCAAGTTCCGGATGCGCCTGTGCAGCGAAAGTCGCGACAGAAGCAACTAAAGCAAAGAAATATTTGGCAGATGAATGTTTCATAATAATACCTGTTTTGTTTGAATTAACTGCATCAGAACCACATGCGAGCCCCGAGGAGGAAGCGCACTTCATTATCTTTTTCACCTTCACGGGCAGCCATATCAGCAGTATTGCCATAGAACTGGCTCCACGAAATTCCCACGTAAGGTGCAAATTCTCTTTTCACTTCATAGCGAAGGCGAAGAGCAAGTTCGGTACTGGAAAGGCCTTTACCGGTTTCCCGTGCTTCATCATCTTTCCCGTAAATATTTGCCTCAAAGGAAGGCTGCAGGATCAGGCGATTGGTCAGCAACACATCGTATTCGGCTTCCAGCCTGAGCGCAGTCCGTCCCTGCTCGCCGGCAAACGCAGTCAGCTCGCTTTCAAAGTTGTACAACGCCATGCCCTGAAAACCAGCAGCCAGCCAGGTTTGCGGTTTTCCGGGCCTGAAATCCTGCCGGGCACCGGCAACCACGTCCCACCAGGGTGTCAGAGCATGTCCCCATAAAGCCTGAACTTCTGCGGATTCGGCTTTACCTCGGGTGGTTTCACCTTCGCTACGTAACCAGAGTCGATTGATATCCCCGCCAGCCCAGCCGCTTACATCCCAGCTGAAGCCACCCGGATTGTTGTTTTTTTGCCATTCCAGCTGATCGGCAAGCACAAAGTAATTTATGCTGTTGTCATGAACCTTATGCCCATGTACGTCCGGGAATGCTGCCTTACGGTCCGCCTCCGTAACCGGCGTAATGAGTGTACGGCTTTCTGCTGGCGCCGCGGGCTGCATGGATTCCATACCCTCCATACCGGATGCCCCATGCATCATTCCTTCCATTGACGCATGATCCATTCCCTGCATAGCAGAATGGTCCATGCCTGACATATCATGCTGTTGTATATTGTCAGATGATCCCGTAGGTGCTGCAAACGCGGGCATCACTATCGCTCCGGCAAACGCAGTGCAGGCCAGCAATCCTGCAGCGGAACGTGAAAAATACTTTGTCATATCATTCCATCCTGAAACTGACATTATCGCTACCTCACTCTGTAACCCGGACTTCACGAAACATGCCGGTTTCCATATGGAAAAGAAGATGACAGTGATAAGCCCACCGCCCGAGTGCATCGGCAGTCACCCGATAGCTTCGGCGGGTGCCCGGAGGCATATCGATAGTGTGTTTGCGTACCAGGAAATTACCGTCCTCATCCTCCAGATCGCTCCACATACCATGCAGGTGAATGGGGTGCGTCATCATCGTGTCGTTAACCAGCACCACACGCACGCGTTCTCCATATCGCAGCGTAACCGGTTCTGAATCGGAGAATTTAATACCGTTGAATGACCAGGCGAATTTTTCCATATGTCCGGTGAGATGTAGCTCGATGGTACGCGACGGCTCACGCCCGTCCGGATCTTCGAATGTGCTTTTCAGATCGGCATACGTAAGGACTTTTCTGCCGTTATTACGTAAACCAATGCCCGGGTCACTTAATTTAGGCGCCGGCATCATGGCCTGCATATCAACCAGTGGATTGTCTGTTTCAGATGCAGGATGTTTCTGCATGTCCCCCATGCCACTCATACTGCCGTGATCCATCCCGGCCATGGCGCTATGGTCCATTTCCGGCATACTTTCTGCTGCTCCGGATACAGCTGAGCCATCCATAGCCTGCATAGCATTACCATCCATGCCTGTCATGGTGTCGTTATTCATGCTCTGCATCTGGCTGTGATCCATATCGCCCATGCTGCCGTGATCCATCCCGCCCATCCCCATATCGTCCATAGTTAGCCAGGGGCGTGGATCCGGATCTGGTACCGGAGCATAAAGCCCTTTACGGACAGCCAGCGTGCCGCGAGCGTAGCCGCTTCTGTCCATAGACTGCGCGAAAATAGTGTAGGCATCTTCAGCCGGCTCCACGATTACATCGTAAGTTTCGGCCACAGCGATGCGAAACTCGTCAACAGCAACAGGCTTGACATACTGACCATCAGCCGCCACGACCGTCATTTTCAGCCCTGGAATGCGCACATCAAAGTAGGTCATGGCGGAACCGTTAATGAAACGCAGGCGTACCTTCTCGCCTTTACGGAACAGCCCTGTCCAGTTTTTTCCAGGCCCCTGTCCGTTCATGAGATAGGTATATGTGGCACCACTGACGTCTGCCAGATCCGTCGGATTCATCTTCATTTCTGCCCACATTTTCCGATCGGACAAGGTACTGCCGAGACCTTTTTCCCTGGCGTCACGGAAAAAGTCAGAAACGGTAGGTTTCGCAAAGTTGTAATAATCGGACTGCTTTTTCAGTTTAGCGAGAATGTCTGATGCTTTTTCATCAGACCAGTCGGTAAGCATGACTATGTGTTCGCTGTCCCAGACAAACGGTTCTGGTTCAGCAGCATCAATAATAATCGGGCCATAAACACCGTCCTGCTCCTGCAGGCCGGAATGGCTGTGATACCAGTATGTACCGTTCTGCTTTAGCTTAAAGGAGTAAACATAGGTATCGTCCGGCTCAATACCATGAAAACTCAGTCCCGGTACGCCATCCATATTCGCTGGCAGAAGAATGCCATGCCAGTGAATTGATGTCGGTTCAGAAAGGCGATTTTTAACTCTTAATGTAACGGTATCGCCTTCTTTCCAGCGCAACAGAGGGCCTGGCAGGCCGGCATTAATGGTTTTTGCATACCGGGTTTTACCGGTGATATTAAGCGGCGTCTCGCCAATAAACAGATCAAAGTCTGTGCCGGTAAGTGTGCGGGACTGCATCAGGCTTACCGCCGAGAATGCATCGAATGTTCGCAGGCCCAGTCCGCCCACAATGCCAGTGGCAGTGATCCCTTTAATGAAATTACGTCGTGAACTTTTAAGCTGCATGACTGAACTCCGGCAATTTCCTGTTATCCCGGGAGAATGGCTCTCTCCGCATCGGAAGCACAAGCCGTGCTTACCGTTCAGGATGAAAAATTTTTTGTTACCGGAAAGCTACCACAGCTACAGACTTTGTGTGATTACAATTGTGTAATGTTGGAACGCACTGTTTATAAATTACATTTCTGTCATTTTTCGCCGTAACTTTTTTTCTTCTGTACGATGAACATCACTAAGGCCACAGGTAAACCCGGCTGGTAATTGTTTATTCTTCTTTTACATTCAACGTTAAGGACTGCCACCATGAAAAAAGTAATGCTTATCCCTCTTATGATCCTGATTTCCGCTTCGTCCGCATGGGCACAGCAGCATCCTGAAACAGCACCAGATAACACTGATAACCGTGTTTCTGTCTCTTTGATGAATGAGCATGAACGTGCCATTCTTGCGCATGAGAGCATGGATAATGCAAACTCAGCTGCGCATCAGAGCATTATCGATATGCACCGTAAAATGATGCTGGAAGAGAAATAACGGATAGTATGTAGACAGAAAATTCGCCCGGAGTTTTCTATTCTTCTTTGCCACTGCATCCGGGATGTGTTGTGTATTACCCTCATCATTAATGTATTTCCGGTAAATCTTCTTTCAGGCTGATTTCAGCCGGCCCGCTGACTGTGGCGGGCTACATTTTTATATTTTAAACATTCTTTTTACCGCAGACCCCGGTTTACTCAACGAGCAGTAAGGTGTAACTGTATTTACCTTTTTTACCCGGTTCAAGTGTTGTCTGCCAGCTAACCGCCCTGAACCTGCACTGCAATCTGCGATTTATCTTCAGGTTATGCCTGAACGGCCTCATGCTGAAACGATTGAAAGCATCGAAATGAAAATACAGCCGCTTACAGAATGTCATCAGAACCAATAAATTTTGAAGGTCATTTTTTTACGTTTAATGTCGTATACGCCGCTGTCATGCATAATGAAAAACTCTAAACCGTTCAGGAAAGCGCATTATTGCTTCGCCCGTAAGTATTTAAAAAATTGACAAAGAAATTGATTAACGTGCTTTGGCAGCACTCGAAAAAACAAGCAGAATTAAGCAAGCCATTTATTTAGAAATAACACATTGCGTCATGTAAAAATACTAACATGGTTGAAATGGCTTCGACAGAATTCCTCAGCATTAGTTCGAATCGATAAAGTCTTCAATTGCATCAGGAAAATAAAAAATAAAATTAAATATCATAAAAAGATGCTGTTCGTTTATAAGTGTTGCAAAAAAGCCCCGAACAGGGGCTGATTTGAATAAATGGTTCGTATCTGTAAGGTACGAATTTCTGCATCTGAATAAAATATTAAGGACTGATATAGCAACCCGCTTCCGTCAGTTTTACTTCATGCCGCGATGTATTGCAGCCATTGACTGGTGTGCTTCTGACTGGCCGTTACTCATATTTTCGTGGACAACGGCGGCCCTTTCATGTTCATCCATTTCTGCAAAAGATGGCGCGGTACTTGATTTCATGCCGGCCATCTCATCAGACATCTTCTGATGGTTCTTCGCCATTTTCTGATGGGCATCAGAAGCACCATTTTTC
The DNA here is from genome assembly GCF_002387285.1 of Pantoea sp. UBA4549. NCBI lineage: Bacteria > Pseudomonadati > Pseudomonadota > Gammaproteobacteria > Enterobacterales > Erwiniaceae > Pantoea > Pantoea sp. UBA4549. The sequence goes on along the minus strand of NZ_DGLH01000005.1, from coordinate 357,985 downwards.
ATGGAATTATGAACAATAAGGGCCTGTTCTTGCTGATCCATACTCTTCATTTGTGATACTTCCCCCCTGACAGATTCAGGAACGAATGAAGACGGTTATTGGTGCGCTGCCGCCTGGGCATTATTAACATGCTCATGAATGTTAATGTTTCCATCCGCCCAGGCTGAAGGAATTAAGCTAAGACCGACAAAGGAAGCGAAGATTAAAATTTTCATAATAAGGTCCCCATTGACAATGAAATAAATAACGGACTGTCAATGATGTCATCAACTAAAGAACTCACAAGCCAGACTGATTTCATCTTAAAAAAGATAATATACGTAACTCAGTGCCTGTATTCCGCTGATATTGATCCATAAAGACTGTTCTGCCTGCTTATTGAGGACGATTCTACCTGCTTAATTCTGTTGAAGGCATGACAACTTAATGACATCTCTGTAATATATTTATTATTCATCGAAAAAACTGGAGAAATTCGGGACACTATGCAGCCATTCTGGGTAATAGCAATATGAATCGTGTCGAAACCGTATCTGATTCGACCCACAGTTTCCCGTGATGAGCGTTTACGATTGACTTTACAATCGCCAGACCAATCCCACTGCCTTCTCCCTTTCTTTGCCGCGATGGATCGACGCGATAAAACCGATCAAACAAACGTGGCAGGTGTTCTGCAGGTATCGGTTTCCCTGGATTTTCAACTATAAGCTGAACACTATTCTCATTCCCCGCAATGGTTACAGTCACTGTCTTCCCTAACTGCGTATAACGCAGAGCGTTAGACAGAAGATTATTTAATGCCCTTCGGTACATAAGTGGGTCTCCTTTAATAAGGCAGCACGACCCGTTTAACTGCAGAGAAACATTGAGTTCTTCTGCCCAGGCTTCGAAAAAATCAAACACCTTGACCACTTCTGTGCGGAGATCAAACATTATCCGTTCGGGGATCAACTGATTATTATCAGCCTGTGCCAGAAAAAGCATGTCGCTGACCATTTTTGTCATTCTGTTATACTCTTCCAGGCTGGAATACAACACATCTTCCAGCTCTTTCTGCGTTCTGTGCTGACTTAGCGCGATTTCAGTCTGTGTAACCAGATTGGTTATGGGCGTTCTGATTTCATGGGCGATATCAGCAGAGAAATTTGCCTGTCGCGTAAATACATCCTCAATCTTTTCAATCATATGGTTAAACGATATCACCAGTTGCTCCAGCTCGATGGGAACTTTGGACGGTTCCAGTCTCACATCCAGGTTCTCCGAGGTAATATTTTTAATGGCCTTGCTGACGTTGCGGAGAGGAAGATGTCCCTGGCGAACCGCTATGCGGATAATGCAAATAATCAACAGGCTGATTACGAAGGCAATGGCAATTAAATTCTTTTTTAGTGCTTCCAGGTAATGAAGATGAAAATCAATCGAGAGCCCAATTATCATCTGATACGTCTGTGGTTTTCCGTTAAGCGTTGCTTTGCCTGAAGATGCAACGATTCTGTAAGTCTGCATTTTCATGTCAGAGCCGTTGCGCATAAGTAAAGCTGGCTCTTTCACTGTCCAGAGGAATATTTCCCTGGCCCGACTATGCGCGGTAAAGTTTGATGCATTGACCGCAGAGCGTAACGTCGCCCCTTGTGGTGAGCTGAACAACACGTCGCCCCCATCAGTCAAAATAAGAACAGCGACGTTGCGGTAATCTGAGATGGATTCTTTGATTTTACTTATTTTTTTTTGGTCCGGAGCTACAGGTGTCTGCAGTATTCTGTTCATCGTGAGACTGATTTGTTTCAGATCCCGGACATCCTGCTCTGCAAAGTGTTTTTCAACGGAATGCAGCATAAACCAGGTAAAAGCAAAAAACGCAATTATGGTGGACAGGCTGATAAAGAAGGTCAGTCTCAGTGCGAGAGAGTAAGGGCGCCCTGAGAAATTAAAACGCATCCGGAACCTCCAGGATATATCCCACGCCGCGGACCGTCTGGATCAGCTTAGGCTCATAATCGTTGTCTACCTTTGCCCTGAGGCGTTTTACTGCCACATCTATAGCATTAGTATCGCTGTCAAAGTTCATATCCCAGACCTGCGATGCAATCAGCGAACGGGGCAGCACCTCTCCCTGATGACGAATGAAGAATTCCAGCAGGGAGAACTCCTTACTCGTCAGCAAAATACGTTTCCCTGCGCGGCTAACCTTCCTTGAAACGAGGTCTACCATCAGATCAGCCACCTTAAACTGGCTTTCCGTGATGACTGTGTTACCCCGTCGTAAAAGTGTCCTGACCCGGGCAAGAAGCTCAGCAAACGCAAATGGTTTGATCAGGTAATCGTCCGCGCCCAGCTCAAGTCCTTTAACCCGGTGCTCAATGGTGCCGAGAGCCGTAAGCAGCAAAACAGGCATACCTTTACCTGCGGCACGAAGCATACGAATAATATCCCAGCCGTTTACATCCGGGAGCATGATATCCAGAATCAGTAAATCATATTCGGCTGTTATGGCGAGATGATATCCGGTCAGACCATTATCAGCGAGATCAACTAAAAATCCCGCCTCAGTAAGCCCTTTACTGAGGTACTCTCCAGTTTTTACTTCATCTTCAACGATCAGTATTTTCATCTTGCTCCCCTAGCTGACTACTCATGCCATTCATTCTATTTAGCCTAAGCATGTAATCAACGACTTACGTTAAAAATGACAGCATTGTCATTATTCAGTCACCTGGCAAACAGAGAGCATTCTGTAAAATCCCCCTATCAATACTCTGGACTTCATTTGAACCATTTACCAGGCCTGCCTGGAAGAGAAGCGTTATGTTCAAATTAAAACTATTAAGCATCAGCATGATTTTTATACTGACAGGCTGCGTTTCACTGGCACCTGAGTATCAGCGGCCGGCAGCGCCAGTACCACAGCAGTTTTCTCTGTCACGCAACAGCCTGACGCCAGCGGTAAATGGCTATCAGGATACGGGCTGGCGTAATTTTTTTGTCGATCCCCATGTTACCCTGCTGATCGGTGAAGCCCTGACAAACAACCGTGATTTGAGAATGGCCGCCCTGAAGGTTGAAGAGGCCCGGGCCCAGTTCAACGTCACGGATGCAGATCGTAATCCCCAGTTGAATGCCTCATCCGGGATCACCTACCGCGGTAGTCTGAAAGGTGACAAGCCGACCGCACAGGAGTACGACGCGGGTCTGGAGCTCAGCTATGAGCTCGATTTTTTCGGCAAGCTTAAGAACATGAGTGAAGCTGACCGCCAGAACTATTTTGCCAGCGAAGAAGCCCGTCGTGCCGTACACATCCTGCTGGTATCGAACGTTTCACAGAGCTATTTCAGCCAGCAACTGGCGTCCGAACAACTCCGTATTGCGCGAGAAACGCTGAAAAATTATCAACAGTCTTATGCTTTCGTTGAACAACAGCTGGTGACCGGGAGTGCGAACGTTCTGGCGCTTGAACAGGCCAGGGGACAAATCGAAAGTACCCGCGCTGAGATAGCCAAACGAGAAGGCGATCTGGCGCAGGCAAACAATGCCCTGCAACTGCTGCTGGGAACCTACCACGCACTTCCGTCAGAAAAAACGATGAAAGGTGGTGAGATCGCACCAGTAAAACTGCCACCAAACCTGTCGTCACAAATTTTGCTGCAGCGCCCGGATATCATGGAAGCGGAATACCAGCTCAAAGCGGCTGATGCCAATATTGGCGCAGCGCGAGCGGCCTTTTTCCCATCCATTAGCCTGACCAGTAGTCTTTCCGCAAGCAGTACAGAGCTGTCCAGCCTCTTTACGTCAGGAAGCGGAATGTGGAATTTTATTCCCAAAATTGAAATTCCTGTTTTTAATGCCGGCAGGAACAAAGCCAATCTGAAACTGGCTGAAATTCGCCAGCAACAGTCGATGGTTAACTACGAACAAAAAATTCAGTCCGCCTTTAAGGATGTATCCGATACGCTTGCGCTGCGGGACAGCCTTAGCCAGCAACTTGAGGCACAGCAGCGTTATCTCAATTCACTGCAGATAACCCTCCAGCGTGCCAGAGGATTATATTCAAGTGGTGCTGTCAGCTACATTGAAGTGCTGGATGCAGAACGCTCCCTGTTCACGACACAGCAAACCATTCTCGATCTTACATATTCCCATCAGGTTAACGAAATCAATCTGTTCACCGCACTGGGTGGCGGTTGGGTAGAGTAAATTTAATTCATTAATCAGGAAATAAAAAATGCGTAATTCACTTAAAGCCGTTTTATTGGGCACCTTCTCTGTCATGATTTCTGCCGGTCTTCATGCTGAAACACATCACCATGGTGATATGAATGCTGCCAGTGATGCTTCGACACAGCAAATTATTTATGGCAACGGTGTCGTTAAAGTCATTGATATAAAAAGTAAAAAAATTACCATTTCGCACGGAGCTATCCCTGCGGTGGGCTGGCCTGCAATGACCATGCGCTTCACCTTTGTGAATGTAGACGACACCATTAATGCCCTGAAAACCGGTAACCACGTTGATTTCTCGTTTATTCAGCAGGGCAATATCGCCTTACTCAAAAGCATTAACGTTACCCAATCCTGACTGACAGCCCGGAGCGAATATATCCAGTGGGCCTGAACACTTATAAAGATATTTCTGTGAATTAATGATCAGGCGCATATGCCAGGTGTTTTGATTTTTCAGCGAGAAATTGTATGGCTTCTTTAAAGATAAAATATGCTGCAATAATTATCAGCAGCCTGATAGCAGGGGGGCTGATATCGGTTACTGCCTTGCAGTATGTAAACCCGGAACAAAAAACAGTACAAACGGAACTAAAGACACCGGAGCGAAAGATACTTTTCTGGTATGACCCGATGAAACCGGATACGAAATTTGATAAACCCGGAAAATCACCCTTTATGGACATGGACCTGGTGCCAAAATATGCAGATGAAAGCGGCGAGAAAATCAGCGATGGGATCCGTATTCATCCAACGCTGGTTCAGAACCTGGGATTAAAAACGCAAAAAGTCACACGCGGAATGCTGAATTATTCTCAGACAATACCGGCCAATGTTATTTACAACGAGTATCAGTTTGTCATTGTGCAGGCGCGCTCTGACGGTTTCGTCGAAAAAGTGTATCCCCTGACGATTGGCGATCATGTGAAGGAAGGTACACCGCTTATCGATATTACCATTCCGGAATGGGTGGAAGCACAAAGTGAGTTTCTACTGTTATCTGGCACCGGAGGGACACCAACGCAAATTAAAGGTGTGCTTGAACGACTTCGTCTGGCCGGAATGCCGGAAAAGGATATCCAGAAACTGCGGTCAACCCGGAGTATTCAGACCCGGTTTACCATTAAGGCACCGATAGATGGTGTCATTACGGCGTTTGACCTGCGCACTGGTATGAATATCTCAAAAGATAAAGTGGTGGCACAGATTCAGGGGATGGATCCGGTCTGGATCAGTGCGGCAGTACCCGAATCCATCGCCTATCTCCTGAAAGACACCTCTCAATTTGAAATTTCAGTACCGGCCTATCCGGATAAATTGTTCCATGTAGAAAAATGGAACATTCTTCCCAGCGTCGATCAAACCACCCGGACCCTGCAGGTACGTCTGCAGGTATCAAACAAGGACGAACGTCTTAAACCGGGCATGAATGCCTATCTGAAACTGAATACCCGGAGCCAGGAAATGTTGCTGATCCCGTCGCAGGCCGTTATTGACACCGGTAAAGAACAGCGCGTGATCACTGTCGATGCAGAAGGTCGGTTTGTGCCAAAAAGGGTCCACGTTCTCCACGAATCTCAGCAACAGTCCGGTATCGGCACCGGCCTCAATGAAGGCGATATGGTGGTAGTCAGCGGCATGTTCCTGATTGACTCCGAAGCCAACATTACGGGCGCACTGGAACGTATGCGTCATCCGGAAACAACGGACGGCACAATGTCGCCAATGTCCGCTCCGTCTGCAAATACACATTCCGGTCATTGAGGAGACGATGATGATTGAATGGATTATACGGCGATCGGTTGCCAACCGTTTCCTCGTTATGATGGCCGCTCTGTTTCTTAGTGTCTGGGGCACCTGGACTATCATCAACACCCCTGTGGATGCGCTACCCGATCTGTCCGATGTACAGGTAATTATCAAGACCAGCTATCCTGGTCAGGCTCCGCAGATTGTTGAAAACCAGGTTACATATCCGCTCACGACCACCATGCTGTCGGTACCCGGTGCCAAGACCGTGCGCGGTTTTTCCCAGTTCGGCGATTCCTACGTGTATGTCATTTTTGAGGACGGGACCGATCTGTACTGGGCCCGCTCGCGTGTGCTCGAATACCTTAATCAGGTTCAGGGAAAACTGCCTTCCGGTGTAAGCTCGGAAATCGGGCCTGATGCCACAGGTGTGGGCTGGATATTTGAATATGCTCTGGTTGATCACAGCGGAAAACACGACCTTTCCGAACTGCGCTCTCTGCAGGACTGGTTCCTGAAATTTGAACTGAAAACTATCCCTAACGTCGCGGAAGTTGCATCAGTAGGCGGCGTGGTCAAGCAGTACCAAATCCAGGTTAACCCGGAGAAACTGGCCCAGTACGGCATCAGCCTGCCAGAAGTAAAACAGGCCCTTGAGTCATCTAATCAGGAAGCCGGTGGCTCATCCGTTGAAATCGCCGAAGCGGAGTACATGGTCCGGGCCAGCGGTTACCTCCAGTCCATAGACGATTTCAATAACATCGTCCTGAAAACCGGAGAAAACGGTGTACCGATTTATCTGCGGGACGTGGCCCGCGTGCAGACCGGGCCTGAAATGCGGCGTGGTATAGCAGAACTTAACGGTCAGGGAGAAGTCGCCGGCGGCGTCGTGATCCTGCGGTCGGGTAAAAATGCGCGCGACGTTATCACGGCAGTGAAAGATAAACTGGAGACCCTGAAGGCAAGTTTGCCTGAAGGCGTTGAGATTGTGACTACCTACGATCGCAGCCAGTTAATTGACCGGGCCATTGACAACCTCAGCTACAAACTCCTGGAAGAGTTTATCGTGGTGGCCATCGTCTGCGCCCTGTTCCTGTGGCATGTTCGTTCGGCCCTGGTGGCGATTATTTCTCTGCCTCTTGGTCTGTGTATCGCCTTTATTGTCATGCATTTCCAGGGGCTGAACGCCAATATAATGTCGCTGGGAGGGATCGCCATTGCCGTAGGGGCGATGGTGGATGCCGCCATCGTGATGATTGAAAATGCGCATAAATGGCTGGAAGAGTGGGATCATCAGCATCCGGGTGAGCAGATTGATAACGCAACCCGCTGGAAGGTTATCACCGATGCCTCCGTTGAAGTGGGACCCGCGCTGTTTATCAGTCTGTTGATCATTACCCTGTCCTTTATTCCTATTTTTACCCTGGAAGGACAGGAAGGTCGTCTGTTTGGTCCGCTGGCCTTTACGAAAACCTACTCCATGGCGGGCGCGGCCGCGCTGGCCATCATCGTCATTCCGATTCTGATGGGATTCTGGATCCGCGGGAAAATTCCTGCCGAGACCAGCAATCCCCTGAACCGGCTGCTGATCAAAGCGTATCATCCTTTGTTGCTGCGGGTACTTCACTGGCCAAAAATAACCCTGCTGGTTGCGACCTTATCCATCTTCACGGTTATCTGGCCCCTGAGTCAGGTAGGCGGCGAGTTTCTGCCGAAGATAAATGAGGGCGACCTGTTGTATATGCCCTCAACATTGCCGGGCGTGTCGCCGGCAGCGGCCGCTGCGCTCTTACAGACCACGGATAAGCTCATTAAAACCGTACCTGAAGTAGCTTCTGTTTTTGGCAAGACCGGGAAGGCCGAGACCGCGACGGATTCCGCGCCGCTCGAAATGATGGAAACCACGATCCAGCTTAAACCAGAGGATCAGTGGCGGCCCGGCATGACGATTGACAAGATTATTGACGAACTCGATAAAACGGTCCGTTTACCCGGTCTGGCTAACCTCTGGGTGCCCCCCATCCGTAACCGTATTGATATGCTCTCAACCGGGATAAAAAGTCCGATAGGTATCAAGGTGTCAGGTACTGTTCTGTCCGATATCGATGCAACGGCGCAGAGCATTGAGGCGGTAGCCAAAACCGTGCCGGGCGTGATATCGGCTCTGGCCGAGCGACTGGAGGGCGGGCGCTACATTGACATCGATATTAACCGTGAAAAAGCCTCCCGCTACGGGATGACGGTGGGTGATGTCCAGCTGTTTGTCTCCTCAGCCATCGGCGGCGCGACGGTGGGGGAAACGGTTGAGGGCGTGGCCCGGTATCCGATTAATATCCGTTACCCGCAGGATTACCGGAGCAGTCCACAAGCTCTGAGGGAAATGCCCATCCTGACACCCATGAAACAGCAGATCACGCTGGGTGACGTTGCCGATATTAACGTTGTATCCGGACCTACCATGCTGAAAACGGAAAACGCGCGACCGGCCAGCTGGATTTATGTTGATGCCCGCGGCAGGGACATGGTGTCGGTGGTCAACGATATCAGGACGGCTATCAGCGAAAAAGTGAAACTGAGACCGGGGACCAGCGTGTCATTCTCCGGTCAGTTTGAATTACTGGAGCATGCCAACAAGAAACTGAAACTGATGGTTCCGATGACGGTGGTGATCATTTTCATCCTGTTGTATCTGGCATTCCGTCGTGTGGATGAGGCCTTGCTGATCCTGATGAGTCTGCCGTTCGCGCTGGTCGGGGGAATATGGTTCCTCTACTGGCAGGGCTTCCACATGTCTGTGGCGACCGGAACCGGGTTTATCGCCCTGGCCGGGGTGGCGGCAGAATTTGGTGTGGTCATGCTGATGTATCTGCGTCATGCCATTGAAGCACACCCGGAATTGTCCCACCGGGAGACGTTCACACCTGAAGGCCTTGATGAAGCTCTTTATCATGGAGCAGTATTACGTGTCCGGCCAAAAGCCATGACTGTAGCGGTGATCATTGCGGGCCTGCTACCCATTCTGTGGGGAACCGGAGCAGGCTCAGAAGTCATGAGTCGGATTGCGGCCCCCATGATTGGAGGGATGATAACAGCTCCGCTTCTTTCACTGTTCATTATTCCTGCTGCCTACAAATTAATCTGGCTGCGCAGGCATAAAACAGACGTATCATGACATTCTAAGGCCCTCTGTCGGAGAGAGCCTTTATATCAGGATGGGTATCGAAACTGCACTACGTCTATTATGAAAAGTGCTGTGTCAGTGATGCTGTCACTCAGTTTTCCAGAGCCGGCATTGGCAACAAAACGCAGAAGATATAAGCCAACGGCTTCTCCTGACACTGCCCATCATAATCTGATAGGCAGCAACCGCTGCTTATTACGTAACAGGCGCAGACCATTTGCCACGACAAGCAGGCTTGCACCCACATCCGCGAATACCGCCATCCACATGGTGCCCATACCTGCAATGGTCAGGGCCAGAAACACTGCCTTGATCCCAATAGCCATAACGATATTCTGAACCAGAACGTTATACGTCTGGCGGGAGAGTCGGACAAAAGCCGGGATTTTACGCAAATCGTCATCCATGAGGGCCACATCGGCAGTCTCGATGGCGGTATCCGTGCCCATTGCGCCCATGGCAAAGCCGATATCGGCGCGGGCCAGCGCCGGTGCATCATTGATGCCGTCGCCTACCATGCCGGTCGTGCCCTGCGCCGTAAACGTTTCTACAGCACGCAGTTTATCTTCCGGCAGCTGATCCCCCCGCGCCTCATCGATACCAACCTGACCGGCAATGGCCTGCGCAGTGTGCGCATTGTCTCCGGTCAGCATGAGCGTTTTGACACCCAGACTATGCAACTGACTTATCGCCTCGCGGCTGCTTTCCTTCACCGTATCAGCCACCGCAAACAGCCCAAGCACCTGATGAGTGTCACAGAGCATGATGACCGTTTTACCCCCGGTCTCCAGTTCCGTTAGTGCAGCCCTGACCGCTTCCGGGCAGCGCACCGTTTCTTCAGCCAGCCTCAGATTGCCCAGACTGTAGGTTTGACCGTTGATGACGCCACGCACGCCGCGGCCTGGCAGAGCCTCAAAGTTTTCCACTTCATAACGCTGAATGCTATCTGATGCCGCCGATACAGCCTGCGAAACCGGATGATCGGAGTAACCTGCCAGGCTCACAGCCAGCCTGCGCCCCTCGTCTTCTGCCACCCCGGTATAGATAATCGCATCCGTCTGTACCGGCTTACCGTGCGTCAGGGTGCCGGTCTTGTCGAGCGCCAGCCACTTCAGCTTTCGACCCTCTTCAAGATAAACGCCGCCCTTGATCAATATCCCCCGGCGGGCTGCTGCCGTCAGGCCGCTGACAAGGGTCACTGGCGTGGAAATGACCAGCGCACAGGGGCAGGCGATAACCAGCATCACCAGCGCCTTGTATATCCACGCCTGCCAGCTTTCACCTGCAATCAGCGGCGGGAGAACGGCAACTGCGACGGCAATAGCAAACACCACAGGGGTATAAATTTGCGCAAAGCGATCAACAAAGCGCTGCGTAGGGGCTTTTGCCCCCTGCGCTTCCTCCACGGCATGAATGATACGCGCAAGCGTGGTATTTCCGGCAGCCGCCGTTACCCGGTACTCAAAGCCACCGGATCCGTTGACCGTCCCGGCGAAGACCGGGTCGCCTTCCCCTTTATCCACCGGCAGGCTTTCGCCGGTAATAGGTGCCTGATTAATGGCGGTCCTTCCCCGAACCACCGTGCCGTCGAGGGCGATACGCTCGCCCGGTTTTACCCTGACCACGCTGTTAAGGGATACAGACACGGCCTCAGTTTCTTTCCAGGAGCCGTCCGGCTGCTGAATTGTGGCCGTTTCAGGCGTCAGTTTCATCAGAGAGCCGATGGCATTGCGGGCGCGATCAAGAGACTTTGCTTCAATCAGTTCCGCAATCGTGAACAGGACCATTACCATGGCGGCTTCAGGCCACTGTCCGAGCGCCAGCGCCCCGGTGACGGCAATACTCATCAGGGCGTTGATGTTCAGGTTGCCGTTGCGAAGAGCAATCCAGCCTTTTTTGTACGTGGACAGGCCACAGGCCGCAACGGCAGCAAGAGCAAGAGCCGCTTCCAGCCATTCCGGCATGCCCGCCCAATGCATGGCTTCGGCGGCGCTTGCCGCCACACCGGCAAGCGCGAGCGGCCACCAGGGTTTTTTCTTTTCCTCAGTGACCACGTGCCGGCCATTACTGTCAGGAAGTTCAGGTTCAAAGCCCAGCGAACGAATGGCGGCCAGAACTGGCTCCAGCGCATCCGGTGCGTGAACCACCGTCAGTACGCGCTGCATAAGATTGAAATCCAGTTCCTTGACGGCTGACATGCCATCCAGCTTTTTACGAATCATGCCCTCTTCAACAGGGCAGTCCATCTGCATGATCCTGATACTGGTACGCACCCCGTCAGCGGTCAACTGCTGCGTCTGCAGCTCACCGAATGTGACAGGGGCAGGTGCGCAGCAGGAACCGCCGGTACTTTCCGCCTCACGGCCTGTACAACAGTTGCCTTCAGGCTGCATTGCTTTATCAATCGGTTCCGGGTCAAAACCCAGCGAGCGCACCGCCTGCAGAACCGGTTCCAGCGCCTGCGGCGTATGGGTCACGGTAAGCACCCTCTGTATAAGATTGAATTCGAGATTGCTGACGGAAGATAATTTTGCCAGTTTTTTTCGGAGGAGCGCCTCCTCCGTCGGGCAGTCCATCTGCATGATGCGCAGACGCGTCTGAACGTCATCGTTGCGGGGATGCTCTGCAACCAGTTCGGACACCTGGCTCAGGCCGTCCGTTGAGCAGCAGCTCCCGGTGCTGCAACAAGCCGGTGTGGTCTCAGTCGTTTTTGGTGGCATCTTCTCGGAAGCCTCAGTCGGGGCAGTTGCGGTATTTTTAACAGACGCCTCCTCTACGGTTGCGGCTGATCCACATTTTTTATTACTGCAGCAGTCACTCATTTTTTTATCCCGTTCATAACGTATACTGGCATTAAAGACCCTGATGTAACTACAGGGTCAAGCTCAGAAGAGGTGTGATATGAAAATTGGTGAACTGGCCCGCCAGGCGGGATGTCCTGTAGAGACGGTACGTTATTATGAGCGAGAGGGGCTTTTGCAGGCCGCATTGCGGGACCAGACTAATAACTACCGCCATTACGACAGCGCACATCTCGAAAGGCTTATGTTTATCCGGCGCTGCCGGGCGCTCGATATGACCCATGAAGAAATCCGGGTGTTGCTGCAGGCGCGCAGCCAGCCTGACGCAGACTGCGGTACGGTTAATGCCCTGATAAATGAACATCTGAACCACGTTCAGGCCCGTATTCGTGAACTGAATATGCTGGAAAAACAACTTTTTGAGCTCCAAAGCCACTGCAATGCCAACCGGGCAACACGGGACTGCGGAATTCTGCGCGAACTGGAGCAGACAGAAGAGTCTGAGGATATCGTGCCGGTTATCACTGCAGGTCATCTGGCCGGAAGCCACTCTTACTGATGCTGCTTTCTGCTGTAAGTAGAACTGTTCACTAAAGAAACAGGCTTTTTTGTGATGTGACTTCGTCTTGCCCGTCTATTAAGGCAGCTGAAAGTGTGCTGCCGTTAAAATCTGTGTGACATCGTTTAACCGCTATTCCCTCATTAAGCTGTACAGAAAAGCCTGTAATCACGTCACAACATATATGAATTTATCAATATAAAATTGACCTTTCGTCTGCAGAAGACGAGACTTGTTGCTGTCCGCCACGAAGGAGAAATTATGCCGTCACTTTTGCCCCTGCAACTTTTTAAGAATCTTTCTGACGAAACCCGGCTCAGCCTAGTGCTGTTGTTGCGCGAAAAAGGGGAGCTCTGCGTCTGCGAGCTTGTATCTATCCTGAAAGAAACACAGCCAAAAATATCGCGGCACCTGGCCCTGCTCAGAGAGAGTGGACTGCTTATCGACAGGCGCGACGGCAAGTGGATCCATTACCGGTTATCGCCACACATGCCTGCGTGGGCAGCAGCGGTCATTGAGCAGGCATATCTGTGTCAGCGGGATGAAATTCTTCATCTCAGTCAGCAGGCTGAGCGTGATAACGCAACCACCAACGGCAAAGCTGTCTGCATGTAAAAATTTTATCTAAACACATTCGATTAAACGAATATATTTACAGGGTACACTTAGCAGCCCGCTTTAACGGGCAGGTATAATTAAGAAGGAGAGAGTATGTTTCTGGCGGGTGCGATTTTTATCCTGACCCTGATACTGGTGATCTGGCAGCCGAAAGGGCTCAGCATTGGCTGGAGTGCCGTTATCGGCGCCGCACTGGCGCTGCTGACCGGCGTGGTAAACATCGGGGACATTCCTGTGGTCTGGCAGATTGTCTGGAACGCCACGGCCACGTTTATTGCGGTCATCATTATCAGCCTGCTGCTTGATGAGTCCGGCTTTTTTGAGTGGGCCGCGCTGCACGTTTCACGCTGGGGCGGCGGCAGGGGCCGGTTGCTGTTCACGTATATCGTTCTGCTGGGTGCGGCGGTAGCCGCCCTGTTCGCCAATGACGGGGCAGCGCTTATTCTGACGCCGATCGTTATCGCCATGCTGCTGGCGCTGGGCTTCAGCCCGGGCGCCACGCTGGCGTTTGTGATGGCGGCAGGCTTCATCGCTGATACCTCCAGCCTGCCGCTCATCGTGTCGAACCTGGTGAACATTGTCACGGCAGACTTCTTTAAACTGGGTTTCAGCGAGTATGCCTCGGTGATGGTGCCGGTGAATATCGCGTCCGTGGCCGCCACGCTGGTGATGCTGCACCTGTTTTTCCGCAGGGACATCCCGGCCACTTACGACCTGGCGAAGCTGAAGGCGCCGCGTGAGGCCATTCGCGATGCGCGTACCTTTAAAACCGGCTGGATTGTTCTCATCCTGCTGCTGATCGGCTTCTTTGCCCTCGAACCACTCGGCGTACCGGTCAGCCTTGTGGCCGCGGTGGCGGCGTTTATTCTCTGGCTGGTAGCCCGGAAAGGCAATGTGATTGATACCGGAAAGGTACTGAAAGGTGCGCCCTGGCAGATCGTTATCTTCTCGCTGGGCATGTACCTGGTGGTATACGGACTACGCAATGCCGGGCTGACTGATTACCTTTCTGCCGCCCTAAACCGGTTTGCAGAGCATGGCGTCTGGGGCGCAACGCTCGGCACCGGCTTTCTGACGGCGGCGCTTTCATCAGTCATGAACAACATGCCTACCGTGCTGGTTGGCGCGCTCTCCATTGACGGCAGCACCGCGCAGGGCGTGGTGAAGGAGGCGATGATTTACGCCAACATCATCGGCTGCGACCTCGGTCCGAAAATCACCCCCATCGGCAGCCTTGCTACCCTGCTGTGGCTGCACGTCCTGGCACAGAAAAACATTACCGTCAGCTGGGGCTACTACTTCCGTGTGGGCATCGTGATGACCCTGCCGGTGCTGTTTGTGACGCTGGCCGCACTGGCCCTGCGCCTGTCTGTTTAACCTAAACCCCGGCGCTGCGCCTGTGCAGCGCCTTTACGGAGTACCGCTTATGACTGACATTACCATTTACCACAATCCGGCCTGCGGGACGTCCCGCAATACCCTGGCACTTATCCGCAACAGCGGCACCGAGCCCACGGTGATTCTGTATCTGGAAACTCCGCCGGCGCGTGATGAGCTGAAAAAGCTTATTGCGGATATGGAGATCAGCGTGCGCGCCCTGCTGCGTAAAAATACCGAACCTTACGAGCAGCTCGGCCTGGCAGAGGACCGGTTCAGCGATAACGAACTGCTCGATGCCATGCTGGCTCATCCGATCCTCATTAATCGACCGGTTGTGGTTACGCCGCTCGGAACGAAGCTGTGTCGCCCCTCAGAAATGGTTCTGGACATACTGCCGGACCCGCAGAAGGGAGCGTTTACCAAAGAGGACGGCGAAGCCGTCATTGATGAGCACGGAAACCGCGTCAGCCACTGATGTTTCACCAGGCTGCGGGCATAGCAAATTTGAAAAAGCCGGCAGATGCCGGCTTTTTTATATGCTGCGCTGGTTTACACGCTCAGAGAGCTGCGCGGCACTCTCTTTCCTTTCGCTGTAGCGGTCGGTGAGATAACCACTGCGACCGCGCGTCAGCAGAGTGAACTTCATCAGTTCCTCCATGACGTCCACTATGCGGTCATAATACGGAGAAGGCTTCATGCGGCCGGCCTCATCAAACTCGGCCCAAGCTTTTGCCACGGATGACTGGTTCGGGATAGTGATCATCCGCATCCAGCGCCCGAGAATACGCATCTGATTTACGGCGTTGAACGACTGTGAGCCGCCGCTGACCTGCATTACCGCAAGGGTTTTCCCCTGCGAGGGCCGGACCGCCCCGGACGTCAGCGGAATCCAGTCAATCTGCGTCTTCATGATGCCGGTCATGGCACCGTGACGCTCAGGGGAGCACCAGACCATCCCTTCTGACCAGAGTACCAGCTCGCGCAGCTCTGCGACCTTCGGATGCGTCTCAGGTGCATCATCCGGCAGCGGCAGGCCAGACGGATTGAATATCTTCACCTCCGCGCCCATGGCCGTCAGCAGCCGGGCGGCCTCTTCCGTGGTGAGTCGGCTGTAAGAGCGCTCCCGCAGCGAGCCGTAGAGCATCAGTATGCGGGGCGGATGCGCCACCTCTTCGACTTTTAATTTTTCTTCCGTCAGCGGTGCATCCAGGTGCGTCGGATCGATATTGTTCAGGGCATCATTGAAGTTATTCACAATAGAGTCTCTTTATGAGTAATCGTAGCCGACAGGCTGCAGCAGCAGCCAGCGGCGCAGCACTCTTCCGTCAGAAAGGCCATCAGCTGCTCAAGCTGCGCATAGCAGGGCCTGCAGAACAGGGTACGGCTCTGCCGTTCCTGGCTTATGAGGCCAGCTGACATCAGCGCAGAAAGGTGATGACTTAGCGTGGAGGCCGGAATAGCCAGTCTTTTCTGGATGTCACCCACAGGCAGTCCTTCAGGCCCGACTTTCACCAGTTCACGGTAAATTCCCAGTCGCGTCACGTGTCCCAGTTCCCTGAGAGCAGCCGCAGCATTTTGTATGTCCACATCATCACCAAATCTACATTTCCAGAATAATGGAAATATAATTTAAAGCGGACGGAATGGTCAAGCCTCTTCCCGCCATAAAAGTGCTGCGCTCAAAAAGAAAGCCTTTTATACCCTGTTGATCCGGCTGCAGTGGCAGAGCATATAAAAAGGCCATGGCTCAGCATTTCGGTAAAATTCCAGCACTCTGACAACAGCTTTAGCCATAACCGTTTCGCTTCCTCTTGCCAGAAATTCCAGGCTCAATAATACTGTTCATATAACCAGTATAATTTAAAGGAGGATTTTTATGCGCTTTACATTTTTTTCCCTAATCCGTACACAGCAGCACGTCCGGGACGCCGCGTTATGAAAGCGGTCAGTTACGCTCAGGGCCTGACGCTGTTATGGCCGCCGATTTTTACCCCAACGGTAAAGGTGCCGCTGTACGCAGATCCCTGCTCAGCTGGCTTTCCCTCCCCTGCTCAGGATTATGTAGAGAAAGAGCTGGACCTGAATGAGCTTTGTATTCGCAGACGGGCGTCCACATTCTTCGTACGGGCCAGTGGCAACAGCATGCAGGAGCTGGGGCTTTATGACGGTGATGTTATGGTGGTCGATCGCGCGGAGCCACCCACGCACGGCGACATCGTCATTGCCGAGGTTGGCGGTGAGTTCACAGTTAAGCGCCTGCAGCTGCTCCCGAGGGTGGCACTGCTGCCCATGAACCCTGCTTACGCCGCCATCTATCCGGAAGAGCTGCAGCTGCTCGGCGTTGTCACCTGGTTCTTTAACAGTACCCGGGCCCGTCGGAGATAATTATGCCCATGTTCGGACTGGCTGACGTCAACTCTTTCTATGCCAGCTGTGAGACGCTTTTCCGCCCGGACCTGCGTGGCAGGCCGGTAGTCGTGCTCAGTAACAACGATGGCTGCGTTATTGCGCGCTCTGCTGGCGCAAAAGCTCTGGGTATAAAAATGGGTGCACCGTGGTTCCAGATAAAAACGCAGGACTATCCGGAAAAGATACACGTGTTCAGCTCAAACTATGCGCTGTAGTAAGTTAAGTGGAATGCAACATTGATCGTATAGACTTTGAACAGCAACGCTGACCTCAGAGGTAAACGCAATGACGACTCCACTAAACAACAGTGCCATTTTACTGGCGGAACGCTGGCTGAAGCTGCTGTCCGACCTGGGGCGGGCACCCGCCACCCTGACCGCCTACCGCGCAGCCCTCTGTCATTATTTTGCGTTCTGCAGCCGGAACAGGATTGAACCTGAAAAGGTCAGGTTTGATGACATGGCTGCCTACATCCGTCCTCAGTTACCCGGTATGCCTTTCCCGGCCGCAAGCGCCACGCTCCAGCTGCGCCTGTCGGCTGTCCGTCTCTGGTACGACTTCCTGATGTATCTTGACCTGTGTAAGGTAAATCCGCTGCCCCGTTCCGGCACGCCGGGCATGCTGTGTTCCGCACGGGGGCTGGTTCCCCGTATCGTAAAGCTGCCGCGTATTCCTGACGATGCACAGTGGCAGCTTTTTCAGGCTCATGCCGCGGATTCTCCGCTTCGTGACCGGCTGATGCTGGCGTTAACCTACTGCGGTGCGCTGCGACGATCGGAAGTCACCGCGCTGAGTACTGATGACCTTGACTTTGCCCACCGCCTCATCCGCGTCCGGGCTGAAACCACCAAGAACCGTCATGAACGGATCGTCTGTTACAGTCCCGCCCTGACGCCGGTGCTGGCGGCTCATCTTTTACAGATGAAGCGGTCGGGGATGGTAAAAAGAGCCCTGTTCCGCTCTGAGTCCGATCGTAATCAGGGGGCACCGCTCTCTTACTGGAGCTGGAGCAAAACGGTACGGAAATGGGCGCTTGAGTCAGGGCTGCCCGACATTTCAACCCATACTTTCCGTCACCTGCGGTTGACGCATCTGGCCCGTGCGGGCTGGAAACTGCACGAACTTGCCACCTACGCAGGTCACCGTGATCCGCGCACCACTCAGATTTATATTCACCTTTCCGGCAGGGATCTTGCCGCCCGGATGGCAGGCGCGATTGAAACGGCAGATATCAGGATGGCGAACCTCATTTTCGGCTTGGAGGAATAAGAATGTTACCCTCGCAACTACCTGAGAATGTGTGGGCTCCCTTCGACCTCTCCGCTTACAGGCTTGATGCTTTACTGACTGAGCCTGAAAAGGCCGCACTGGCCACCTCTCACAGCCGGGGCAGGCTGCTGCGGATGAAACCTGCTCCTGAGTTTATCAGGCCGCTGAAAGACATCGCAGCAGAAAGCGGATGCAGCCGCGAGGTTGCTGACCTGATAATACTGGACCTCCTGCGTGAGATGCACCTTTCGGGTATACCGTACTGGCGATGGCCGCAGGAACGCTGGCAGACATTCAGCCGGACGGACGGAAAAGGACGGCCGCTGATGGCCGCCTTTGCATGGCATTTCGCCGGACGGTATGATCCCCTCAGCCTGCCAGACATCAGAAAACCTGCCCTGTATACCTGTGCCATTTTTGGTCAGGCTATTTACTTCCGGGAGCTTCACCGCCTGACTGAAACCCTGAAATCGCTGGGCTATGCTGCGGGTAGTCAGGTCACGCATCTGTCGGGCATACTGGCCACGCTGATGGTCATGAACAGAGATCCCCGTCTTGAAACCTTTACGCCTGAACTGCTGTGGGAAGCCCAGAACAACACAGATAGCGGGACATCCCGGTACATTGGCCGGATTTCACACGGCCTTGCTGCGCTGGGCATCTTCAGCGCCCCGATGAGGATGCGTAATTATACCCGATGGTATGAAAAACCCGTAGACGGGATCGATCCGGCCTGGGTCAGGTGGTGCCGGCGCTGGCGGGAAACGTCTGTGCTGAGGCCTCGCACCCGTGAAGGCCAGTACAGCTTTATACTGCGCTGCGGCCTCTGGCTGGCAAAGGCGCATCCGGAGGTGCGTGAACCGTCAGACTGGAGCATGGAAATCTGCGCCAGCTTTATCGCTGCGGTCGGCCGAATGAACGTGGATGAGCTACAGTTGGGCACGGAAAGGGGCACCCGAAAATCGGTGCGATCCGGTGAGCCTATGATGCCGCATTCAAGGGCGCATTTTATCTACTCACTGCGCCGTTTTATGGTCGACTACGAAAACTGGGGCTGGGGTCGCCTGCGCTTCAGCCCTGCCCGTCATCTTTCCACACCGGATACCACCCTGTTTCGGCGCGACGTCAATCCCCGTGTTATCGACGATCCGGTCTGGCTCAAGCTCATCTGGGCCAGCCTCAATCTGCGTCAGGAAGACCTGCTTACTGAAATACATTATCCGCTGGCCATGCTGCAGGCGATGGCCGTCATCTGGACCCATGCGGGGCTGAGGAAAAATGAGCTGCTCCGCCTGACTACCGGTTGCATCGCGCCGCAGGCAGATGAAATAACGAAAGATGACGGCAGCGTCATCCCGGCCGGAACCCTTTGTTACCTTCATGTCCCCGCCGGAAAAACATCAAAAGCCTTTGTTAAACCCGTGGCGACAGTGGTAAAAAAATATGTCGACATCTGGCTGGCCGAACGCCCGGCAGAACAGGCCATGCTGGCTGATGAGCGGACCGGTGAGAAGGTCCGGCTGCTGTTTCAGTACCGGGGGAAGCCTGCCGGCAGCGCTATCCTCAACCGCACGGTGATACCGATGCTCTGCGCAAGAGCGGGCGTTCCTTCTGAAGACAGCGGCGGAGTGATAACCAGCCATCGGGGACGCGCCTCAGCCGTGACCGCACTGGCCAGCGTACCGCAGGGCATGTCACTGTATGAACTGATGCAGTGGGCTGGTCACTCAACGCCCCAGTCCACCATGCATTATCTCCGTATCCGCCCGACACAGCTGGCCGCCTCGTTTGTAAAAGCAGACAGAGTCGCGCACATGATCAGCGTACTGATTGATCGCGACCCTGACGCCGCCAGCCTGACCGGACCTGCAACGTATTATGATTTAGGTGATTCATACTGCACAAATCCGTTCTGGAGCAGCTGCCCGCACCGGATGGCCTGCATCGGCTGCGATTTTAACCTGCTGAAGGACAGCGCGCGCGGGCTTATTCTGGAGAGTAAAGCATCCATCCGGCGTTACCTCGAAGAGGTCCCGCTCACTCCCGATGAGAAAGCCGTACTGGAGCAGGATGCTGAAAAGGTTGAGCAGGCTCTTACAAAATTGGGCCCAAAATCCTGAGTGCTCAAATGCTTTCAATGTCCGGTCTGAGGGTGTCAGTTCAGAGTCAGTACAGACGACCGAACGTCGTATTTGATATGAATCTGATTATAGCGGGCGTTATGACGTAACTGATGGAACAGCAGATGAGAAAACAGAAGCGGTGTATGGGGTATGTGGCTGTCGTGGTCGATGACTACGATCGTGCAATTGAGTATTACACCGATAAGCTGGGCTTTACCCTGATTGAGGACACGCCGCAGCCGGGTAAGCGCTGGGTCGTGGTGACGCCGGACCCTGACAGCGACTGTGCTATTCTTCTTGCCCGCGCGTCGAACGACCGGCAGGAAGGCTTTATCGGCAACCAGTGCGGCGGACGGGTTTTTCTGTTCCTGCAGACCGATGACTTCTGGCGCGACTACAATGCTATGAAGGCAAAAGGCGTCCACTTCTGTCAGGAGCCGCGCGAGGAAGAATACGGAATGGTTGTCGTGTTTGAGGACATCTATGGCAATCGCTGGGACCTTTACCAGAACAGGCAGACCTGAAACTCTGTCACGACAGTGTCCCGGATTTAGGGGAAGCCTTACAGGCGTAAACCCTGTCGGATCAGGCCCGCAGAGAGCGCTTCTGAACAATATACTGAACTGTCTGACCTCAGTGCAGCGGTCGCTGCACTGAGGTCTCCCCTGGATAGAGGCCGTACGGTCCGGGTTAACCACACAGCGTCATGATATAAAATCCGGCCGCCGTCATGGCCAGCGAACCCAGCACGTGTATCAGCACCGAGGCGGCTGCCCAGGCATAGCTGCCTGACTGCAGCAGGGCAAAAACCTCAGCTGAGAATGTGGAGAAGGTCGTCATTCCGCCACACAGCCCGGTGGTAATGAGCAGCCGCCAGGCCGGATCGAGGCCGGGATGGCGCAGAAAATACGCCAGCGCCGCCCCGATGATAAATCCACCCAGCAGGTTGACCAGCAGCGTCCCCGGCGGCAGGTCCGGAAAAAGCGCGTTCAGGCGCGCGCCCAGCTGCCAGCGGATAACACACCCTAAAGCACCGCCGGTGATGACGGCAAAAAGCTGATTCACGTTCACTCCTTTTTTTTAATATTCAGAACATAACGGCACACGACCTGTGCGGCCGTATCCATTTCATATACAACCGGCACGCCGGTCGGGATGTGCAGCTGTGCCACGCTGTCGTGGGGCATGCCGTTCAGAAAGGCGGTCAGGGCGCGCAGCGTGTTGCCGTGCGCCACAATCAGAACGGTACTTCCGCAGCGCAGCTGTGGCACCACAACGTGGTGCCAGTATGGCATGACGCGACGCAGCGTCATTTCCAGGCTTTCCGTTGCAGGCAGGTCGGCCAGCGCAACGCGGCGGTAGCGCAGATCCCGACGCAGCTGCGCCGGAGCCTCCGCGTCTGCGGGCGGAATGCCGCTGAAGCTTTTGCGCCATAGCCGGACGGTCTCTTCCCCCATCATCCGGGCAGCGTCGTCCTTGTTCAGCCCCTGCAGCGCACCGTAGTGGCGCTCGTTCAGTCGCCAGCTCTTTTCCACGGGCGTCCAGCTTCGGTCAAGACGGTCCAGCACCCGCCAGACCGTGTGAACGCAGCGTGTCATCACCGAGGTGAAGACACGGTCGGGCATAAGGCCCGCTGCCCGCAGCGCGTCACCGGCCCGGTCGGCCTCCTGCCGCCCCCTGACCGTCAGCGGCACGTCCGTCCAGCCGGTAAAACGGTTTTCCCGGTTCCACTGGCTTTCGCCGTGCCGCAGGAGGATCAGCGTTGCAGGGGCCACAGGCATTCCTTCTTTGCCGGACGGGGACCGTCCGGCGGATGTGTTACGTGCGGCGCACAAACGCATGAAGCCCCGCGTAGTGCGCGTCCTCACCCAGCGCCTGCTCAATGCGCATCAGCTGGTTGTACTTTTCCACGCGTTCGCCGCGGCACGGCGCGCCGGTTTTCAGGTGTCCCGCGCGCAGGGCCACCGTCAGATCGGCAAGGAACGTGTCCGTGGTTTCCCCGCTGCGGTGAGACATGAACGCACCCCAGCCGTGCCGCTGGCAGAGAGCCACGGCGTCCAGCGTTTCGCTGAGCGAGCCTATCTGATTGAGCTTGATCAGCGCGGCGCTGGCGAGGTTTTCGTCAATGCCGCGCTGGATGTACTTCACGTTGGTTACAAACAGGTCGTCACCAACCAGCTCGGCCCTGCCCGCAAGCTGCTGGTGCAGATGCTTCCAGCCCGCCCAGTCGTCCTCGGCCAGGCCGTCTTCCAGCAGGATGACCGGAAACTGGTCCATCAGCTCGCCGTAGTATGCCGTCATTTCCGCCGCGCTCAGCGCGCTGCCCTCGGTGCGCAGATGATACTGACCGTCAGCGAAAAACTCACTTGAGGCAGGGTCCATGCAGATGCTGATGTCCTCTCCGGGCCTGTATCCCGCCTTCTCAATCGCCTGTACGATAAACGCCAGCGGGTCACGGTTCGACGACACGGCGGGCGCAAAACCGCCTTCGTCGCCCACTGCCGCTGAGAGTTTTTTGTCCAGCAGGATCTGGCGCAGCGCCTGGTAGACCTCGCTGCCCTGACGCACGGCCTCGCGCAGCGTGGGTGCCCCGTGTGGCGCTATCATGAACTCCTGGAAGTCCGCGCCCTGACCGCGGGCGTGCACGCCGCCGTTGATGATGTTCATGCACGGCACGGGCAGCAGATTCGCCTGCAGGCCCCCCAGGTAGCGCCACAGCGGCTCGTGCGAGGCCTGTGCCGCCAGCCGGGCCACCGCCAGCGATACGCCCAGAATGGCATTGGCACCCAGGCGACTCTTGTTCTCCGTGCCGTCCAGCATCAGCATGATGTTGTCCAGCTGCCGCTGCTCGCGCACGTCCAGGCCGCGCACGGCTTCGCAGATTTCCGTATTAACCGCCCTGACGGCATCCAGCACGCCTTTGCCGCCAAAACGTTGTGCGTCACCGTCGCGGCGCTCTGCGGCCTCGCGCGACCCGGTGCTGGCCCCGGAAGGCACCGAGGCGCGTGCCATCATCCCGTCCGGGGTCCGGGCCTCAACTTCAACGGTGGGGTTGCCGCGAGAGTCAAGAATTTCCCGGGCGGTCACGTTATCCAGTGTAAAGTGCATAGCGTTTCTCCCGGTTTAGTCATTCAGGTGAGTAATAAGCACATCCACCGTGAGGTGGTTGATGTATTCCGCCGAGCGGGACGTCAGCATTCCCATAAAGCGGTTGCGGTGCCCGGCAAGCACGAGGTCCACGCCCAGCTCATTGATGCACTTCTCCACGTCCTCAAAGCGGCGCATGGTCACCAGCTCCCGCGTGTCTACCGCCTCAGGCACGGAGGCCGCCAGCTCGCTCATAAACGCTTTGGCTTTCAGCACCTCTTCCGACACGACGTCGTCCATCAGGCTGTCGGACACGTAGTTCATTTCCCGGTAGTCGTCGCTGATGTGGGCCAGGGTGATTTTCATGCCGAGCGGCTGCGCCAGCGCGACCGCCCGTTTCAGCAGGAGGGTGCCGTCGTCTTTGTCGTTCACAAGTATCAGTGCGTGGGTGTAGCAGGTCATAATGAACTCCCGTTCTGGTTAAGGCGGGACTCAAGCCACGGCAGAAGCTGTTTTTTGCGGCTGAGCATGCCCGGTACGGAGCAGGAGGCCGCGTTAACGCTCTCCCGCCCGGCGAAGTAAAGCGTTGAAAACCCGGCGCGAATGTCGGTCAACATCAGCACCGTCAGCCCGGCACCCGACTGGTCCGCCAGATACGCCAGGGCAGCGAGCAGGTCGTCCATCACGGGGGCAACCTGTGTCGGTGAGCTGACCTCAATCTGGGCAATGCGCACGTCGGTGCCGGCAATGACGAAGGCCTTGAGGTCCCTGCCCAGCAGCTGCTGGGCGCTGAGGCCGCTGACGTCCGTTTTGGCGGTGAGGAGGTCACGGGCGAAGGCTCTGCGGTTTACGCCGGACAGCACGCCCAGTTCGGTCGCCGAACGGATATCGTCTTCGGTGGTGGTCGGCGAGCGAAGATTCACGGTGTCACTCAGGAGTGCGCCCAGCAGAAGCACGGCGAGCGTCGGGGGCAGCGTGCGGCGCGCTTCAGCGTCCATCAGCAGCCAGAGCAGCGTGGCGCTGCTGCCAACCGGGCGGATATGCACCTCCGGCGGCAGTTGCGTTATCAGCCCGCCCAGCCGGTGGTGGTCAGTGATGCCCACGACGTTGCTCCGGAGCAGGTCGTCAGGCCCCTGCGCCGGCTCGGTGAAATCGACCAGCCACACCCGTTCATCCTGCAGCGGAATAGCGAGCAGCGGCGGCAGCGTAAGACCGGCGGTGTCAAAGATAAAGCGGGTTTCCCGGTTAGCCTCGCCGAGACGCCATGCGCGGGCGTCCATGCCGCGCCCGGTCAGCCAGTGAGCGGTGACGACCGCCGTGCAGATGGCGTCGCTGTCAGGATTGATGTGGCCAAAAACGTGTATCAAGGGTCTCTCCCCGTAAAGGGAAGTACGCAGGCCGGGAGGAAAGTAAGGACGGCCTGACGCACCTCCTGAAAATCAAGAGTCACATCAGGCGTCATCAGCTCCGGAACGGAGCGGTTGGGAAAGGTGGAACGCCATCACCCTGTACTCTGAGTATAGAGCCAGACGGAAAGCCTGTCAGTATTATTCTGCTGGCACCCTCAGCCCGCCAGCGCAGCGCGTGCTTCGCGGAGCACCCGGCGG
This sequence comes from Pantoea sp. UBA4549, assembly GCF_002387285.1. NCBI lineage: Bacteria > Pseudomonadati > Pseudomonadota > Gammaproteobacteria > Enterobacterales > Erwiniaceae > Pantoea > Pantoea sp. UBA4549. The sequence goes on along the minus strand of NZ_DGLH01000005.1, from coordinate 332,987 downwards.
ATGTTTTCCGGCACCGCCGGGCTTGTGCAAAGTGAAAGCGGACTGGGGTGAGGCATCTTCAGCACCGTGACGCCGGGGCACTGATGACTGACCGTCCCGCGGGCCTGAGCCGCTACGGCACCGGCCAGCACCACCACGCGCAGCGCGGGCAGATACGCCAGCACGTCCTCAAGCCAGGCGCAGCCGCTGCGGATGTCCGCCGCTGAGGGCCGTTTCTGCGGCCCGTCGCTGACCCAGGGCACCGTATTCCACAGCACGCTGTCCCGGCGCGCAATACCGGCTTCCGCCAGAAACCGCCCCAGGTTCTGCTGGGCCGGCCCCGGGTTATCCCGCGACACAAACCGGGGTGACGGGCTGCTGCGCGCCGGCGACTGCAGCAGGACGAGCAGTCCGGCCCCGGTCCCGCCGTCGGCCGGATCAAACCACGGCAGCTCCACGCCGTGCTGACGCAGCCCGCTGACCCAGCGATTCAGCGCGGCCACGTGCGGCGCGGTGACTGCCGCGAGGCGTTCCTCGCGTAAAAACGGGTCCAGCAGCGACGTGCAGGTTTCACTCACGGCTTCCGGTCCAGGCCTGCCAGACAGGGGGAAACAAACAGTTTCCCGCTCCATGCCCCGCGCACCGTCTTCACCGCGACCAGCAGCCACATGGCGGCCAGCATGACGACAAGAAGCGCACCGAAGCCTTTAAAGAACGCCAGGTCAACGAGGGTGGACAGCTTCAGCGTGGCGACCGTGTACACGCCCAGCGGGAAGGTAAAGCCCCACCATCCCAGATTGAACGGAATGCCTTCACGGAAGTATCGCACGGTTATCAGCGTGGCCAGCAGCATCCACCACAGGCCGCAGCCCCAGAAGAGAATGCCGGCAACGAACCCCACGCCCTGCGCGATATGACCGATTTCCGGCATGCCCGCCGCGGCAAACACCCCGGGCGCATCTCCGCCGATGACCAGCATCCCCAGCGAGCCGGTACCAATCGGCCCCAGTGCCAGCCAGCTTGAGGCCGCCATGCTTTCGTGTGGTAGCTTGTGCAGCGCCATACGCAGCAGCAGGATGGCGAGGATGCTCAGCGCCACCGGCACCGAGTACGCCCACAGCACGTAGCTGGTAATAATGATGCCGAGCTGCGCGTGGGGGTCGGCAATGTGCGGTGCCAGCAGGCCGCCACTGACTGCCGCAACCTCGGCGGCCACGACCGGCAGTAACCAGACGGCGGTCATCTGGTCAATGCTGTGCTGCTGCCGGGTAAACATCATGTAGGGAATACACACGCCACACAGCAGCGACATCGCCACGTCCAGCCACCACAGGGCGTGCGCTACGGGAATGACGTCAGCCCCCCACCGGGGGAGGCCAAACGCCAGCAGCCCGTTGATGATGGTGGCCATGCCCATCGGGATGGTGCCGAAGAACATGGACACCGTTGAATGGCCAAAGATGCGCTTTGCCTCACCGAAGTACATCACCCAGCGGGCCAGATACATCACGGCAAAGACGCTGAACAGGAAGATGTTAAACATCCAGAGTCCCTCGGCGACGAGGCGTAATCCCGGAACCGGCCAGGGGAACTGCGCCAGAGACAGAGACAGGATACCGGTCCCCATGGTCGCGGCGAACCAGTTAGGCGTGAACTGACGTATGGCCTCTTTCGGGCTGCTCAGCGCGCTCAGCGGGCGCGCTCCGTTATGCAGGGTAAATATTTTATCGTTCATGCCGTAATCTCCTGAGTAGACAGAAAGAGTATAGGCACGTCGGGTTAAATCTTTAAAACAGGTTATTCAGTTAAAATAAACCAGTAAAAGTGGTTAGACTCTCCCACTCCGGGAAGGACCGTCACACCGCCGGAGTGAGGGAAGGACTGAATCAGGCCTGCGGCGGGCTTTTAATCGTGGCCGTGACGCGGTTCTGTTTCAGGTCAACGACCGCAATGCTGAGGTCTTTATTCAGCACCCACGCGCGGGCACCGTCTTTGCTGAAAACGATGGCCTGACGGGGCGCATCCAGTCCGGTAACGGTGGAGACCACCTTACCGGCGGCGGTATCAATAACGGAGAGGCTGTTGTCGCCCAGGTTGCCGCTGTAAACATAGCGGTTATCCGGCGTCAGGGCGGCACCGTAAGGATCCTGCCCCACGGGAATGGTTGCCGTAATGGCGAGCTTCTGCGTGTCAACCACGGCGATGGTGTTGCTGCCGCTGTTAGCCGCGTACAGTGTGCGGCCGTCGGCGCTGACTGAAATGGCGCGCAGCTTGCTGAAGCCTGTTATCTCGCCGCGAATCTCGCCCGTTACGGCGTCAACCAGGGTAATTTTATCGCCCTTAAAGTTAGTGACGTAGACGGTTTTGCCGTCCGGGCTGATTTTTATGCCCTGACGGGGCTGGGCAAAACCCGTCACGACCGCAACGGGCCGGTTGTGCGTCAGGTCATACACCGAGAGCGTGCTGGCGGCCTCGTTATTCACATACAGGCGCTGACCGTCACGGCTGATAGCTGTGCCGAATGCCCCGGGCCCCAGCGGCAGCGAGGTCTCCACATCAAGCGTCCCGGTGCTGATTTTTCTGACCACGCCGAGGCTGCTGTCTGAAAGATATACGGCCTTCCCGTCGGGGGAGAAAAGCGCATTGCGGGGCGTGACGTATCCCTTCAGCACCTTTCTGACTTTCCCGGCAGCCAGGTCGTAGACCACCACCTCAGAGCGCTCACTGTAGGACGCCACCGCCGTTTTCTCATCGGGACTGACAGCAAGGGAATTGTTGTGGATATCGCCGTCAAACGTCCAGCGTTCCTCTGCGGCACCGGCGAGGGTGCTGATAAGAAGAAACGCCACCGCGGTCAGTCCCGGGATCCTGTATTTTTTTATCATCATTTTTCCTGCATTGGGGTGGGTAAGGGATAAGACTCATTGCCCGATTGAGGGCTTCAGAGTAAGCGTGGCAGATTAAATCCTGGCGGGCAAATCGATTTTCCGACTATGTCTTACCACCCTCAACCTTCCCCCCTGTCAGTAAGCATACTGAGGTAGTTCAAGGCTGAATAATTCCTGTTCAGAAAATAAACTTCAGAGGAATGGTAACTGATTTTTTTTGTTTAAATTGCATTCCACATAAATGGCGATATGTCGGCGCGGATGATGGCAATACTTGACGAGATGGCTGCCGGGCAGGAGGTGTACTCTATCGATGAAAGCTTTCTCGATGTCACCGGCATCAGCAGTTATATGCCGCTGGAACGCTTCGGTCAGCAGATGCGCGAGCGCGTTCGCCGGGAAACCGGCCTGACCATTGGTGTAGGTTTTGGCCCGACCAAAACGCTGGCCAGGCTTGCGAATCAGGCGGCAAAGCAGTGGACGAAAACACACGGCGTGGTCGATCTCTCGGAGACCCGGCGCCAGCAAAAATAGCTGCAGCTGACGCCCATTGGCGATATCTGGGGTATTGGCTGGCGCATCGCCCAGCGTCTGGAAGAGATGGGGCTCCCGCTGCCGGCATCTCACCGTCTCTGTGACGACCGGGCGCTATGGCGATGAACCCAGATACTCGGCTACGGCACCCGTCAGCTGGCAATATCCGACGGCGGACACGCGTGACATTGTAGCCTTTGCGCTGATGACGGCGCTGGACGCCATCAACCGTTCAGGGAAGGGGAAAATCGGTTTTGCCAGTCAGACCACAGGAAACCAGGCGTGGCAGATGAAACGTAACATGCTGTCGCCTCGTTACACTACGCGCCTGGCTGATATCCCTGTCATCAAATAATGAGCTTTAGCCTTTCGGACATAATCTGCTGGCGTTATTTAGCGCCGGCATAGTCCTGACTGCCCGTCTTATCGCTTACTATTTACCATCCTGCTTAATTTTTGCTTAAGCATACTCCGTTAATCTGGTCGCTCTGTCAGCCCATGCCGGGCTTTTCCGGAGCACTTTCATGCAAAATAATAACACACAGCCTCTCGCTTTAAGCAAAGTACCCACAGTCACCGCAACGTTCTGGTTAGTGAAAATTCTTGCCACAACGCTTGGTGAAACCGGGGGTGATGCAGTCACAATGTCGATGAATCTCGGCTATTTCACCGGCACCCTGATTTTTGCCCTGATTTTTCTTGTTGCCGTTGTTGTTCAGATAAGACACAGCAGCTTCAATAAGTGGATCTACTGGATCACTGTGGTGGCAACCACCACAATGGGAACCACGCTGGCCGATTTTGCCGATCGCTCACTCGGGATAGGCTATCCGGGCGGAACGCTGCTGCTGAGCACGCTGTTAATACTCACGCTGTTTCTCTGGCGCGTGACCTGCGGTACCGTTGCGGTAAGCTCAGTCAATACCAGCGTGACGGAGATTTTTTACTGGGTGACAATTATGTTTTCGCAAACCCTGGGTACGGCACTCGGTGACTGGACGGCAGACACGGAAGGACTGGGTTATGAGGGCAGCATGATGTTGTTTGCCGGCGCACTCGCTGTTGTCTGGGCTGGCAGCCGCTTTACGACCTTCTCACGCACCGCACTTTTCTGGACCGCCTTTATTCTTACCCGGCCGCTGGGTGCAGTTGTCGGGGATTTCCTCGATAAGCCGCTAGCGGCGGGCGGGATGGCGCTGAGTCGCTATAGTGCGTCCCTGACCCTGACGCTACTTATCGTGACGCTGCTCTGGCTATTACCACAGCGACCAGCCATCCACTCAGCCCCGGCGCATTAACCGCGTACTTTATTCAGGCGCGAGGTTTGTCAGCGGCGTGATGCGGTATGCACAGCGTCGCGCCTGCTGCAGAATATGTTCAACGCGCTCTACTTTCGCCTCCAGTACCTCACTGAACAGCATCAGTTCAGCGCGGCAGAACCCCTGGCAGGCAGCGGCAGCGGCACAGATGGGACAGTGGTTCTCAATCAGCAGGAGCGTGCCGTCGGCCTGCTCCTCATACTCCGCCATATAGCCCTCCAGCGACCGCAGGGCTGCCAGGCGCGCAACCCGCTCCCGCAAGCTGGCAGCATCCTGTAGCTCACGCAGGTAGGCGGCGCGGCTGCTCTGTTCGCGCAAATCTATCAGGCGATCAATCGCCTGTTCACCAAAAGCGTGCCGCACCGTATCCAGCAGCTGCACTGTCAGCGTTGCATGCGCATCCGGAAAGCGACCGTGTCCCGCCTGCGTCAGCATCCAGAACTGTCCCGGACGCCCTACTCCTTTGCTCCGCGAGAAAGACTCTACCAGTCCTGATGACGCAAGTTTGCTGAGTTGCTGACGAGCCGCTTCAGCCGTCATGCCCAGCAGGTCTCCCGCCTCAGCAGACTGCAGCGGCCCGCGCGTTTTCAGCAGGTAAAGCAAACGTTCTGGTGTTGCCTGTGCGCTTTCACCCGAATTTAACAAGCGATTGCTTGACAAAATATTTTACCCTCTTTAATAATCCAAGCGTTTTCTTGTTTTATTAATGTAACGGATCCCGCTGCGCTCAGCAACGGGGCAAATGACGCAACGCATGCCGGGAGGCTTATATGTCGTCAGGACAGGAAGGAAGCTGGAGTGAGTTACTGGGAGGCAAAAATCTGTTTTTTGCCGTTGCGCTTTCAGGCGGCGTCGCACTGCACGCCATTAATATCTACATTGCCACCACGGTGCTTCCCTCCGTTATCAGGGAAATTGGCGGACTGCATCTCTACGCATGGAACACGACGTTATTTGTCGTCGCCTCAATACTGGGTTCTGCGCTGACCGCACGCCTGCTGGCCGTAACCGGCGCGCGGCAGGCTTATCTGGTGGCGGCACTGCTGTTTATAGCGGGCAGTCTGGTCTGTGCGCTGGCACCCGACATGCCGGTAATGCTGGCAGGCCGTGCACTACAGGGGCTGGGCGGTGGTTTTCTGTTCGCACTCTGCTATGCCATGATCTATGCCGTTTTTGAGGAGAAGCTCTGGCCACGGGCGATGGCGCTGATCTCCGGCATGTGGGGCGTGGCGACGCTTTTGGGTCCGGCGGCGGGCGGAATATTTGCCGAAATGGATGCGTGGCGCATGGCATTTGGCATACTGATACCGGTTACGCTGAGTTATATGCTGCTGGTCTGGCTGATTTTCCCGGCGCGTAAACGGGCAGAGGCCTCTCACACCGGTAAGCTCCCCTGGGTACAGTTAATATTCCTGGTCGCAGCCGTTTTGGCCGTGAGCGCAGGGAGTATGTCCTCTGCCATCACGGTGAATATAGCCGGAATAAGCGCAGCGGCCTTACTGATACTGCTGCTGATCCGCCAGGAATTTATCAGTGAAACCCGCCTGTTACCGCGTAATGCGCTGCGTCTGAATTCGCCTCTGCTGGCGCTCTACATCACAATGGCTCTGCTCATTATCGGCATGACCAGTGAAACCTTTGTGCCCTATTTTCTTCAAATCCTGCATGGCCAGACGCCGCTGATTTCCGGTTATCTGGCGGCGCTGATGGCGGCAGGCTGGACGGTATCAGAAATATGGAGTTCCGGCTGGCAGATGCGAGGCATTAAGCGCGCAATTGCCGCAGGGCCCGCGCTGGTTCTGGCTGGCATGGTGCTGCTGGCGTTTGTAACTCCACGCTCAGCCAGTAGCGACGGGCAGATACTCGTGCTGATCGGGACGGGGCTGGCTCTGATTGGGTTTGGCATCGGACTGGGCTGGCCACATTTGCTGACGCGCATCCTGCAGGTGGCTCCCGCAGACGATCAGGACGCTGCCGCAACGTCTATCACCACGGTTCAGCTGTTTGCTACCGCACTGGGCTCCGCCATAGCAGGTATGCTTGCCAACGCCGGTGGCCTGTCCGCGCCGGGGGGGATCGCTGGCGCCTCCTCTGCGGCCTGGCTGCTTTTTGCCGTCATGGCAGGTGCCCCGATGCTCTCTCTGCTGAGCGCTAAAAAGGTCATCGCCGGATTTAAGCAGCAGAAAGTCAGCTAAAACCGGAACGCCTCTGTTGAGCTGTCAGAGGCGCTCTGGCTTGCGCAAAGCGTTGTGTGGGGATCCAGAGAACTCACCGGCTGGCCGGACGACGTAACAGACAGGATCAGTTCTGCTGTAGTGCGCGCTGTTCGCTCTCGTTCATCGCGCGGTGCAGGGTATCAAGCAGCGGTTCAATATCCAGCGGCTTGGTAAAAACGTCAAATACACCCTCCTGAAACGTACTGCGGCAGACATCAAGGGTGCCATATCCGGTCATAAGAATGACCGGCAGCAGAGGATGACGGGCGCGCTGTGATGTCAGCCACTCCAGCCCACTGATGCCGGATAGCCGGACATCCACCAGCAAACAGCCGCGCAGCGGCAGCGGTTCTGCAGTGGCCGCGGCATCAAACGCAGCCAGCTCGCCGAAATCGGCCACCTCATAATCCACAGTTTTCAGCAGAAATCCCAGCGACTCCCTTACTGACAAATCATCATCCACTAACCACACTTTCGCGCTCATTCCATTACTCCGCTGCCGGAAAAATTAACGTTATCTCTGCGCCATATGTGGCGCTGTTTACCCGTTGCCGCCGGGCGCTCGTGCGCAAAACCAGGGTTGCTATCAGCGCTTGCCCGGCCCGGAACTGTCCGGAAGAAAGCAACAAAATGACGTACAGGCTTCAGTCGGGCTGTCAGCAGGAAAGCCCTGTTGTTATCGTTCAGTCCTGTCCGCGCACGCTGTGCGATGCTGATGTCCGCTCTGCTCCGAACAAACATCTGGTACTGATTTATGAGCAATCGCCACCCCTGCATGCGCGTATTTTCAGAAAAGTTCGCTGCCTGCCGCAGCTGATCCCGCTGTTCAGCTCGATGCCATAAGCGTGATATCCGGCCTGCTGCACAGGATACGTCTGTCAGGCCTGCTACTCTCCTGCAAACCATCGGCATAGTGTGAACAGAATCAACAATAGTCAGCAAAAATAATCGCTTATCTTTCACAGGCAATGCATCTGCGGCATAGTGCTTTGTTAAGACACTGAATTATTCAGCGTTTACCGGGTGTGATCTTTCCACAATCGTTTTCAGAACACTATCAGCAGTAGTCTGGATAGCGCAGCCTGCAGTACCACTCTAAACTCATGCCGCAGGCGGAATAACGTATAAAGAGGTGTAACGATGCTCCATAAGAAATTGCATTTTGCCCTGCTTTTTGCCGGGATCTGTTTTTCCGGCAGCATAATGGCATCTGCCACTGACGTAGCAGAAAACGTTAATCAGCGACTCAGCTGGATGAAAGATGTTGCCGGTTATAAAGCTGTCAGGCATTTGCCCATAGAGGATTTACAGCAGGAGGCGAATGTGCTGGCGAAGTCCGTAGCGGAAGCGGAAAAGCTGGGGCTGGATGGCCATTCTGTCAGACCCTTTATTCAGGCGCAGATGGATGCGGCGAAAGCGATTCAGTACCGTTATCGCGCAGACTGGCTGACAGCGCCTGAAGCCGGATGGCAGCCTCAGCCACTTGATGTCATCAGGACACGGCTGAGCCAGCTCAACACAACGATTCTGAAGGATATTAATGAAAATCTGCAGCATAAAAAGTTGCCCGATCGTGACACCTTTATACAGACGGTAAAGCAGCCTAATCTCAGTGAGAAAGAGGTGCTGCGCCTGTGGCAGACGCTGAACGAAATAAAACGCCAGTAAGCCGCTGCCCGTGACGGGTCAGCATTATGGGCAAGGTGTTGAAAGCCTTCAATGCTGTCAGATCAGAAAAGCTCACCGGACCCTGCTGACTGCAGCCGGAATGCCTGTTTCATTATGCGCGCCTCTTCTGCCGGGCTACGGCCAAACAGGCGCTTAAATTCACGGCTGAACTGTGAATCACTCTCGTAGCCTGTGCGTGCCGCCGCTCCGGCAGCCGTCATGTTCTGCTGGATCAGCATCAGTCGGGCGCGATGTAAGCGCAGGGATTTAAGATATTGAATAGGTGAAGTGTGCGTAACGGTTTTGAAATGCAGGTGAAAGCGCGGCACGCTCATCCCCGCCTCCCGGGCAAGTTGCGTGACGTTTATGGGCTGCTGCCAGTTGTCATGAAGTTGCTGCAGGGCGCGGGCAATGCGGCCAAAATGGCCCTGATAAGCCAGCGCCGCGCGTACAGCAGCACCCTGCTGCCCCATCAGGATACGAAAGCAGATCTCTTCCACACGGCCCGGCCCCAGTATCCGGGCTTCGAGTGGATCCCGTAATACCTGAAGCAGCGCCAGCGTGCTCTGTAACAGTGCGCTATCCAGCGGCGTAGAGATAATCGCGGCGGCTGCCTTTTCTTCACCCGCGGGCTTTTCCGGCACCTGCGCAATGAGTTTCGCCAGGACATTCACGTCAAAACGAATGGCCAGGCCCAGTAGCGGTTCAGCTGACGTTGCTTCCGTTTCCGCTGAGAAAGGCAAAGGCACCGATAACACCAGATAGTGTTGCGCATCATAGCGATAGACGTTATCCGCCAGAAAGGCACGCTTGGCTCCCTGACAAATAATGATGATGCCCGGTTCATAGAGCACCGGTGTGCGGGCCCACTGCTGATTAGCGCGCATAAATAACACGCTATCCAGCAGAGAGGTTGTATATCCCTCCTGTCGCGCCAGCTGGTTCAGCAAGGTGCAAATTTGCTGCTGCACGTCATTCATCACACGTTCTCCCGGATAGTTAAGACTCAGCATTGTCATGAGACGCAGCGCCCGCCCCTCACGCGAGAGGATTGGGCAAAGATGCGCCGTGAATAGGTCTGTTGACGGTTGCGGTATTTTCCAACAATAGCAGGGCGACTTCACATGAGGAAAAAAAGATGACTGATGCAAAAGCGAAAGTAATTATCCTGACCGGTGCGAGCAGCGGGATTGGGGAGGCCATCGCCCGCTACCTGGCCAGACAGGGTCACAGGCTGATCCTGGGGGCTCGTCGGGCCACACGGCTGGCATCGCTGTGTGATGAGCTGCAGCAGCAGGGTGCCCGGATAGATTACCTGACCACAGATGTGACACAGCGTGCGGACACTCAGGCATTAGCGCGTCTGGCCCTGGAAAAATATGGGCGGATCGATGTCATGATCAACAATGCAGGCGTAATGCCACTCTCTCCCATGCGTTCCCTGAAAGTTGAGGAGTGGGACCAGATGCTGGATGTCAATGTACGCGGCGTGCTGTATGGCATTGCTGCGGTTCTGCCGGCTATGGAACAGCAGCAGGCAGGGCATATTATCAATATCGCCTCTATTGGTGCACTTACGGTATCGCCTACCGCGGCGGTTTACTGCGCCACGAAATTTGCGGTGCGCGCGGTGTCTGAAGGGCTGCGGCAGGAGTCACCCGCCCTGCGCGTCACCGTTATTAATCCGGGCGTCGTGGAGTCTGAGCTGGCTGACAGCATCACTGATGAAGTGGCACAGGAAGCGATGCGCAGCTTTCGGGCTATTGCCCTTAAACCGGAATCGATAGCGCAGGCGGTCGGTTGGGCGATCGACCAGCCTGGCGAAGTTGACGTCAGTGAAATCACGCTGCGCCCTACTGCCAGCCCGTTTTAAGCCATAAAAATCCTGGCGATTTCAGGCTGAAATTTCAGGTATCCGCGCGCGGGCGCCGTTACAGCCAGCCCGCGCGTTTCAGTCGCCACCACATAATGCAGCAGATAAGCAGCGTTGATCCCAGCGCAACCGGATAACCAAAATGACTGTGCAGCTCCGGCATATCGGAGAAGTTCATGCCATACATACTGAACACTATGGTCGGCACAATCAAAATAGCGCCCCAGCCAGCCAGCTTTTTATTCACTTCACTCTGCTGTACAGAAACCAGCGCCAGATTGACCTGCATAGCACTGGCCAGCGTTTCGCGCATATCTTCTGCATCAATCATGACATGATGCGCATGATCCTGCACATCGCGCAGGTAGGCTCGCAGGTTCTTTGGAATAATATCTTCATGAAAGCGAACCAGCTGCGGGCAGATTTCAGTGACCGGCATCGCGGCATTGCGCAGCGCCAGCAGCTGACGTCGCAGATGATAAACCTGCTCCAGCGCGTGGTTATCAAAGCGCGTGGAGAACATGTTATCTTCGAGATTACCGATGCGCTCGCTGAGCGTTTGCGTAATTTTACTGTAGTTGTCCACGATAAAATCGAGAATACAGTAGAGCGCATAGCCTGGCCCCTGGCACAGCATGGCATGATTCTTTTCCGCTTTTTCCCGGATAGCAGCATATCCTTCGCGCGAACCATGGCGTACAGTGATGAGAAAATTTTTGCCCAGGAAGAAATGCGTCTCGCCAAACGTGATGTGCTGCTGCGCCTGCATATACGCTGTCTTAACCACAATGAATACGGATTCGCCATACTGTTCAATCTTGGGACGCTGATGCGCCAGCAGAGCATCCTCAATCGCCAGCTCGTGCAGTCCGAACTCTTCCTGCAGTTTTTGCATGAATGCAGGTTCGGGCTGATACAGCCCAAGCCAGACGAACGATTTATCTTCTTTCAGGATATCGCTGATCTCTGCAACATTGACATGCTCTTCCCGCTCGCCATGACGGTACACCACGCAGTTGACGATCTCATCGGCGTGATTGCTGTTTTGTTCCTGATTTTCCATCTTTGCCTCAATCCTGCTCTGGCTTACTCTGCCGCTCTGTGACAAGGGTTCGGGAGCGACGCTTTATAGTGTTAAGGTAGCAAAAGTCGTGAAGAGCGGATATTGCCAGCCAGAGAAATCGTTACGATACGCCCAGATAGCGCAGTAATCCTGTCATTACTGCAGCACCGACTATGACCAGAATCAGCGGCGTACGTCGCCACGCCAGAAAAACGGCAAACAGTACGCCTGCTACCCGGGCGATACCGGCAAAATGTGTTCCTTCAAACAGGGCAGTTGTGACCGCCACCGCCAGCAGCAGCACCGTGGCAGCATCTGACAGCATATTGCGCGTTTTTTCTGACATCGGCAGCCGGCTGCCCAGGCGGTATCCGGCAAAACGAATAGCGTACGTTCCGACCGCCAGCAGTACGATACCCGCAATGACCAGACTATTGTCCATCTTTACGCTCCCGCCAGCTCAGCAGCCCAAGCAGTGAAAACAGCACCGGCATTCCTGCCGGCACAAAAGGCGTGACCGCCACCGAGAGCGCTGTCCCCGCCAGCGCCGGAATGCGTGTTCGCCGCTTGCGCAGCGCCGGAAAAATCAGCGCAATCAAAATTGCCGGGAAAACGGCATCCAGTCCGATTGCGGAAACATCAGGAATAAAGCGGCCAATCAAGGCGCCGCCGATAACGGTGAGCGGCCAGACTGCAAAAATACCCAGCCCGCACAGCCAGTAGGCCACCCGGCGCTGCTGTAACGCTGGTTGAGAGATACCAAATACCACACTTTCATCGTTCATGATGTGGCAGCCAAGCAGGCTGCGGCCTCCCTGACCCACCAGATCTTTTACCGCAATACCAAACGGCAGATGACGCGCATTGACCAGCAGCCCTGCCGCTGCGGCAGTGAGCGGGCTTCCTCCACCGGCCACAATGCCGATAAACAGAAACTCTGATGCCCCCGCCAGCACCAGGGTTGAGAGCGCTATCGGCACCCACAGCGGGAAGCCCTGCGCAGCCGCCAGTGAGCCATAGGAAAGGCCGACAATACCGTCAGCCAGACAGACCAGAACAATCGCTTTTATTACGCCGCGATCAAGCACGTTAATCCCTGCACGCATCACATATTGATCTCATATCGAACAATAAAGACAGTATAATGAACGCGCAGGAGATGTTTTACAAGATGAACAAACGTTCGATAAAACGAACAGGAGCCGCTGTGACACCACCGATTGATATTATTGCCGCCGGGCTGATCCGCGAGCGGCAGCGTGCCGGACTTTCACTGACCGAAGTGGCTCGCCGCGCAGGGGTGGCAAAATCTACGCTCTCTCAGCTGGAGGCGGGCAACGGCAATCCCAGCATTGAAACCCTCTGGGCGCTCTGTGTGGCGTTAAATATTCCCTTTGCTCGCCTGCTGGAGCCAGAGGTGCAACGCCTGCAGGTTATTCGTAAGGGTGAAGGGATGATTGTCTCTGCTGAACTGGCTGATTACCAGGCGGCCCTGCTGGCCAGCTGCCCGCCTGGCGGGCGACGCGATCTCTATCTGGTGACCAGTCAGCCAGGCGCGCCACGCGCTTCAAAGCCGCATCCGCCGGGTTCGGTTGAACACATTATTATTGCCCGCGGACGTGCCCGCGTAGGGCCCAGCGATGCGCCGGTAGAGCTGAATCCTGGCGATTACATCTGCTATCCCGCTGATGAACCCCACGTGTTTGAAGCTCTGGAAGCTGACACCATGGCGGTGCAACTTTCCGAGCAGAACTGATTCTCACCTGAGCCTGACTAACTGTGTGAGCAACGTTCACTGTAATCAGTAAAGCGCGCCCGCAACAGGCGCGCTTAAAGGCGATTACCGGTTAACCAGTTTTGCCGGCAGAGCCAGCACCAGCAGACAGCTTAGCAATAAACAGGCAGCAAACAGCCACAACGCCCCGTCGCTGCTGCCGGTCATATCCAGCGCAATCCCCATAACGGAATTACTGACCAGGCCCGCGATATTGGCAATGGAGCAGGCGAGCGCAAAACCAGCGGCGGCGGCAGTACCGGTCAGGAAAGTCGCAGGCAGGCTGAAAAAAACCGGCACGGCACCAATGATCATCGCCTGTGCAATAGAAAAGAGCAGCACCGTCACAGCCACATTGCTGCTCCAGAACGGGCTGCAGGCCATTGCGGCTGCACCGATGATAAAAGGGACAATGATATGCCAGCGGCGTTCACGCAGCCGATCTGAGCTGGCACCAATCAGCAGCATGCCAGCCAGCGCGGCCAGACTTGGTATCGCCGTGAGATACCCAATCGTGGTGAGATCGGTTGAGCCTGCTTTTTTCAGCAGCGTGGGTAACCAGAAGCCCATGGCGTAAGCGCTGAGCAGTATGGAAAAATCAATCCCGCCCAGCATCACCACCCGCAGATTAAGCAGGCCATCCCGTAACCGGTGTTTCGCTTCAGCCGCTTCGCCCGCATCATTGCGGAGCTCATCAGCAATGACCTGTTTTTCATGCGTGCTCAGCCAGGATGCCTGCACCGGGCCATCCGGCAGCATGCGCAGCGTCATCAGCCCCAGTAAGATGCTCGGCAGGCCCTCCAGCAGAAACAGCCACTGCCAGCCATGCAGCCCGTGCAGTGTGTCGAAGTGCGTCATGATCCAGCCAGAAAGCGGCCCGCCAATGATGCTGGAAAGTGGCAGTCCCAGCATAAACAGCGCAATAATGCGGCCACGCCGCCATGAGGGAAACCAGCGGGTCAGATAAAACAGCACGCCCGGCAGAAACCCTGCTTCTGCCACCCCCAGTAAAAAGCGGATCGTATAGAACTGGCCCGGCGTTTTCACCAGCAGGGTTAACGCGGAGAGCACTCCCCAGCTGATCATGATCCGCGCGATCCAGATCCGGGCGCCGGTGCGTTGCAGGAACAGGTTGCTCGGCACTTCAAACAGAATGTAACCCACAAAAAACAGCCCCGCCCCCAGGCCAAACGCTGTTTCGCTTAGCGTTAAGTCGCTTGCCATCTGCAGTTTGGCAAAGCCAATATTGATGCGATCAAGATAAGCTGCCAGATAACACAGGCAGAGAAAGGGGATCAGTTTTAACGTTATTTTTCGATAGATAGCGGCACTCTCCCGCCGCGACTGAATTACTGAAGGATCGGATACTGCGCTCATCACTCTCTCCGCATATCATGACTCTGAACAGGAACTGTCAACCGGGTTTATGTTACCCGATCGCATAAATATGACCGCGCGAGAGTAGCGGTAATTATCACCCTGCGCCACTATTTCCTGTGGGGAGCGAACGGAGTACCGGTAACGGGGAGATCGGCATCGCGGACAACGCCAGCGTGCGCCGGCAAACGTAACAGGCGGGCGGGATCAAGCAGCGAGCGGGCGCCGCTGTCCCCTTTTAACTGACCCAGTGCCGGGCCATATTCTGCTGCAAAGCCGACCGGATGGCCGGGTTTGTCCTGCCAGCAAAGACGGACCTGGAAGGCGCCTTCAGAGAGCGTGCTGGCGATACGCTGATGATCGTCTGCAGTGACCCAGCCCATATCGCCAGGCTGGATCAGCCAGCCAGACCAGTGCGGAGTGGCGTGAACGGCAGCAGCAATAGTCTCACCGCTGCCTGCACTGCTGACACACAGCACCGGTATCGCCTGCGCCGCAGCCAG
The DNA here is from genome assembly GCF_002387285.1 of Pantoea sp. UBA4549. Classification (NCBI taxonomy): domain Bacteria; kingdom Pseudomonadati; phylum Pseudomonadota; class Gammaproteobacteria; order Enterobacterales; family Erwiniaceae; genus Pantoea; species Pantoea sp. UBA4549. The sequence goes on along the minus strand of NZ_DGLH01000005.1, from coordinate 317,793 downwards.
CGCCTGTATTGCGGTATATTCAGGTCGTGTTACCAGCAGAAGCGGCAGGCCGCTGCGCTGCGCTGCACGCAGCGTCATACTGAGCAGAGGATGAAGTGCACCGGTGTTGTCAGGACAGATGGCAAGCAGCTTGTTGCCCTTTCCTCCCGCCTGCTGAAAACGAGTTCCCCGCCCTGCTGCAAGGATAATAATGCCCGGACTCTTCATATTAGTGGCTGCCTGAAAATCGTGAGGCGCACAGTATTGCGCGCCTCAGGGCAGTTAGCGACGGTTTTTCCATACTGTCTGGATATTGCAGAACTCATGCACGCCAAAACTGGAAAGCTCACGGCCATAACCACTCTTTTTTACGCCGCCAATTGCGACGCGCGGATCGGATGCGCCGTTACCGTTGATAAACACTGCTCCCGTTTCCAGGCGTTCTGCCAGCCAGTCGGTCACTGTTTCATTGCGGCTCCAGACCGTGGCACTCAGGCCAAAATCGCTGTTGTTAGCCAGGGCAAGCGCGTGTTCAGCATTACGTGCCGTGGTGATTGCCGCTACCGGGCCAAAAATTTCCTGCTGAAATGCTGTCATCTCCGGCGTGACGTCAGCCAGAATGGTAGGGGCATAGTAATTCCCTTCACCATCAATTTTATGGCCACCCTGTACCAGGCGGGCGCCCTCTTTAAGCGTTTGCTGTACCTGTGCATCCAGCTCATCGCGCAGATCGTAACGTGCCATCGGACCGATAAAGGTCTGCTCATCAAGCGGGTCGCCTATCTTCAGCGCGGCTACAGCCTGGCTGAAGCGTGCTTCAAACTCAGCCGCGATACTCTCTTCGATAATAAAGCGCTTCGCTGCCATGCAGACCTGTCCGGTATTCTGATAACGGCCGATAACGGCTGAAGCGACGGCAGCGTCAAGATCGGCGTCGGCCAGTACAATGAAGGGATCGGCCCCTCCCAGCTCCAGCACTGTTTTCTTAAGTACTGCGCCGGCCTGTGCTGCGATAGCGGCACCTGCGCGTACGCTCCCGGTGACTGCAACGGCTGCAACGCGCGGATCGTTTATCGCCGCAGAAACGCCTTCATTGTCCGTATTGATAACGGTGAAAGCACCCTGCGGCAGCTCTGTTGCCTCAAACAGTTCAGCCATCAGATAAGCTGACCCCATTACGCTCGGTGCATGTTTTAACAGATAAGTATTGCCGGCAAGAAGCATGCTGACAGCGCCACGAAGAACCTGCCAGTAAGGAAAATTCCACGGCATAACAGCCAGTATGACGCCCAGGGGTCTGAATGACTGCCACGCCTGCTCACCTTCTACCGGAGCCGGTTTGTCGGCAATCATGGCCGGACCATTTTCAGCATACCAGTCACATAAGCTGGCACATTTCAGCACTTCTGCCCGTGCCTGAGCGAGCGGTTTTCCCATCTCCTGTGTGGCCATGGTTGCCAGCTCATCCTGACGCTGACGCAGCTGTTCACCCAACTGGCGCAGTACCTTTACACGCTGTTCAATCGGTGTATTACGCCACAGCTCAGCAGCCTTAGCACTCTGTGCAAGGGAGTGATCAAGTTCCCCGGGGGTCTGAAGCGGATACGTTGCGAGAATGGCACCCGTTGCAGGATTGCGTGAAATCACATGGTCAGTCATCAGAATTCCTCAGTACATTGCTGTTGATTATGTGTATCACGATACGCCCGATTACTATTGATATAAAATGAATAATATTGAGCAAGTTATTCTTATATTGAAAGCAACTGCACAGAGACGATGTATCGCCGGATCCTGAGTTATCCACTTATACATAAACCAGATCCTAATAAGAGATCATAAAGAGATCAAAGATAGATCCTAAGAGATCCCCGATCGCCGCAGGCCGCGCCACACAAGGCTTCAAAGGGTGATGCTGTTCACTATAATCAGTAAAGCATTCACTGTAATCAGTGCTATATTCACTATACTCTGTGGAATGTTCACTATAATCAGTGCTAATGTTCACTGTAGTCAGAAAACGATCCCTTTCATCCACAAAATGAAGATCTCATGCCATGGCAGACAACGAGAGTAAAAACAAGGCGTTACTGGAACCTTTTCTGTCGGTGACAAAAAACAGCGGTGAAGTTATCCAGCTTCATCCTAACAAGAATAATACGGTTCAGCCTGTGGCACTGATGCGTCTGGGATTGTTTGTTCCTACTCTTAAATCCACTGCTCGTGGCAAATCAGGGGCTATGGCGTCTACTGATGCGACAAAAGAGCTGAAAAACCTGTCACTGGTGAAAGCCGAAGGATATGAAAAGATCACTATAACCGGCGCGAGGCTGGATATGGATAACGATTTTAAAACCTGGGCAGGTATTATTCAGTCTTTCTCACGCTATCCGACGAAAGGCGACACGGTTACGCTGCCTTTTATCGATTTTGTTAAGATGTGTGGTATTCCGTCAGCTAACTCCTCTGCAGCTTTGCGCAGGCGCCTGGATGCCTCTTTACGGCGTATTGCAACCAATACGCTCTCCTTTGAAGGCAACGGCAAGGCTTATCACACGCACCTTGTGCAATCTGCCTATTACGATCGGGAAAAGGATCTGGTTCGTATTCAGGCCGATCCGAAGCTGTTTGAGTTATATAACTTTGATCACAAAGTTCTGCTTCAGCTGCGGGCCATTTCGCGTCTGAAACGTAAAGAGTCTGCGCAGGCGCTTTATACCTATCTGGAAAGCCTTCCTGTCAATCCGGCGCCTATTTCGCTGGCACGACTGCGTATGCGTCTTAATCTGGGTTCAAAGACCACCACGCAGAACCATGTGGTGCGTCGTGCCATGGAGCAGCTGAAAGAGATAGGCTATCTTGATTACTCTGAGGTTAAGCGCGGACGTTCAGTGTTTTTCATCATCCACAGCAGGACGCCCAAGCTGGATGGCATCGGAAATCTGGAGAGCATCGATGTGCTGGACGAGATAGATTTTGATGAATAGTGGTGGCATTCACTGTAATCAGTAAAACGTCTTCCCGCTGCTGCGCTGCGCCTGCCGTGCAGCGCTAATCAGTGTCTCAATTCTGCATTGTCCTCGCCTGTTCACTGTAGTCAGTAACGTTCACTATAAGCAGTAGATTTATGTTGATCTGGCTAAACAGCCGGTTACGTTTTGCGTTTGCTGCGGGCTATATTGATAGTAAGTACTAACATACATCATTGGGCAGCCTCTTTCGATCGCGGCTGCTGATTACAGTGAATGTCTAACCATACCCCCTGCCCTGCCCGCACCAGTGAAAAGAGTGCAATGCTGCTGTTCACTGTAATCAGTACGAGAGCAAGAACGGCTACGGTATCCAAACATAACAGGGCATAAAGCCCGGTATACCGCTGTCACGCAGGTCGCCCGGGGCGGATTCTGGCCAGTCTCCTGATTACAGTGAATGCTGATAGCAGAAGGATAGTGTGCCGTTACTGATTACAGTGAATAGTCACTCTTTTATGGCAAAACTGACCGCCCGGCTACTGACTACAGTGAATGTGCTGACGGTATGCGGTTAAGGTGTCTCTGGTTTTACCGGAAGCGGCATCGCGTTCTCCCGATTACAGTGAACGTTTTTGCCTGAAGGATTAACTCATCGGGATCGGCTGACTACAGTGAATGCTGAAGAAAAGGCTCTTCTCTTCCTGCAGTCAGCTGCTGATTAGAGTGAACATGCCGGATTATTCAGGCTCACTACGCTGACGCAGAACGCTCTCCTCTCCTGCATACGGTATGCGAGGCAAACCGTTATCGGCTCTTTTACTGATTACAGTGAACACCAGCATCGCCATTTACTGATTACAGTGAATGTTCAGGCGTGTGCTTCCCGCCCGGACTGGCCGCAGCCCTGCTTTTACTGATTACAGTGAACGCTATTGTCTGTACGGATAGCAGTTACTGATCACAGTGAACGCTGCGAGCAACTCACTCTGTACCTATAATTGAGCAATCTGGTTTACAGGATAAGTAATTGCCTTATGTGCAGGATTTAAGTATAAAGTCATAAATCCTACATGTGTGGAGCAGGTATGGCTAATGATGAGAAGCAGATTCTGAAGGTTGCTCAACGTTCAGAACGAATGCTGATGAGTCTCACCGAACAGATTCAGGCGCAAAAAGAAGAACTCAAAGAAAACACGTTTTATCAGGTCTATGCGAAAGCCGCACTGGCCAAACTGCCCAAACTGACGCGCGCCAGCGTTGATTATGCGGTCAATGAGATGGAAGAAAACGGCTACGTGTTTGATAAACGCGCTGCCGGCAGTTCCACCAAATATGCAATGTCGATTGAAAATATTGTCGATATCTACCATCACCGGGGCGTGCCTAAATATCGCGATCGTCACGCTGAAGCGTATACCCTCTTCGTAGGCAATCTGAAAGGCGGCGTCTCTAAAACGGTTTCAACCGTCTCCCTGGCGCATGCATTGCGGGCCCATCCGCACCTGCTGTTTGAAGATTTACGCATTCTGGTCATCGATCTCGATCCGCAATCCTCTGCCACCATGTTTTTGAATCATGAACGTTCTGTTGGACTGGTTGAGGCTACCGCCGCGCAGGCGATGCTACAGAATGTCAGCGGAGAAGAGCTGAAAAGCGATTTCATCGTGCCTTCTATCATTCCGGGCGTAGATGTGCTGCCGGCCTCCATTGATGATGCGTTTATTGCTTCACGCTGGGAGGAGCTCTGTCACGAGCATTTGCCTGGTCAGAACGTGCACGCCGTGCTGTATCAAAACGTTGTAGCGAAGCTGAAAAAAGATTATGACTTTATTTTTATCGACAGTGGTCCGCATCTGGATGCCTTCCTCAAAAATGCGATTGCTGCCTCTGATTTGCTGATGACGCCCGTTCCCCCGGCACAGGTCGATTTTCATTCAACGCTCAAATATCTCACCCGACTGCCTGAGCTGGTCGGGATTATTGAAGCCTCAGGGGCTGAGTGCCGGCTGCAGGGCAATATTGGTTTTATGTCAAAGCTCTCCAATAAAGCCGATCATAAGATGTGCCACAGCCTGGCTAAAGAGATTTTCGGCGGTGATATGCTGGATGCCGCCCTGCCGCGGCTTGATGGGTTTGAGCGCTGTGGTGAGTCGTTTGATACGGTTATTTCAGCGAATCCTTCTACCTATGTAGGCAGCAGTGAGGCCCTGAAAAACGCCCGTTCAGCTGCGGAGGATTTTGCCAAAGCCGTATTTGACCGTATTGAATTTATTCGTTTGAACTGAGGTTAAGATGAGCGCAAAACGCATTACTATTGGCCGTACTTTCAGCCAGTCACCTCTGCAAAATGAAGATAAGGCTGCAGAACATACGCAAACGTTTGTGCTGAATACCGGCAAGCGTGCGTTGTTCTCACTTCAGCACGTTTCTGCCCGCGATGTGGAAACAAAGACATTTGTTGTGCAGGAGACGAATGGGCGTGACCAGTCGGGCCTGACGCCAGAATCTCTGCGTGACATTATTCGTACAATTAAACTGCAGCAGTTTTTTCCCGCTATTGGGGTAAAGCGCGGTGACCGTATCGAGGTGCTTGATGGATCGCGCCGTCGTGCAGCCGCGCTTTTATGCAAAACGGGCCTGAGCATACTGGTGACTGATGAAGATATCTCTGCCGAAGAGGCGCGTCGTCTGGCTCAGGATATTCAGACCGCGCGTGAGCACAATCTGCGCGAAGTCGGCCTGCGTCTGCTTGCGTTAAAGCAGAGTGGTCTGTCGCAAAAAGAGATTGCTGAACAACAGGGGCTGTCACAAGCGAAAGTGACGCGCGCTTTACAGGCAGCGAGCGTGCCAGCTGAACTGATTATGCTGTTTCCTAACCATGCTGAACTCGCCTATCCGGACTATAAGCTGCTGCTTCAGGCGTATGAAAAGCTGCAGGAGAAACAACAGAGCATAACAACGCTGGTTGAGACGATCAGTGCAGATATTGATGATGTTGCCTCTGAAGAGGGACTGGCTGAGGATGAAATCAAAAATGCGATTCTACGTCTGGTGCGCAATGGCAGTAATGCCCTGCTTGAGGCGCCTGGAAAAGAGAAAATCGTCACGACGCCGCTCTGGAACTTTGCCGATAAAGATCGGTATGCCCGGAAAAAATCCAAAGGGCGAACCTTCAGTTATGAATTCAGTCGCCAGCCTAAAGAGCTTCAGGATGAACTGGACAAGGTGATCAGCAGCACGCTTGCTAAATACCTGGAGCAGTAACCATGCCGCCTGCGGGCGGCTTTTAACGTTCGCCACTGCAATTTCATGTCTAAGTCATTGTCCCGTCTGGAGTTCTGCTAATAATTTCAGCCTGAAATCGCCACTGTTTCAGGTTATACGATAGTAAACTCTGCCAGCGCGCATTGCGGATTTACAGATTTGTGAACCCCTCTCAACAATCAACGTCCTGATTCATTCTTCTGGTCTCCCCTTTATGCGCAAGAAGGCAAACAGAGATACCGGAAGATGACGCATTCCGTTACAACCGCAGCCATACGTAACCTGCCTGAGCCTTCAGAGTTATGATAAATTAGATGATAATAATTACTATTCAGTAAAGAAGGGAGTTCAAATGAAAGTTCTGTGCGGCATGGTGTTGACTCTGGGTGTAGCAGTATCAGCGTCAGCCACCACCTATCCATTGACCATCACCGATCTGGATGGACAGCAACATACGTTTTCTAAAGAGCCCCGGCATATTATTTTACAGGATGGGCGTGATGTACTGACGCTTGCCCTGCTCGATCGTGACAATCCTTTTGAACGCGTTGTGGCCTGGAATAACCTGCCCAAAAAGCAGGACACGCAAACCTGGCAAATGCTGAAGACACGCTGGCCGCAGGCGGAAAAAATTGTTGATATGGGATTCAACGATCAGGGAAAGGTTAATCTTGAAAGCGTGCTGGCGCAGCACCCTGATGTCATGATTGCACAGTTACGTGCAAAACCGGCGTTGATTCAGTCTGGCGTGATCAGGACGCTCGAAAACCTGCATATACCGGTTGTGTTTGTTGACTATGAACTCCATCCGGCACAGAATACGGCCAAAAGCGTCTCACTGATTGGAGAGATCCTCAATCGTGAAGATGAAGCCCGTGACTATACAACCTTCTATCAGCAAAAAATGTCGGCCATTACAAACACTGTAAAAAGCGTTGAAACAAAACCGACCGTGTTTATTGAGCCCATTGCCGGTAACAGTGACAACTGCTGTTTTACGCACAGTCATAATGGCTGGGGCGGCCTGATTGAAGCAGTAGGGGGCAAAAACATTGGCTCTGCACTTTTACCGGGTAATTCAGGATTTGTCTCGCTGGAAAAAATCATCGCGATGAAGCCAGACGTCTATATCATGACTGGCTCAAAGCGCCCGAACAGTAATGTCCTGCCGTTTGGCTACGACGTTAAGCCTCAGGACGTTACCGCGACCTTCCAGACCCTGACGCACCGTACCGGCGTGGCACAGATTGAACCGGTTAAGCAGGACCGTGTTTATGGCATCTATCACCATTTCTACAATCACCCCTGGAATATCATCGGCATGGAAATTCTGGCGAAGGATCTCTATCCGCAACAGTTTGCAGCGCTTAATCCGGTAGCCGATTACCATCAGCTGGTTAAGACCTTTACGCATCTGCCTGATGATGCAATTACGCTAAGCTATCCTGATAATCACTGATTCAGTCCGGCGGCCTTAACGCGCCGCCGGCATCCTTTTCTGCCTGTCTCGCACTGCTGCATCACTCGTCTCATTCACTGTAATCAGTAAAGGGTGAAGGTACTCCGCTTTCACCAGCGAGAAATCTCTGAAAGCAGTGAGCATCCTCACTATTACCATTCTCATTAATCCATGTCGCGAGTAAGCTTATACTTTATGACAGGCCGGACGCGCTGACGACAGATTCAATACGGGAGAGAATAATGGCAGTTAAGATGATTGCAGTAGATATGGATGGCACCTTCCTTGATGACAACAAGCACTATAATCAGCAGCGTTTTGCCCGCCAGTATGCACTGCTTAAAGAGAAAGGGATCCGCTTTGTTGTGGCCAGCGGCAATCAGTATTATCAGCTGCAGCACTATTTTCCTGACATCAAGGATGAGATCGCTTTCGTCGCGGAAAACGGAGCCTGGGTTTCAGACTGCAATGAAGAGCTGTTTTGCGGAGAGCTGGCGCCTGAGCGGGTAGAGCAGATCCTCACTATTCTGGCAAAAGAGCCTGATATCAGCGTCGTGGTCTGCGGTCGTAACAGCGCCTATGTGCATACTTCGATGCCTGAACATATCGTCAATAAGCTCAGCAATCATTATCGCCGGCTGGAAAAGCGCGACGATCTGAGCAGCATCGATGACACCATATTTAAATTTTCACTGAATCTGGAGCATGAAGGTGTTGAGGCGCTGATGACGCGTTTGCATCACGAGCTGAGTGCAATTGAGAACATCATGCATCCGGTCTCCAGCGGATTTGGCTTTATTGATCTGATCATTCCGGGCTGTCATAAAGCGCATGGCATTGCAATGCTGCAGCAAAAGTGGGGCATTGATGATTGTGAAGTGCTGGCGATAGGCGACAGTGCAAACGATATAGAGATGTTGCGGCAGGCCTGCTACAGCTTTGCCATGGATAACGCCGCCCCGTCGGTTTCGGCAGTCGCACGTTATCGTACGCAGAATAATAATGAAGAGGGCGCACTTAACGTCATTGCGCGCCTGCTGGCCCGGGAAACGCCGTTTAACTAACTCTGTCAGACAGAGTCGCCGGCAGCGACTCTGTTACTCCTCTGACTCTGCGTTAAGCTGTGCTGCGTGCAGATTGGCTTCCATACTGTCCAGCGCGGCCTGGTTCTCAAGCCCCCACGCGTACATCTCCTCTACCGGTCGGGCAAAGGTCATTCCCAGCGGGGTAAGCCGGTAGTCGACTTTAGCTGGCGTAACCGCGTACTCCCGTCGTTCAACCAGCCCGCGCTGTTCCAGTGCCTTTAGCGTCTGAAACAGCATTTTTTTCGATATGCCCTGCAGACTGCGCTGTAATTCGCCGGTTCTGGCACAGTGATCCGGCCAGTGATAAAGCGCATGCAGCACCATTGTGCTCCATTTGACAGAGAACAGTTCCAGCAGTCTGCGCGGGGGTGAATCCGCATAAAAAACCAGTTTACCCTCTTCCCAGGCTGGCATTACCTGACTCCTTATAAGGTCACCGTTTGGTGCCTACTATTAATTTTTTTTCGCATTCACTATAGTCTGCCGCCTCTTAACTTATTAAGCCATCTTTGCCGGAGGCACAATGAAAATCAATGCACTGGTTGCGCATAATGCAACCGCTCCCCTGACATCTGACAATGTTGCTCTGCGTCCGTTACAACACCAGGATGTGAAAATCGAGGTGCTTTATTGCGGCGTTTGCCATTCTGATTTGCATATGGCGCGCAATGAATGGGGCGTCAGCCAGTATCCGCTGGTACCGGGCCATGAGATCGTTGGCCGGGTAATAGAGACCGGCAATGACGTCAGCAAATTCAGGCCCGGCGATCTGGTTGGCGTTGGCGTAATGGTCGATTCCTGCCGGACCTGTCATTTCTGCCAGCAGCATGAAGAGCAATACTGCGAAGCAGGTTTTACTGCGACCTATAACGGAACCGACAAATATACCGGCGGTACCACATGGGGAGGGTATGCTGAAAACGTAATTGTCGATCAACACTTCGTGGTCGCTGTTCCGCAAAACCTGTCACCAGCAGGCGTTGCACCGCTCCTTTGCGCTGGTGTTACGGTCTGGTCGCCATTGCGCCACTTTAACGTCAAAGCAGGAGACCGCGTGGGCGTGGTCGGGCTGGGCGGACTTGGACACATGGCGGTTAAGCTGGCCTGTGCAATGGGAGCAGATGTCACCCTGTTTACTACCTCTGCAGCCAAGCGCGACGACGCACTGCGTCTGGGGGCCAGTCGGGTAGTGGTATCACGGGATGCGGAGGAGATGGCGGCCTGTCAGACTTCACTGGATATCATTATCAATTGCGTGGCAGCGCCACACGATCTTAATCCTTATCTCGCTACGCTGAAAACCAATGGACGCATGGTGCTGGTAGGCATTCCGGATCGGCCTCATATCTCACCTGATATAACGCCAATGGTTTTCCGCAGGCTGAGCATCACTGGCTCTTCGATAGGTAGCGTACAGGAAACGCAGGAAATGCTCGATTTTTGTGGTCAGCATAATATTGTGGCGGATATTGAGATCATTACAGGATGCGACATAGAACAGGCATTTGCCCGTATGCTGCGCGGCGATGTGCATTATCGTTTCGTCATTGATATGCAGGCGACTCAGTGGTAAGTCTATGATTAACGGCGATTTCAGCCTGAAATCGCCAACAGGTACTGTTCAGATAGCGTGGTAAGCGCGCCATCTGAAAAAAAAGAGCTTTCTTAAGCCAGGCTGTACTGGCGGCCTGAACACTGCAATGTTTATCGCACGTATACAGGTTCGCCTTATTTATGCCTCTGATAATTATCACTATTTTTTTGATGAAAGAGTGATACTACAATGCGCAGCAAGGTACAGGCTTAATTACATAAGCGCAGTAACTTCAATCGACAAAGTCGCAGCGTCAAAATAATTGGCCGCCTGCGCTTATTTCCCGATAAACTGCGGTTCCTGTTGATCAGACTTTTCTTAGAATGAACTATTATACCCCTGATGATGATCATCTGAAAAAACGGTCGAGACGTTTTGTCCGGCGCATGTTTTTTATGCGGCAGCTCGGCACTGTGCTCTGTTTTTTCCCTGTTCTTTCTGTGCTGCTCGATATGCAGCGTGAGCTGTTTTACAGCGGTTTGCTGTTCATTAATGCGTTTGCCTGGCCATGGCTCGCCTGCCAGCGTGCATTGCGCGCTGAAGACCCGACCAGCGCTGAACGTAGTAATCTCACGCTAGACGCCGCTTTTGGCGGGATCTGGGTGGCGCTGATGTCGCTCAGTCCGGTGCCTTCCGTCATTATCATGGCAGTGCTGGCTTCCGATCGCTATGCGGCGGGCGGCAGCACGTTGCTGATATCAGCCGTTAAAGCATTTATCGTTTCTTTTTTACCGGTATGGATACTTGATGGCGCACGGGCAGAGAGTGCATTTACCATGCAAACAGTGTGGCTGACGCTGCCGCTGGCCAGCTGCTATATGCTGGCGCTGAGTATTGCGTCCTATAATCTCACCTGGCAACTGCGTAAGCGTAATCGTGAACTGGAGCGCGTGGCCCTGATGGATCCGGGCCTGCAGATCCCTAACCGACGGCTGTTTGAGCGACGTCTGGAGAGTGAGTTTTTAAGTACGCGGCGTGGTGACAGTAACGGCTATCTGCTGCTGCTGGATCTGGATCATTTCAAGGCCGTTAATGACACATGGGGACATGAAGCAGGCGATTTTCTGCTGGCTGAGATCTCGGCTCTGCTGCGTAATTATGTTGGTATTCAGGATATTCCTGCGCGCCTGGGTGGTGATGAACTTAGCGTTATCGTTCACCATGCCAGTGATGACACCGTAGTGGCTCTGGCGATGCGACTCCGTGAAAAAATCGCGCAGGTGGTTTTACCGGCCGCTCCCGATTATCACTGCACGGTGAGCATCGGTATCGCTCCGGCAAGCAGCGCTGATTCTCTGCGCGACTGGCTACGCCATGCGGATGAAGCGCTTTATCAGGTCAAGCGGGCAGGGCGTAACAACGTCCTGCTCTGGAGCTGAGTCACAACATCCTCAGCCAGCTAACGTAGCTGGCTATCTTTACTGCCCCGGCGATTATACCCGCTACTGCTGGCCTCTTTCTTATCCAGTTCAGACTGACACTGGATACAGTAGCGTACGCCGGGCAGTGCCGCGCGACGCGCTTCGGGTATGGGTTCTCCACACTCATCGCAGAAGCGGGCACTTTCACCCTGCTTCAGATGACTTCGTGCCCGGGCAATAGCATCATCTACCGTTGCATCAATCTGTTTCTGGACTGCGCCATCTTCGGACCAGCCACCAGCCATAAAGTCCCCCTTATCATCGCTGAACATTAACTATAGTCAGCAGCAATGCGCACGTCACACTTTGCGTGCGGTTGCACTCATACCTCATTGCTGCTTCCTCAAACGAAATACCTGCCATTCGCGCAGGTAACGATAAGATGCATCAAAAATGCAATTTTTCTTTATTAAATATAGAGTTATGTCGTTTCTTATTTTAAATACGTTGAAGTATGAATTTATATCTTTAATAAAAGTGTACAAAGTGGTGTGCGTTGTACAAATATATTCAGTCATGTTGCTGGCTAATAAAAAAGCCATTTACAAATCAGCCAGGAAATATAGGGTGTTTGTTTTGTTAATAAAGCGAAGCGGTAAAGAAATTCCATCGATCAACTTTTAATCGAAAATTTTTCTCCGGATGAAAAATAACTCTCCTGACAGGTCGATTCTTTCGCTTAAGCGAAGCGTAAACGATGTCAGGAGAGTGTCATTTATAGGATTAAATGAAGTGCAGGGGGTATCAGATGCTGTATAAGTTTACTTACGACGACTAATTTTTCCTCCTTTTCTGCCCGCTTCAATAGCCCGTTCAGGATCGTTTCTGAAGTTGCCGCCGCTGACCTGACCGCCCTTACGGCCTGCCTCAGCAGCACGTTCTTTGTTAGCAGCAAAGTTACCTGCACCACCGCGGCGTGGTTTGGTTTTTTCAGCTTCTTCCGGGTTATTGCTGGAATCCTGCATTTTTTCCTCTCTGTTCATGCTGACTTGTGGCAAAAATAAATGTAGCGCTGTTTTTACCATATTCAAGCCAGAATTTATCCTGACTTTTAATTTACGACGGGTCGTTTGTTTAAGTAAGAATCGATTTTAAACGATCCTGTTATCTTAATCTTACGCAGGAGAATAGTTAGCATTTTACTCCGATAAAGGAAAGCGTTCTTTGCGTCCTGAAAAGGTTTGATGAAAAGTTGTGACAATTAGCCATGCACAGCATGACATCACGCAATAAAAGAGTGCAGGCATTCTATTACGCTTCGTTTATTTTTTTCAGTCCTGGTATGAATGGTCAGAACAGAAATAAGGTCTGAAAATGTCGGGTTATCGCAGGTGCTTTTACCCGGGCAGGGGAGGCCTGGCTGCTGGCCGGGTCAGCAGCAGGCTACTCAGAGATCGATAATCAGGCTGGCGGTATGACTGCGGGAGCAGCAGAGGGCGACACACTGGGCGGGCGACGCTTTTTCGTTGTCAGACTGAACCGTGTCGCGATGGTCTGGCTGACCTTCAATAACGGGTGTCAGGCAGGCGCCGCACATGCCCATTTCACACGACAGTGCAACCTCCACGCCCTGCTCAGTCAGCACGGCTGCAATTGACCGATCTGGCGGAACCAGCCAGCTTCTGCCCGAGCGCGCCAGCGTTATCGTGAACGCCGCGCCCCGCCCGGTAACCTGCTGTGGTGCAGCAGCCTTAAATGCCTCTGTATGAATCGCTCCGGAGGGCCAGCCACAGGCTTCAGCCTGAAGCCGCAGATGTGACATGAAAGGCAGCGGACCACACAGATAGATATGTGCGTCGGGCTGATAATGTGCGACACCGGCAGGCAGATGATTGCGTGCGCTGACTCCCTCACTGCTGTACCAGAAATGACAAACGCCATGCGCAAATTTCTGGCTCAGTGTTGCTGCAAGCGCCTCATCGCCCCGCTGTCTGAGATAATAGTGCAGTTCAAAAGCGATGCCTGTTGCTTCCAGCGCCTGCGCCATCGCTGAGAGGGGGGTGATGCCGATGCCTGCGGCCAGCAAGATGACTTTCTTTGCTGCAACCAGCGGGAAAAGATTACGTGGTGCAGAAATAGCAAGCTGCATACCCGGGCGGAGCGTTTCATGTACATAGCGCGAACCTCCCCGTGAATCCGCGTCAAGTGCCACACAAATTTCATAGCAGTCGCGTCTGTTTTCCGGTCCGGTCAGTGAATATTGCCGGATTATTCCCGACGGCAGGTGCACATCGATGTGCGCCCCTGCCTGCCATGCGGGCAACAATTGCCCATCTGCCGTCATTAGCCTGACGCCAAGATTGCGGCGGCCCTGACGCCAGATGCCGTCCGTGATCACAGTAATCAGTTCGTTCATCGCAGACCCTCAGACCAGAAAAAATTCACCAAATCCCATGCGCTTCAGACCACGCCGGTACGCGACCGAGCTGCGATCGGCCGGAATATGCGCCTCGAGCGTAAGATCCAGCGGCAGGCGTTCAGGGCGCTGGGTCTCCACCATCAGCCGATCCTCTTCAAACACGCGCAGGTTAAAAGCGTGCACCTCTTCCGGAGGAATGTGCAGATCAAAGTTGCGTGCTATAGGCGCAAACATGCGCGTCTGACGGGCTGAAACCGGAGAAGCCGCATTCATGATCACCAGGCGGGCATCGTCCGGGAAAAAAATCGTTAATGTGGCCGTAAAGGGCAGATGCATCTCAAAGCGCCGCAGCCATTCAAAGCCAGCGGGCGCCTGGCAGGGGCTGTCGGCAGCGAAATTGCTCACGGAGCTCCAGTAATCGACGCTAAAGCCGTAGTCGGTTTCAACCGGATTATAAGCGGGCACCAGCTGGTTGGCCGGATCGGCAAATGTATCCGTATGTACCCAAGCAAAGTGCGCGACGTCCAGAAAGCCTTCTACCTGCCGGCCAGCAAATCCTGCGACGTCGAACCCGGGACAGTTGATTTGCTGGAATCCGCTCTCATCCCAGTGCGGCATCGTCGGCAGTGCTGCAGGCTGTTCACTGTCAGGCGCAAGACAAACCCAGATCAAGCCAAAACGTTCTGCAACGGCATACGAGGTAAGGTGCAGTTTGGCAGGTACCGGCTGGTCCGGACTCGACGGAATGCGGTTACACCGGCCATTTTCCCCAAAGCGCAGGCCGTGATAAGGACAGATAATGCCCTCTTCGTCGTGAAAACCCAGCGTCAGCGGTACGCCACGATGTGGACAGATATCACGGGCGGCTACAACGTTTCCTTTGATCCGGTACAGCACCAGCTGTTCATCCAGCAGCGTCGCTTTTACCGGGGCGCTGCTGATATCACCACTGCGCGCAACAGGATGCCAGTGGCGCGCCAGGCGCAGCCAGTCTTCAGGATCAAAAGTGCAGTGGGCAGGCGGTGTCGGGCCGGGCATAGTCATCTCCTGATAATCAGTTCACAGACCGTGATAAACGTACTCTTTCTCAGGACATTGTTATTACGCTTCTGTGTTACGATCCATCGCTAAGATTACAGTCTGCTGTTGCAAAAAAGTGTACAGGTACACGATGAGCCCATTTTCCCGTTTTGCACTCTATTTTACTGAGGTCGTCCGCAGCGGCAGTCTGCGTAAGGCGGCAGAAAAGCTGCACGTGTCGGCGTCTGCGATCAACAGGCAAATTTTACAGGCAGAAGCCTCCTTTAATACGCCGCTGTTTGAGCGTCTGCCGGAAGGGCTGCGCATGACCACTGCCGGCGAATTGCTCTACAGCGATCTCACTCGCTGGCAGCGTGAATTTCGCGTTACGCGCCAGCGGTTCGATGACATTCAGGGGCTAAAACGCGGCACTGTTACCCTGGGAATGGTGCAGTCTCTGACCCGGGGCCGGATAGCCGAACGGATAGCGGTCATGGCGCAGACGCATCTCTGGCTGAATCTGACGCTTACCGTCGATAACAGCCATCGTATCAGCCAGCTGATCAGACAATCTGAAATCGATTTTGGTCTTATCCTCGACCCGGCTGGCCAGAGCGGCCTCGATGTGCTGGCTTTTGCTGAACTGGAAATGGGCGTGGTCATGAATAACCAGCATCCGCTCAGAACCCGTGATGCTATTTCACTCAGTGAACTGAGTCATGAGCGACATATTCTGCCGGGTGACTCACTGGTTGTTCATGAGCGGGTCGCTGCGCTCTACCACCGGCAGGGATTCCGACCTGACAATGTGATTGGCTGTAATGATATTCGTCTTATCCATACGCTGGTGGCGCAGAACAGCGGGATCTGCGTGCTGAGCCTGCTGGATGTAATGACTGAGGTTGAAAAAGGGGAGTTGAGCTTTGTGCCGCTCCGGCACAACGTCATGCGCCCTCTGACGCTGGCATTATGCACTGCACCGTCGCGGCAGCTTTCGCGCGCGGCACAGATGCTGATTCAGCAGATGACGGAGGTGATTGAGTCGATGAACCTTCTTCAGCGCTGAACCGGAGAGTCGCTGCCGGTGCCATCCGGCCACGGCGTGAGGAGATCAAAGCCGTTATCTGTGACGGCAACGGTATGTTCCCACTGCGCAGAGAGTGAGCGATCTCTTGTTACCACCGTCCAGCCGTCATTCAATACGCTGGTCGCTGCTTTGCCGGCATTGATCATCGGTTCAATAGTAAAGATCATGCCCGGTTCCAGCATCAGGCCTTTACCGGGCGTACCATAATGAAGCACCTGTGGTTCATCATGATAGATCCGTCCGATGCCATGACCGCAGTATTCGCGTACGACAGAGAACCCTGCGCCTTCAGCTACCCGCTGGATGGCTGCGCCGATATCGCCCAGCCGGGCACCGGGTTTCACCACGCTGATACCCGCCATCATTGCATCGTAAGTGATATCCACCAGTCGCCTGGCGCGAACTGAAGGCTGGCCGACAAAGTACATGCGACTGGTATCGCCATACCAGCCCTCTTTGATAACCGCGACATCAATATTAATGATATCGCCCTCTTTAAGTCGTTTCGGACCCGGGATACCGTGGCAGACTACGTGATTGACTGACGTGCAGAGCGTACGGGTATAGCCATGATAGCCAATATTTGCCGGCGTGATTTTCAGGACATCAACGATGTAATCGTGACAGAGACGATCCAGCTCGTCGGTGCTGATACCTGGCTTTACATAAGGTCCAATCATGGCCAGCACGGCAGCAGCAGCATTACCCGCGGCGCGCGCCTGTTCAATTTCCGCGGCATTATGGAACGTAATATTCATGATGCCTTCTCCTGAGTCAGAAATGCAGGATGATTTAAGAGTGCTGCCAGGTCACTCCCTCCGTCGCGTTCAACGCGCATCAGCAGCCGGACCAGCGCCTGATGGTCTTTGTCGGGATAAAGCTCTGCCAGCATGCCCATCTTCATCCAGTGCTCCGCCTGAGCATTAACTGAGCGGCTCAATGCTCCGCTGGCGATACGCAGATTTTCATGCATCAGATCGGAGATTTTCACAATGCCCATGACTGTGCCTTATATGTTGTGTATATGGTTCATATACTACCTGTAATGAAGGGAGATACAAGGTTGCCTGCGATAAAGGCAGTAATGGTGCAGAGTTAAACGCAAACCGGGTCCGATGATCGCTTACGCTTTATCCTGAAACGAACCCGTTTAACATGCAGTAAAATATTTCACGTATCAGGTTAACTGGCTATTAATCAGCAGGTTAAATGGAATATGCAGGCCTGGCCCGACGTTGCTTGCGGATTGTTTCTGAATGGACATAAATTTTGTAGTATCTTTTTAGCGGTATTAAAAGCTTTTTTTCCAGATGTACACTGACCCGGCGACCGCAGAATGAACAAAGCAGATGATGATGAATGGGTGGATAGAGTAATAGGCGAGGCGGTAATGGCGCTGTTTGAAGAGGCGTTACCTGTTTCTTATGATGCTCTGCTCAGCAGACTGCAGGAGATGCTGGCAACGGAAAAGAGTGAAGCAAAAATTCGTTCGCTCTACTTTGCCATCCGGGAAATCCAGGGGGCAGACTGCCCGATAATCGATGCGGCCTCTCATGATCAGACGTTACACTGAGTGTCGGGGCACATAGCACATTGTAATGGCTTATTGCTCTCTGGCTGTCAGAGCGCGTACAGCGCTTGTATAGGTCTCTTTCATCCCATCAAGCGCCTCACTTTCCTGCTGCCGCAAATGCACAAGAATGTTGTCAATACTTAAAGGCTGTCCGGATTTGCGTAAAAACGACACGGTACGCCCGATGGCGGCATGAATGGCACTGTTGTTATCCAAAACGCTGAGTTTCACGCGGTATCCCTCTGCATATTAATCGGTATTTATGGCTGCCATTATACGACCTGCACACGTTTTGGCCTGAGCAGACGGGGTCGGGTCAGGCGTTCAGGGCAGTGCCTGATGCAGTTTTTCCCGCAGGGCTGCAACCCTTACGGTAAGATCATGCAGTTCTTCATAAGGGGTATCCATCACCGAAATCATATCGGCGGGCACCCCGGCGGCTTTGCTTTTAAGCTGCTGCCCTTCATCAGTCAGGAAAATAAGTACCCGGCGTTCATCGCCGCCTGAATCGCGTTTACGCACAATAAGACCGGCTGCTTCAAGTCTTTTCAATAACTGGCTGAGCGTGCCGGAATCGAGCCGCACGCGTGCACCTACCTCCGAGACGGTCACCTCATCTTTTTCCCACAGCGCCAGTAATACCAGATACTGGGGATAAGTAAGTCCAAGCGGTTTAAGCCGGGACTGATACAGCTTGGTCATGGCGAGTGATGCAGAGTAGAGCGCAAAACAGAGGAACTGGTCGACGGTTACCGGTGCGTCAGACAGCGGACGCTCGTTGTTACCGCTTTGATCATTTATATCAGTACACATTCACGATCCATTTAACTGATGCTGGCCGACAGGGAAAACGCATGCTGCGCCCGGACAGCGACAAGTATTGAACCAAATTAAATTGATGTCAATGTAACTCGGCGCAATCGCAGTAGCTGTCGCGGGTGTGACAAACTGGCCTATGCTTACAGCCGGAGGTCAATATGTGTGGACGATTCGCGCAGTACAGCAGCAGAGATGACTATTTTATGGCGCTCGGTATTGCGCCGGACGAGATCCAGTACGATCCATTGCCCATCGGGCGCTACAATGTCGCGCCAGGTACCCGCGTATTACTGCTCAGCGAGCGCGAAGAGGCGCTGCGGCTGGATCCCGTCTACTGGGGATATGGGCCGGAATGGTGGCATAAGCAGCCTCTGATTAATGCCCGCAGCGAAACCGCTGCCAGCGGGCGGATGTTTAAACCTCTCTGGGAACAGGGGCGGGCGATAGTACCGGCTGATGGCTGGTTCGAGTGGAAAAGAGAGAAAGGGAAAAAGCAGCCGTTTTTCATCTATCACCAGCGCAAAACGCCGCTATTTTTTGCTGCCATCGGCAAAGCACCGTTTAATCACGCTCAGGGGCACGAAGGTTTTGTCATAGTGACGGCTTCCAGCAATAAAGGCATGGTCGATATTCACGATCGCCGCCCGCTGGTCCTGACTGCAGAAGGCGTTCATGAATGGCTGAGCAACAGCACATCCGCACGTCGTGCCCAGGAGATCGCGCATGAAGCCGCTGAACCCGAAGACGCCTTTTGCTGGCATGCGGTGACCACGCGGGTAGGCAGCGTACGTCAGCAGGATGCTGAGTTAATTGAAGAGATCGAGCCGGAAAAGTAGCGACTGATACATTTTAGCTATCGAAATGAAAACCGGTGTCCGGTTGCAGCCAGCGGTAAGTCATTCAATAATCGAAGCATGACAACTTATCGCGTAAGAGTCGGGTACCACAACCCGTCAGCCCTGACTTTCAGGCAACTTGATGAACTGCTGGAGCCGCAGCGTTTCTGGCGTACTGCTACTCACACCAGTCGCTTTCGATACTATATGGAGTATGAGTATGAATCCGACGTATGCGACCTGTGCGCAGTCTGCGCGCTGGCCTATTCTCAGGCCTGCCGGGTGCGGCGGTGCCCGCTGGTATTAGTTGAGGAAGTGCCTGCCGCTGTGACGCAATAAGTTATGCGTGCGGGTGTGCTCTGCATCATAACAGGCGCAGCGGCATTCAGAATTGGCTCAGTGAGCCAGGCCGGTTTTTCACCTACGCTTTTCTCTGTATTTACTTACAGAGGAAGCATAAATGACGAACGAACTCAGCCGGAAACCCGTTGCCGATCGTGCCGAGGCAGACGCATTTTTCCCCTCAGACTACTCGCGCAATCAATTTACCAGCCCGGTATCCGATCTGGACGGCGCTGACTATCCGGTGCCCGGTGACGGAAGCAAAAAAATTCTGGTCCTGTGTACTGATGAACGTTATCTGTCTTTGGCTAACGATACGCTGTTTTCAACCGGCAATCATCCGGTTGAAACGTTACTGCCAATGTATCACCTGCACCAGGCGGGCTTTGGCCTCGACATTGCGACGCTCTCCGGTCAGATGGCAAAGTTTGAACACTGGGCCATGCCGGAGCAGGATGAAGCGGTAATACAATTTTATCAGCGCTACCAGCCAGCCTTTCGCTCCCCGCTCAGGTTAGCCGATGTGTTAGCGACCCTCTCGCCCCATAGCGACTACGCGGCTGTTTTTATACCGGGCGGACACGGTGCGCTGATTGGTTTACCGGAGAGTCAAGAGGTGGCGTCGTTATTACGCTGGACGCTGGAAAATGACCGTTATCTGATCTCACTCTGTCACGGCCCGGCGGCATTTCTTTCATTAACAGAGTCCGATAATCCGCTGACGGGCTATGAAATCTGTGCTTTCCCTGATGCGATTGACAAGCAGACGCCGGAAATAGGCTATATGCCAGGTCATCTTGCCTGGTACTTTGGTGAAAAGCTGCGCGCTATGGGTATTCATATTATCAATGAAGACATCAAGGGTACGGTACATCGCGATCGCAATGTCATAACCGGCGACAGCCCTTATGCCGCGAATGCATTAGGCAAACTCGCTGCAGAAACGTTGCTAAAGGCATACGGTTAACACACTTGTAATTTCCAGTCCTGACGGCTCTGTTTGTCAGGGCTGGTATTTTAATGAGACGCCATTTTAATTGAGGGCAGAGTGCGCCACTTTCCCTGCCGAAGAAGAAATCGCTGATTATCGGCGCAGGTAGCTAAAACTTTAACGCTTTATTCTGAGATAAGTTTTTTCGATAGATAACGGGGTTTTGGCTTTTTATGGAACCCGAGCTTATTTTATAACATTATGTTTTTTATAGTTTTTAACTTATTTGACTTTGGGTGTTACGCAAGAATATATCGTCAATATATCCTCTGTAAAATAACCGTTAGCAATCTATAATTTTTGAATTCACGCCTTGCGGTAATAGCTTGCAGCCCCGGATGCAACGTTTATAACGCATGGGTGATTAAATTGAAGCGTTTAATAAAAAATATTTCATTCGGAATTTATCTCTTTAGGCTCACCCAGGAATAGTGCATGAAAAAGATACTAAACACGATCAATCTGCCAGCGAAGTTTATTTTGCTGGGGTTGTTTGCGCTCGGATTATTTATATTTCCTACCTGCCTGTTTATTCAAAGCGGGAATCAGGCGATCGATGCTAAAAAAATTGAGCTTACGGGCATACCGGTTGAAAAAAAGATGCTATCACTGGTTAACCTGGTCCAGCGTCATCGGGCAGAAAGTGCTATCGCTATTGCCAGCAACGATTCAGTTCGTGCTTCGCGTGTGGCGCTGGCAGAGGAGATCGATTCGCTCTATAGCAGTGTTGTCACTGAACTCGGCCAAAACGCGGAGGCTGCACAGCCGCTGGCGCGTTTGAATAAAGCCGACGGGGAGTGGAAAAAACTGCAGACAGAGATTGGTGATAAACACCTTTCACTGGAAGAGAGCCTCAGCCGTCATGCCAGTCTGATCCAGACATTGTTAATAGCAAACCAGGACATCCTGGATTTTTACGGCTTATCACTGGACAGTGACTTAAATACCTATCAACTGATTATCAGCATTTTCAACCGGTTGCCGTTATTAACAGAAACCCTTGGGCAGATCAGGGCAAGTGGCACATCCCTGATTGCGTCAGGCACGGGTACATCAGAGGTCGCGCTCAGTCAGATGGATTTCCGGCTGCAAAATGGCAATGTAGCGCTGGAGCAATTTAGCAATAATATGGATAAAGTTTTTGCTATTGAACCAGCATTAAAACAGCTGTTTGCCAGCGCGGATACAACCGCCGTGCAGCAGGCACAGGATGCACTGGCGCTGGCCAATGCCATTTTTGTATCCAAAACCAAAACCGTCACGCCGGCAGAGTATGTCCGGGTATTCACTGAGGCGATCAATAACTTTTCCACGCTGGGAAAACAGAGCGCCGATCAGCTGTCGATCATGCTGAATCAGCAAATTGATGCACGCCGTAATGCGCAATACAGCCTGCTGGGGGTACTTTTCGCGGTGGCGTTACTGGCTGTCTGGGTCGCCGTTATGATATCCCGCTCGGTGACGCGTCCGGTGGAGGAGGCGGTTAACGCTGCCCGCCATGTTGCAGCCGGCGACCTGACCTGTCCGATTCATGTCACTGGCAGCAATGAGATGGGGCAACTGCTGCAATCATTGCAGCATATGCAACAGCATCTTGCCGGTCTGGTATCAGATATCAAGGAGAGTGCGCTGACTATAGCGTCATCGTCTGAAGAGATCGCAAACGGTAATGGAAATCTTTCTGCCCGCACTGAAGAGCAGGCCGCATCCCTGGCAGAAACCGCTGCCAGTATGGAACAGATGGCATCCATTATCAGCCAGAACGCTGAAAATACTCACCACGCTACAACTATGGCTGAAGCAGCAACGCAGGCTTCATCACTCAGCGGACAGGCGATGTCCTCGGTAATGGAAACCATGGGACGTATCCGGGGCAGCTCGGCAAAAATTGAAGAGATAACCAGCGTCATTGACAGCATTGCTTTTCAGACAAATATTCTGGCGCTGAATGCCGCAGTAGAAGCAGCCAGAGCGGGTGAATCGGGCAAGGGATTTGCCGTCGTCGCATCTGAAGTGCGCTCGCTGGCACAACGTTCTGCTTCTGCTGCGAAAGAGATTAAAGAACTGATTGCGCAATCTGTTGGTCACGCTGAAGAGGGGATAGTGATGGCCAGAGATGCAGGTGACAAGGTGAAACAGAGCGTAGAGGCCATCGGTCAGACAGCGCAGCTCATCCGGGATATCTCTGCCTCTTCTCATGAGCAGAGCAGCGGGATTTCGCAAATTAATATTGCAGTAAACCAGATGGATCAGGTTACACAGCAAAACGCAGCGCTGGTTGAGGAGTCAGCTTCTTCGGCTGGCGACCTTGCAGAACGAGCCTCACGTTTACGTCAGCTGGTGGCTGTTTTCCATACGGTCTGATCTTTTCAAGGATGCGGGCGCGTCCCGCATCTGTTTACAGAGAAAAAAACGCAAACAAACGTCGTGAACCAACACCATTTGCCAAAAAAATTTCCGGCAGCAGACTACAATTCCACCCCGTTTCGCTTATTTACTATGCTTCTCTATGATTCTGAAAAGAGGCAATTTTGTGCATTTTCTGCTGGTTTTTTCTGGAATCATGGATTTAATATTTACAGTAATTCAGCCAGATAATTTCAGACAGCATTATACGTAGCTGCCGCCGGCTGATAAAGTAGACAGGTACACTCACGTAAACTGGAGTATTTAATGCTAACCACAATCATTTACCGTAGTCACATCTCCGCTGATGTGCCTGTCAAAATTTTGCCGGGTATGGTTGAGAAGGCGAGTCTCCTGAATGCGTCGCACCAGATTACCGGTATTCTGCTCTTTAACGGTACGCATTTCTTTCAGATCCTTGAGGGACCTGAAGAGGGTGTTATGACGATCTACAATCGCATCTGTGCTGACCGCCGTCATCACAATGTGGTTGAACTTATGCGTGACTACTCACCTTATCGCCGTTTCGGTAATTCCGGAATGGAACTGTTTGACCTGCGCGAACATGACCAGTCAACCGTACTTCAGGCGGTACTGGATCGCGGTACGTCACGCTTCCAGCTGACCTATGACGACCGGGGCCTGCAGTTCCTGCGCACCTTTGTGGAATCGCGGGAAAAAGAGAACTATTTTGAAGTGCTGCCAGCCGATCTGTGGGACTTTATCCCCGATATGACAGGGTCGCTTCAGGAAGAGCACGGCATCCATTTCCGCCCGGTGGTCGATCCACTTGGCCGTGAAATCACCGCGCTGGAGGCCATCTCCGACAGTCAGGAGAGTGCAGGTGAAGATGAAGATAAATACAGTGCAAATCTGAACGCTGTACGTATGGCGCTGATGAAAGCGGGTAAAGCCTGTCCGGATGGCATGACGCTCTATTTAAGTATTCTGCCGATGACACTGGTTGCGGTGCCAAACGCGGTCGATACCATTACGGATGCGATTAAAAGCGCCGGGCTGGTGCCAGAGCAGATTATTTTGGGCGTCAGTGAAACAGAAGTTATCCCGGGCCTGAACGACTTTACTGAAGCGGTCAAGCAGCTCAAGCAGGCGGGCATCAGCCTGTCGATTGATAATTTCGGTGATGGCTCTGCCGGACTTTCACTGCTGACACATGTACAGCCCGATCGCGTGCGTATTGCATCCGGGATTATTCGTGATGTACACCGTAGCGGTCCTAAGCAGGCCGTCGTGCAGGCTATTATCAAATGTTGTTCAGCCCTTGAAATTAATGTCATTGCATCTGGCATTGAACAGCCTGAAGAGTGGATGTGGCTTGAGGCTGCAGGCGTCATCGATTTCCAGGGGGCGCTCTTTACGCCACAGGGTACAGCCGTGTCGTGGCCGGAATATCGCGAAGCGATGTAGCGCCATTCTCTGCATCTGCATCACTCTGACCGACCGGCGCATCATCAATGCAGCCGGTCATTTTTTTTAGCCAGGCTTCTTTCGGTCAGACTTTCATCTCCGCCAGTAAGGGCGTTTTCTGGCATCATGAATACGGTAAATCAGTGAAATTTATACGAAACGCTCAGGCTCATTGCGGTACAGGGTTACACACGAAAATTCTGTGTTAAACTTTGCGACCCCGAACCTGCAGGCGGACACATCATGAAAAAAGAATTTGAAGAAAAACTGACTGAAATTTTAATCGGTGAGGCCGTGACTGATTTACTTGATGCCAATGCGGCTATTTCATGGACTGCTTTACTTGATCGCCTGCGTGTTGGCCTGGATAAAGAGACCGATGAGGATCGCATCCGTGCCGCATTGCGCGCTATCGATGAAGTCAGACGTGAAATGCAGGTAAGGGCATCTGAAAAAGCGATTATCACTGAATCTGACAGACGACCTGCGCGTGGCAAAATGCATTAAAATTGACCACAATCAAAGATTTCCCACAGTCTGACGCTAAATTGTTCCCCGGGAACAATTTCTGTTAAACTGTATGCTTATCCACCTACGGACGGAGGTCATGTGAAAAATGACGCAACCGCCGAAGATATCTACGCCGTTATCGGAACGGTCGTAGCGCGCCTTCTTAAGCCGGATGAGCATCTGACTCTGCATGATATTACTACTGCGCTGCATCAGATGGGTGAGACAGCGACAGGGCAGGATGTTCGTGAGGCCTGCCGCAAAGCGGTAATCATGCTTGCCCGCCAGATGCACTAACTCATATTTACGCAATATTAACGATCAAACAACAATCCAATCAGTGCCTGATAATGCTGCTCTTCTTCAGCGCTGGTTGCTGCTTCAAGACGACCAAGCAGCTTTGTACATAGCGCTTTGCGATTGAGGTTTTTACCTGAGGTCAGAATTTCAACAACCAGTTGTCCCAGCGTTTCCTGCTGGCTCAGAGTGGATGCTTTACTAAAATAGTTAGCGATATCACTAGCGGATGATGGGTGCTGTACCATATTCTGACGCATAGTTAGCCTCTTTGAGATAAGTAAGTTGTGCTGACAAGGGTAAAGTTATACAACTAACTTTTACTTGTACAGCTTTTTCTGCCCTTCTTTTGTCAGTTTTACCGCGATATTTGTTTTTTGTATTACAAATCAATGATTTGCATTGATTCCTGCCAGAACAAAAATCTCACTCTATCTTTGTACAGGTTCAGCGTATGGGTCTGTATAAGGTTGTTCCGATAAAATGTGTTAATTGTCGTCATCGTCGCCCGTCGTGAAAGGCGTCGGTTTAGCTGGCAAGGTTGTTTGCTCATGACGCTTTGCCTGAAGCTGCCATTGTGTATGCGTTTTGTGTAGTCGTTCAGGCTGTACAAAATTTTTCAGCCAGCTTCTGGCATCTGCAATTTGTGCCAGACGCTCATCATTCTCTTCTGTCTCTGCCATACGACCCAGCTCAGCGATCAGAGCCTGAACGCTGATATCCCCATCGCCCAGTGCCAGATTCAACGTCGCTTCGCCAATAATGACATGACCTATTACCTTTTCATGAAACAACACTTCATCTCTCCTCATCATGGTTTGTAATGGTTTTAAAGTGTAATGAGCAGCAATATTTCTACAATACGTTATAAATAATCAGCTAAGCTCAGGGGCGAAACATATTTAATGACTATGAAATGCAGGTTTGTAACGCACTGATAGCGTGCAACATCATTCTGATGCCGCAGTGTAAACTGACTGAAGGCAGAATAATCTTAAAAAAAATTAATGTTATTTATTTTCTTCTTGTTCAACTTTTGCAGCGGCTCACGCGTTGCACGCCATTTCCGGAATAGATTGATCGGTCATCATTACACGCTGGTCAGCGTGATAAAAAACCAAACACGGTTAACACAAGCTCGCTTTTAAGACTATGCGCCTTTTTTGATCGGGCCTGAGCATTGTATTAACTCTCTGAATACTGACCGTTATTGCCGCTTTTCCGTAAGGTAATAATCTGAGCCAGAATTACATCAGCTGAAAATTTCACTTTTGCGGCCCGTATCGGGCAGTGCCGGGATAGGCTTTGCTGCACGGCCACGCTGAAAGTACCTGTATATCGCTGCTGCGATTTTATACCCATGTTAAGCCTGGCACGCTTACGACATACCCGCTCTGCGTTAGCAGGCAAAATTTTACGCGGCTCACAGAGAAGGGGAGCTACTGTTCGGGGTTTTCGGGAGCGAGGGAAACCGTGCTGATGATAATTCTGCGCTGTAAATGGCTGTCAGGCTGGCTGCCCCAGCAAAATGTTACCCAGTGTTCGCAAAATTCCTGCCAGTCAGAGACGGGTACCAGCAGCCTGTCGTGGCGGGTGCCATCCCATACATAGACATAATGATCCCGATCGCGCAATGCCCAGGCAATCATGCTTTCCCACATAACCTTTGCCGCATTAGTCTGGGCACTGTCAGTAATAATAATTGAACGTGTATGCAGGAAATAACAAAAAAAACGGCGTGCCAGTCCATGCACGGCCTGTTCATGTTGAGGCTGACGCGTGCGCCAGACCATAATCTGAATGCAGGCGCGCAGAGGAGAAGTATAATCCCTGGTTTCTTCCAGCCTTACCGCATAGACCGTTTCCGGTCTCTTTTCCTGGGTAACCAGCCGGTATTGTTTATCTTCCGGACAGACATACAGAGCATAACCAAACGGCACAATAAAGCCTGGCAGTGTGAATGCACGGGGATCGTCTGCCAGAAAAGCGCTGGTATCATCCCGATTTGGCGCTTCACGACTCAGAATCTGGTTAAAGTGCGTATCAGGCAGGGTAATGGGCATAAGGTTATCCGCTGTATTTCGTTCCAAAAGACCTCCCTGAAAACCGGAGTGGGTGTGATGATAAATTAGCGAAGAATGATAAGCTGGCACAGCAGGAAAGCGTGTAACCGGAAATGATGCTGTATGCGCCTGCCTATATGCAGGGTAGCAGAGCGGAGGTGTCGTCCCTGACAGTTTCTCCGGCCGGTAAACACTTGCGCGTAACCGATAAGGTTATCTTTATCGTCGTCTTCCAGCCGGAGCCGGACTACGTCCATAGGCGTCAGTTCTTTTCGTCGTTCAGGCTTGTCAGTGTCTGCAAATAGGGCACGTACGGTACAGCGTGCTCAGGTTTATCAAAACTTCTCAGCCAGCTTCTGGCCTCTGAGATCTCAATAAGACGGGCATCGCTGCCACCCGCATTCGCCATTAATTCGAGCTCATTAATCAGTGAACGAACGCTGATCTTTTTTTCGCTCAACGCAAGGCTGAGTGCCGCTTCGCCGATAATGACATGACCTATCTCGTCGTGTTGAATAGACAAACAAACCTCCTTTACGATTGCGTGATAACCTCAACACTTACTGTAGGCGTAACGGCAGAATTTGCCGGATATATTTTGAAATTTTCCAAATCAGGTAGCAGAATTTTTTGATCGAATGCTTTTTAGCCAATGAAAATTCTGCAGACTATTACCACCAGGCTGACTCTCACATGCTGCAAAAAAAAACCCGCGCAGGGCGGGCTAACAAAATGTTGAATAGGATTTCTCTCGCTGAAAACGCATCCTGTGTGTTGTTTGCCAGAATAAGCTGGCTCATAAATTATAGATGACAAGTCAGCGGAAAACGGGTTTCAGCGCGAAACCCGATGAAAAACTGCCATGCTCATCGGACCAGCATAAAATAGTGTGGTAAACCAATTGCGCCGCGTTTAAGCGATTTACAGAAATGTATTACCTGGTCAGAGGCGGGGGAGGCGTGCGCCTTAACAGGCAAAAAAAAATGCCTCCGCGAGGAGGCAAGGTAGGAGTTACTCAGCTCAGTGCGTAGTTGGATTTCTCACTGAACATGTTAATGATAGAGAAATTTGTCATTTTTTTCCGGCTCGCTTAGTAAAAAAATTTACATGCCAGGTATATAGTTAGCTTGCTAATTATTTAAGGTGTTGAATTATGACTGTTTTTTGAGGTATGAAATCGTTTCCTAAGAATTGGCTTATATTTACATTTCCTGTTTACATCACTTTTTTTAATCATATTTTTCAGGTGATCTTCATTGTTGCAGATGCCTTATCAACCTGGCTCAGAACAATGAACTGTTGATTGTCATAACTAAATTGCGCTACCGGCTGCAGGCCAAGGCGTATGTGCGCTTTAAGAGAGGCGATATTGTCATGCCTGACAAAAAGCACGGGCTTACGCGAACCATAGTGACGACATGCGCGCGCGAAAAGCGCTTCTGAGAGGCCTTTTCCGCGAGACTGCGTAGCGATACAGATCGGACCGTAAATCCAGCAATGTCTGCCTGCAGGCCAGGCGCTAAGCATGGCAGTGATAATGTCAGGCGTATTTGCTGCATTGTCCTGAGTAAACAATACGCCCTGCAGTCGTGATTTTTGCCTTACCAGCAGCGCCCAGGTTGCACTATTACTGAGCAGCTCGCATACCCTTTCCTGACTAAATATTCCCTGTAATAACGCGATGTTTTGCTGTAAGAGCTGGCTGATTTCTGCACTATCGTTTTTCTGTGCCAGGTGAAATGTACTCTGCTGATTGTTCAAATGTCGCTCCATCTCACTGTTGGCATTGTTATAAGTTTTGTCTGTTTTTCGTGCTTTCTCCGTTGAGAGTCATCCTAAAACGTAGGTTTTGCTTGATGACTGACGAGAGCTTGCCAGGCTTAGGAAGGTCATTTCCATCAGATAAGGAGAAATCATGTCACGGTTTGCAGATAAAGTTGTCGTTATCACTGGTGCAGGATCAGGTATTGGCGCTGCGTCAGCACAACGTTTTGCTGCTGAGGGCGCGTCAGTTGTACTGGTGGGAAGAACAGAAGAGAAGCTGCAAAAAGTCAAAGAGGCTTTACCTGCTGGCAAACATCTTGTTGTTCCATGCGATGTCTCAGATGCAGAGCAGGTCAGGCAGCTGAGTGAAAAGGTTAGCCAGCACTACGGGCGTGCGGATGTACTGGTAAACAATGCGGGCAGTATTGTTCAGGGTAAGATCCACGAAGTTTCGCCTGAAGACTGGAAGACGCTCATGGGCACCGATCTGGATGGCGTCTACTACTGTACGCACTACTTTATGCCAGCCCTGCTGAAAACTAAAGGCAACGTCGTTAACATCTCTTCCGTTTCCGGACTTGGCGGAGACTGGGGTATGAGTGTATATAACGCGGCTAAAGGCGCCGTAACCAACTTTACGCGCGCGCTGGCAATGGATTACGGTTCAGACGGCGTAAGAGTCAATGCTATCTGTCCCGGTTTTACATTTACCGATTTAACTGAAAATGCAAAACAGGATGAAGCGTTACTGGCGCGCTTTTACGATCGTATTCCACTGCGTCGTGCGGGAGAAGCTGATGACATTGCGAGCGCGATTGCCTTTATTGCCAGCGATGATGCCCGCTATATAACGGGCGCTAACCTGCCGGTTGATGGCGGTTTAACGGCATCAAACGGTCAGCCAAAACAAGCCTGATAGCAATAAAAAAAGCCCGCGGCAGTTGCGCGGGCTTATCGGTGATATTACGCGAATTATGAGCGTGGGATCTCGGAAACTTCTTTCACATCAGCTTTGTTAATTTGTTGTTTAACGCCGTTAGCATCAACATAGCCCAGCAGTCCTGACTCTGCTTCTTTCGGTTTGCCGTCGCTGACAATTGTACGACCATCATTGGTATGAATAGCGTAGCTGGTACGGGTACAGCCGGTAAGGGCGGACAGGGCAATAACCGCTGCTACAGGAAGTAAAATAACTTTCTTCATTGTGCTCTCCTTGATAGATGGATCAGTTATTCAGTTCGCTCATGTTCGTGATCTGATCACGATTGATCTGCTCAGTTTTGCCGGTTTGCGCGTTCTCATACGATACCAGTCCGGTATCGCTGTCTACCTGTGGTTTGCCACTGGTAATAATGGTGCGGCCATCAGTCGTTTTAATCGCCTGGTTAGACGAGCAGCCGGTTACGGCTAAAAGTGAAGTCAGGACTGCAGCAGCAACAACCATTTTTTTCATCATATTTCCCTATTTCTGGACACGTTATAAGAGGAGCATAGTCCATAATTTCCGGGAGTGGTCTGACCTTGATGATTTTTTTGTGCAATTAATGCGGCGAAAAGCAGAAGCCTGTGTTCTGCCAAAGCGCGCGGTTTGGCATCAGGCCGTTAATGCCTGAGAAACAGATAAACGCAGACATATCGAAAGAAAACGATCGAAATACGTGAAAACATCTTTAGCGAAAGCGATATCACGCCATACAGATGTATCAGTGTGAGTACAAAAAAGAAGATTCGGTAAGTGATGATCGGCGAGGGCAATGACTAACGTCAGGCTGCCTGAATCCGCCCTAACAGCAAACTAAAAAGATTATCGTAATGCATTTTTTCTGCTGGATCGGTACAGTGATCAAGCCGCGAAAGCAAAGAAATACACAAGGCCTTACGGTTGAGCGTTTTATCAGAACATAAAATCTCTTTAACCATTTCACCGAGTAATTTGAATTCTGCAGATTGCTGTATTCTGGTCTGCTCTTCTGCGCTGATTTTATCCGCTGCAGGAAAATATGGATTCTGGCACATAACTCTCTCTTCTTAATTAAACAGGCTTAATCAACCTTCACCGGGCACTATTAGTTCATTTTCTTTGCCAGCAACCGAATAACCTTTTCACACGCCTGCTGTACTTCAGGGCTGTCACTCCGCAAACCGGTACGGTATAACGCACCAATAATCTCCTGCAAAGAAAGCGCTTCGCCTGGTTTTAATATTTGCGTAATGACGTCACCCAGTAACGCGTGCATCGCTTCTGCATCTTCTGAATCATCTTGCCGCACATAACCCTCATCCATTTTTAAATTGCTTAACGTTTTTAATATGTCAGAGACGCCTGTAACGTAAAGTCGCGACAACAGTAAAATAACTCAATTAGGAAATGCGTATTTCCTAATAGCGCAGCAGCATTAATCCAGCAGGCGCAGCGCCATCTTAATAGTTTCTTCGCCATTAGTCACATCCTGAATTTTACCCACTACACGCATACCAAATGCAATACAGAGTAGCAAGCCGGCAGTGGTATCGGCATCCAGGTGGCTGGCTATTGAGCCATCATCCTGACCCTGCTGAATCAGCGATATAAGAAAAGCCCGGTTGCGCAGCACGGCCTGGCGCACCAGATGAGATAACTCTTCATCAAGCGTCTGCAGTTCAACGGTGCTGCCTACAACCAGACAGCCGCGCCGTCCCTCAATTTCGCTGGCGGAATCGAGATAGAACTGAAGCAGCTCAGCAACCCGCTCGCGGCCAGTAGCGAATGCGCTCAGACGTTCGCGCAAATCGGTATTTCGAATTGCAATATAGCGCTCAAACACGCGCAAAAAAAGCGAGCGCTTGTCCTGAAAAGCTTTGTAGATGCTACCTGCAGTAAGCTGCATGGCTTCACCAAGGTCGGCAATAGAGGCGGCGTGGAACCCTTTCTGGCGAAAAACGATCATGGCATTATCAAGCGCAACATCGATATCAAAATTGCGCGGTCTGCCGCGTTCACGGGGAGCAGCGGCAGAAGATTTTACTGTTGGCATTCACAGCCCTTCTGAAGCGATTGTTTCCAAAGTATCCCGTTTGCGCCTGAACCGGTCAACGCCGGAGATTTACGCTAGAGTTAAGTGGTTAAATTACATCGTATTGTGATAAATATTTCAGCCTTTGCAACAGGGGAACAGCATGAAAGACGTCTTTATTGTGGGTGGTGCAGGAAATATCGGACGTCAATTGGGTCAGCAGCTGAGCCAGGACGGTGTGACGGCACGTGCATTGTGCCGCACCGCTGAACAGGAAGCCAGCTTGCAGCAACAGGGTATTCAGACTGTCAGGGGAGATCTGGTTGCCCTGGATGAACAGCAACTTACCGGGCTGATGCAGGGATGCGGGCTGGTGGTTTTCACGGCGGGCGCCGGAGGGAAAGGCGGAGAGGAGATGACGAAGGCCGTTGATGGTGAGGGGCTGATTAAGTCCGTTGCCGCCGCGCAGCGCGCCGGGATAAAACGCTTTATTCTGGTCTCTGCTTTTCCCGAAGCCGGACGCGGCAGGCAGCTGTCTGACACTTTTGAAAACTATATGCGCGTAAAAAAACAGGCCGACGTGATCCTTGCCGCAAGCGCGCTTGACTGGGTGATTGTGCGCCCCGGCACGTTAACCGATGAGCCGGCAACCGGCAGAATCAGTGCAGGGCCGGCAATCGCCTATGGCACTATCGGACGTGCAGATGTTGCCGCCACGCTGGCGGCGCTGGTCCATCAGCCGGCCGTGTCCCGCGTCATCATTGAGCTGACGGCGGGAGAGAGACCCGTTACAGAAGCGATAGACGCGCTTATTACACCTTAACCCATTCAGCAGTAAGGAGAGGCTATGGCACTTTCACTGGATGCGCATCTGCAGGCAATCTGGCAGAAGTTAACGCATGCGGTGAGCACGCGCTCACCTTTTACCCTGATGCAGCTGGCGAGCGTAACAGGAAACGCGCAGCCTAAACTCAGAACAATCGTGCTGCGCGATTTCAGTCCTGCGCCAGCCTCATTACTGTTTACCACTGACGCACGCAGCGCAAAAGTGCAGGAGATGAGGGCTAATCCGCATGTCTCGCTGCTGGGCTGGGATGCAGAGAACAGCCTCCAGCTGCGACTGGAAGGTGAAGCGTGTCGCGTTGATGAGCGCGAGTTGCGCCATGCTATCTGGCAAACGCTGCGGCCCTCTGCGCAGCAGCTTTTTCACTCACCTTATTCACCCGGCACGATCCTTGACGCTCCGGAGGCGGCATGTGCCGGACACGCTTCTGCCTCGTTAACTGATCCTCCGGAAAATTTTGCGCTGATACGCATCATAGTAAAGCGTATAGAGCTGCTTGATGTCAGTGCCGATCCGCATCAACGCTGTGAATTCTTACTGCAGGCGCACGGATGGGCGGGGCGGTGGCTGGCACATTAGTTTCTCTCTCAGCCGCGCAAACCACAGGATCAGGTTCCGGCAGAAAAAAGATCCGGATTTACTATAATTATGTTCAACATTTTTAACCTGAGAGCAGAGGCGATGAGCAAATCTTTCACTCCAGCGGCTACGCTGGCAGCTCTATTTGCATTAAGTCTGATAGCCGGACCAGCAGCAGCGGATCCGGGGAAGGGCCATGGTCAGGGACCACACGGAGCAGGTGAAAAACATGCCGGTAAAGGAAATCCGCATGCTGACAAGCACTCCCATCAGGGCCAAAGCAGCGCGGAACAGGCGGGATCAGCGCTGAGCTATGCAACGGCACGCGCGCTGGCAGAGCGCTATGGCGCCACAGGCTATCGGGCTCTGCCGCCAGGCATTGCTAAAAATGTTGCACGGGGTAAGCCACTGCCGCCCGGGATCGCAAAGAAAACGTTACCGGCTGCGCTGGTAAAAGAGCTGCCTTACTATCCTGGCTATGAATGGCGGGCCGTGGGGGATAACCTGGTCCTGATTGCACTAAGTACCGCCGTAGTCACGGCGGTACTTAACGGTGTCTTTGACTAGATAACCCGGCTGATCGGGCTAAAAAGCTGTCAGGCCAGAGTTCGCTGTTTTGTTTCACTCAGTACGCTGACAATATTTGCAGCAGAGACTGTGCCCATCTTGATGTAAGAGGCGTCGCTGACACCGCCAATATGCGGTGAAAGAATAACGTTCGGCAGCGACTGCCAGCAGTGAGGCACGGTCAGCGGCTCTGCGGAAAAGCTGTCGAGTGCGGCGGCACGCAGTCTGCCGTCAGCGAGCGCTGCGGCAAGCGCTGGCTCATCGACCAGGCCGCCGCGGGCAGTGTTAATAAAAATGGCGTCGCGTCTGAAATGGCGTAGCGCGGCGTCATTGATCATTGCGCGGTTATCCTCAGTCAGCGGGCAGTGCAGGGATACTACGTCAGCCTGTTGATAAAGCGCTTCCAGTGTGTTTACCTGCTCGCATCCTTCAGGTACGAAAGTAGCGTAAGGATCGTAAGCCAGCACGCGCATGCCAAACGCGTAGCCAGCTCTTGCGACCCGGCGACCGATTTCGCCCAGCCCGACCAGCCCCAGCGTACGGCCTTCCAGTTCAAGAGATTTATGCACCGATTTGTCCCAGTGCCCGGCGCGCATACGCGCATCGAGCGGCACAACAGATTTTGCGCAGGCCAGCAGCAGCGCCCACGTATGTTCTGCGACCGCTGCAGCGTTGGCGCCTGGCGCTGAGCAGACGCGTATGTTCCTTTTCGCCGCTGCTTTTTGATCGATGACATCAATCCCGCTGCCGTGTTTGGAGATCACCCGTAAGGCCGGGGCGGCGTCCATGATCGCTGCGGTAATTTTTCCATACCGTACCAGGATAGCGACCGGGTTATGCTGGTGGCAGAGATCGATAAGTTGCGTCTCCGTGGGCTGTTTGCCGGCAAAAATAACGTCATAGCCGGTCAGAAGCTGCAGGGCCTCCTCCGCCAGATCGCAGCCGGTTACCAGAATAACGCTGCGTGCTTCGCTCATAGCGTCTCCTCCGCAGCAAGCATGCCAGCCTGGCGCAGCGCCTGCTCCAGCCACGGCGCACGCGTGTCGCCCGCTGCGATAGCCGCAATACGCTGGGTTTCGGCCGCCAGCTTCTTTTTCGCCAGCGCAATGACCGTTTTTACCTCCTCTCGCGGGATCACCACTACGCCGTCAACATCACCCACAATCAGGTCACCGGCCTGCACCTGCGCTCCTGCTACAGAGATGGGGTGATTAACACGCCCCGGGATCAGTTTTGTGGGTCCGCTGGGATTCAGACCAGCAGCGAAAACCGGGTAGGACTGGCTGGCGAGCGCGTCCGCATCACGTACCGCTCCATCAATAACGATACCGGCAATGCCTGAGGCTTTCGCCTGCGTGGCCATAATTTCTCCCAGCAGTGCGCAACTGATATCACCCTTGCCATCCACAATGATGACATCACCAGGCCGGGCAATAGCGAGCGCAGCATGGATAGCCAGATTGTCACCCGGTCTGACCTCAACGGTAATCGCCGGACCCGCTACTTTCATGTGCGCCGCAAGAGGTTTAATTCTGCCATGCAACGTGCCACGGCGGCCGGCAACATCAGCAAGAATAGCCGCCTGATACTCTGCGGCCTGGCGCGTATCTTCATCAGATACGCGGGTGATATTGCGATTGATCATCGGAAGTGTCGGAGAAGTCATACTGCCTCGCTGTTTTACCAGGTGAAATTGATATGTACAATATAAAACTACTATAGCGAGCTTGTCGGAAGATTAGCCAGCGCCGGACGGCAGTTTGTGACGTAAATACGAGGTGACTCACAAATATTCAGGTACACTCGCAGTCGTCATAAAAGGAGAAAACAATGGGTAATGAAGGCGTTATTGCAGTTGAAAAGGCGCTGGCGCTGCTTGACTGTTTCCGTCCGGGCGATAACAGCCTGACGCTGACGGCGCTGGCGCAGGCATCGGGCTACCACAAAACCACGGTATACCGCCTGATGAATTCGCTGGAACGCATGCACTACGCCGTGCGACATGACGACGGGACCTATGGACTTGGACCGCGCCTGCTGTATCTCGGAAAGCTTTATGAGCAGTCATTTCATCTTGCAAGCGTCGTGCAGCCGGAATTGCATCAGCTGGCACAGGAGACTGGCGAGAGCGCCAGCTGGTATGTCATTGAGGGCGGGCAGCGGCTCTGTCTGTTTCGTGCGGAAGCAACAGAGGGTTTGCGCCACAGCCGGCTGCCGGGAACAACCTATCCGCTGGATCACTCTGCTATTGGTCAGGTTTTACGCTACTGGGGACTGAATGAGCCCCTGTTTAGTGAAGAGCCACTGCTGCCTCTCTATACCTCCGGAGCCCGCGACCCGCACACGGCAGCCTATGCTCTGCCGGTATTTGGCGTGAGCGACAAGCTGGTCGCCGCGCTGGCGCTGACCGGTCCCTCCTCGCGGCTCACAGAAGCGCGCCGAAAAGAAGGCGTAGCCAGTGCAATGTACCATGCTGCCGCGCGGCTCTCGGTGCGGCTGGGGGCTTCGCCGCAGTTTTGCACTGCCCGTTATGGCGAGGGGATAGCAGCCGCTGGCGAATAACAGGAAGCCGGCCTGCAGCACCGGCTCCCTCAGCGTGGCCCGCTGTTAGTGTGTTGTCGCGCGCGCTTTATTTTCTGTGTGGCGCGCCATCTTTCTGCCCATGATCACAACAGCGATGCCTCCTGCCAGACAGAGTACAGCAAGCGGCAGAAGCGCCAGCGTATGGCTGCCGGTTTTCTGATTAATAATGCCGTACACGTTTACCATCAGGCCACCGCCAATCAGATTAGCAATAGCGCCAATGGCTGCCAGCCCGGCCGCTGCTGAAGAGCTACTCATCCACCCGGACGCCAGCGCCCAGAACGGACCTTTCATTGAGTAAGCGCCTACCAGAATCAGACTCAGAATAATAATCGTCGCCGGCAGCGAGAGGTTAATAAAGGCAGCGGCAATACCGCCTGCAATCATGAATAGCGTCAGCGCAGTGTGCCAGCGCCGTTCGCCGGTGCGATCGGAGTTACGGCCCCAGACAATCATCAACACGGAAGCCAGGCCATAAGGAATGGCATTAAGCAGGCCGGTAGTGAGGTTATCCAGCTGGAAAGACTTGAGTAGCTGCGGTGACCAGACGCTGAGCGTCGTACCGGCTGCTGACGCACCGGAGTAGATCAGGGCAAAAAGCCAGATCTGACGATGTTTCAGCAGCTGCCAGGTAGAAATGTGACCAATATTTTTACGTTCACTGCGCTCTTTCTCCAGCGTCTCTTCCAGCCACTGCTTCTGCTCATGGTTCAGCCAGCGCGCCTCATGCGGGCGATTACTCAGGACAAAGTAAGCCGCGATGCCCAGCAATACAGCGGGCAGCCCTTCGATAATAAACAGTAAGTGCCAGCCGCGCAGGCCGAACCAGCCATCCAGCGTCAGGATCAGTCCCGACAGCGGAGAGCCGATAAAATTGGCCAGCGGGATCGCCACCATGAACGAGGCGATGATGCGTGCACGGTAGCGGGAAGGGATCCACCAGGTCAGATACAGTACTACGCCGGGAAAAAAGCCCGCTTCTGCTGCACCCAGTAAAAAACGCAGCACGTAGAGCGAGGTTGAGGTCTCAACCAGCGCCATACACATACTTACGATCCCCCAGCTGATCATAATGCGCGGGATCCAGAGCCGTGCTCCCACTTTCTGCATGGCGAGATTGCTCGGAACCTCAAACAGAAAATAGGCCACAAAATAGAGGCTGCTGGCAAAGCCAAACGCCGCTTTTGTCAGACCTAAATCCTCGTTCATCTGCAAAGCCGCCATGCCGATGTTTCCGCGGTCAATAATGGAAACCAGATAACTGACGACGAGGAAGGGCAGAATCCGCCAGATCACCCGGCGCATCGTTTCACGCTCCAGCGCGGTCACAGGCGCCTGGTTAAGTAGAGATTGAGTCATTGTGTCCTCGCAGAGTTCAGATTAGATAACATCGCTGTTGTTTCACTCTATAAAACCCGGTTGTACAAAATAAACTATCAGACTCTCCGCGTGCGTCTTGTGCAGGATAGTGGGATTGCGGTTCAGCTCACAGATTAACCGTGGCCCGGATGCGGATTTGTGATCGATAACGCTGCAGAAAGTTCATCTCTGGCATTGGCAGGCTCCTGCGCCTGCGTTGTATCACCCTTTTGCTCTTACCCTTCGCACTGATGCCACAAATATTTTCAGCTAAGTGAAAAAGTCGATGTTGAGATTTATTCATCCTGACAGCGTTGAGTGAATATAAATTATTTAAAAAAAACAGCATGTTGAAAACAGAGCGATTCGCAACTTTCATCACGCTGAACCCCGGCGGCACTGACTGACGCGTTCAGGCGTTGCAACATGAAAAAGCTTCAGGTTCGGTGAAATTTAATCACTTTTTTTCAGCAGGGGAGTAAGGCATAAAAGAGTCAGCCCATTGAGGAAATGGTTATATCAAATCAGCATTCAGCGTCGGTTTTACAGGCAGACAGAGAAGCAGGTTTACATCAGAAATTGAGGTGAGAAATTACGATGAACAAAGAATTTACCTTTTCAATTAAAAGCCTTCGTTTTGACGAAAACTATAATCCTTCTGCAAACACGCGTATCACCACTAACTTTGCTAACCTGGCAAGGGGTGAAATGCGTCAGGAAAACCTGCGCAACGCACTGAAGATGATTGATAACCGCTTTAACTCACTTGCGCACTGGGACAATCCGAAAGCTGACCGCTATGCCGTTGAGCTTGATATCATCTCCGTTGAGCTGAATATCGATCCGGCTGGAAATGAAAAGCCGTTCCCGGTCATCGAAGTCCTGAAAACAGGCATCGTGGATAAAAAAACCGGTCAGCGCATTGAAGGCGTCGTCGGGAACAATTTCTCCTCCTGGGTACGCGATTACGATTTCAGCGTGGTGTTGTCTGAGCATAATAAAAACCAGTCCGGTTTCAGCACCCCGGCAAACTTTGGTGACCTGCACGGCAATATCTTCAAAGGGTTTGTCAGCTCAGATATCTATAAAGCCAGCTTCAGCAAGCGTCCGATCATTTGCCTGAGTGTCTCAAGTAAAAATACCTATTATCGTACCGGTAACCATCATCCGGTTCTGGGGATTGAATATCGGCAGGACGCGGATTCGCTGACCGATCACTACTTTGCCAAAATGGGCCTGCAGGCGCGCTACTTTATGCCGCAGGGCAGCGTTGCGCCGCTGGCTTTCTATTTTGCCGGCGATCTGCTGCGCGATTACAGCGATCTGGAGCTCATCAGCACCATCAGCACGATGGAAACGTTTCAGAAAATCTATCGTCCGGAGATCTACAACGCGAACTCAGCGGCCGGACAGGAGTATCAGCCGAGCCTGTCACACAAGGATTATTCACTGACACGCATCGTATATGACCGTGAAGAGCGCACGCATCTGGCGGTTGAGCAGGGTAAATTTACCGAACAGCATTTTATCAAGCCTTACCAGACTCGTCTGGAGCAATGGTCTGCTGAGTTTGCGCACTGATTAATGGAAAAAGGTTATCTATAGTGAAAAAGTTATTACCGACATCGACGTCTGGCAGTTTACCTAAACCTTCCTGGCTGGCGCAGCCGGAAACATTATGGTCCCCGTGGAAACCGGCGGGTGACGATCTGGCCGATGCCAAGCGCGATGCGCTGCGTCTCTGCCTCGATGACCAGCTGCGGGCCGGTATTGATATCGTCAGCGATGGTGAGCAGACGCGTCAGCATTTTGTGACGACGTTTATTGAGCATCTTAACGGCGTGGATTTTGAAAAGCGCGAAACGGTGCGGATCCGGAATCGCTACGATGCAAGCGTTCCTTCGGTGGTAGGTGAAGTTTCACGTACTAAACCGGTATTTGTTGATGATGCAAAATTTCTGCGTCAGCAAACCACCCAGCCGATCAAATGGGCGCTGCCCGGTCCAATGACCATGATCGACACGCTGTATGACGGGCACTATAAGAGTCGCGAAAAACTCGCCTGGGAGTTTGCTAAAATTCTCAATCAGGAAGCGAAAGAACTGGAAGCCGCTGGCGTGGATATTATTCAGTTTGATGAGCCTGCGTTCAACGTCTTCTTTGACGAGGTCAATGACTGGGGCATTGCCGCGCTGGAGCGTGCCATTGAGGGATTACAGTGCGAAACCGCTGTGCATATCTGCTATGGCTATGGCATCAAAGCCAATACTGACTGGAAGAAAACGCTGGGTTCTGAGTGGCGCCAGTATGAAGAAATCTTTCCGCGTCTGCAGAAATCGAACATCGACATCGTATCGCTGGAGTGTCAGAACTCCCGCGTGCCGATGGAGCTGATTGAACTGATCCGCGGTAAAAAAGTGATGGTCGGTGCCATTGATGTGGCGACCAACACGGTTGAAACGCCGGAGCAGGTAGCGGAAACGCTGCGTAAAGCGCTGCAGTTTGTCGATGCGGATAAGCTCTATCCCTGCACCAACTGCGGTATGACGCCGCTGTCGCGTCAGGTTGCCCGCGGCAAGCTGGATGCGCTGAGCGCCGGTGCTGACATTGTGCGCCGTGAACTGCTGGGCCAGTAATACGTTTAAGGATGTATCAGGGCTGACGTCTGACGTCGGCCCTTTTTTTATCATTTTTAAAAGCGCTGTACGCTTTTGCGGCTATCCCGGCCAGGTGGCTCATCAGACAAATAAATAGATTTATACGCAGGCGCTGAAAATAACTGTGCTGCAGCGCAGCAATATGTCATGCGCACATTGCTTCCGGCGCAAAACATCCCTTACTTTAGCCGCAGGTTTGTAAAATACAGGAACCCGGCATGGCAGATGACAGCAGTACGATCACCGATTTAAGCGCGCTTGAAGCGTGCTACGGCCCCGTGGCTAAACCTTCGCTGACCAAAGTTACCGATCATATTCACGCCGCCTATCGTCCTTTTATCGCTGCGTCACCGTTTGTCGCGCTGGCCACCTGCGGGCCGGACGGACTGGACGTTTCACCCAGAGGCGATCCGGCAGGATTTGTACACATTGAGGATGAGCGCACGCTCTGGCTGCCCGACAGGCGCGGCAACAACCGTATTGATAGCCTGCGCAATATTCTGCATGACAATCGGGTGGCACTGCTTTTCCTGATCCCGGGCATCGGAGAGACCCTGCGCGTGAACGGGACCGCCGTTATCAGCATCGACCCCGCCTTGCTTAACCGTTTTGCGGTGAATAATCAGCTACCGAAAACGGTTCTGACCATCACCGTTGAGAGCGTTTTCTTTCAGTGCAGCCGGGCAATTATCCGTTCCAGGCTCTGGGATCCGGCAACGCACATTACGCGGGAGGCGCTGCCGAGCACCGGTTCCATACTGCACAGCATTTCGCAGGATATAGATGCGAACGCCTACGATGCGGCGTTACCTGGTCGCCTGAAAGAGACGCTCTATTAACCCGGCCTGAGGCCGCAACAGCAACGTGCACTGTACAGCCTGTCAGCAGGCTGTTTTCAGTTCCGCAGACTACCGGGTTCTCAGACGGTAGATATCAGCGAAGTAGAGATGACCTTTACGGGCATACTGCGCCTGCAGGGTGGCTTTTTCGCTTTCAGTCAGGACATCTCCATTGAGCAGGTCATGAATAAACGCCTCCCTGACATAGACTTCCATGTACCAGTCGCCGGTATAGCAGTTCTTCCACGCGCCCTTGTCGATATCTTTCACCCGATAAGACGGATTCACGTGAAAAAAGAAAAAGAAGTTACAGACTGCGAAAATGGCACAGCAGACGACATATTCGATCATGCCGAAGGAGTCAGAATAGAGTAACAGTGCCATGGTCAGCACAAACAGAAAACACATCAGGCCATACAGCCCCGGATACTGACGGATAAACGACACGTCGAAATAGGGACGATCGTTGCGTTTTTCCGCACGGTTGATGCTGTCCAGCTCCTGCTGCAGAAGCGCATTAAGTTGATTGCTCATGTTTTAGACCTTATCTGCCCATGATGATGGAGTTAAAATTTTACTGTGTGTTTTTAGCGGCCGCGGCGCGCGGCTAAATCGCCATACCGGAAAAGTGAATCGGATCTGCCAGCATCGCCGCCAGAATTTTCAGGCTTTCTTCGCACTGCTGACGTGACTGTGAACCGCCGAGGCAGATACGCAGCGCATCGGCAGGCACATTACCGGTGCAAAATGCTGCGCCGGAGACGGCGCTGATCCCTTTTTCACGCAGTTTTGCCGCAATGTCAGAGGCGTTAGCGTTGACCAGCCCCGGCAGCGGCAGCCACAGGTGATAACCTGCGCTGTCAGCCTGAAACGGGTATCCGCTCAGGCAGGTGGCCGCAATCTGCTGGCGGACACCCGCTTCCTGCCTGATAGCCATCAGCATGCGTTCTGCGGTCCCGTCATTGATCCACTGCCGCGCCAGCGCATTGGTGAGCGGGCTGGACATCACCGTCAGCGCCCGCAGCACGCCGGAAAGCAGCTGCGTCATCTGTCTGTCCGGGCCTTTCACAAACGCGATACGCAACCCGGGGCCAAAGCACTTCGACAGGCCGGTAAGATACCAGGTCAGTTCCGGTATCAGCTCCGCAAAAGCAGGTACCGGCGCATCACTGAGCGCAGCGTAAGCGTCATCTTCAATGACCGTAATGTTATACCGCTGGCAGCACTCAGCCAGTGCCCGCCGGCGCGCCTCCGGAACCGTTATCGTGGTCGGGTTTTGCAGCGTCGGATTGATATAGAGTGCGCCGATCTCCCCGCTGCGACAGAGCGCTTCAAACGCCAGCGGATCGGGCCCCTGCGCGTCACAGAGTACCGGCTGCAGCCGCACGCCCAGATGGCTGGCAATCGCCTTCATGCCAGGATAAATCAGGCTGCTGACACAGACCGCGCCCTTTTTGCGCTTCAGCAATGTCATGATGCCCATCAGGGCGCTGTGAATGCCCGGACAAACCAGCACGTCGGCTTCGCTCTCTACGTGAAGTTTGCGCCCGATCCAGCGCATCGCTGCCGCTTTATCCTCTGCCGTGCCGCCAAAATCCTGATAGCGCAGCAGACTCAGCATGTCGGTCTGGTTAAACAGGTTGATGGCCCCTGCGCGCAGCGCTTCCTCAACGGCTGCACCGGCAGGCTCTGCCGGCGCATTCATGGTCATTTCGTAAGTGCTGGCAGGCAGAGCTGAAGAGGCTGACGCCCGCGCACGAATAAAACTGCCGAGTCCCGGGCGTGAGTCAATTAATCCTCTGCGCCGCGCTTCCGCATAACCGCGCGTTACCGTGGTGTAATTCAGGCCCAGCGTTTCCGCCAGTTCACGCAGCGGCGGCAGACGATAGCGTGAAG
The DNA here is from genome assembly GCF_002387285.1 of Pantoea sp. UBA4549. NCBI lineage: Bacteria > Pseudomonadati > Pseudomonadota > Gammaproteobacteria > Enterobacterales > Erwiniaceae > Pantoea > Pantoea sp. UBA4549. The sequence goes on along the minus strand of NZ_DGLH01000005.1, from coordinate 274,207 downwards.
GCAACTCGCCTGTACTGATGCCCTCTGCAATGAAATCTGCGATGCGCAGATAGGCCGGACGTTGTGTAGACTGCTGTAGCAGGGTTGCCCAGCGTGTGAAAAGCGGCGTAATCATCATAAATCCTGCTCAGGACATTACGCAGACAGATATATCACAGTCATAATCAAGGTGTAACTTGATTGCATTATTGATTGCATCAGTTTTTTCTCTAAGTCTGTTTTAGCGCGTCATGACTCCCCGCGTCTGCGCCTGCCGGCGTACAGTAAAGCGAGATTATCAAGGCCCGTAAGCCGGGATCATTCTGTAGCGATTAAAGATTGCAGGCGGGTCAGCCGATAACGCTTCTGTGCTGCGTCAGTTTTTGTATCGGGTCAAAGGAACAACGACGTTTTGCCGAATCGGGCAGGCGTAAAATTATTCTCTGACTGTTATCGTTCTTTTAGGCGCGTGCAGGATAGCAAGCAGGGCGAGCGGGATATCTGCCACAATCAGTTATATGTTTCTTTCGTATCGTCAGAATAAATCAGGTCCAGCTATCATGAGCACAACGATCAAACCTATTTTATCCGCCGTTTGGTCCACCAACACCCTGGGGATCTGTATTGCCAGTCAGGAAAGCCCCGCCGGCCTGATGCCCGCATTGAAAGGCGTTACGCTACGCGAATGGCTCAGCATCGCCCAGGCTGATGAAGATGCAAACATTGCGCTGCTGCTCACTGCGGCGCTGGATCGCGTGTTGCCTTTTCATATTGAAGTGCCCATTAATTGTCTGGATGGCACCCTGCGCCACGTTATTGTGTCAGGGCTGCCGGGCGATCGGTCAGAGGGTTCACACCTGCAGTACAGTGGCTTCGTGCTGGATGTCACCGGACAGCGTAAGGCGCTGGAAGATGCGCTGCGCACGGCGGCTGAGTATCGTCTGCTGATTGAAAACAGCACGGATCTCATTGCTCACTGCGATGCCGAAGGGCGTTATGTCTCTATTTCGCCCTCATACAGCGAAATGATCGGCTGGTCAGCTGAAGAGATGCTGGGTCAGCAGGTCACCGACTTTTTGCATCCTGACGATCGCGCGCCCGCCGCTGCGGTGCTGCACACTATTTTCACCGGCGGTGAACAGCCGGACGTAGTGGAAGTGCACAAGATGCATCGCAACGGCCACTACATTACGCTTGGCACAAAAGCCTGCGGCGTAACCGATCCCTCAACAGGCAAGAATATCGGTGCTGTGCTGGTGTCGCGGGATATCACCCGCGACAAAGAGAAAATGCTGCAGCTGGAGCAGCAGGCGATGCGCGACGCGCTGACCGGTCTGCCTAACCGGGCCTGGTTTTTTAAGCAGGTCGACGGCATGCTTGCACAGCATCAGGACCCGCGCTATGTGACGGTGCTGTTTCTCGATTTAAACGGATTTAAAGCCGTTAATGATTCAATGGGCCATGCGGCAGGCGACAGTCTGCTGCAGCAGATAGGTGAACGGCTGCAAAGCTGTATGGCACCGGATGAGTCAGTCGCACGGCTTGGCGGCGATGAGTTTGTGGTGGCAGCCCGATGCCCCGATCGCAAAGCCGCTTCTGCCATTGCAGAGCGTCTGATTACCAGTCTGAATCTACCTTTCAGCATCGGCAACAGCGCAGTAAGCATCGGAGCCGCAATCGGCGTAAGCCAGGCGCGACCTGCTACTTCATCCGCTAAGCTACTGCTTCAGCAGGCCGACACCGCCATGTACCAGGCTAAAGCACGGCGCGATGTCTCATACCAGTTTTTCTGCTTGCCCTCGCATCTGTAACCGGCCCCGGCCTGGCTGTCAGGCGCGGCGTTCTGTTAATCCCTGATGTGATACCTGACGCGGGTTGTGCGCATGACACAGCACAGCACAGTTTTCACGCGTTTATGCATTTAGTTAATCGGTGTGGCTGTGATTTTTCTGAGTGGTCGCTTAAAAAGCGGTGTTAAAAAACGGTACATTAATTTCTTCAATTTTATTTAATAACTAATAAGTTATTATTTTTTTCAGCTCCAGTGAAATACATAAATACGTAAGGCTTTTATCTTAATTTCTGATTTATGCGCTAACGAAGCGTAAGCCAGGCTGGACAATGCATTAGTAACGTGATGTTATTGTCTGCGCATCGATTACTTTTCCTGCCATTTTCAAAATAAATACGCTCTGCCGATGCCTGAAAGCCATGTTGTGTTTTCAGGCTTTGCTTTTTTCTCAGTTGAGGAAAATATCGTGTTTAAATTAAATCCTGTACTTCTGGCCCTTATTGCAGCACAAGGTATGATGTTTCCGGTTTTAAATGCATCGGCGGAGATCTTAAAACCCTATACGCCTGAAAATAATGATTATAAAGCGGGTGCATTTTATTTGCGTGATGGTTCAGTACAGACGCTGACCGGGCTGCCGCAGTTTACGCCGGGCGAGAGTGGCGTAACCCGCACAACGCTGGGTGAGCTACAGCGTGCGGGCCGGATCGTTACTGATACGCTAACGGGGCAACCCCGTATTAACGTCGGGCAGCAAAATCTGAATATCGTTATTCCCGATCCCGCGAACAACAGCTATAAATCCTTCCACGTTTATGACAGCCTGGCCTTTACAGATTTACCGGGGATTAATACAGAGACACAGGTAGAGGACTTTTATGCTGTAAACGATCGGCAATATATTGATGCCCGCGTCGCCTCAGTTACACGCGGCACGCTTAATATAAATATCGGGCGACCTGACAGAAATGCAGGTTCGGCCACAAATCGCTGGTCAATGGCGGCCAGACAAAGCCAGCTTTTTACCGCGGCGCAGCGCGGTCATCTCAACTGGAACAGTAATAACCGTATTATTTTCACCGCCGTTGAGGCACCTCCCGCTAATAATCAACTGACGCTCAGCAGAGATAGCGTGGTGAATTATACCGGGACGTTTACCGTCAATACGCGGGATGGCGGGGTCACAACGTTCACGGTAACGTCGCTTGCAGAATTGCGTAATTATAATGACTGGCTGATTAATCAGCTCCTGAACGACAATATTACGCAGGAAGCGTATGGCCACGCGTTTAATAAAGCGTTTTCGCTTAATGAAGGTCGCGTGCTTTATCGCACCGGTGCCGCCGACAGCCGTGATGAAGTCAGGCTGCCGGTGGGCGAACGGGCGGTGTTAAGTGCGAACGGTCCTGATGCCAGCGTGAAAATTTCTGCACAGCGTACGCTTGAGGTTATCAACGCCAGCACGGCGATGCAGGCCAGCAATGGCGCTACGGCCATTATTGATGGCAAGCTCGCGGTTACCGGCTCGGGGAGTACAGCGAGCCGGGCGCTGGCGCTGCTTTCAGGCAGTACCGGAATAAATAACGGCACGCTGAACGCGGGCTTCCTGAATAACGCCAGCGGCACAGGCGTGGACAGCAGGACGCTGGGCGATATCGGTAAAGCCGTTGCGGTAAAAAGTGGCAGTCGCTTCATGAATAATGGCGTGATTAATCTTGCTCCCGGCAATGGATCTGAAAGCCGGGAAAGCAGCGCAATCTGGATCGCTCAGGGCAGTGCGGTTAATCGCGGCAGCATCAATGTCGGCGTCACGGACGTGGTTAATAACAGCTCAGCGGCAGGGGTCACGTTAAGCGCTGCAGGGCACTTTGTTAATGCGGAAAAAGGCACGATCGCCATCGGACGGTCGCCGCAAAATCGCAAAACGGACAGGACGCAGGAGGTTGCGGTTAATCTGAGCGGCGGCGTCAGCGGTATTCAGCAAAGTGGTAACAGCAGTGTGATCAATAATGGCCGTATTGTCATCGGCTCCCGCGTGCAGAACGCCGCAGGTATGCGCGTGGAAAATGCACCTTATGCGCTGACGCTGAATAACGGCGTTATCGATATCAACGGACGGGCACAGCCTCAGCCGCTGGAAAACATCGGCATGCTGGTGCTCAATGCCGGGCAGTACGGGCGGGTGGGCAACGCAGGAACAATCAATGTTAACGGTGATAACAGCACCGGCCTGCGCATTCTCGCCACGAAGAACCATAGCGCCAGCGCCTGGTCCGCCGGCACTATCAATGTAAAGGGTGATGCGGACTTGCCTGGCGGCACGCATAATACGGCCGTCCGGGTAACCGGCGAGCAGGGCGGTCAGGCGCGCGCCATGCTGCGTGGACGGATCAATTTACAGGGTGATGCGGCTATCGGCGTGCGTGCAGATGGCAACGCCCGGGTGGATATCGCCGCCAGCGCAGTGCCGCGCGCCGGCGAAGGCCGGAATCAGATCAGTTTTCTTATCCAGGGCCCGGACGCCCGGATCCGGCTGCCCGCCAGCGGCCGCTACGCCACTTCCAGCCCCAACGGGACGCTGTTCCGCCTGGCGGACGGCGCGGACTTTAACGCCAGCGGTACCACTCTCTCGCTGAATGCACCGGGCGCCACCGGCATCGTGGGCAGCGGCCGGGGCAGCGATATCGTAACGCGTAACGCCGTGTTCAATGCGGGAGCGTATGCCAGCGCCGTGCGGATTGAAGGCGGCGCGCAGGGCACCCTCAACGCTGAAACCCGGCTGCGTCTGACCGGCAAAGGTGCCAGCGCTGCGACAGTTGACGGGTATAAATATGATCTGAGCGGTCGCATTATCAGCGCCGGTTTCCTGCCGGATAGCCGCACGCTGCTGACCAGTCATGCGGCTATCCGCGGGCTGGCGGATGGGCAGTCCGGGCTGGTGGCATTAAACCAGGCGCAGCTGATCAATACCGGTCATATCACCTCAGGGGGAGAAGGTTCAGTGGGGATCCTCGCCCGCTTTGGCGCAAAGGTTGTCAATCGGGGGGATATCAGCGTGCTGCGCGGCGCTACCGGCTTATACGCTGGCGGTTTCGCCACGCCGGAGGAGAGCACCGCGACCACAGAAATAACCACCCGCGGCGCATTAAATGTCTATGGCGGATCGGGCAACCGGCAGACAACCCTGGGCGCGGTCGCCAGCGGTGAGCAGGCCGTTCTGAACCAGAACGGCCTCATTAATCTGTATGGCGCCAATGTGGTCGGTGCCCGCGCTGAAAAGAACGCCATCATCAACAGCGGCGCGACAAGCCGCGTGGTGTTTCATCATGACAACCAGATCGGCTATCAGGCCACCGATGTGGACAGCATTATTTTCAGCAGTGGTGGCAGCACTGACGTCAGCACAGCCGGCTCGACGCTTTATCAGGTCAGCAATGGTGGCGATGTGTATGCACGTGAACCTGGCACGATCACGCTGAGCGGAGCCAATACGACCGGTGTGTCGGTCTCGGGCAGTACGTCATACGCCTACCGCACCGACAGGTATAACGTCAATGGCAGGGGCGCTGCGGCGCTGCGCGTCTATGAGCGGGGTGAAGGGATCGTCACCAGTCCCATCGCACTCAACGGCAATAACACCAGTGGCGTAATAACCGCCGGTGACCAGGCAACCGCCTATGCTGCTTCTGATATTACCGGTCGCGGTCGTCAGATCACCGCCTTCGACGCAGGCTACTATTCGGCGATATTCAATCAGTATCAGGGCGTGGTGAATTTAACCGGGCCTGAGAGTACGGGGGCGCGCGTGCACGACAACGCGTCGTTTCTTAACTTTGGCAGCGTGCGTATCGCTTCAGGCACCGGCATTGATGCCAGCAGCGGGTATGGTTACTACTATCCGCGCGAGAGCAGCCGCCTGCAGGTAGATGACGGAATTGCCGCGCTGCGGGTCGGAAACAGTGGCGGTCTGGCGGTTCAGGGCGATGGCCAGGGCTACAGCACAATCACGGCCAGCGGGCGTGCCGATGGCGTGCTGCTGGATAACGGGGCGCAGTGGTTTCAGGCCAGTGATATTACGCTGGGCGCCTATGGCCGTGGCAGCGTTATCAATAACCGTGCCGGGTTAACGGCTATCTCGCTGCAAAATGTGCGGCTGGAGACCGGGCGTGGAACCGGTATCCGGTCAGCGGTCTCTTTTGACGGTGAAGGCTACGCGCAGATTATCGTGGGCGAAGGCGGGACCGGCTATCTGTTTGCGAATGAAGATGGTTCAGCGACGCATAACGATCTGTTTATTGGCCAGGGCTATTCCATCACGGTTCCCGGTAAAGGCACCGCCATACGGGCGAATACGACAGGGGACGTTGTCACTGCGGGGTCCATTGCTATTGAGTCTGCTAACGGGGGATCCGCCGTGGTAACCCGTACCGCCAGACGGGTCATCAATCAGGGTAATATCACGTCGCAAAGTCTCGTTGCGCCTATCATTGATTTGCGCGGCGGTGCGTCTGTCTTTATCAACGAAGGCACCGTAACCGCACCCAATCCACACACCGTGGTGGTGGCCGGGGGGGCGTCCCGGGATGTGGTTGCGCTGCTGGGCGGCAGAGTCACCGGCGATGTGCATACCGGTAACGGTGAAGATACGCTGATCGTTACCGGCGGCACGCTGAAGGGCAGCCTGACCATGGGCAATGGTGCAAACAACCGCGCCACCGTTCAAAACATCAGCCTGCAAGACACCCGGCACATTACTACGGCCGGTGGTGCAGGCAGCACGCTCAATCTGCACGACCTGACGGCGCGCGGCGGTTCCTTTGCCAGCGACGATCCGAAAAAAGGAACCAATATCGGCGCCGGCTGGAGCACGCTGAATTTTTCCGGCACCCGCTGGACGCTCACGGATAACCTTCGCCTGGCGCACAGCACCATCAATATTGACGCGGACTCGACCCTGCAGGCGGGAAATGGTATTCAGCCGCTGCTGCAGGGCGGCAGCGCTACCTCGCTGCAGGTGAATAACGCCGGTACGCTGGACCTGACAAACGGCAGCAGCCAGGCCGGTAACTCGCTGACGATCAACGGCGACCTGACTTCAGTAAACGGCACGCTGCGGCTTAACTCTGCGGCCACCCGCAGCGATATCTTACGCGTTAACGGTAACGTCAGCGGCACGACGCTGATTGATGATGAACTGCGCGGCGCGCCGCTGATGGATCGCAACCGTGACGGAATTATCGGGGCGACAGAGGGTGTTTCGCTGGCGCAGGTGTCAGGCAGAGCCGCTCCGCAGAGCTTTGCACTGAAACAGGGGTATGTGGCTTCAGGCCCGTGGCAATATCGCTTATATAGTTTTGCGCCAGGCAGCAGCGCCGCCAGCCAGCGTCAGCTCAGCGGCAGCGGCGATGATTTCAGCGATTACCGTCTGGCTAACGCATTTGTCTGCGCAGACGGCGTGCTCTGCCAGCCGCAGTCAGGCAATGGCAAAACCGGCCTGCGCAGGGCGGTGACGCCGCAGATCCCGTCCTATATCTCTGCTCCCGTTGGCCTGGCCTGGTACACGCTGGCGATCACTGACGATCTGCATAAGCGGCTGGGCGAACTGCGCCAGCAGCACGATCCCGATGCAGCGGACGGAGAGATGTTTGTTCGCTATCTGGGAGCAAACATGCATTATCAGAGTAGCCGGGGCCTGAGCAATTACGGCTATGATGCTGACCTTGATTACAGTGCGGTACAGCTCGGCGGCAACCTCATCCGTCTGGATGGCGCAGACGATAGCCTGCGCGGGGGTATCGCCTGGACGCGTGGCAACACGCGTATTCGTCCGCATGCGGCAGATGGCTACAGCTCAACTGCATTCGACAGCGACAGCGTGGCGCTGTATGGCACGTGGCAGCATAACAGCGGCCTCTATGTTGACAGCTCGCTGTCATGGAACCGCTATCGTGGTGAAACAGACATCATGCGGCAAAAAGCGGTGGCTTCGCCAGAAGGCAGCGGCTGGGCTGCGTCACTGGAGTCAGGCTACGCCATAGAGATGACGCAGGGATGGCGTATCGAACCCCAGGCGCAGCTGACCTGGCAGCGTCTGGATATGGACAGCCTGACCGATCGGGATCAGACGCGTGTCTCCTGGGATCGTTACCAGCAGACCGTTGGCCGGCTCGGCGCGCGCCTGGACCGTACGTGGCAGGATGAGAGCCTGCGGCAGTACACGCCTTATCTGCGCGTCAATTACTATCACGGCTGGGGCGGAACGGCAAAGACCCGGGCAGGTACGGCTGACGGCACGGACAGCCAGCGTTTTGACAGCGGTAAGTTCGGGCAGATGTGGAATGTCGGCCTTGGCGGCACCGCGACGCTAACCCGGGATGTCTCCCTCTATGCTGAAACCGATTATCGCAAAGAGATTGACGGTAACGGTGCGCGCGGCTGGCACTACAATGCCGGTGTGCGCTGGTCGTTTTAAGCGGGGATATTAGCCGGCCTGAGCAGGATTTCAGGCCGGCTGCGGCAAGAGTGTGCTCAGCGACGGCTCAGGGCCAGACGGGCTGCAAAGGCCAGAAAAATGGCGCCGGTGGTACGATCCATCCAGCGAATAACCTGCTCTTTTCGCAGTATTGTCGCCAGCGGGCGCGTGGCGCTTATCAGTATCATCGACCAGCACGTCCCGATCGCTATATGGATACTGACCAGAATAAACGTCCAGAGTATCGGTGAGTGGCCCTGCGGAATAAACTGCGGCAAAAAAGAGACATAGAAAATGCCAATCTTAGGGTTGAGTGCGTTTCCGAGTACGCCTTTCAAAAACCAGTTTGCGCTATTTTTAGCGGTATGGTCAGCCAGTGTCAGCTGCTTTCTCGGGCGCAGCAGCATGTTAATGCCCAGCCAGCTCAGGTAAAGAGCGCCACAATATTTCAGCATGTCATAAGCCAGTTCTGACACTGCGATGAGTGCGCCCAGACCGAACGCAACGGCGGCTCCCCAGACCAGACAGCCGGTGCTGATACCCAGCGCCGCGTGAACCGCCTGTTTTCTTCCCTCAACCGTTGCCGTTCTCAGGACCAGCGCGGTATCCAGGCCCGGCGTCAGAGTCAGTAACAGCGCGGCAACGCTGAATGCCAGCAGCGCATCCATCATGATCATCATTTATCTCCTTAAGGCAACAGGTTTTCTCTGCTCCCGGGCTGCTAAGCAGCAGGTGTGTGCAGCATCATCTTCCCGGCCAGCGGGCGATCTGCAGCATATAGCGTTCGCGATGAACGCTCAATTACCGCCAGAGCGCAAAACGCACTGCTGCATACCCGACCCGGGGAAATAATCATCGCCCTGGTAATGGCCCGTCATACAGAAATAAATATCCGACGCCGCGATCTGCTGTGATAAAAAAGTTAAAACGGTGTCAGTGATAATAAAATAAAAGAGGCGAAGGTTTGCAGCCAGTAAATATATTAACGCCCGGCTATTCCTGCCGCGGGCTATAAGGGCGGCGGTGCCGGGGCGGATCACATGCTGCCGGAAACGGCCAGGCAGGCTATTGTATTCAGGAAGAAAGTGACAGCTACGGCATCGCCAATGTATTACCCGACAGGGCAGAAGGCTGCAGGTTAAAGCGGGCTGCCCGCATAATTAAAAAATCTCCTGAAATAACGTTGCTTTATTTCTATTCTGAACTATCTGTTTATAGGGACATCCGGTTAATTTTTATTCCACGAGGACTAATGTATGAAACGTAAAATAATGGTCGCTGCTGCTCTGTTTCTGGGAACACTTGCCTCTGGCTCCGTTTTAGCCGCGCAGGAGATCACTAAAGAACAGGCCAGCCAATATCAGGAAGTGGGCAAGATAAGCTCAATGAAAGAGCAGACTGCACCTTCAGATGCCAAAGCTGACCTGTCTAAAAAGGCAGATGAAATGGGCGGTAAATACTACGTGATTACCTCTGCAAAAGAAGGTTCAAAGATGTCAGCTACCGCTACCGTGTACAAGTAAAAGCGGGCCTGTTATATACCAGCGGCAGGCTATGGATGGCCTGCCTGACTTGCTCCGCCAGACCTCCCTGTTATCATCGCTGATACCTGCTGCCTGCCTCACCTTTTCCTGAATTGACACAATTTAACTCCCTGTCATTGCCAGGTTTCCGTTTCTATCCATATGATTCTTCTGTTTTTTACAAAAAGTTACATTTTCGCTGGAATCTTTTAGAGAATTGCTAAAGCAAATGATTATCATTGCCATTCGCATAATGAATCTGGCTTCAGCCTGCCTGTGTTGCACGGATAACGATGATAACCAGCACAGAACGGCTTAACCTTATACCCACGCGTAATGGAAAATTTATGGCTTTTTATAGCAGGGAATCAGGGCTTAACAACCTCTTCAGCATCTCATTACTGGCACTGACCGTACATACTCTTCTTACTCCTGCCCGGGCAGCTGAGGAGGATGCACAGGAGATGATTGTCAGCACTAATCCGGCCGATAACAGTGCGCTCAGTAACCAGAACTATGCGGTGCAGACCACCCGCGCAGGCACGAAATTAATGCTGACACCGCGCGATGTACCGCAGTCTCTTAGCGTCGTGACACAGCAGCGCATGCAGGATCAGGATTTGCAGTCGGTTAATGATGTATTAACCAACGTTACCGGCATATCCACTAATCTTATCGACAGTGAACGCTCTGAGTACTATTCACGCGGCTTCAAAGTCAGCAACTTTACGTTTGATGGTATTCCGGCGTTAGTCAATGACGCATGGAATTACGGTGATGCAGCATCTGACTCCGCCATTTATGACCGCATTGAGATCGTGCGCGGTGCAACCGGCCTGATGACCGGCGCTGGCAGCCCGGCTGCTTCAATCAACATGGTGCGCAAACATGCCGACAGCAAAATCGCTACCGGGACGCTAAGTGCCAGCTATGGCAGCTGGCATAAGCAGCGTTATGTGGCGGATCTCTCTTCTCCGCTGAACGGGGATGGCAGCCTGCGTGGCCGCGTTGTGAGCGGCTACACTGACCAGCAGAGCTGGCTGGATCGCTATCAGAAGACTAAAAAGTTTATTTACGGTGTCATAGATGCCGATCTTTCCGAAAGCACCACCGTGTCGCTGGGGTATGACTACGAAGATAACAACACCGGCAATCCGACCTGGGGTGGTTTGCCGATGTTTTACAGCAACAATGCCACCACGCATTACGATCGCAGCCTGAATTCAGCAGCCAGCTGGGCACGCTACAATACCCACTCCCGTAAAGTCTTTGCAGATATTGAGCATCACTTTGATAACGGCTGGAATATGCATATCAACGGCACGCATGCCGAAAACAGGTTCAGCGATAAGCTGCTCTATGTGATGGGGAATCCCGATCGTGAGAGCGGTGAGGGGACGACCGGCTACGGCAGCATGGATCGCGGCAAGCGTAAACTGGACTCTGTTGATGGCTTTGCCAGCGGCCCCTTTGAGCTGGCTGGTCGTCAGCATCTGTTAATGGCGGGTGCCAGTTACAGTCGGCAGCACAATGCCACTTACAGTCAGGATGGTTTCAGCGATGCAGAAGCACGTGAGATCACTGCTGCAGATATGGGTATTTTTGATAACCACTGGCGCGGTAATGTAGCGGAGCCGGCGTGGCAGGGCTGGTATCGCAACGCCAATGACACGGTCCGGCAGAAATCCGTTTACAGCGCAGCACGTCTGTCGCTGGCCGATCCGCTGTCACTGATTGTTGGCGCGCGCTATACCCAGTGGAGCACCACCGGCAGCAGCGGAGAAATGACCAAGAATAACACCACGCCTTATGCAGGGCTGGTGTATGACATCAATGAAACCTGGTCCGCTTATGGCAGTTACACCGCTATTTTCCTGCCGCAGACCTATCGCGATACCCGTGGCGGTTACCTGTCACCCGTAACCGGGAAAAGCTATGAAACCGGGCTGAAATCTGCCTGGAACGATGGCCTGCTCACTGCCACCGTGGCGATATTCCGTATCGAAGAGGATGATGTCGGTCAGGCGCTTGATGGGGTCTACCTGAGTGGCAGCGAGCAGGCTTATGTCGCCGCTAAAGGTGCTGTGAGTAAAGGCGCAGAGTTTGAACTGAATGGCGCACTGACTGACAATATGCAACTGACGTTTGGTGCCACCCGCTACGTTGCGCGTGACAAACGTGGCCGCTTTAACAGCTACCAGCCGCAGACTTCCTTTAAGCTTTTTACCCGTTATCAGCTGGCTGCCATTCCTGATCTGACCATTGGCGGCGGCGTTAACTGGCAGAATCGGGTATTTAAGGATGTGACCAACGCCAGCGGTGAGAGCGTACGGGTGTATCAGGGCAGCTATCCGCTGGCTTCGCTGTTTGCCCGCTATCAGGTGAATAAGCAGGTTGCCGTGCAGGCCAACCTCGATAATCTTTTTGATCGCCACTATTACAGCTATATGAACAGTTACGTATATGGTGAGCCACGAAATGTGAACGTCAGTGTCTCCTGGCAATTCTGACTGCGCAACACTCAATATCCGCATTCAGGCATGCAACACACTGACATGCCTGAATGCTTCCGTTATTACCCGCACGCTTGTCTCCTTTCTGCACGCTCAGGCCGCTCATCTATACTGACTATTCCAGCCGGACCTGCACCGGCATTCTGCCGGCAATCTAAAGTCCGGCACGCAGGTAAAAAGCGTTTTGATAATGTGGCCGTGTAAATGTGTTTATTACATAGCGCGTTCCTGCCTTATATCCCGGCAGAACGCAAGAAAAAATAAATTTCTCACTATCCGGAAGATCACGAATGAAAATAACGCATTTTGTTTATTCTGCCCTGATTGGCGTTGTCGCCAGCTGCCGTTCAATGACGCCGATGGCAGCGCTTGCTGTGGCACGCCTTGCGAAGCGCGATACCTCTGGCACGCTGCTGCTGCTGGACCGGCCGCTATTTAAATATGGCGCGTTAGCGATGGGGATAGGGGAACTGTTTGGTGACAAAATGCAGTCAGCGCCGGACCGCACTGTATTTCCGGGTCTGTCTGCGCGCGTGGCCAGTGCCGGGATTGCCGGGGCCGCGCTGGCGCCCAGGGGAGAGGAAAAAACCGGGGCCGCGATAGCTATTTCTGCCGCTGTGCCACTGGCTTATGCCACGCTCGCAGCACGCAAAAAAGCCATAGCAGATATCGGGCAGACCAGAAGTGGCCTGATTGAAGATACGCTCGTTGTTGCTCTCGGAGCCGCAGTGGTCTTTTTCGCCACGCGTTCTGACCGTCATTAATGACAGGATGATCCTGGCGGGTCACTATAAAGCGGGTCAGCTCGGGTTTCTGACTGAGGCCAGGATAAGACGTTGATGATGGGGTGGGGGCAGGTTATGTGCCTTTTATCCGTTCCTGCAGGTTTTGCCTGAATAAACAACCGGGTGTCATTCCTGACAGCTTCTCCGGCCGGTACGCGTCGGACGCGCCCGTTATGAGGCTGGCTTATCTTCGTCGTTTTCCGGCCGGAGCCGGGCAACGGTTAGTGGTGTTTTCCGTCGTCGTCCGGGTCTGCTCTCATCGTTAAGTGCAGCCCAGCCTGTTCACGCATATCAGTTTGAGAAAAACCATTAAGCCAGTGTTTGGCTTTTCTGATTTTCTCCGCTCTGACCGCGTTAGCGGCGTTACCAGCCATCAAATCCAGCTCCTCTGTTAAAGTTTGCTGGTTAATGTCCTGTCCCGCCAGTGCAAGGTTGAGTGCTGCCTCTCCGATGACAGGTTTCTCCTGATCGTCGTGTTCAAACACTGAATACACCTTCTGATACGCGTCAATGACAACCTCACCGTTAACTGTAGTTCCGGCATAAATAAAATGCCCGCCCCGGCAACGCATACGGTTTTAAGAACAGGGGTTAACAGTCGTGCTCAGCTTTTTTAGCGGTAATAACGCTGTTACGGTAACAATCAGCGGGCCCAAGGACGCGACCATTTGAGGCACGAACTTCCAGTGTCAACAGCGGCTCGCCGTTAACGTTATCCAGCAACACCGAATGCATTTCACCTTGTTTATACAGGTAACGCTCACCCCATTGCCGCATGGCAACCACAACGGGAAAGACAGATCGACCCATGTCGGTCAGAATATATTCTTTATAGGCACTGCCATCGGAAGCAGGGCTGATCTCAAGTACACCTATCTCAATTAAGTGTTTTAAACGTGTTGCCAGTATGTTTTTTGCCAGCCCCAGGTTTTTCCGGAACTCACTGAATCTGCGCACATCGTCAAACGCTTCACGAAGGATCATGAAGCACCAGCGCTCACCAATCGACTCCACGGCCCGGGCAACAGGACACTCACTGGTCTGAAGCGATTTCTGTTTTGCCATTGCGTCGTCCTTATGTCGTTTTACGCCTGTCAGCATATCCAGCCTGAAAAGAAGTTGCAAAAAGAAACCTATACAGGTAGTTATAAAAGTGGTTTCAAATTAAAACCTGAGGGCAATATGGCTGAGATACCAGGCGGGGCAGCAGACGGCAAAAAAGGCATACCAGCAGAAGACAACCACACGCTTTCCTCCCGGGCAGTCCTGCTGTTTTCGTTGACGAGCGCACTTGCTGTCGGAAATGTCTATATGGTGCAGCCCCTGCTGGAAGCGATCGCTAAAAGCCTGCATGTGGCCCCGGGCTCCCTGGGAAGCGTTGTCGCCATCACGCAAACGGGATATGCGCTGGGCCTGCTGTTACTGGTGCCGCTGGGAGACAGGTGCGATCGGAAAAAACTGGTGATCATTCAGCTACTGCTTTCTGCGGTGGCTTTAACCGTGGCGGCGCTGGCAACCCGTTTTATTATGCTGCTCTGCGGGTTGCTGCTGGTGGGGGTGATGGCCGTTGTCGCACAGGTTATTGTAGCGTGGGCGGCTACCGCCGCCGCGCCGTCACAGCGCGGCCGTGTGGTTGGCAGCATCACCAGCGGTATTGTACTGGGCATACTGCTTGCCCGGGTTGCTTCCGGCATGATTGCGGATATTGCAGGCTGGCGGGCAGTCTATTTCACGGCCGCAGGCTTGTTGCTGATGCTGACTGTTACGCTGGCGGTGCTGATACCAGCCCCGGGTTTACCGCGGTTGCGTGCCTCATATCTTTCGCTTGTGCAGTCCATGTTTGCGCTTTTCATCACCGACTCCCGACTGCGTCAACGTGGAATCATGACTTTCCTGATTTTCACCGCTTTTAGCCTGATGTGGACCTCCATGGTATTACCCCTCGCCGCCCTGTCCGCCTCGCTTACCCAAACCGGTCTGTTTGGTCTGGCTGGCGTGGCCGGTGCACTGGCAGCTTCAAGGGCCGGAATTTGGGCTGACAGGGGGAAGGGTGCCCACATAAGCGCTATTGCGCTGCTGCTGCTGACTCTGTGCTGGCTGCCGCTGGCAGGTCTTGAGAGATCCTGGTGGCTTTTACTCGCGGGCATTATGATGCTGGATTTTGCGGTTCAGGCGGTTCATGTGATCAATCAAAGCGCTATTCTTGCCGCCCGGCCTGAAACGGCAAGCCGGCTGGTTGGCGCCAACATGTGTTTTTACTCACTGGGTAGTGCGCTGGGTGCCATCACAGCAACGCATCTGTATGCGATATGGGGGTGGTATGTAGTCTGCTGCGCAGGCGCACTGATAAGCGTTTGTGCATTACTTTACGGGATAAAGGTATATCAGCAATGAAAGCACATCATCTGCTCTTCGCCAGCATGATCACAATCATCCGGAGCCGCAACTTTTTTGTAAACGTAATAGTTCACTTCGGCAAATTCACCGCGCTCCGCTTGCGTTATTGACTCATTGATCTGCGCTGCGTTCGCCGGGTTGCTAAACAGACCGATCGTTTCTATAAGCGACCCGACCTCTTCCGCATCGATTAGAAAAACATCAGGTACCGGTGTTATTTACCTTAAACGTCCGGTGGGTTTTAAAGCGCACAATATATACACAGATATGCGCTAAGAGCGAACAGTTATACCCTTATCCATTCATTTGAGTGAAGTAAACCATCCGGACAAAGCATCAATAAAGGGAATTTTTGAATATATTAAGTCCCAGGAGGCTGCAAAGTCTTCTGTGGCGTGTTCGTCAAAATATACATTCTGATAGCGTTGCCAGCGTCCGCTTCTGACTTAAAGCAGACCTTGTATCAGAACTGCATTACGGTTAACCGGCGTGAAGTTCGTAAACAACGCAGATCTCATTGTAATGCTGTTCTTTTGCTTTGTAAGTCATGCCTAATCGCTGCATTACTCTATGAGAGGGGATGTTGTCAGGGTCGGCGACAGCCACCAGGTACGTTGCGCCCGCCTGCGTTACCGCGAAATCTATAATCGCTTTAGCGGCCTCCGTCGCATAGCCTTTACCATTCTGTTCAGGAACAAGCCGCCAGCCAATCTCTAAGGGGGCATCCTCAACGTTTGCCAGGTGCTGGAGGCAGGCTGCACCAATAAACACGCCGGAACGCTTATGTTTGATCGCCCACCATGAAAACCCGTATTTATCCCAGCGGGCCTGCACACGCCTGATACTTTCCATGGTCTCTTCCGGGGTTTTAACTACACCTTTGTTGATATAACGCATCACGCTGGCATCATTATCCATCGCCCTGAGCCCCTGATAGTGAGAGTCATTAAAAGGTTCGAGCTGTAAGCGCGCAGTTGCTATTTCCATTTAACACTCCTTTTTATGCGGCGATGTTAACCTTGTGCCCCGCTTTCAAAAAAATAACCTATTACGCAGTAAACAGCATCACCTTCCGGCATAAGCCGGCGTTATTTTCAATGCTGGTTAATGAAATCTTTAAGGGGCCCGGTTAATTGACTGTTATCCTGATCGCCTGTTTCAACCTTATCTCAGATGCCTCAGTTAGCGTTTTTGCCGGGCAGGTTATCCGGCATCCGGCAACGTCAAAATTGCTGGCGCTTGTTCAGGAAGAAACTCCCCCGAAATTCAGTGAAGGTTTAGGAATGTACAACCTGCTTATTGCATTGATCACTCTCAGAAAGAATCGCTTCGTTTTTTTGAAAGCGCGCAGATTTTTCGCGACTCGCTTTTAACGATCTCATTCTGACCTGTCATATGCAGATCTTCCGGGATATAGCACGGCAGGCAAGTCCGGCTCATGCCTCTCTTTTTCCCTGTCTATACTGACTAATGCACTTCTGATTTCCCTGCAAGGCTGTCCGGGGTTAATAGCCTGACGTCAGCCATCGTATAAATATTCCGGAGAACAATATGCATAAGAATAAAACCCTGAAACGCGTGCTGGCTCTGTCGGCAGTAGTAGCAATGTTTAGCACGGCTGGCGTGTATGCTCAGACGCCAGCCAGCGCAGCACAGAATGGCGCTGCCAGCCAGAGTATGTCGGGCGGCAAACTGAGTAACGGCGATGAAAAAGCGCTGAAGGATATGGCGCAGGCCAATATCAATGAAGTCGCCGCCGGCAAAATCGCGCTGAACAAAGCGGAAAGTAGCGACGTAAAAGCGTATGCGCAGAAAATGGTAGACGATCATAGCGCTGCTCTCACCAAAGTTCAGACAGTCGCCGAACAAAAAGGCGTAACGCTGCCAACTGAGCCAGACGCTAAGCACAAAACTATGGCCGCTAAACTGGAAAAACAGAGCGGCGCTGAATTTGACAAGATGTATATGACAAACGCCGGCACTCAGGATCACAAGATGGTGCTGTCGACCCTGCAGAGTGACGCAAAAAAGATTAAGGACCCTGACGTCAAAGCGCTGGCTGACGCGCATACGCCGGTTGTCGAGGAACATCTGAAGTCTGCTCAGGAGATGTCACAAGCCGGTAAATAACTACCTTGCAGGCTCCTGAGATGTAAATATAAAGCGTTGCAGTAAAAACGTTGTGAGTGTCAGCATTAAAGAACAGGCGCGGTTTTTACACCTAAAGAAGCCGCACAACGCCCTCCTGGACGCTGTCGCAAGCTGACACTCACTTTACGGGTTGTTCGCCAGAATAGATCCGCAGCTGATGTTCGCACAGCTACAGCGTCATCATGCCAGATTCCGCTCTCACACAAAGCGGACAGATGCAGACGTCGTAAGTCTTTATCAATCACGCGTATATTTAGCTCTACAGGGTGCAGCAAGATGCAGCCGGGCACTGATGCATCCTGTTTCTGACAATGGATCCTGTATCCTGTATAAAAATCGGGAGAACATCATGCCTGACATGGTCGCCAGATCTGCCAGGTCACTCACTGCTGTTATCCGGTGCGGGTTTATCAGCTAATCGATGCCACCCGGGACAGGCACGGATTCTGCAGCATTAACGGTCCCGGCATCAGACCTTTAAAACCGACTTACTTTCATCTGCAAAGAGACATGAATATGGCTTCGCATTCTACAGAACCCGAACATTCTCCGGCGATCCCTTCCTCAGAAACCGCCGGCTCCGCTCAGGGGTTCCTTGCCAGCATCGTAGGGGCTACAGCGCTTGCGCACGGCTGTAATGACATGATTCAGGCCGTATTGCCCTCAATCTATCCCATGCTTAAGGCAAGCTTTACGCTCACGTACGCGCAGATTGGCCTGATATCTTTTGTATACCAGATAACGGCGTCTCTGCTTCAGCCCTGGGTAGGCCTTTACACCGATAAACACCCCAGACCCTTTCTGCTCCCTGCGGGCATGGGCGTCACCCTCATGGGGATCGGGTTGCTCGCGGTTGCCGGGAATTTCATGATGATTTTACTTGCCGCGGCGATGATTGGCGTTGGCTCGTCCGTTTTCCATCCGGAAGCCTCACGCATCGCCCGGATGGCGTCGGGAGGACGCTTTGGTACCGCGCAGTCCGCTTTTCAGGTCGGCGGGAATGCGGGATCGGCGTTTGGTCCTCTGCTGGCCGCACTACTGATTATTCCTCATGGCCAGCTTTCTGTGGCCTGGCTAATGCTGTGTGCGCTGGTCGCCATTGTCATTCTGACCCGGCTTAGCCAGTGGTCCGCCCGCCACGGTCAGGCGCACATGAAGCGCCACAGCAGCGCCGCGCTGCAGACATTTTCCCGGGCAAAAGTTTTTCAGGCGCTGGCTGTGGTCAGCGTTCTGATGTTCGCTAAATTTACCTATATCGCCTCACTGAGTAACTATTTTACGTTTTACCTCGTGCACCGCTTCAGCATGCCGCTGGAGCACGCGCAGTTCTGCCTGTTTGCATTTCTTGCAGCCGTGGCGGTCGGCACTTTTGCCGGCGGACCGATCGGCGATCGCATTGGTCGTAAGGCGGTGGTGTGGATTTCATTTTTAGGCGTTATCCCTTTTTCGCTGTTACTGCCCCATGTAGGTCTGGTATGGACCATTGTGTTCACCATTTTTATCGGCCTGATCCTCTCATCGGCATTCTCTGCGCTGGTGGTTTACGCTCAGGAAATCGTTCCCGGTCGTGCAGGAATGGTAGCCGGGATCATGTTTGGCACGATGTTTGGTATCAGCGGGCTCGCCGCTGCGGGTCTTGGAAAAATGGCGGATGTCTATGGCATTGAGTGGGTTTACAGCTTGTGTGCTTTCCTGCCTTTGCTGGGCTTCGCTACGCTGTTCATGCCGGATACAAAGCGCAGCCGGTGATACTCTAAAAGTGATACCGTTTCTGACACAGAGCGGACTGATGCCGGGTGGCAAGGTCCGTTATGAGCCAGAGGCGGGTGGTCTATTCCGGTTTTACGCTACGGCTGACTGAATAGCCTCAGCGTCCCGTTTGTCTTCAGGCGTGCGCACCACCCGCCAGAAGACGGGCGCAGTGAATGCCTGCGCAATATTAAGCTTTGACCACTCAGCCCATCGATCAACGTCGGTTTTAGCTAACAGCTCAGCAGGCCAGAAGCTTTCACTCCCATAGCGATGAGCGAGATAACGCAATATCGCGCCTGTTTCCCACAGAGGGGGATTCGCGTCATCCTGCAATACCGGTACAGTACGATTGGGATTAAGGGCGTAAAACGCCTCAGAGTCTGTGCCGCCATACTTATGCCCTGCATCGTGACGTTTATACGGCAGACCCATTTCGCCTATGCACCACATCAGCGCCTGCACATTCGATGATGTTTTCCTTCCCCATACTGTCAGCATCGGGCTCTCCTGTTTAATCCTGTTCGCGCAGCGTTTTACCGACGTTGCCGCCCGGATGAACGTTCAGCAGCCGCTTCTGATCGAAGCCGTTACGCAGCATAATGTTGCCGCACAGCGCATCAAACACCGCCAGCACCAGCACAATAGAGGTAGTGGCTAACATATTAAGCGGGTCGATTTCACGCTGAATATGCGTTTTCACCACCAGCGTGGCGGCGCGGGCAATGGCTGAGTCCGGATTCTCAGTCACGCTAATAATCGTCACGCCTTTGGTTTTAAGCGTCGGCAACAGGCGCGTCAGCTCTTCAGAGTTGCCGCCCCGTGATATCAGGATCATCAGGTCGTTGCTGCGCATGAAGCCCAGATCGCCATGGGCCGCATCGGTAGCGCTGAGATACACCGCCGGCTGCTCGACGCATGCCAGCATGTGGGCGATTTTTCGGGCGGCAATGCCCGAGGTACCAACGCCCGTCACGGCAATTTTTCCCTGGCAGCCGGTGACCAGCATCAGCAGCTGCTGCCAGGTCGCGGCATTGAGATGACGCTGCAGCGCCAGTAACTCCTGGCTGTAGGTCTGCCAGCCCTGACACGCCAGGGCAAATTCTTCATCCGCAGTCATTGCGATTCCCCCTGCATCAGATGCCGGTATTTCATACTGTCGTGATACATCTCATGGAAGACGCGGTACTTACGATCGTAATACTCTTTGATTTTGTTTGTCTGTGGCGTGATGGTCTTACCGATACGGCTCATGGCGGCCATCGCTTCTGGCAACGAGTCATAAGCGCCCGCCGCGACGGTGCCCATCATAGCGCTGCCAAGCAGCATCGCTTCACTCTCTTCCGGCAACAGCATCGCGCAGCCCGTTGCGTTGGAGTGCTCCTGCACAAAGATTGGGTTTTTGATGCCGCCGCCACACGCCATCATCGTATCAATGCAGTAACCATTCTGGTTCATGGTTTCAATAATGTGGCGAGTGCCGAGCGCCAGCGCCTGTATGGTGGCGAGATAATGCAGCGCCATGTCTTCCGGCGTGCGTGACAATTTCAGGCCCGTCAGCGTGCCAGTCAGTGTCGGGTTGGCGCGCGGTGAGCGATTGCCGTGAAAATAGGGCAGCATATGAATATCTTTAGTCAGAAACGCAATATTCTCAGATTCGCCCGCCATGTTGCGCAGAATGCCGTTGAGGACCTCATAAATGTTTTTACCGCTGTCTTTGCCCTGTTTAAGCAGATCCTGATAGCAGGGGTGCGACTGAATCACATGGTCAATCAGCGCGCCGGTAGTGGATTGTCCGCCTTCATTCAACCAGTAATCTGGCAGGATCGCCGAATAATAGGGCCCCCAGATGCCGCCGATATAGCGCGCGCTACGCGACATCGCCATATGCGCCGTAGATGTGCCGCCAATGAGTGCGATGCGGTTGTCAAAATCCGCTGATTCGCCGGATGCACCGCTGGCGCCAAGAATGCCAAGACTGCCTGCGTGAGCATCAATAATCGAGACGCTGACCGCGGTACCCGCTATCAGTCCCATTTCTGCGGCAGCGCGCTGTGTCAGCCCATGCCCCAGCGGCTCACCCATAGCTTTTACTTCGCTGCCGATTTTTGATGCGTTGTTTTCCAGCAAATCTTCCAGACCGATCTGACGAAAATAACCTGGATCCCAGCGGTCTTCATGACCGATATAGGTCCATTTGCAGACGGTGGAACATAACGAGCGCGTAGGGTCCTGCGTGGCGCGCCAGGTAAGAAAATCTGGCAGGTCGAACAGATGCCCGACGTTGTTCCAGGTGGTCGGCATGTGCTGTTTCAGCCAGAGCAGTTTGGGCGTCTGCATCTCCGGCGAGATAATTCCACCAACGAACTCCAGCACGCGATGGCCGGTGGCATTGATGCGTTCTGCCTGAGTGATGGCGCGATGATCCATCCACACTATGATGTTTTGCTCACTGCGTCCGGACGGACTGACAGTCAGGGGTTTGCCCTCTTTATCCAGCACCACCAGCGAACAGGTCGCGTCAAAACCGATGCCTTTCACCTGAATCGGATTGATATCGGCCTGGCTGATTACGTCTCTCACCGCGTTACAGACGGACTGCCAGATCTCGTCGGAAGACTGCTCAACAAAATCAGCTTTCGGGCGGTATAACGTGATTTCACGGCTGGCCTGACCGAGCATACGGCCAGTCATATCGAAAACACCCGCGCGGGCGCTGCCGGTTCCTACGTCTACGCCAATAAAATAACTCGCCATGTTCTTTCCTTTCTGAGAAAGCTTTCGCTTATGATTTTCTGTTTTGCAGTGCGATAAACAGGATCAGGACGCAACCCCACAGCGCCATAGTCAGGTAACTGCTGACGCCCATCAGATTCAGGCCGCTCTCCAGCATTTGCAGGACGATGAGCGCCAGTACCAGCCCGATAACCCGGCCAAAACCGCCGTCGGGATTAATTCCGCCGAGCACAGAGGCCAGAATGGTCACCAGTAAATAGGCGTCGCCGTAGCCCGCTTTCGCCGAGTTAAATTTGGACATCATCAGCAGTGCTGCACCCCATCCGAGCAGCGCAGAAAGCACGTACACTGCGATGGTGACTTTGTGCGTGTTAACACCGCTAAAGCGCGTAGCCTGTTCGTTGGAGCCCATCAGATACAGGCTGCGACCCAGCGTGGTATGTTCCAGCAGCACCCACAGCAGCAGCGCTACCAGCAGGAATAACAGCAGGGCAACCGGAATACCCATCAGGCTGCCATTACTGAGATACTGGATGGCCGCCGGAAAACCGGAAAGCACTGCGCCGTTGGTCAGCAGAATATTCAGCCCGGCGATCAGCGTCATGGTACCGAGCGTCGCCAGAATCGGCGAAACGCCGATATACGCGATCAGCACACCATTGAGCACGCCAATGGCTACCGCTACGGCCAGTCCGGCGAGCAGCGCCAGCGCGAAATATTGCGGCTGGTCAGGGTGCGCCACCAGAATGGCCGCCATCACCAGCGAGCAGGCATTGGCACCGGCGATGATCGAAAGGTTGATACCGCCGGTAAGCATGGTGATCCCCATCCCCAGCGCCAGCATGCCCAGAATCGGTAACTGTGAAGCGATCGACTGGAAATTGCCGACGCTGTAGAAGCTGCCGCCCAGCGTGAACGAGAACAGCACGGCAACGGCGACGATAATCAGCAACTGCAGACGGATGATGCGGTCGCCGGGGAAGAGCCGGTTTAAGGTTGTCATGTCACATTCCCTTTGCCAGTTTGCGTTTTTCATTCCACGCGGTGCTGCTGATGCTGACCAGAATGATCACGCCGCTGAATACCTGATGCCAGTAAGATGAAATGCTGAGTAAGGTCAAACCATTCTGCAGGAAGGCCAGCAGCATTACGCCCAGAATGGTGCCGGTCAGCGAGCCACGCCCGCCGGTCATGCTGGTCCCGCCTAAAACTACAGCGGCCAGGACCGTCAGCTCATAACCGAGCAGGGAGTTGGGCGCGACCGACTGAGTGATCTGCGCCTGCACCACGGCAGCAATGCCCGCCAGCAAACCCATAAAGCCGTAGACGTAGAAATGCAGCCGCAAAATATTCAGACCAAGACGCGAAGCAGCATCACGATTGCTGCCCATAGCGTAAATCTGACGACCCACGCGGGTCCGGTTCATCAGTACACCGGTAGCGATGATCACCCCCAGCAGGCTGAGAAGCGGCAGGGTGAGGCCATAGTCGTAACCGTCGGCGGCGGTAAAGGAGAACCAGTTAATGCCGTTCATAAACCAGTCGGGGAAACCGTACAGCCAGGTGCCGTTAGTGAGATACACCAGCAAACCGTAGAACAGGTTCAGCGTGGCGATGGTGATAATGATGGCCGGCACGCGCAGCCAGTAAACCAGAAAACCGTTGACCAGCCCAAGTAGCAAACCGGTACCCATCGACATAGCAAATGCCAGTGGGAAGCTGCCACCGTGATGGATGATGTAACTCGCCATCACATATTGGCCGATGGAGGTTACGGCCGGGAAGGAGATGTCGATACCTCCGGCGATCAGCACCACAAACAGACCGCAGGCCAGGATGCCGAGAATGGCGTAGCTGGTGGCGACGTCCGTCAGGTTACCCAGCGTCATAAACTCGCTGGTGCGGACGCTCAGACCAATCACCAACAGCAGAACCAGCAATCCCAGCCAGAATTCGTGCTGTGAAAACAGTTTCGAGAGCGATTTATTACCCATTGATCACCTCCGCAATCTGCGCTTCGCTGCTCTGATGCGGCGCAAATTCCGCTACCAGTTCACCTTTGCGCATCACCAGCACGCGATGGCTGTTGTAATACGCTTCCGGGATCTCATCGCAAATCATCAGCACCGCCATGCCGGACTCTGCCAGATCGCGTGCGATGCGGTAAATTCCCTCTTTGTTGGCAATATCCACGCCGACAGTCGGCGAATCGAGGATCAGAATATGTGGCCGCGTCGCTACCCATTTGGCGATGGCGATACGCTGTGCATTACCGCCGGAAAGCGTTTTCACGGGCAAGCTGCTGTCCGAAACTTTAATGTTCAGGTCACGAATCAGCTCTTTCACCACCTGGGCGGCTTTGTGGTGATCCATCAATCCTGCGCGGGTGTGCAGTTTGTCAAAAATGGATACCAGCGTGTTGTCGTAAATGGATTGCTCCATGATTAGCCCCTGCGTCAGACGGTCTTCTGACACATAGGCAATACCGTGCCGGATAGCGTCACGGTTAGAGTGGAATTTCACTGCATTACCGTTGATACGGATCTCGCCGCTGTCCGGTTGACTCATGCCAAACAGGCTGAGGCAGAGTTCCGTACGCCCGGAACCGAGCAGGCCAATAATCGATGTGATCTCGCCCTGGCGCAGCGACAGCGAAATATCATGATACTGGCTTTTGCGGCTCAGATGGCGGACCTCCAGCAGCGGCGTCACCCCGGCGGGTGCCCGGTGCGGCAGGTGGCTGTAGGTAAAGCGCTGCCCGGTCATCAGGAACGCCAGCTCGTTGCTGTCGAGTTCGCTCGCCGGCCAGGTGCCGACCAGTTTGCCGTCGCGCATCACGCTGATACGGTCGGCCACTTCCATTACTTCATCCAGACGGTGGCTGACAAACACCACGCAGATACCGGCGGCTTTCAGCTCACTTACTACCCGCAGCAGGCCATTGACCTCAGTGCGGGTCAGTGATGCCGTGGGTTCATCCATGATCACCAGCGTGGCATCAGCGGCGATTGCGCGGCATATTGCCACTAACTGACGGTCGGCGATTGAAAGCTTTTCTACTTTACGATCCGGATCCAGAGAAACGCCGACCCGTTGCATCGCCGCCACAGCCTTTTTGCGCATTGACTCACGATGTACCCAAAAATCACCGCCCGGAAGATAACGATTAATGGCAATATTTTCGGCTACCGACAGATTTGGGAAGAGAGACAGATCCTGATAAATAACCTGAATACCGTACCAGGAAGAGAGCTGCGGCGTCAGGGTATGAAATAGTTTTCCGTCCAGCGTAATCGCCGCGCCTTTTTCCGGCTGATAGACGCCGGAAATAACTTTAATTATGGTGCTTTTGCCACAGCCATTCTGACCGGCCAGACAATGCACTTCGCCTTTATTGAGCGTCAGGCTGACATTATCCAGTGCTAATACGCCGGGAAACTTTTTACTGATTTTCTCAAGGCTGATAAAGGTTTCAGCAGGGGCTGGGGGCGTGTTGAGCGTATCCATCACAGATCCTTAAGCATACCGGTTATATTCGGGCTGGGGCTTTGGCTGCACTTACTCCTGCGGATCACTGACGGATGTGATCGCAGGAATTCATGCACACCCAATCCGGGTTATTTAGGATATAGGTTTTCAATCTCTCAGTAGAAATTCAGATACAGCACAGCATAAAACGCCGTATCTGTTTCTATTTGCCTGGTGTGGCGCGGGAGATAATATATCTCCGGAAAATAAAATAATTAAAATGACCCATCAGAAGCCAAGTGATTTCGCATTCTCTGGTGTGACTTCAAGAATTTTATTAAAGCGGATCACTTTTTTATCCATATCTACATCGGCTTTGCCCAATTTTTCAATACTCAGCTCTTTAGTCACTTCTTTACCCTGAAGCAGCTGATCGGCAACTGTCACCAGGGCGTAACCGGCATCTTTCGGATCCCACAGCAGAACTTTCTTAATATCACCGCGCATCAGGTAAGGAGCCGCCTGGCTTGGCATAGCGATACCGACAACTGCAATTTTGTTTTTTGCACGTTTCTGCTGAACAGCCTGACCGGCACCGATAGGGCCGAGCGAGCCGAAACCGATAATCCCCTTCAGGTCAGGGTAGGTTTTCATTAAATCCAGCGTGGTGGAGTATGACTTATCAATATTTTCGGCCACCGGCAGACGTGAAGTCACTTCATGCATGTCCGGATACTTCTCTTTCTGATACTTAATCGCAGCATCCGCCCACGCATTGTGCAATGGCACGGTCAGAGAGCCGACATAAATGGCGTAACCCCCTTTGCCACCCATATCTTTTGCCAGCTCATCCATGTTGGCCTGAGCATATTTCTGGCTGTCGATGGTTTCGACATCCCACTGGCCAATTTGCTGATCGGGCGATTCATGCGTTAATACCACGATGCCCTGATCGCGGGCTTTTTTCAGCACCGGTTCCAGCACTTTAGCGTCATTGGGTACCACAATGATTGCGTTAACTTTTTTAGCGATCAAATCTTCAATAACCTTGACCTGCTGGGCCGGATCCGGGGTAGACGCACCGACCTGGTATGCGTTGACATCCAGTTTCTGCGCGGCTTCTTTTACGCCGACCTCCATACGGGTAAACCAGGGAATGCCCGTAACTTTGGCAACGACGGCGATATCGTAAGGTTTGGCGGCAAATGAAGGTGTTGTAAATAACATGCATGCTGAAACCACACATGCACTGACTAATGCGAGGTTAAATTTCATTTCGGTACCTTTCTTATGAGGTTCTGATAAAGGGGACAGGCGACAGCTTTCACATCCACGTTCTGAGATTAACGTAAGGGGATATCGCTTTTCGCTCGCCCTTGAGCGAAATGTGAGCAATGCCCACAATTGTTAAATTATATGGTTTTTTATGTAAAAAATAAGTTATAAAAATGCGTTTTGAGCCAGGTTACTATTTTACGGGGCTAAGATCTTATCTTTCATTAACATTTATTACGTATTTTATTAACAATAAATTAACTTAACCGACCGTCGGCGGTGTTTTTATCTTCAGTCTGGTAGCGGCCATGCTTTTTATTTGAGCAGAGTGTGAACAGGGTCACGAAGGCAGCGGGCAGGCCCCGGTTTCGCCTTGCGGCAAACCGGGAAGCGACGTAAACCGTCCGGTTGTGGCGCTAAGCGGACATCATGACGGTGTGACGTGTGTATTAAGGTATTTACTTTTTCATACAGTGATTCTCACCTGACATATCATCTCATCGATCAGTGTCAATTCTGGACAAAGTAGTGGTGCGTCATATGTTTATCGCGTTAGTCTGACCGCCTGGAAGGACCACAAGCAAGAAGCGTTGTATGGAAATTATTTTAATGCGTCATGGAAAGCCCGCTTTTACAGGCTCTGCGAAAGTAACGAGCCGTGAAATGTCCAACTGGATTGCAGATTATGATCGTTCTGATACAGGAGAAGATATACCGCCTGAGTCCAGTAAATCATTGGCGTTCAGCGCATCGCAAATCCTGAGTAGCCCTCTTCCCAGAGCACTTTCTTCCCTGAAAGCATTAGACCTTGAACCGGATGTCATTGATGAGGTTTTCAGGGAAGCAGATCTGCCGGTATTTCCTATGCCCGGTTTCAGGCTATCCCCGACCGTATGGGCTGTTTTTTTCCGCGTCATGTGGTTATGCGGCATATCCCGTGACGTAGAGCGCGTGGGAATAGCAAAGAAACGTGCTATTCAGGCTGCGGGTATCCTTGCAGCGTTTGCAAAAAGATCTGACGGCCCCGTGCTGCTTATGGGACATGGAGTAATGAATCGGCTAATTGCAAGGGAACTGAGGTCGTTGGGTTTCAAAGAATATCGTTATCAGGGTAGTGGTTACTGGAACGCAAGTAGCTACAGGCTTCAGTAAGTAAATATGGAAAGGGCATATCTGGCCTATTCAGACATTGGAAATGAGTCGTTTCGTTTCCGGCACACAACAAACAGATACAACCGCTACGGTTCGTTTTGATCGAAAATTACACTATCAGTCGTTGTGCTGCTTGTCTGGGGACATGTATGCTTTCTGCCCCTTCTGAATGTGAAGGAACACATATGCTCTCTACGTCAGAATCACCTTCCTGATGCCTTAGCACGCGCCATACCTGCATATGCACGCTCAGAATCCGCAACCACAGAGATAACCTGCATCGTCATTTTTACGGCCGGACCGGTGAGAGCTGCTCTACCCAACGCCGGGCCGTGACCGCGTAGTTCTGATATAGAAATCAGCTCAACGGTTTTTCTGTTCTCCGGAGCACGTCGTCCAGGGTGTCTAAGCATACAGGAATAGAATCTTTTCTGACTGCAACAGCAGTACCCGGGTCCGGACAGTAGTATGTTCAATTAAGCCATTCAGATATGTTTGCTCACAGCGAACATTCAGGTTTTCTATAATTGATATTGGTTTACGATGCAGTCGTGCACAGCAGGTAATTGTATGATAAAAAAAGCAGATCACGTCGGATTTTCAGTCAGAAGCATTGAAGAGTCATTATTTTTCTGGACTGATATTCTTGGCGGAGAGTTATTACGCGAAGGGAAAATGTCTGGGCCTATCATTGATGAAGTGACAGGCGCAAGGGGCGCTGATGTGCGAATGGCGTTGCTTGAACTGGCTGGCATCAAAATTGAATTACTGCAATACGATAACATCAAACAGCCAGAAGAACCTTCAGTACCTTATATACCTGGCTATGCTCACCTTGCATTTATAGTTGAGGATATTGATACGCTCTTGAGTAAAGCATCTGAGTATGGCTGGAAGACACCAGGTAAACCGCAGACAATCTTATCAGGCCCCATGCAGGGAACCAGAGTAATCTATTTACAAAGCCCCGATGGACAGACGCTAGAGTTGATGGAGCAGGGTCAATAAAGTCCACATCGTGTCACCGCGTACTGGTATGACGCACATGCAGGCGGTTACCGGGTCAGGCATCATTCTGCAGCGCGATGGCCGGAGCTGCTGAACAGGGCTGGGCTATTCAAGGTTAATCACGCGCAGGCCTGACCAGCACCGCTCTCCGGCACCGGTTATCAGCACGACGGGCGCCTCACTGAAGCTGCTCAGCAGGGTGCATACCCGGCTCATTAAATCCGTAATCTTTTCAGAACCCACGTAGACGAACTCGTCCGTCGGCAGGGCATACGTGAACCCCCGCCTGCAGACGACGCTTCGTGAAAAACCGTTCTCAAGCATGGCAAACATCAGCTCAATGTGCGCTTTTTCGGTCTGCTCCTTTAGCTCAATCCGGACTGTATAACTGGCCATAGCGATACCTGACAGATGTATAATTTAAGATAACTTAAATTATAGGTGTTCCTGAACAAATAACGGGCAATTGAGATATGTCCTAAGCAAATGCGCTTACTGTTCTGAGCCCCGTCCTGATCAACTCCGGGAGAACTCAGCCCGCTGCGTACCTTAACGTCCGCAAAGAGCAAAAAGCGGACAAATTAATAGATATTGACAAGCTTGAATATTCTGGAACACTGGCATTCAGTTTAGCTATGCCCAGGGGTTATTTTATCCAGGCTTGCACTGCGCCACATGCGGAGTAAGCGATGTCGGGAATGAGGGTATCCTTCCCGCATAAGTTGAAGAGATGTGAATCGCGTTACGTCGAAATGGCGGAAGGCATTACGTTTTTCACACCATGCCGCAAGCACAATATCTCCTGAGAAATAACCTAAAGCGAAAGGCCATATCGTTCTTTCACTCACATTACCTGACCTGTCTGTATAACCTGTCCGGATTTTCTGTCTCCGCCTGATGGCGCTTCGAAGAGAGTTCAGATTTTCAGGATTGTGATAAGCAACCTGAGTCTTTCCGACTAATAGCGTCGAGTCATCAAACAGCGTCTTTAGCTGTGGAGGCAGACCTTGCCGGATCTTACCCGTCACCTCAGAAGCTGCTTTTGCTATACCCGCATCACCATATACAGCTACCCATCGCAAACCGAGCGCCAGCGCGTCAAGCTGCTCAGGGGTAAACATCACAGGCGGCAAATGATGGCTCCGGGAAAGCAGAAATCCCGTGCCGGCTTCACCTTGAATGTCTGCCCCCTGAGCACGCAGTGCGTGAACATCACGGTAAAGCGTGCGAAGGCTGATGGAAAGCTCTCGAGCAAGCCAGTGTCCGCTTACCGGATAGCGATGCTGATACAAAATCTGCAGAAGATTGAGTAGGCGCTCTGCACGCTTCGGTCCCGATGCTGACATGTTCTGTCAATGCTCCATGCAATAGTGAAGTCTCATTCTTTTTGACGCGAGAGACTCATGATACTTAACCTGATCATTCTTTATGTTGATGACCCGATTGTCAGCAGCAGATTTTATCAAAATCTATTCAATACAGAACCAGACGTGATGCTTCCGACGTGAGCGGCTTTTTCCTTCAATAACGGCCTGAATCTTGGGCTATGGTCAACAACGGCTAGTGACTTTGTATCCTGCGGTAAGGGTAACCGGACTGAGTTGAGTTTTATGGTTAAAGACATTCAGACGGTTGATGCGCTTTATCAGCAGTGGTCAGACAGCGGTGTGCAGATAGAACAGCGACCCAAACAGGCTGTTTTTGGCAGGACGTTCGTTGCGCTTGATCCTGACGGGCACCGTATCCGGGTATGTATACCGGATTAATAAGTAAAGACGCTTACCTGCCCATGTTTAAACCTGAAGCATCCGGTTTTGGCACAGGGCTGCTGTTGCAGCCCTGACAAATTGACTTCAATCGACTCTGATATTTCTAAGGCATCATCTACTCCGATGCCCAGGTAACGTACTGTGCTTTCGAGTTTTTTATGACCCAAAAGTAACTGAATAACAAGAAGATTTTTCGTTTTTTTATAGATCAGATATGGCTTGGTTCTGCGCATGGAATGCGTACTGTAGAGCGTTTCATCGAGACCCAGCTTCTCAATCCATCCATGAAAAATACGGTTATATTGTCTGGTTGAAATGTGTCTTGAGGAACCAATGCGGGACTGAAAAAGATAGTCGCTACTACGTAAATGAGCCATTTTGATCCATGCGGATACAGTCTCTCTGGTTCCCTTCGTCAGTTTAAACTGAACAGGGCTGCCCGTTTTTTGCTGCAGCACAGTCGCTCTGCCCGACACAGTGTGTCCATAGGCGACATCAGAAACTTTCAACTTAACCAGATCGCAGCCCCGAAGTTTACTGTCCAGAGCCATGTTAAACAGAGCCAAATCGCGGACTTTTCCTTCCAGTTCAAGACGGATACGAATCCCCCAGATATGAGGGATCTGAAGAGGTCGTTTCTGGCCAATAAGGCGGCTTTTGTTCCAGGGGGATACTGTCATGTTCAATCTCCATTGAGTTAGGAGATGTGATTATGGTTGTCTCATTTGAGCGAGGAGCGGAAGTTAGACCTGCAGAAAGCGTCGTAGAAAAGTTCTGACTGCCTCACCGCAGGCGTTCTCGGCTAGGCGTTTCAGAATTATAAGCCGTTGAAAATATCATTATTAAAGTATATTTATCCTGATTGACTAAACTACAAACATGGGGATTTTAATGACAATAAAAATACGAAGCGTTGAAGCGGAGGATGCGGAGCATTTTCAGAAAATAGCTTCTCAGGATAGGATACAGGAAAACACTCTCGGTATGCCATTACCATCCCTGAAGCACTGGAATGACCATCTCGCTCGCAATGGAAAAGACGGAATTTATCATTTTGCCGCCTTACTGGATGGCTCTGTTGCTGGAATCTTAACTATAGAAAACCCTCAACACCCGAGATTAAGGCATAAAACAATTTTTGGCATTTTTACAGATCAAACCCTCTCTGGCAGAGGCATTGGCTCTGCGTTAATAGCCTTTTGCGTCAAATATTCATTCGACTGGCTTGCTGCCAGAAAAATTGAGCTGGAAGTCTTTTCAGATAACGAAGCTGCGATTGCATTATACAAAAAGTTTGGTTTCGAAGAGGAAGGCCTCAAAAAAGAGTCCGCACTAAGAAAAGGAAAATATGAGGACGTACTGCTTATGGGACTGCGTGCTCCTTATTAGCATATGAGCACTAAGGCACACTTTGTTATGCCTCAAAGATTAACATCCGCTTCTGGCACAAAGCAGACGAGCGTCTGGCAGATGTCCGCGATGAGCGGACATCTGCCCAGAAAATATCTCTGCAGGAGAAGCGGTCAGAAAAATTCTGAACTGACTCTGAATATTCTCTGGCGGCATGTTAGTTTCATTATTATTTGGAAAAATGGGGGAAGTAAACCTTTAAGTATTACAACGGATCTATCAGACAACATCTTTTAATACAGTAAATCAAGCTGTTCAGGTTCACTTATAAGATGGGGCTTTCCCTGTTTGTTCGTATCAAAGAGGGCCTGATAGCGCACTGAGTTAATCCCCATGACCAGATTATCGAGGTCGGTATTGGCAACACGCACCGAGTGATTCTTCGCCCAGGCGGGCAGGGCATGGATATAATAGGTGAAGGTCACATAAGTAGCGCCTGTCTTATCTGTTGAGATAGCCTTTAAGGTTTTGACGCGTAGAGTACCGTAGCAGAAATCATGATGCTTTATGAACGAAGACTGGCCGTATGGGGTCAACTCCCAGATTTTTCTTCCTGCTTTCACATGAGAAGTAATCAGGCCGGCATCAACAAGCGCCTCCATTTTTGCATTAATCCACCGGTCGGTACCTGTTCTGATTGAAACCGGCCACTGCTTTTCACCCAGGCAAAGAGATTGCTGATTAAGTGACTGCTGTATGAGCTCGAGGTACTGGCTTTTCCGCTCTGCATAGCAGCTCAGTGGCAGGAAAAAAAACAAAATCCCTGTGATAAGCTTCAACGAAATTTCTCCATATCCAGAATCTGAAAAGCTTCATCCACTTCATCAAAAGTTTGTTCACTGAGATAAGTCCCTGCCTGGCCCCAGTAAAAAACAGACGTCCCGGGATCGTCGTTATTCTCTTCGAGCCAGAACCGTGAAAACCTGACTCGCGTTTTATCAGTAAGGTCTCCGCCACCGGCGCTGCCGGCATATTTGATTGCCCTGATAAGGTAAACATGTCCTTTATAGCGGTGAAGTTCTGTGCCGGTTATCTTAACGGTCGATGCTGACAGTTTTAAATCTGTCCAGGTAAAGCCATCGCCATCCGGGACCGGTACGATAAGCCAGTTTTTCCCCTGCCTGATAAAGATGTTGAGGGTGTCACTGGGATGGGACGTATTATTGTCATAAGTGGCGGAAAAGACGGTGTCAGGTATGCCGTCCTCATTCAAATCAATGCTGTTCAGCCCCTTTTTCAGGTAAATGCGGCTGTCTGCATGCGCAGAAGCCGGAAGGCTTATCAGAATGGCTATCAACATTATAAAAGGAACTTTCACGTTCAAAATTTCCGCACCAGTCTGAAGCCGGTGTCCGGCAGGGCATAGCCAGCGCTGTGCGTGTCGCAGCCAGCCAGGCTGCCCGTATGCAACAGGAAGCTGCCGCCGCAAAAATAATACATTTTCACGCCGGAAAAAGTGTTGAAAGCATCAACCCATTCCGAAACGTTACCGCTCATGTCATACAGGCCGAGCGCATTAGGTCGCAGGCTTTTCACACGGGCAGTACCGAAATGAGGTTCGTTAAAATCAGGAAACCAGGCGACAGTTTTTGCATTGTCGCTGCCAGCGAATCTGAAACCATAAGAAATATTTTCCAGCCCGGCCTTACCTCCACGAGCGGCAACCTGCCATTCTTCAGTAGTGGGTAAGCGGTAACCATCAGCACGGGCATCCTTTATAAATTCGTAAAAAGAGCTGTTGCGCGCCGGGACGCCCTTCTTATTAACGTAAACCGGTTTCAGCCCCGCCTTTTCACTCAGGGCATTAGCAAAAACCACCGCATCTGACCATTCAATACTGGTAACCGGATGTGCACCGTTGTCGGTACCCGCTGGCAGGCAGTCTTCGTAAGCGGCTCCGTTACATCCGACGCCGAATGCATAACCATGCTTAAGAGCCCATTCGTATACATCAGAATAAAGCCGGAAAGTAACTTCAGTACGCATGATCCTGAAGGCATTAAGTGTGATGTTTGCATGAGCTGCATAGTCATGGTGGCCAAAAACGGTACCGACATAATATTTGCCGGCAGGAACCACGGCTTCATCAGGAAACTGTGCTGCAGTGGCATAGGAGGAAAAGACAGACAGCAGGAAGAAGATTTTATTTTTCAATGAGCCATCCTGGCTGATTGTTATGGCGATTCACATGACTGATTTCCAGCGTTGTCAGACTTTAGCAACAATATGGGTTTAAAGTTAGAAATATTAAGCAGGTAAGTTCTGAAATTCCTTACAACAATACCTGACTTTAGACCACTTGTACTGACTGACAGGTAAAGGCAGTACGCTGCAATTAAACATTATCTTAACTCACGGTTTGAAATTACCATTAACGGGGCATCGCAGGAGAACTGCCAATGTCCGCTTCTGGCACAGTGCGGACTGTAGGTGCTTAATGCCCACTATGAGCGAAAAGCGGACGGAAAGGCATATCTGTTCAGGCGATTATGCTGCAAGCTATCTACTCAGCATCATTATTTGAAGGATACTCCTTTGACATCGTCTTCTTCTGGGCTTACGAATATTATTGAAAAGGATACAGGAATGATAACAGTAGAGAAATCAGATCCACTTTCTCCAGAATCTCGTCACTTAATAGAAAAACTGTCAGCAGAACTTGCCTCTGTTACCGGCGATAGTGGCAAAAGCAACTTCACAATAGACTCAATAAATGAGGACAGAGCTTTGTGGGCACTGGCAAGGGACAGCAGGGGAAAAGCGATAGGATGCGGAGCTATCCGACCATTGACTGAAAATATAGCTGAACTTAAAAGGATGTTTTCGGACCGTAGCTATCCCGGTATTGGTAACGCCTTGCTTACTTTCCTGGAAGCAACCGCGAAGAGCATGGGATATAACGAACTCTGGCTTGAAACGCGCCATATTAATCGTAAGGCTGTAAATTTTTATGAGAAAAGCGGATACATACGCATAGAGAATTACGGACCTTACATAGGTCGGGAAGAGGCGGTATGTTTTGCGAAGTCCTTGCAAGGCTGCCATAAAATTTGCTTAACCTAAGCTCGGCATGCTCCTTGCAGCTTTAAGATCGCGTATCAAAGTCCGCATCTGGCACAAAGCGCACTAACGGCAAGCTAATGTCCGCAAAGAGCGAAAAGCGGAAGCTAAATTATTGTTGGAAAATACCAACAGTGAACGGCATCAATCAGGAAACATATCCATTGAAATTTTTAACTCCCGGTGCTAAAAGATGAAGAGCCGTTTTTAAGATTTGTAGTATTTACTGATTCTCAACTCAAAAGAGAACACCGGAAAATGATCAAGTCTGTTCAGTCAGCTACAACCGTTACCACCACCGAAACCTTCGGCGGCGTGTACGCATCTGTGACTGGCTCCTGATAAAACAGATTCTGACTCCCCGCCAAACCGGACGGGGAAGAAAATCTCTCCGTTCATGACTTACTGAATGGAGATGCATCATGATTTCATCCGAAAATGCACTTTTAGTTATCGATATGCAGCAGGGGCTTTTTCATGGCCCGGCCTCACCGCATTTCGCAGACACGATTTTGTCAAACATCTGCCTGCTTTTAGAAAAAGCCAGGCAGGCACATGTGCCTGTCTTTTTTGCCCGCCACACCGGGCCTGACAATTCCCCCTTCTCTGAGCAAAGTCCCTTAACACAACTGATACCCGAAATGAGTGTGAATGATGAGCACGATGTGGTTTTTATCAAAAAGTATCCCAGCTGTTTCCGGGATACGAGCCTGCAGCTTCAGCTCGGCAGGCGGGGAATAAAGCAACTCGTCGTCGCCGGGATGAAAACAGAATTCTGTGTGGACACAACCTGCCGTGCAGCGCCGGAGCTGGGATTCAGGACTGTGCTTATTTCAGATGCGCACACGACAATGGATAACAGCTATCTGTCAGCTAATGAAATCATCAGCCATCACAATGCCACTCTGGCAGGCCCGTTTGTGACGCTCGCGACAGCAGCGGACTGGAGCTTTTGCTCTGAGAAATGAGATAAGACGGAGAGCCGCCCGGCGGGCGGCTGAAGTGAACAAAGTCCGCTTTTGGCACAGAGCGGACATTAGAATCAGTATCCTGATGGCGCCTCCGGCTCTCTGCCGTTGCCTGATCGTTGAGCCTCACTCCGCTAACCTGCAAAGTCGTTATCAACGTTGAATATTCCCTGACGTGGAGTCACCCGGCTGGAAAGGAAAAAATTGTGATTTCTCCTCCTTTCCCGCTCAAGAAATAACCGCCCTCGCTTTTAGCGAAATATCAGAGACTGATGAGCGGCGGCGCCTGTGCGTGCGCCGTCGCCGACGGCAATGGCCACGTTGCCTGCGGCAACCGCCGCATCCCCGCAGGCAAATACGCCGGAAACGTTCGTTTCGCGCATAACATCCACCTTAATAAACTCTCCGGTCGGCCCTGCTTCCATCTCACATCCGAGCTGAACGGCTAAAGGAGAACTCAGGCGTGTCCGGGGCTGAATAAACAGCCCGGCAAGCCTGATGATTCGCCCGCTGGCGAGGGTGATATCAGCCTGATCTTCCCCGATGGATAAAACCGGCTCGGCTTCTACCGTTACGCCACGTCGGGCTAACTGGGCGAGCTGCGCGGTATCCGGTGTGTAGGCCTCATTGAGGAACAGTGTGGTTGGCCCCCAATCCGGCAGTATCAGCGCCTGATGGATAGCCAGCGGCGATGACGCCAGTACGCCGATCATTCCGCCGTTCAGTTCATAGCCGTGGCAATAGGGACAGTGAAAAATCTTCTTTCCCCACAGCGCGGTCAGTCCAGGGAACGCCGGCAGCTCGTCCTTTACCCCCGTCGCCAGGATCAGGCGGCGCGCCGCAAACGACAGCCCGGATCCGACAGCGATGGCATAGCCCTCTGGCTCCGCTTTTGCATGGATGGCGGTGTCCGTCACCCATTCGACCGTGGGATAGGCCATCAGCTGCTCGCGCGCCTTGCTGGCTATCGTGCCGGGATGCTCTCCGTCCTGCCCCAGAAAGCCGTGAGAACTCTCAGCAAAGCGATTGCGGCGTTGCCCTGCATCGATGATCAAAACCTGCCGGCGCGCCCGTGCGAGCTGCAGGCCTGCGGAAACTCCGGCGTAGCTGCCGCCGACGATAATCGTGTCATAAACCATCTTGCTCTCCTGAAATCGGTAACGGCCAGGTATTTTTCGAAACAACATAAGTTACTTGATAATGGAGTGTCAATACTCTCGTAACTTATGCTGTTTCAAGTTATGCTCGTCGCCAGTTCTTCAGGAAGCGATCGACATGAGAAATGACACCCGTCTCTCCCGTATGCTGCATGTATTGATCCACATGTCCCGGCATGACCGGCCCGCCACGTCGGATACCATCGCGGAGATGCTCAATACCAACCCAGTTGTAGTGCGGCGCACCATGGCACTGCTGAAAGAAAAGGGCTATGTGCGTTCGGAAAAAGGCCATCGGGGTGGCTGGACGTTAGCGAAACCGCTGGCGGGTATCACCTTGCTGGATATTCATAAGGCGCTGGGCTCCTCTTCACTGTTCGCGATCGGCTTGTCGACCGATCATCCGGAGTGCCTGGTCGAGCAGGCGGTGAACGCCGCATTAACCGAAGCGTTCGACGCGGCGCAGGCGTTGCTGTTGAAACGACTCGAAAGCGTGACCCTGGCAGAGTTAGCCAGCGATTTTGAACGCCGCTATCTGATGTGTTGAGTGTGTCTGTGGGAGCGGGCTGAGGGCCTGTCGATGTCTGCTCCTGACCCGAACCGCTCAGAATTCCTGTTTCCCCGTGCGCTTGCCGTTTTAACTGAACCTCATGAATCAGAACCGATGTCCCTGAACAGCATCTGGCTGTAAGGACAGGCTGGAT
This sequence comes from Pantoea sp. UBA4549, assembly GCF_002387285.1. Taxonomy (NCBI): domain Bacteria; kingdom Pseudomonadati; phylum Pseudomonadota; class Gammaproteobacteria; order Enterobacterales; family Erwiniaceae; genus Pantoea; species Pantoea sp. UBA4549. Next base: position 236,139 of record NZ_DGLH01000005.1, on the reverse strand, counting down.
CGCCAACGGCGAAAAAACGCCCGCCGGGCAGGGCCACATGGCTCCCGGCGACTGAAAATAACGGACTGAAACGCCGTTACGCAGGCTGTGGCTATCTGGTCTGAGGACTTTTATCCACCAACGCATCCGGCAGCGTGCTGCGCTGCCGGAACCACGCCGCGAAAAAACCGATAATAATGCAGAATTCGGCGATATCGCCGCCGTAATACATCCACTGCGCGGCCGCTTGTATCTCCGCAAGGCTGGCTGCGGTGCCGTGCGGGTAGCCGTAGCCGTACATCAGTTTACCGAGAATGGCATGAGCGGCTGTGGCCAGGAAGATGACCAAAAGTCGTACCGATCTCGGCGGGCGATGGGGCGCAGGATCAGGCCCGGCGACCGACCAGGTAAACAGGTAGCCAGAGAGGACAAAATGCAGATGAAGAAGAACAAACAGCAGGGGATTCGCCATACTCAGGGCGTAAAAGGGGGTGAGATAAAGCAGATACATACCGCCAATATCTAAAAAGGCAGCGGTAACCGGATGGATTAACAATCGCACCGGCCGGATACGCAGAATAGTCATGATGCCGCGCGCCCGTTGCGCGGAGACGCTGCGCAGCAAAAGCGAGCCTGGTGCGCCGAATACCAGGCCAAGCGGTCCAAACATCCCCAGACAGAGATGCTGCAGCATGTGACCCCGTAAATCGTGATGCGCCCAGTCAGCCAGGTGCGGTAACACGGAGGCCGCGAGCACAAGGGTACCGGCCGTAAAGCTGGCCAGGCGCCAGAGGCTCCATCGGGTGGTACGGCGCAGCCGCACCGCAGCCAGCAGATAAAAGCAGAGCAGGATGAAAGGCAGGATGCCCAGCAGCAGCCACAATGCGGCTGAAGGGTGTCCTCCTGAATGATGTATCATCGAATCCACTGGCTACCTTCCCGTCTCAAGACGCGCGGCCGCCCGCGCGTGGCGATAGAGGAAAATGCCTGCCGCAATGAACAGCAGACCAAAAGCGTTCCAGACAAGGTCGTACAGCCACAGGTTATCGACATAGCGGATCTGATGCAGCCTGAGCAGCTTATGGTCGACAATGCCGTCAAACAGCTGAAAAGCGCCCAGACCCAGAATGAAGCCCGCCCATGCCGCAGTGAGATCAAGTCGTTTTCGGCTGCGTAGATCGATAAACATAAAAAAGCCGAGCACAAAAAAGATCAGCTCGCCCGAATGCAGCAGACCGTCCGAAAACAGGCTGAACGCTGGCGTGCCCCAGTCAAAAAAGTGATGCCAGGCAAGGATTTGATGAAAAATGATTTCATCAACAGCCGCCATTAGTCCGATACCGAGAGGGACTGCAGCCTTTAATGAACGCTTCAAGTCTGGTTTGAGACATGGTTTTGCATGTGTCACCGCTTTCTCCTGAAATAACAATATAAAAGCCAGTTGAAAGCTTAGCTGAAATAACATTTTCAAATTCAGGCATTCAGGCGGGTCAATACCAGCATGACGGCTTAACCGAAGCGTCCCGAGCCTGAAATTTTGTGTATTTTTATCAAAGGCTTACTGGCGAGCTGAGCAATTCCATAGCGCAATGACCACATTTCTTTAAACGAAGGAAAATGATCGCTACTCTTCCGCCTTTGCGGAAAGGATTTCTAGTCGCGAAGGCAACTCCCGTTCGATTTTTTTACGATGGAAAGGAGAAAGCTTGCGCCATTCACGCGCTTCCTGCAGCGTACGACCACAGCCCTCACACCAGCCTTTTGTTTTACTGAAGATACAGATATCAGTACAGGGGGACTTTACGGACATAACTACTCCTTAGACAGGGATCAGATGAGAACAGGCTGAAATTGCAGACCAGTCGCCGCCTGGTCTCTCAGGATATCGACGGCGCTATCAGCCCGTTAATAACGGTTTTTCAGCCTTCTTGCCTCAGGCGTACTGAATGTTCATGATTCCCTGTTCGGTTCGGTTGATGGAGGCATCGACCTGCCAGGTCGACCGAATGAGCGCCGGCGTAAGCACGGCAGCCGGAGCACCCGTGGCCACGATCTGTCCCTCATGCAATACCACCAAATGCTGACAATATTTTGCCGCGAGATTGAGATCGTGCAGTGCCACAAACACGGTAACGGGCAATGCGGAGATAAGTCGCATTAGTTCCAGCTGAAACTGTATATCCAGATGATTGATCGGTTCGTCCAGCAGCAGGATATCCGGCTGTTGTGTGAGGGCACGGGCTATCTGACAACGCTGACGTTCTCCGCCTGACAGGCGATGCCAGGATCGGTGCGCCAGGGCATTAAGCTTCATCAGCGAAAGCGATTGCTGCACAGCCTCCTCATCAGCCTGACGCCATGGCGCGAATGCGCTGCGATGCGGTGTACGGCCGAGACGCACAATATCAATAACGCTCATCTCCGCCTCAGACTCCGCATGCTGCGGCACAAAAGCAATCTTGCGGGAAAGCTGACGTCGGCTCAGATTACTTGTCAGCGTACCGCCAATTTTTACGCCCGCGTAAGCGCAGGCCTGTACGCCAGCCATAGCGCGAATCAGCGTGGACTTACCGGAGCCGTTCGGGCCAAGCAGCCCCACTGTTTGCGATCGTTTCGCACTAAAACTGATATCAGATAAAATGCTACGAGCCTGAAGTGTCACGCTCAGTTTCTCAACCACGACATGCATCATCATTTCTCCCGGTTTCGGTACAGAATCAGGGCAAAAACAGGGGCGCCGACCAGAGCCGTAACCACGCCAATGGGTAAGACCTGATGGCTAATCATGGTGCGTGATACCAGGTCTGCAAGGATCATGAAATGACATCCGGCAAGAAAGGCGACTGGTATCGTGATAAGGTGCCGGTGCCCGGCCATCATGCGCGTTATATGCGGGATGACCAGCCCGACAAAGCCTACAGCGCCAATAGCGCTGACGATAACTGCGGTAATCAAAGCGGTAGTCAGCAGCAAAATAATGCGTACCAGCAATACCCGTGTGCCAAGCGTTGCAGAGACGTCGGTACCCACATTGAATGTATCCAGTGATCGGGCATAGCAGATCACTATCAGTAAGCCTGTCGCCACTACGACAAGGCACAGCAGTGCATCAGCCCAGCGTACACCGCTCAGGCTACCCAGCAACCAGAACATTACGCCGCGCGATTGTTCGGCGTTTGCCGCCGTACTGACAATGTAGGATGTCAGCGCATTAAACAGTTGTGTACCGGCGATACCGGCCAGGATGATGCGTGACGCGTTCTCGCGCATGCCGCCCGACAACACTACGATCAGCGAAAAAGCAATACAGGCCCCGGTGAATGCCCCGGCTCCTGTGGTGAGTGCGCCGCTGCCAATACCAAGCAGCATGACACTGACGGCACCGGTTGAGGCTCCGGCAGAGATGCCCAGTAAATAAGGATCAGCAAGCGGATTACGCAATAACGACTGCAAAACCAGGCCACATAACGCCAGGCCACCACCACTGCTGGCTGCCATCAGCGCCCGGCTCATACGGTACTGCCAGATAATTCCGGCTTCGACAGAGGGCAGATCGAAGTGGGTTAAACCAAGGCCATTAGTTATTGCACGAGCAGTAGTGGCAAAACTCACTGGTATATCGCCGGTCGCAGCAGCCAGCACCATCATTACAGGCAGACTCAGTATGCCAGTAAAAATTATCAGGCCGTTTCGCCAGTAAAAAAAAGGATGATTTGTCATCTGGAGTGATCGAAAGCATGGATCTGTTGCCCAATCAGCTCCACCGCTTCTACATTACGTAATGACGGATTGAGCGACATAGCCGGAACCACTGCAATATGGCCTTGTTTCACCGCAGGCATTTCGCGCGTGACAGGGTCAGTTTCCAGAAATCTTTTTTTTGTCATCACGTCATCTGCGGGGTAAAGACGCCTGTCCATGCTCGCGATGACGATAACATCTGGCTGAGCCTTAACAATGTATTCCCACGTCACCGCAGGCCACTCTTCGTCTGAATCGATGGTGTTAGACAGACCAAGGGTTTTACTGATCCAGCCTGGTGCGCCTTTGTTACCGGCTACCCACGGGTCGCCTTTCAGACGAGTGCTTGAAAACCAGTACACGACTTTAAGCGGTGTTGATGGCTTTACACGACTCTGATTCTGCACGGCAGCGATGCGCTCAGACAGCGTCTGCTTCAGCGCTTCGCCACGTTCAGGTACATCAAAAATGCGCGCCAATGCGGTAATTTCATCAAAAATAATATCAATAGAGTAAGGTTCAGAACGTGCGCCATCACTGTTCGAGGTAGCGGTGACTGTTTTTGCTGTGCAGTCAGCTGGCGATATCCAGGTTTTGATACCCAGCTGTTCAAATTGCTGGCGTGTGGCGACTTCGCCCTGCGGCCCAACGTGCCAGCTGTACTGGGCAAGTACAATCTCGGGGCGCTGAGCCGCTACTGCTTCGAATCCAGGCGCATTCTCAGCCAGCCGTTTCAGTTTTTCACCCTGCTGTTTCAGATCATCGGGGAGTGCGCCAAACCAGACGGATGTGCCTGCTATTTTCTGTTCCAGTCCCAGCGCCAACATCAGTTCTGTTTCATGCTGACCAATGGTCACAACACGTGAGGGTACCTGACTGAACGTCTCTTTAAACCCACAGTTTTCAACTGTGAGCGGGTAGTTAGTGGCGCCCAGGCTGATCAGAGGGAATAGCAATATTGCAGACATAATTAGAGGGGAAATCAGTTTCATCATTATGCTCAAAGTTATGTTATAACGTAACAATATGCACAGTGAAAAATTTTCTGTCAATGCGTAAAGAACGATTCAGCAAATGACGCAGTCAATCAACTCCATCAGAATCAGCATCATTGCGCACAAAACATTCTGCACTAATCAATCGCCGATATGTCGTCTTAAAAGCACCAGCTGGTATCGGAAAAAATCACGTTAACAACGGACCAACTCTGGCAAAGGGCCGTGCTGCATCCCAGTAAAATGTCCGCTTCTGGCACAAAGCGGACAGTGTTTCCTGCCTCACGTATCGTGTTCCGATCAGCCAGAAATATCAGTTTCATTTTCCGGTACGCCAGCTCTGACACGGGTTGCCACCAGACTGGCCGCGAGTATAAAGACGAGGCATAACAGCGCCTGCACCCGAAGGGCAATATGGTTATCAATCAGAACGCCCATGATGACCGGAGAGGCACCACTGGCAAGCACGGTACCCGCCTCAACAGCCGAGCGCACCTTTGCCAGCTGCGCAGGGCCAAAGAGCTGTACCCATAGCGCGGTCGCCAGTGTGGACGCAATGGCTGACGATATGCCGGTCATGATGAGGTAAAACGGCGTGACCCACACGCTGTTACTGAGCCACAGCGCCAGCATGCCAGCGGCCTGCGGCAGCAGAAACCACGGCAACAGACGGCGTGGCGTCAGCCGGTCTATCAGCGGACCAAATGATAACAGGGAAACCGCCTGCGTTATCGCGTAGGCAATAAACCATCCTGCAACCCACGACAGTGCCCATCCTTTCTCCTCTGCCAGACGCGCCTGATGGAAAAAGAAGCCTGTGGTGATGAAAGGTGACGCCAGCACTGCGGGCAGAGCAAAAAGCAGATTCCGGTTCTTCCATACTGACGCTTCGCGAACCTTCTCTGCGCCCCGCTTTCTGAACGTCCGCAGCGGCTTTTCGGCAGCGCGCGGAAGGCAGCTGACAGCCAGCGCAACGCCGGCCACCAGGACCGCAGCGTTTATCAGCCAGGCAGTGCGCCATCCCGTCAGAGCGTTAATCTGCACGGCAGCTAACGGAAAAAGCGCCTGTGCGAGCGACAGGCCCAGCGCGATGGCGCCCAGTGCCTTGCCAGCATCAAGCGGAAACTGGCGCGCAGTCGCCGTCAGGGCGGTATGCACCATCAGCCCCTGCCCGCCGAGGCGAAGCAGGTAAAAGCCTGCACAAAGCATCCATGCCGCCTGCGCACCGGAGACGAGCAGGCACGCCGTCACCAGCAGCAGGGTAACGGCCAGGGTGAAGCGACGGGTGGTAGTGTAATCAATCATCCGGCCTGCCCATGTCAGGGTGACGGCACTCATCACGGTGCCCGCGGCATAAAGGCCGCCCAGTCCGCCGTCGCTGAGCCCGAATGCCTGACGCAGGTCCTGCCCGTAAAGCGATACGAAGTAAGTCTGTCCAAAACTCGACATGGCCATCAGTATCGCGCCAAAGGCGAGATGACTGCCGTGCTGATACATAAAGCGAAACAGCTGACGCATGGTATTCCCTGAGCACGGCTGACAAAGGCGCCGCACAAATGAACTGCTCCGGGACTTGTGTTCCGGAGGCTCGTTACGAAAAGGGTCTGCGATTGCAGGCCCGTAACGTTTACCGCAGCATCAGCAGCGGATAACGACTTTCAGCCAGCATCGCCGTGGTGTGACTGCCGATAAAGAAGCGGCGCAGCCGGGAGTGTCCCCAGGCTCCCATCACGATCAGGTCCGTTCCGTTCTCCTGCGCGTAACGGCACAGCCCGCGCGAGACGGATTCATCCTGTATCAGCCGTGACTCTGCATCAATGCCGGCTGCCTGCAGGATGTGCTGCGCATCATGGAGTGAAGCATCGTCGCCGTTCACCATCACAACATGGCAGGCCAGGCCGCGAAGCAGCGGGCTCACGGTCAGCCGGGTCAGGTTTCGGCGGCTGGCCTCGCTGCCATCCCAGGCAAAAAGTACCCGGGATGGCGCAATAAACATTTCCGGCACAACCAGCACGGGCGCTTTCTGCAGGCGGATGACGCTTTCCAGCTGGCTGCCCACCGTATGTTCTGCGCCCCGTCGTCCGAGCACCATCAGCCTGACGTCATCCAGGCCGGCAAGGATTTCGTCCAGTGCGCCGTGCATCTGCAGCTGGCGTACCTCCGGGCGTCCCGCCCGGGCCAGCCGTTCAGCACAGCCGGCCAGAATAGTTTTCCCCTGCGCCATAAGCAGGCGGCTGCGCTCACCCTCCACGCGCACAAGCGCTTCGGTCAGCAGCTCTTTGCTGTCGATGCCAATGCTGCCGCTCAGGTCAGAGACGGCCGGATGACCGTCTTTTTCCAGCACGTGCAGCAGGGCCAGCGGCGCGGAAAGGCCGGCGGCGGCCCACGCCGCGTAGTCACAGACTGGCCCGGTTGACGGCGAACCATCCACGCAGGCCACAACGGTATTGTTCATAGCTGTAACTCCTGTCAGTTAGTGACCGCCCATCAGTTTTTCCGCTTCTTCCGGCTTGTCATGCACGCCGAAGCGGTCAACGAGGGTACGGGTGGCGTCGTTCATGCCCGGTATTTCTACCTCAGCGCCTTCGCGGCGGAACTTAATTACCGCCCTGTCCAGTGCGCTAACGGCGGTGATGTCCCAGAAGTGAGCGTGCGTGACGTCAATGACCACACGCTCTGCCGCTTCCCTGAAGTCAAAGTGGCTCATAAAGCGATCGGCGGAGGCAAAAAAGACCTGGCCGGTCACGGTATAGATCCGTGTCTCACCCTCCCGTGACGATCTGACCGTCATAAAGCGCGCTACCTTAGTGGCAAAGTTCAGCGAAGCAATCAGCACTCCGGTCAGCACGCCGAAGGCCAGGTTGTCGGTGGCCACCACCACGACCACGGTTGCCAGCATGACCACGCTGGTCGAGAGCGGATGGCGGCGCAGGTCGGTGATGGATCGCCAGGAGAAGGTGCCGATGGAGACCATGATCATCACCGCGACCAGCGCCGCCATCGGGATCTGCGACACCTGATCGCGGAGGAAAATAATCAGACAGAGCAGCACCAGCCCGGCCGTCAGAGTGGAGAGGCGCCCGCGCCCGCCGGATTTTACGTTAATCACCGACTGACCAATCATGGCGCAGCCCGCCATGCCGCCGATAAACGCCGTGCAGACGTTGGCGATGCCCTGCGCCTTGCACTCGCGGTTTTTATCGCTCGGGGTATCGGTCATGTCATCCACGATAGTGGCGGTCATCATTGACTCCAGCAGTCCCACCACGGCGAGACCGGCAGAGTAAGGCAGGATAATCAGCAGCGTATCCAGGTTCAGCGGAATGTCCGGAATGAGGAACACCGGCAGGCTGTCGGGCAGTTTGCCCATGTCGCCCACGGTACGCACATCCAGGTGAAGCCACATGGAGATGGCCGTCAGCACCACGATGCAGACCAGCGGGGAGGGAATGGTTTTATTGAGGTATGGAAAAAGATAGATGATGGCCAGGCCGGCGGCGGTAAGCGCATAAACGTGCCAGGTCACGTTGGTCAGCTCCGGCAGCTGCGCCATGAATATCAGAATAGCCAGCGCATTGACGAAGCCCGTCACGACCGAGCGCGACACGTAGCGCATCAGACTGCCAAGCCTCAGGTAGCCGGCAGCCAGCTGCAGCAGGCCGGTTAGCACTGATGCCGCCAGCAGATACTGCAGGCCGTGATCTTTCACCAGCGTTATCATCAGCAGCGCCATGGCGCCGGTAGCCGATGAAATCATGGCGGGACGTCCGCCAAAGATGGCCATAACCACAGGAATACAGAAGGCCGAGTAGAGGCCGACCTGCGGGTCAACCCCGGCAATGATGGAAAACGCGATCGCTTCAGGAATGAGCGCGAGCGCGACGACAATACCGGCGAGCACGTCACCACGGACGTTGCCCAGCCAGTCCTTACGCGTCGAGGACAGCAGCATAGTAATTTCTCAGATTTTAGATACAGTCAGCCCGTGAGGGCAAAAAATTCAGGGACGAAAAAGCACATCCGCAAACGGGATGTTTTTGAGTGCGCGACTGAAACTACTCAGTGCGACAGGGAAGGGTGACGACTCAGGGTGGCGTAAGACGCATGATTTTTGAGTTCTCCTTTACGGCAAAAGGATGCCTTCAGGACTGCAATAAGCCAGCGAAACCCGGGGCGGGGCGCTGACGGCGAAGTCTGTCCCTCTCAGGACAGGCACTAAACTATAAACAAAAACGGTGAGAGGTCAACGTTTCAGCAAGCGGAACAGGGCTGCGAACAGCGGTACCAGCGCGTATATTAACCCTGTCTGCGCATGTCACCGCAGAAACATACATGGAATCAGCCTGGTATTTATATGTGAATTTATGCATATGTATTGACGGCATTTGCGCGTAAAGTCACACTGGCTTTTTACGCCAGCTACCCGGAGTTATCATGCCTCAGCTTTTTCCTCTTCAGCTTTTTAAGGGGCTGTCTGACGAAACGCGTTTAAAGCTTGTCCTGCTTCTGCGTGAAAAAGGTGAACTCTGTGTATGCGAGCTGACGCTGATACTGAAAGAGAGCCAGCCCAAAGTATCCCGGCATCTTGCGCTACTCAGAGACAGCGGCCTGCTTATCGACAGGCGTGACGGCAAATGGATCCATTACCGGCTGTCCCCTCACATGCCCGCCTGGGCTGCAGCCGTGATTGAACAGGCTTATCTGTGTCAGCAGGATGACATCCAGCATCTCAGCTGGCAGGCTGAGCGGGACAACGCTACGACCAATGGCAAACCTGTCTGCATTTAAAAATTTACCTATACATATATGCTTTTCCATATTTAACGTTTCTGGTTGCGCTGTGCTTATTCTGAGAGGTGCAGTAGTGAAGGAGGGACTATGTTTCTGGCAGGTGCAATTTTTGTTCTGACGCTGGTGCTGGTTATCTGGCAGCCGAAAGGACTCAGTATTGGCTGGGGTGCTGTTATCGGGGCTGCGCTGGCGCTGCTGACGGGCGTGGTGCATATCGGGGATATTCCGGCGGTCTGGCAGATTGTCTGGAACGCCACGGCCACGTTTATTGCGGTTATCATCATCAGCCTGCTGCTGGAGGCATCCGGCTTTTTTGAGTGGGCGGCACTGCACGTTTCCCGCTGGGGAGGCGGCAGAGGCCGGCTGCTGTTCACCTATATCGTTCTGCTGGGCGCGGCGGTGGCGGCGCTGTTCGCCAATGACGGCGCGGCGCTTATCCTCACGCCGATTGTCATCGCCATGCTGCTGGCGCTGGGCTTCAGCCCGGCTGCCACGCTGGCATTTGTGATGGCGGCTGGGTTTATCGCGGACACGTCCAGCCTGCCGCTCATCGTATCGAACCTGGTCAACATCGTAACGGCGGATTTCTTTACGCTGGGCTTTAGCGAATATGCGTCCGTTATGGTGCCGGTGAATATGGCTTCCGTAGTGGCTACGCTGGTAATGCTGCACCTGTTTTTCCGCAAAGATATTCCGGCAGGTTATGACCTGACAAAGCTAAAAATGCCCCGTGACGCTATCCGTGACAGGCGGACCTTCAAAACCGGCTGGCTGGTGCTGATTCTGCTGCTGGCCGGTTTTTTTGCACTGGAGCCGCTTGGCGTACCGGTCAGCCTGGTTGCGGCAGCGGCGGCCTTCATTCTCTGGCTGGTTGCACGCAAAGGACACGTTATCGATACCCGAAAGGTGCTGAAAGGTGCACCCTGGCAAATCGTTATCTTCTCGCTGGGCATGTATCTGGTGGTATATGGTCTGCGTAATGCCGGCCTGACGGATGACCTCTCAGCCATTCTGAACCGCTTTGCAGAGCACGGCGTCTGGGGGGCAACGCTGGGTACGGGCTTTCTGACGGCCTTTCTGTCATCGGTCATGAACAACATGCCCACCGTGCTGGTCGGGGCGCTCTCTATTGACGGCAGTACTGCTCAGGGCACGGTAAAAGAGGCGATGATTTACGCGAACATCATTGGCTGCGACCTCGGCCCGAAAATTACCCCGATTGGCAGCCTGGCAACCCTGCTGTGGCTGCACGTTCTGGCGCAAAAAAATATCACTGTTAGCTGGGGCTATTACTTTCGTGTTGGCATCGTAATGACCCTGCCGGTGCTTTTTGTGACGCTGGCCGCGCTGGCCCTGCGCCTGTCTGTTTAAACGTGATCCGGGCTGCGTGCATGCAGCGCCTGTATGGAGTATGACTGATGACTGACATTACTATTTACCACAACCCGGCCTGCGGCACGTCCCGTAACACCCTGGCGCTTATCCGCAATAGTGGCGTGGAGCCAGCAGTGATTTTATATCTGGAGACGCCGCCGACACGCGCTGAGCTGCAGACGCTGATTGCAGATATGGGAATCAGCGTGCGCGCACTGCTGCGCAAAAATACGGAACCGTTTGAGCAGCTGGGGCTGGCAGAGGATCGGTTCAGCGATGACGAACTGCTGGATGCTATGCTGGCTCACCCCATTCTCATTAACCGTCCGGTGGTGGTAACGCCGCTCGGTACAGCGCTCTGTCGTCCGTCTGAAGCTGTTCTGGATATTCTGCCTGATCCACAGAAAGGGGCATTGATGAAAGAAGATGGTGAACAGATTATCGATGAGCACGGAAACCGTATCGGCCACTGACACCCTGACATTCCGCCAACAGAGCGGGAGAGGCAAAAACAGCTGGCCTTGAACCACGGAGGCAGATTTTCCCTGAGAAGGCCGGCCGCTCTTAGCGGCGAACGTCACCACTTTTAAATAGAAAGGCCACCTTGTCGGGTGGCCTGTCTGGTGAACCTTTACGTTATAAAGGGTTAGTCAGCAAAGCACTTCCTCGCATGCTCTTCCACGAGCGCCGTAACGGTTTCCGGCGCTTCCAGCGGCGGGAAGTGGTTCACACCGTTCAGGATTTTCAGCTCCGCGCCGCCGCCCAGCACCTGCTGCAGCGCCGTTGCAAACGGAAGCGGGTTTGGCGCGTCATTTTCGCCCTGCAGAATAAGTGCTGGCGCGGTAATTGCACCATACTGATCGGCCATTTCGTGATTCAGAAACGCCGCGGCATTGGCCTGCATCGCGTGGGCCGGCCATTTTGCCGCCTCTGCGCCGACGTTTTCGGTCACGCCAAACGGCTGATAAAACGCCACGGCGCCGGAGGGCGTTGATACCGCCTCACAGACCATCCCGACCGTCATGCCCGCATCACGCATCTGCTTACCGTCCACGTAGCAGGCGGTATATACCAGTCCGGCAACCTGCTGCGGATACTTCACCGCAAACGTGGAAATGATGTTGCAGCCGATGGAGTGAGACACGAGCACGACCGGGCCGCTGATGCCGGCGGCATCAATCACGGCTTTTAAGTCCTCAGCGTGGCGGGGGATGCTGTAAGCCTCAGGCTGCAGCGGTTTGGCCGAGCGCCCGTAGCCGCGGCTGTCATACGCGACCGTATAGAATGTTTCAGACAGCGCATCCGTCTGCGCCTGCCAGATATCACTGATGCCAAAGTACCCGGCAACGAAAACAACCGGCATGCCGCGGCCTTTTGCGTCAAAGTAGATTTCGATGCCGTCGTCAGTAGTTGCGTAAGACATTCTTCATTCCTCGTGTGTTAACAGTCACAAAAGTATAAAGAGCGTGCGGTGCGCTCTGTGAGAAGCAGAAATGTCAAAATGCGATGGTTTCGGGTCAAATTGACGTCGCACGAAAAGATATGTGGAACACAGCACAAGGTCTTACGGCATCTGCCGGCACCGGCTGGCTGTAAACGCTGCAGTCAGTACAAAAGAAAGCATAAGAAGGGAAACGCAGGATCAGCCGGAGAGTTATCTTTGGCCCTATTCCATCGAATATTGACCTCAGCGCAACTCACGCCCGGTACGGCGCCTTTTTTATACTGTCCGCTCAATGTACAGACCGCACGGCTGCGGTTTCTCTGACGGAGGAAAGAATGCAACTCACTCAAATACGTAACGCCACGCTGAAGCTCGACTATGCCGGCGTTCGCTTCCTTATCGATCCGATGCTGTCTGACAAAGACGCCTGGCCCGGCTTTCCCGGTACCGCGCGTTCGCACCTGCGCAACCCCATGGTCGCGCTGCCGCTGGCCGTGGACGTTTTGCTGGACGTGGACGTGATTATCGTGACGCACACGCATCAGGATCACTGGGACGAGGCGGCGCAGCAGCTGATCCCGAAGGACCAGGTGATTTACACGCAGAATGAGAGCGACGCGACGCTGCTGCGCTCGCAGGGATTCACGGCGGTCAGTGTGCTGGCGGACACCAACGTCATTGCGGGCATCAACATCGCAAAAACTGACGGCCAGCATGGCAGCGACGAGGCGTATGCCATTCCCGAGGTTGCCGAACGCCTGGGCGACGCGTGTGGCCTGGTGTTTTCGCTGGCAGGTGAAAAGACGCTGTACGTGGCCGGTGACACCATCTGGGTCCCGTCGTACGCAGAGAGCCTGGAAAAACACGCGCCTGACGTGGTGGTGCTGAACATGGGCCTGGCGACGGTAGACGGAATAGGTGCCATCATCATGGGTAAGCAAGACGCGCTGCGCACGCTGGAGGTGCTGCCGTCGGCCACGGTGGTGGCGTCGCACATGGAGGCCGTCAACCACTGCCTGCTGAGCCGGGACGAGCTGCGCGCCTTTGCCGCGGAAAACGGCATTCAGGATCGGGTGCGGGTGCCGGAAGATGGCGAGACGCTGAACTTCTGACGCAAAAGCACGCCCGGGCGGCAGGCTCCGGCCTGCCGCCTGCCAGGCCGAAAAAAGCAGGTAATTATCGCGGTTTACATCAGTAAGGGTAGAGAATGATGTCCACGCTGCACGTTGTTGTTATCGCCACGCCGGGCTTCAGCCCGTTTCACTTTTCCGTGCCGTCCATGGTCTTCGACAAGGCGATGCCCGAGCCGGGTCTGTTCAGCGTGGATATCTGTGCAGAGCAGCCCGGCGTCGTGGCGTCCGATATCGGTATCTCAATGAATGTGGAACACGGGCTGGAGCGGCTCGATGCAGCGGACATCATCGTTGTGCCGTTCTGGGAGCATCCCGAAAAGCGCCCTGATGCGGCGCTGCTGGAGGCGCTGCGCAGCGCCTGGCAGCGCGGGGCCGAAGTTGTGGGGCTGTGCCTCGGGGCGTACGTGCTTGCCTACGCCGGACTGCTTGATAATCGCCGGGCGTCCACGCACTGGGAGTTTGAGCGGGATTTTGCCGCACGCTTTCCGCAGGTGCGCCTTGACAGCAACGCGCTCTATACCAGCGACGAGCGGCTGGTTACGTCGGCCGGGACGGCGGCGGGCATCGACTGCTGCCTGAACATTGTGCGCGAACACTGCGGAAGTGCGCTGGCCAACCGCGTCGCCCGGCGGATGGTGATCCCTCCGTACCGGGAGGGCGGGCAGGCGCAGTTTATTGAGCATGCGGTGCCAGAGACGACGCGCGACGAGCAGATAAACGACCTTATCGACTACCTGCGCCGCAATCTGGACAAGCGGCACGATCTTGACTCCATTGCGGGGTTCTCCGGCATGAGCCGGCGCACGCTGACGCGGCACTTCATCAAGGCCACTGGCATGACGGTGGGGGACTGGCTCAGCGCCCAGCGCCTGCAGCGCAGCCAGGAGCTGCTGGAGACCACCGATCACAGCATCGAAACCGTGGCGTCGCTGGCGGGCTACCGGTCGCCGGTCTCGTTCCGGCAGAGCTTCAGGACCCGCTTTAACGTCAGCCCCAGCGAGTGGCGGCGGACCTTCCGCGGCCCCGGCCTGATATAAGTCCGGTCCGGCAGCCGGGACCGCCGCGTACCGGTATGATGCACATGCAGGCGGTTACCGGGTCAGGCATCATTCTGCAGCGCGATGGCCGGAGCTGCTGAACAGGGCTGGGCTATTCAAGGTTAATCACGCGCAGGCCTGACCAGCACCGCTCTCCGGCACCGGTTATCAGCACGACGGGCGCCTCACTGAAGCTGCTCAGCAGGGTGCATACCCGGCTCATTAAATCCGTAATCTTTTCAGAACCCACGTAGACGAACTCGTCCGTCGGCAGGGCATACGTGAACCCCCGCCTGCAGACGACGCTTCGTGAAAAACCGTTCTCAAGCATGGCAAACATCAGCTCAATGTGCGCTTTTTCGGTCTGCTCCTTTAGCTCAATCCGGACTGTATAACTGGCCATAGCGATACCTGACAGATGTATAATTTAAGATAACTTAAATTATAGGTGTTTCTGAACAAATAACGGGCAATTGAGATATGTCCTAAGCAAATGCGCTTACTGTTCTGAGCCCCGTCCTGATCAACTCCGGGAAAACTGAGCCCGCTGCGTACCTTAACGTCCGCAAAGAGCGAAAAGCGGACATTATGGCCAGATAAAATTCTGCTATCCCAATATATTGATAACTACCAGATATGTTGAACGATGCAGTTCACGTCTTTAGGTAAATAATCAAATCATAGCCTGTTGCGAATCGACAGCATTTCCCGGTATAACTTTCTTAAGGTCTTTATAGATGGGCGCATGTAAACAGGAGACGGATGATGATTTCAAAGGAAAATGCAGAGCATTATTTCTGGGGCGAAGATTGCGATGGTTGGTATCTGGTAAACCGTCAGGACATGCTGATTATTCATGAGAAAATGCCTGCCGGCACTTATGAAAAGCGACACTTTCACTCCGTTTCCAGACAGTTTTTCTTTGTTCTCAATGGCGTTCTTTCGATGGAGTTAGAAGGTAAATTGCATAATATCAAAGCCCTTCAGGGGCTGGAAATTCCACCGGGAACAAAGCATCAAGCCAGAAACGACACAGGGTCTTCCGTAGAATTTATTGTAATTTCACATCCGACGACGCGAGGAGATCGTTCTGACCTCCCTTCATCCTGCTGACGACTTATGAACAACGGCTACGGTTTGTCTTAACGCAAGGCCAACGTACTGTGTATTAACCTACCTGAGTACTTACAACACATGTTTCTGGCACAAAGCCGCTCTATTCAGGGCCATTGAAGCTGACCTCAGGTTAGCCGGTAATAGGGGTTTCGCCTGTAGTTTTCCCGGACAGTCTCCTGTAGTTTTTAATGGTCGCGCTGGAAAGGCTGGCTGCTGTATCCACGATGACAAAGCTGAAAGTATTTTCAGTTATCCTGGTGACTTCTGCAGGCAGTGACTTAAGTGCGGTGTCTGCAATATGCAGAAGTGGAATACCAGCGCTCGCTGCTTTCATTTCAGCAAAATAGCAGTGTGCAAGGTTACAGGGAACAGCGATCAGACTCACTTTTGCCCTGACGAGTTCTGAAATACCCTGTTGCAGGGTTGCGATCATCGCATCATCATCAGTTTTCTTGCCCGGCCAGAAAGGCGCTGGCAACGAGATAATATGCATTTTAGGGAAATCCATATCATATTTCGCTCCGTACCCGACGTGGCAGTCTGTAACCAGCACAACCATTCAGATGTGTATCTACTGCGTTCTGCTGATAAACCTTATGATGTCATCCTGGACAGGCTTCGGACAGAACAGTAACTATGCTGTGAGATACATTCATAGGATTTAGATTAATGGAAATAGGTATCCGTACCCCTCTCATACATTCTCTCCCTTTAAGCCAGCACAGCGGATGTCGTGTCTGGCTGAAGATGGAGTCTTCCCAGCCCACCGGCTCTTTTAAGCTCCGCAGCGCGGGACATGCCTGTTGCTATTATGCCAGTAAGGGCGCTACAGCATTTGTCAGTTCATCCGGTGGAAATGCCGGAATTGCGGTGGCACACAGCGGTCGCAGACTGGGGCTGCCGGTAACTGTGGTTGTGCCGGAAACCACGTCAGCCAGAGCAAGACAGCTTATTGAGCAGGAAGGTGCCTGCCTCATTGTGCACGGGAAAGTATGGAGTGAGGCTAACGATTACGCCCTGTCACTGGCGACAGAGGACATCATCTATGTCCATCCCTTTGATAACCCGCTTTTGTGGGAAGGCATCAGCATAATCGTGGATGAAGTCATCAGTGAGGGTGTAAAACCTGATGCCGTTATTCTGTCCGTCGGCGGCGGAAGCATGCTGTCCGGCATAGCGCTGGGACTGGAAAAACATCAGCTTGGCCACATTCCGGTTTATGCCGTTGAAACACACGGTACGGCCTCGCTTAATGCCTCGCTGAATGCCAATAAGCTGATGCGTCTTGATAAGGTCAGCGGCATAGCCACAACGCTGGCCGCAAGCCAGGTGTGCGAAAATGCTTTTAACGTGGCCAGCCGACTGGATGTAAGAAGTATGCTGGTTTCTGATGCGGAAGCGCTGCATGCCTGCCGGCGCTTTCTCGATGATCATCGCGTACTCACTGAGCCGGCATGCGGAGTATCATTGTCACTCCTGTATGACAACAAAATCAGGTTCACATAGAGCGCATATAGCACCAAATCTTCGGGCTGGCGGTTACAGTTAATTTCAATGAGGGAGCCGTTATTGTGAATCTTATCGAATAACAGGTGACTGCTCTGGGTAATCTTATAGCGGTCACACTTTGATTATTTAGCATCAGCCCTTCATATAAATGATGGTTTTACCTCATTGAACCGATAACGGTTACGCTGATGCTCTCCTTATAGTGCTCTCACATTGACCTGTAAGGAGGGATATCCTGATGAATTCACGTATTCAGTTAGGTGTCAGCCCGTTAAGCTGGACCAATGATGTTTTGCCCGATCTGGGCGACACTATTTCCCTTGAAATCTGCCTCAAACAGGCCGCGTCTGCTGGCTATCAGGGTATTGAACTGGGCAGGAAATTCCCCCGGACGCACGCTGCATTGGCCCCGTTACTGCATGAGGCCGGTCTTCAGCTCGCTTCAGGCTGGCACAGCGGTTTTCTTGCCGATCGCAGCGTTGCTGAGGAAATCGCGGCCGTACATTCACATGCAGAGCTACTGAAAGCGTCGGGTGCCAACGTCATGGTTTATGGCGAATGCGGCAGAATGCCAGGCGCTCATCCGCTGGACAAACCCCTGTCTTTTTCTCCGGCCTTACGCTGTCTGAATGTTGATGATTATGCCCGCAAGGTCAGCGAGTTTGCCGACATTCTGCTTAGCCGGTACGGCCTGAAACTGGCTTATCATCATCACCTGATGATGCTGGTTGAACAGCATCATGAACTGGATGAATTTCTGACAAAAACCTCCGAGAGCGTCGGTCTGGTTCTGGATTCGGGGCACGCTATCGCCGCTGGGGTCGATCTGAAACAGATAACAACGCGGTTTGGCCACCGCGTAGTGCATATACATCTGAAGGATATCCGTGCGGATATTCTTCATCGGGTGCAGAAGGAAGATCTCAGCTTCAATGATGCGGTACGTGCCGGACTCTTCACTGTGCCGGGTGAAGGCTGCATTGATTATTCTTCGCTAATTGATTTTGTTACGCATTCAGACTATCGGGGCTGGCTGATTGTCGAAGCCGAACAGGATCCGCAAAAAGAAGAGCCGTTTGCTGCCGTCTCCCGGGCATTTCGCTGGATACAAAACACCTTTCTACTGTCCCTGCCAGCAGAGGAAATCGCACAATGAAAGAAAAACTCAATATTGGTTTAATCGGATCGGGTTTCATGGGGCAGGCGCATGCTGATGCTTACCGCCGTGCGGCAATGATCTATCCCGATCTGCCAAAACGTCCTCATCTGTATGCACTGGCCGATCAAAATCAGGCGCTGGCTGACGCAAATGCCACGCGCTTCGGTGCAGAAAAAGCATATGGAGACTGGCGGGATTTGATCAACGATCCACAGGTAGATGTAGTGGATATTACCTCGCCTAATTATCTGCACTATGAGATGGCGCTGGCCGCGATCGCGGCCGGCAAGCACGTGTATTGTGAAAAGCCGCTGGCCGTCAGCACCGAAGAGGCGCTGCAGATGACGCTGGCAGCAGAAAAGGCGGGCGTCAAAACGATGGTAGCATTTAACAACATTAAAACCCCGGCAGCCCTGCTCGCAAAACAGCTTATTGAGAATGGCGATATCGGTATACCGATCCGCTTTCGTGGCACCTTTGATCAGGGCTTTTATAACGATCCGCAACTCCCCTGGTCCTGGCGCTGCTCTAAAAAGCTGGGTGGCAGCGGCTCACTGGGCGATCTGGGCGCCCACACCCTTTCGGTCGCGCAGTTTTTGATGGGGGATATCAGCGAGGTGACAGCCAGCGCACAAACTTATTTACGTCAGCGCCCGGTTCCCCGGACGGATGCCGGTTATGCCAGCCGCATTGATGAGCAGGCAGAATGGCGCGAGGTTGAGAATGATGACCAGGTTCAGTGCCTGGTGAGCTTTGAAAGCGGTGCCAGTGGCGTTGTTGAGTCTTCACGCCTGTCCGCCGGCCGCATTTTTGGTGTGTTCTGGGAAGTTTCCGGAACCGAGGGCACTATTTATATGGATGGTGAACGTTTCAATGAGCTGCAGGTGTATCGCTTCAGTGATGACAAAAACGATCGCGGCTTCAAAACCTTGTATGCAGGCAGTCAGATCCCGGCTTATTCAGGCTTCTTCGGCTTTGATTTTGGTGGCGGCGGGCTCGGTTATTTTGATGTGAAAGTCATTGAAGTCCACGACCTGGTACAGGGAATTTGCAGTAAAGACGATTGCTATCCGAACTTTGCCTTTGGCCTGCAAAATCAGCAGATCCTGACCGCTATCGAGCAGTCCATTGCATCCCGTCAGTGGGTTGCTGTGGCAGATAATCGCTAAATCAGCGCTGAAAAGGAGTCACTATGTTCCCCTCTTTTTTACCCGTTCCGCGAATACCTTCTGAAACGTCTGTACCCGTACTGCGCTGGGGCATTATTGGCCCCGGCTGGATTGCTGAACATTTTGCCCGCGCACTGAAAGAACATACCGGGCAGCATCTGGTTGCAGTATCAGGAAGAAACAGAGTAAAAGCCCAGGCATTTGCTGAACGCTGGGCAATACCATCAGTTTTCAGCAATCCCGATGAAATGCTGGCAGTGGACGATCTGGATGCGATCTACATCGCCACACCGCATAACCATCACTTTCCGGATGGCATGAAAGTGCTCAGTGCAGGCAAACATGTACTGATTGAGAAGCCTCTGGCTCTGAATGCCAGAGAGGGAGCGGCCCTGCAGGCACTGGCCCGGGAAAAAAGCCTGCTCTGCATGGAAGGAATGTGGTGTGACTTTACGCCAAAATATGATGTTCTGCGTCAGCTATTAGCAGATGGCGTATTAGGCGACGTTCATACTCTGACCGCCGATCATGGTGAGTTTTTTACGCAGGATCACCGCATTTTTAACGCCGATCTGGCCGGCGGACCAATGCTGGATCTGGGTAGTTATCTGGTTTCGCTGAGCGTAATGGTGGCAGGCGCGCCGGTTCGCGTTCAATCCAGTGGACAGCCGGCACAAGGCAATGTTAACGGACAGGCTTCGATGCTGTTTGAACATGCCAGCGGCATGCATTCCGTTCTGAACACAACCTTGTTCAGCAATACTCCAGGCGGTGCAGTGATTGCCGGGCGCGATGCTACCCTGGTTCTGGCGGGACAATTTTACGCGCCCGGTGGTTTTGTACTCACCTCAAGCCAGGGCAATCATTCACTGTTCTGGGAAGAACCTGCCAACCGCTACACGCAGCTGTATCATGAGATCCAGCATTTTTCCTGGTGTGTGGGGCAGGGATTAAACGACTCCCCGATTCGGCCTTTATCCACATCACTCATGACCCTTACAGCGATGGATAAGGTGAGAGGACAGCTGGGGATCGTTTTCAATGAAGAACGCGGAAGCGTGTGACAACAGGGGTTGAGGATCAGCAGCACCCGCAGCTTATCCTCACAGGAGTGGTCCTGATTTTTTCCGGAGTATCCTGCCATCGGGCATAGCATTCTGCTTGCCCGGAATTTTGCCGCAGCGCCTGCGACCGCCTGAGCTTACAGGATTAAGCCGGTAAATCAGCAATGTCTTCCTTATTCAGATACTGATGGCAACAGCCAGCTTACCTCAACAGGCTTACTTATCGTCCGCGCAGCGAGAAAAGCCGATGGTAAAATGGTGACGACAGGGTTTTTCTGCCACATCAAATATAACCTTCCGGCCACGACTTTCTCTCAGCCTTTGCCCCAGTGCATATTCTGGATAACAACTCTGTATCGATCTCTATCTTCAAAGGTAACGCCATTGCGATCCCAGTAAGGATTAAATGATTTAACTCTGATGAAGCCAGCCTCATCCATATTTATACAGGTGGTTTGCCAGCTATCTTGCCCGGGAATGTACAGAATCAGGAGATCTTCATGTGAGGGTGAAGGCAGCACCGGATGATCATGGCACTGGGTAAACTCAAGGTGCCAGGATAACCCCTTCAGTCCTAACATGTACCCGCTGAATCCATCGTGGTTTGTGAAATCACCGATTTTTTCTAACCCAAGACCGTTACAGTACATTTCACAGCTTTTGCTGAGTGCGGTGACAGGTCTGGCTATCCTCATATGCTGCAATACCATAAATACCTTCTTTTATGTTGGCTTACCCTGGCATTCTGGCAACGAATTCTGTGAAAGCCATCGGGTGTATGCTGCTATAGTCAAAAAAGGATCAAGAAATGACTGAATCAAACAAACCTTACTGGAACCGAATGGTTCCCGAGCTGACCGTAACAGATCTGTCCGCGTCCCTGAAATTTTATATCGAAGTGGTTGGCTTTAGCATCATCATCAGACGCATGGAGCCAGATTTTGCCTATATCACTCTTGGCGAGGCGCAGCTAATGCTTGAGCAATATCATCCGGACGGATGGAATACGGCAGAACTCGTCAGACCGCTGGGACGCGGTGTAAATTTCCAGATAGAAGTGGATGACGTTGACCAGATATTCGCTCGTGTAAATACCCACAGCGTAACGTTATATCGGGGTCTCACCGATAACCACTACAGTACTGGCGAAACAACACGGGACAGCAGGCGTGCCAGACGCAAGTTTTGATGCGGGTTTATAACCCGCATACGCGGTAAACGAGTTTTGCAATCACTCTTACAAACGGAAATGTGTCTTGTTACGCTTTATTTATCTGATTTCTCCAGCCAGGCTTTTTTGCTGCCTAACGTTTCTAAACCGACCAGGAGAAAGCCATGTTCCATCATTCATCCAAAATGCAGTTCCCTGTACGCGTAGAAAAGCCAAATCCGGAATTTGCCATGCTGCTTCAGCAGGCGATAGGGGGCGTGGAGGGGGAGATACGTGTAGCAATGCAATATTTTTTCCAGGCCATGGGTGCCCGGGGCGATGCACGCATCAGAGATCTTCTGATTTCCACTGCAACAGAAGAGCTGAGCCATATTGAAATGCTGGGATATGCTGTTGCTCTGAACCTCGAAGGCGCGCCGCTTTCGTATCAGGAAGAAACAGCAAAAGATCCGGTAATGAACGCTATTCTGGGCGGTATGAATCCCCGCCATGTTCTCTCTTCCGGACTGGCCGCGATGCCGGTAAATGCCAACGGGATGCCTTTTGATATGAGTCACATCTACGCTTCCGGTAATGTGGCTGCCGACATGCTGGCGAATGTCACCGCTGAAGCAACCGGGCGTGTACTTGCAACCCGGCTGTACAATCTTACCGAAGATAAAGGCATGAAAGATTTCCTTGCGTTCCTGATTGCGCGCGACACGATGCATCAGCAACAGTGGCTGGCCGTGATTGAAGAAATGGGGGGACTGAACGCTTCACTTCCCATTCCAAACAGCTTCCCGCGAGGCAATGAAGCAGAAGAGCACGCTTATTATTGTCTGAATACCTCTCTGGACAAGCCTCTTCCCAAAGGTCGCTGGAGTGAAGGCCCGGCTTATGATGGGTACGGTCAGTTCACGGCTAAAGAGCAGCCGGATATTCTGGGAGATGAGCCAGTGCTGGGTAAAGCGCGTCCGGGCTCAGGTGCACAGCAGGAACAAATTGACGGGACGGTTCCGCCTGCAACCGGAGCTGTGTAGAGCTATTTTCATTCCTCATGACTTTATGCTGTAAAAAGGGTTTCAGGGCTGCATAGCAGCCCTGCTTTGTTATAGCCATCTTCAGGTTACCGCTATTTTAGTGCTGAGGTATGGTTTGCCGCGAGAAAGATAACTGTTTTACAGCCCATTATTTATCAGAGAGTCGTAAACAATTTCCTGCTTTATTTAAGAGCGTAGCCGCGTGTACTCGTCTTTATATCAGCTTCAGGCACACAGTCGGGTATATTCAGTTCAGTGTCTTCTGATCTTTCAGGTAAGAACATGGCGAAATGTCGATCGGATTCACTGCGTTCGCAATCACATATGACATCATCCTCACCCGCACCTTCATCAATTTTAGAAAGAATCGTTTCAGCTTTCTTTGAGAGGTCGTGAATTTTTACGGCTCGGCCGGAACGGCCTCATCCTTTCTGGCAGTGGCAGTAGGCTAATTCCTGACTGACTTATCGCTAACGGATCACAGGATGGTGCTGTCAATCCTGCAAAGTGATGCCAAAAAGATTGAGGGGCCAGAGGTAAATACACTGGCTGAGGCGCACACGCCCCTCTGCATTACTAACAGAACTGATTTATCATCGACAGCAGCATCGGTTTTAAATTACTCAACTCCTCCAGATGCGCCAGCGAGAGTGACTCCAGCAGCTGCTCTGCCTCCGGCGTCAGGCGCAAAAACATTTTACGTTGATCGGCCTGATCCGGCTCGCGCAGCACCAGTCCTGCTTCTTCGAGGCGACTTAGCAGGCCGGACGCACTGTGCGGCTTCAACATCAGACGATCTGCCACATATCCCACGGTGGCGTTGCCCGGCAAGCTACCCCGAATTGTCAGCAGAGCCTGATGTTGTTGCGGCGTCAATCCTGCGTTACGTGCCTGAGTTTCGCTGAATGCCATGAACGAACGCAGAGTAGCGCGAAAATCAGCCAGCAGCGCGTAATCGGCATCTTTCATTTTAGAGTGTGACATGCTGAAACCCTTTCTGTATTGAATTTATATCGCATTGCGATGTAAATTGCGCGTTTTTGAAAATGTAATGAGGAGTAATAAGATGCGGGATACGTTGTCTGGTTCCCCACATCGGCGCACGCTTTCTGACTACAGCGTCACCAGGCGCGTGATTATACTCGCGCTAATGGCCATTCTGATAGGAACCGGCGGCGCGTTTGGTGCCATTGTGCTGCTGCACCTGATCGCCCTGATGAGCAATCTGTTCTGGTATCACCAGTTTTCGTTCAGCGAGAACGTCATGCCGGGCAGCGCCGGAACGCTTCATATTCTTGCGGCGCCAGTACTGGGCAGCCTGATTATCGGGATTATGGCGCGTTTTGGCTCAGAAAAAATCCGTGGTCACGGCATTCCGGAAGCCATTGAAGCCATTCTGTACAGTGAAAGCCGGATGTCGCCCAGGGTAGCCGTGCTCAAGCCGCTCTCTTCGGCCATATCGATTGGCAGCGGCGGTCCGTTTGGTGCGGAAGGGCCTATCATTATGACCGGCGGCGCAATCGGTTCTTTATTCGCTCAGTTATTTCACCTCAGTGCAGCTGAGCGTAAAACGTTGCTGGTAGCAGGGGCAGCGGCGGGCATGACCGCCATCTTTAACGCGCCCGCTGCGGCAGTATTGCTGGCGCTGGAGGTGTTGCTGTTTGAGTGGAAGCCGCGCAGTTTTATACCGGTGGTTACTGCAGTACTGGTCTCCTGGTGCTGGCGCGATGCGCTGACTGGCACCGGCGCTATTTTTCCTTTTGCGTGGTCATCGCCACTGCAACCCCTGCAACTTATCGTGGCGGCGGGCACTGGCATACTCACGGGAACAATCGCGGTGGCGCTGTCGAAGAGCCTGTACCGTCTTGAAGAGTGGTTTCATCGGCTGCCCGTTCACTGGATGTGGTGGCCCGCGCTGGGCGCAGTGGCTGTTGGTGCCGGCGGCATAATTCAGCCACGGGTATTAGGTGCAGGATACGGCAGTATTCAAAATCTGCTGGATGGTTCCCTGGCGCTCAACATTATGGTTTCACTGCTGCTGGTAAAGAGTATTGTCTGGCTGATATCTCTGGCTTCGGGCACCTCTGGCGGCGTGGTAGCGCCGCTGCTGATCATGGGTGGCGCGACGGGTGCCCTGGTGGCTCATCTGCTGCCTGGCTACGGCGGAATGCTGGCAATGGCAGGCATGGCCGGGATCCTGAGCGGCGCAATGCGTGCACCGCTGACGGGCACGCTGTTTGCGGCTGAAGTCACAGGGCATTTTGATCTGCTGCCGGTAGCATTAGCGGCCGCCGTGGCTTCTTATGCGGTGAGCGTTTTGATGATGCCACGCTCTATCTTCACCGAACGTCTGGCGCGCCGGGGACACCATATTGTGCAGGAGTATGGTACCGACCTGCTGGAAACAACCAGAGCGCGACAAATTATGACCGACACGCCCGTCACTTTACCTGCTTCAATGCCGCTGAGTCAGGCCATCGCGATGATGAGCGATCTGCATGCCCATCATCATTATCCGGTGGTTAATGCGCAGGGCAGGTTTATCGCCGTGGTATCGCGCAAAGAGATGCTGCACTGGCAGCAGCAAGACAGCGACACCACGCTGCAGATGCTAATGGGCGAAAAGCCGCAAATCAGCGCCCGTCCTGACACCTTATGCAGTCAGATTGCCGACCATTTTTTCAATGAGGAAACGGGAATGGTCGTGGTCACAGTCGCGGAGACCGGACAGGTAACAGGCGTGATCACCCGCCATGATATTTTCCGTGTACGTTATCTGGCAAAGAAGACAGAAAATCACAAAATGAAATACCTGCGGTTACGCAAATCAGACTAATGAGTGTGACGGGCTGAATAAGCAGCCGCGTTGTTTTACAAAGCCGCAAGGATGGCCGCCTCCATCTTCGCCGGTGGGGTGATGGGGGCAAAACGTCTGAGTGGCTGGCCGTCACGGCCGATAAGAAATTTGGTAAAATTCCATTTGATTCGTCCGCCCGGCATGCCGGGCAATTCCGTTTTCAGATACTGAAACAGCGGATGGGCTGCGGCTCCGTTAACATCAATTTTTTCAAACATCGGGAAGCTTACCCCGTAATTGATATGGCAGGTCTGCGCGATGTCATCGGCACTGCCGGGCTCCTGCTTACCAAACTGGTTACAGGGAAACCCCAGTATCACCAGCCCCTGCGCCGCATATTGTCGCCAGAGTGCTTCAAGACCGGCATACTGGCGCGTAAATCCGCAGTGGCTGGCGGTATTCACTACCAGAACCAGCTTGCCCGCGTAGTCAGCCATTGAAACCGGCTGCCCCTGCAGGCGGGTGGCCGAAAATTGATAAAAAACGGTCATGCTGGTTCCCTCAGATCTGAACATATTCTGCGATGATATCATCAACATCCTGCGTGGATCATAGCTGGTTAATGATAATCAGACGGTACACTCTGAAAACAGGCATACTTCAGGCGCAGTGTTGCATGAGGTGAGTGAATGGACAGAATCACAGCGCTTATTGTATTTGCTGAGACGGCAAAGCGCGGGAGCATTACGGCAGCAGCAGAGCATCTGGGCCTGTCACGGGCCATGGCATCACGCTACATTACGCTCATGGAGGAGTGGACAGGTTCGCGCCTGATGCACCGGACAACGCGTAAACTCAGCCTGACCCTCGCCGGCGAGCAGGCGCTGCTGCTGTGTCAGGAAATCAGGACGCTGGCAGACGCACTGACAGCGATGGGCCCGGGTATCAGTGCCGTTCCGGGAGGCAAACTGAAAGTTACCGCTGACGCCCTGTTAGCCGAGTGTTGCCTGACGGGCATGCTGATCGATTTTCTGCAGATTTACCCGGAAATACAGGTTGATTTACAGATTGTGGGCAGGACACTCGATCTGGCAGAGGAGGGTATCGATCTCGCTATCCGTATCGCCGGCACGCTTGCCCCAACGCTTTACGCCCGACACCTTGGGTATTGCTCTTCGGTACTGTGCGCCAGTAAAACCTATCTGGATAAGCATGGCACGCCCGGCAGCCTGCGCGAGTTGCAGGATCATAACTGTCTGACCTACACCTATTTTGGTCATGCATGGCGGTTTCATCATGAAAATGAGGTGATCGATTTGCCCGTAACAGGCAGTATCAGCACCAATGAAGCAGCGATATTGCTGAAAGCGGTAAAAATGGGAGGCGGAGTGGCTGTGCTCCCGCTGTTTGCGGTGCAGGAAGAGATTGCAGCGGGCAGGCTACTCAGACTGCTGCCGGAATATGAACCCGATCGGCTGACAGTCAGTGCCGTTTATCTGACGCAGAAAAAGATGCCGCAGGCGCAGCGCGTACTGATTGACTATCTGGTAAAGCACCTCAGGCTGCCCTGAGGTGCGTTTGTTTTTTGAGCGGCTATTAATAACCCACGGTAAAACGCTGATTAACGTGCGCCGGTGTTTCAATCTCATCAGCCATCGCAACAGCATAATCTTCAAACGAAATGCTGCTGCCCTGCTCATTGGTCAGCAGCGTATCTTTACCCAGACGAAATCTGCCGGTGCGTTCGCCAGCCGTGAACAGCGCTGAAGGTGAAAGAAAAGTCCAGGTAAGATCGTGCTGTGTACGGAGCTTCTCCAGAAAGCGTACGCCTGCCTCTGCTTCCGTTTTGTAGATCTCCGGAAAGGTCGGGGTATCGATCAGTTTCACGCCCGGTGCAACTTCCAGGCTGCCTGCGCCGCCAACTACGTAATAACGTTTTACACCTGACGCTTTTACCGCGTTAATCAGTTTATCGGGATCGCTGGCGGAGAAGTGCACCGAGCTGATCGCGACATCGTGTCCGGCAAGGACACCAGCCAGGGTATCCGGATCATCGATATCACCAGTGGCCGGGATAACGCCTTTTGCCGGGGCAATCTTGTCTGCGTTGCGCGCGATAGCCGTTACGGTGTGGCCGCGTGCGATCAGTTCATTAAGGATGCGTGAACCCGCCTGTCCGGATGCGCCAATCAATGCAATGTTCATTTTGCTGCTCCTGAGTTGTATCGGGCCTCTGAGGCCGTGTGCTGACACCACACACTCTATCCGTGCGCAGCACAGGGATAAACAGCCTCCCGGGCGACAAACTGTTGCATAAACTGAACGAATCATATGCAGACCAGGGTATCTGCTGGTCTGCAGGTTGCTGTTCTTTTTTATTAAAAAAAGCGGCAAAACAGCGGCTTTGCACGCTGGATGCCTGTAAGGTCTTCTGACCGACACAGTCAAAACGTAATGAAAAGAGGCGGGGTAATGATGATTAAGCTCACCGGACGTCTGGTATGCAAAAATGCGGAAGAGATAGCGCAGGTTCGCCAGTACCTGCCTGAACATCAGGAACTGACGCGACAGGAAACCGGGTGCGTCTCTTTTGAGGTCACAGAAACGGCCGACCCGCACATCTGGAATGTTGAAGAGCGGTTTACAAGTCAGGCTGCATTTGATGCTCATCAGATCAGAACCCGTGCGTCACGCTGGGGCAGGGAGACGCAGGCAATTACACGGGAGTATGAAATTTCTGAAATTACGTAATTTTATGGCTCTGTCACACAGTGTTGATGCTAATGCCGCATAATCTGGTCAGCGGTTGCCAGCCGGGTTCATCTCTGTCGGCTATGCTTATCTCACCGGTTTAAAAAGGGAGTCATGACATGAAATGTCCGGCATGTGGATCTGAAGCTTTTGTTTACGACACGCGAGACGTACCGCTTAATACGGGTAATCCGGATGATATCGTACCTGATGTAAAAGGCAGCCATTGTATAGCCTGTGCACAGGTGATTATGGATAAGGCCGAGGCTGATTCTTATCTGGAAAAAGTCAATGCGCTGGAAGCTGCATCCGCTCATACCGACTGATTTGGAGAGCCCGCATTCTGCGGGCGCTTTTGCGCTATATCCACACCAGCTTAAATTCCTCAATATCACCAAGCGCAGCGCGAAAGGCCGCTTTCAGGCTTTCAGGCTGTGCCGGATGAGTCCAGAACGATGTTACGTGATACCGATCATTCTGGTCTCTTATGCGCTCTACCTGCACCGTTGCGATAACCTTATGCCGCATAAACCCTTCAACATTTGACGTTCTGGCTTCCATTAGCGCAATGCGTCGTGTTCTTACATCATAAATAACATGGCAGGGCGTGCCGGCTGCGTTAAACGAGGCAACCCGTTTAAAACAGCGCGCTATCGTATCGGGACTGTAGGAGAAGGGGATCAGGGTCATAAGTCGCTCCTTATTACCCGCGCCTGACGGGCTAATTCAGCATAAGCTATCTGCCTATAAGCCTACCAGCGTGATCCGTTTCTTTGTCGCAAGTGCCTTATAAAGTGCCGTTGCCAGACAACACGGCTCAACAAAGCCGACGCCTGATAGCGCGTCGTCCGGCTCAGCCCAAAACGACTTGATGCGAAGCACGGTGTTAATTCCGCCTACGCGCTCAAGCTCCAGCGCTGCCAGGGTACGGTAGCGCGTCTCGTGTTCTGCCTGCTCGCTGTCCATCTTAATCACGCTGGCACCAGGGGCCATACTGTTATAAATAACGTGGCAGCGTATGCCGTTCAGGTTAACGGTATCAATGACTTCATGATGAACCGGCAGGGCTTCTGTAGTACAGGGTACGGGCACAATAAACATAACAGCTCCCTCTGACGTGGAATTTTATTATGCAGCCAGCATAGGCTATCTCTTCGATGCGTAAAGGTACTGTTTTTGAAGGTAAAACAAGAGCGGGGGCGTGATGATTACAGCTGTTATCGCTACCTCTGGTTTTTACTGGTACTAATGGACAATAAAGCCTGGTGACTTTACCCGGGATAAGCGCGGATTTGACTTAAAAAGAACCCGCACGAGGCGGGTTAACTATTCCAGTATTTACCATCTTCATACGCGCATGCATCCTGTGTACAGTGCGCGCTGAACAGATTACTGCTTAAGTCTTAAGCTAACTTTAAGATTATTCTTTGTCCGAAACGATCCATTACGAGAATGCAAATGCCGGGGTGACGGGCGAAACCGGCGTGATTTCGGGCGCGGCGGCAAGAACAAACTTCGCCGCCAGCTGGCTGAGCATCTCCGCCTGATCCTGCAGCGACTGCGAGGCGGCAGAAGCCTGCTCTACCAGCGCCGCGTTCTGCTGCGTCACGTCATCCATCTGATTGACAGCCTGCTGAACCTGCATGATGCCCTGACTCTGCTCAACGGCGGCGGCGGCAATCTCGCTCATCAGGGTACTGACCTGATGAATGGTCTCGTTCATTACCTGCATATTCTGGCTGACGTGGCTGGCCTGTGTGGCGCCGGCCTCAGTCAGACGATGCGCGTCATCAATCAGCACTTTAATTTCCCGTGCCGCAGAGGTTGAGCGCTGCGACAGGTTACGTACTTCGCCTGCCACAACAGCAAAGCCTTTACCATGTTCGCCGGCGCGTGCAGCTTCGACAGCTGCGTTCAGCGCCAGAATATTTGTCTGAAAAGCAATTCCTTCAATCAGCGAGACGATATCGGTGACTTTACGCGAGCTGCTGCGGATATCATCCATGGTGGTCAGCATGGTGCTGAGTGACTGGCTGCTTTGCTCTGACAGCGTACTGGCATGTTCTGCCAGGCTGCTGGCCTGACGGGTATTGTCGGCCGTCTGACGTACGGTTTCCCCCAGCTCGGTCATGCTGGCTGCGGTCTGCTCCAGCGAGGCTGCCTGCTCTTCTGAACGCGCCGAGAGATCCTGATTACCGGCGCTGATTTCTGCCGCGGCTCCGCTGACTGAACGTGAGGCGTACTGCACGGCTGCCAGCGAGGTTGCCACGTTACCTATCAGGGTGTTGAACGCCTGGGCCATATTCCCCACTTCATCGCGGCGCGTGGCGTCAGCGCTCAGCGTCAGGTCGAGCGTGTCACTGGCGCGCAGCATAATCCGGCCCGCGTTGCTCAGGCTGCGACGAATGCGCAGGACTGTCAGGGTAGCGAAAATACCAAAGACAATGACCGTTGCAATCACGCCGGCGAGGGTGGCCCACAGGACATGATGGAACGTTGTGCGGTTGGCGGCGCGCAGCGCGTTGCTGATACTGATGTTCAGTTCCAGCTGCTGCTGATAGCCGCTGATAAGCTGCCGGATAGCGGCACCAATCCCCTGTTCGCCCTCAATCAACGCCAGGCTGACCGCATTCTGATGCTGACGTGACGCGCTGAGAAAGGCGGGCAGACTCTCGTTTACACGCTGCAGGCTGGCATAAGCGACTTCGGTGAGACGCTTATCCTCTTCGCCCGATATGTCATGCGCCAGATAATCATCGGTTTGCGTTTTCAGCAGCCCGAGCTGTTTATGAATGCTGCTTTCCACTGCCGGCTGTGCGCGCTCATCAGGCTGAGACTGATGTTTATACAGCAGCAGTGCCAGCTGGTTGCTCTGATCCACCAGCTCACTGAGATTTTTTATCGAAGGGATGGCATTGTCCTGCACGAATTCAAAGCGATCCTGAAAGCCGGAGAGCAGCGAGATGGCCAGAGTAGCCTGTAATATAATCGCGCCGAACAGCATAGAGAAGGTAAGCAACAGGCGTTGCGAGATGGTCATATTATTATCCTTGATAGCATACACCCCGGCGGAAAGGCCTACAAAGTACAGGGTCGATGAAGGTTCATCGGCAGCAGGATAAAATAGTTAAGCGTTTTTTCGTGACGGTGTGAACAGGGATCACAACAGGCAGGTAAAAGCGCGGAGCTGACGATCAGCTCCGCGGAAAGTGCATTACGGACGACGGAACAGTGCCAGACTACGGCCTTCCAGTTCGAAATCCTGCTCCTGAGTGATGACCAGCCCTTCGTTGGCGGTCTCAGAAGTGGTCAGCTCCAGTACCCAGCCGCCTTCACCAAACTGCGGAATGCGGAACGGTACGTTACCTTCAAACGGGTTAAACAGCATCAGCACGTCATGCCAGATACCGTCTTCCGGCTGCAAATCAGGACGGCCGATGTAGACGCCCAGCGTGGAGCCTTCCTCCCACTGTTCCGACTGCTGAAAACCACCGCCGGCGTTAAACCATTTAATGTCCATACCGTCTCGCCAGCTTTCACGGCGCAGCAGCGGCTGCTTAGCACGCAGGGCAATAACGCGTCTGGTAAATTCACGCAGCGCATCAGCCGACGGCGGCAGGTTTTCCCAGTGCAGCCAGGAGATATCGCTATCCTGGCAGTAGCCATTATTATTGCCCATCTGACTGCGGCCAAACTCATCGCCCGCCAGCAGCATCGGCGTACCGTGAGAGAACAGCAGCGTGGCGAGGAAGTTGCGTTTCTGACGCTCGCGCACCGCGATAATTCCCTCATCTTCGGTTACGCCTTCAGCACCGTAGTTATAAGAGCGGTTATCGTTATGACCGTCGTTATTATCCTCGCCGTTGTCGTCATTGTGTTTCTCGTTGTAGGAAACCAGGTCATTCAGCGTAAAGCCGTCATGGGCGGTGATGAAGTTGACGCTGGCCCACGGGCGACGACCGCGCTGATCGTAAAGATCGCCGGAGCCGAGCAGGCGTGCGGCGAAATCGGTAGAGACGTTGTCGCCTTTCCAGTATTCACGCACCGTATCGCGATATTTATCGTTCCACTCTGCCCAGCCCGGCGGGAAGCCGCCAACCTGATAGCCACCGGGACCGATATCCCACGGCTCACCGATCAGCTTGAGTTTAGACAGCACCGGGTCCTGCGTCACCGCATCAAAGAAACCGCCGCGCTGATCGAAGCCCTCCGGCTCGCGGCCCAGGATGGTGCCGAGATCGAAACGGAAACCGTCAATATGCATCGACTCCGCCCAGTAACGCAGCGAGTCAGTCACCAGCTGCAGTACCCGCGGATGCGAGGTATTTACCGTGTTTCCGGTACCGGTGTCATTAATATAGTAACGATGCTGGTCCGGCAGGGTGCGATAGTAAGAGAAGTTATCGATACCCTTAAAGGAGAGCGTCGGGCCAAGCTCGTTACCTTCAGCGGTATGGTTGTAGACCACATCAAGGATCACTTCGATGCCGGCATCATGGAAGCTGCGCACCATATCGCGAAAGCCCTGAATGCCGCGCGGACCAAAATAACGGGTAGCGGGTGCAAAAAACGCCAGCGAATTGTAGCCCCAGAAGTTTTTCAGGCCTCTGTCCAGCAGATGCTGATCGTCCGGGAACCAGTGTACCGGCAGCAGTTCTACTGACGTGATACCCAGGCTTTTGATGTAATCCACCGTGGCTTTATTACCCATGCCATCGTAGGTGCCGCGCATGTTTTCCGGGATTAGCGGGTTGAGCTGTGTGAAGCCCTTAACGTGGGTTTCATAGATCAGCGTCTGAGACCAGGGAATGGAAGGCCGGTTCTGATCCTGCCAGTCAAACTCATTCGGGTTTACCACCCGGCATTTAGGCGTAAACGGACCGCTGTCGCGGCTGTCAAACGTCAGATCTTTATCTTCATGCAACAGTTCGTAAGCAAAATGCGCTTCGTTCCAGTCGATATCGCCCTGCAGTTCCCGCGCATACGGATCGATCAGCAGTTTATTCGGGTTAAAGCGATGACCGTTTTCCGGATCATAAGGTCCGTGCACGCGATAGCCATACAGCGCACCCGGCTGCAGGCCTGGCACATAGCCGTGCCATACTTCATGCGTATATTCCGGCAGATCAAAGCGGGCAATCTCATGCTGACCGCTCGGATCATACAGGCAGAGTTCAACCCGCTCAGCGTGTGCGGAGAACAGGGCGAAGTTAACGCCTTCCCCATCAAAGTTAGCGCCGAGCTGATACCCTGTACCAGCCGTAATCTCAACAGGCTTACCGTTTGACATTTAATCCTCTCCATTCAGTGAACAGATATGCAGGCATAACTTCAGTTCCATCAGTCAGGGTTAGCTGCTGAGCAGGACCAGCGGTGCGCTGTAGTTCAGGTTTTCCAGCGCGATGCTGTCGGTGATAGCGTAGGTTTCTCCATTCAGAACGTTTAGCCACTTGCGGTGCGCCAGCGTTTCACTCAGCGCAACCGAGACGTCTGCCCACTGGGCATCAGCAAAGATCAGGCGCGGAGCAATTACAATCAGTGCACCTGTTTCAGACTGACGGGAATAGGCCACCACTTTTTCTGCATGTTCGCCGCTGGCCTGCAGCGCTTCATAGTCGCCAAAACGAAAGAGCGCAGCGTGGTCGCGGCGCAGATGAAGCAGGCGCATAACCATCTGCTGTTTCAGGCTGCCGCTCAGCCAGCCCTGCTGACTGGTAAAGTCAGGGAAGGCGTCAGCATCAAGCTGGCTGACCAGCGTTTCAAAATCGGGTTCGCGGCGGTTATCCGGATCGACCAGGCTGAAATCCAGCGCTTCGCAGCCCTGATAGATATCAGGCACGCCGGGTGCCGTGAGTTTGATCACCGTCTGGGTAAAGCTGTTCACCAGACCGGCGCGGATAAACGGCTGCAGCGCCTGGGCAAAATCCGTGAGAAATGCAGCGTTTTCTGCAGCGAACAGATGACGCACGTAATCCAGTACGGCGTTTTCATAGGCTTCATTACTGTCTGCCCAGTCGGTGCGCAGCTTCGCTTCGCGCAGCGCCTTTTCCACAAACGGAATAAAACGTTCGCACAGCGCGTCAAGACCAGCGCGATCGTCCGGCTGCAGCGTCGCAGGCCAGACACCGGCCAGCGCCTGATAGAGCATCCACTCAACGGCAGGCTCCGGGGCCAGACCCTCTGCCAGCTGCTGTACGTAGTCCTGATTGAGCTGCTGCCAGCGCGTTACGTTCTCTGCCCACTCATCAGGCGCTTCGCTCAGGGTATAGAGACGCGCGCGCGCATCCTCGCCACGCTTGGTATCGTGCGTCGAGGTGCTTGAGATAGCATCAGGCTGGTGCTGCAGACGGGTCTGCATCTCCTGATGAAAATGCGCCAGTGAAAAGGCATGCGGCAGCGGTTCTGCGCCCACTTCATTAATTGCAAGCGCCACGTGATTACGGAAAAACAGCGTATCTTCAACCGATTTCGCCATCAGCGGTCCGGTGAGCTGCTGGAAGCGGGCGCGGAACTCTGCCGCCAGCGCTTCACCCTCTTCGCTGACCGCACCCAGCAGCAGCGCCTGCAGGAAACTCAGGGTAGCAGGGGACGCGCTATGCTTTACGCCCTCAAGCACGCTCAGCAGACGCTCTTCGCCCGCCAGCGGCATACCTGCTGCCTGACCATAAGTGCGGTAGACCGGGAAGGCGATAAGCAGCTCGCGCAGCGCCACGTGCAGCTCCGCTTCACCAAAATTGCGGTGCTCCAGCCCGGCGGCATCGGTTGCCAGCGAGAGCAGCCGGCTGAATTCGCCCGCAAAGTTACGGTCCACCATCAGCTCGCGCGCCGCGCGCAGGCCGGCTTCAACATCATTGCGCTCGCGCGTGGCTGACTCATAGGCCAGACGAAGGGTGTCGATGTGCGTATCATCAATCAGGACGTGTGACAGCGCTGCAATGAACTCATAACCGGTTGTACCGGAGATGGGCCACTCTTCCGGCAGCTGTTCGCCGTCGGCAAGGATCTTTTCTACGGTGATGTAGCATTCGTCGCCGGCAGCCGTGCGGAGCTGCTGCAGATAACCCAGTGGATCGGCGAGGCCATCCACGTGATCGACACGCAGACCGCTGACCGCGCCGCTGCGCACCAGCGACAGGATAAGCCGGTGTGAATCTTCAAAGACCACCGGGTCTTCAACGCGCACGCCTGCCAGACCGGTGATCTCGAAAAAGCGGCGGTAGGAGAGTGCGCTGCGCGCTTCACGCCAGTTCATGAGCTGCCACGGCTGCTCCTCGTGCAGCTGAGCAATGGCGGCGGGATCCGTCAGCGCCAGCAGTTCTGCTTCACGCCCCTGCCAGCTCGCAGGCGTCAGGGGATAGTAGCTGTCGAAATACGCCAGCGCCGGTTTACCGCTCTGCGGATCGGCTTTAATCGTGATATCACCTTTTTCCAGCACCCGGTCAAAATCATCACCGAGGAACGGCAGCGTCAGCTTGCGCGACCAGTCAATATCAAAATAGCGCGCGTACTGGCTCTCCTGTCCATGTTCAATCACATCGCGCCACCAGGCATTCTCCAGCGAAGCCGCCATATGGTTAGGCACAATGTCGAGGATCAGCTCCATGCCGGCGCTCTGCAGCGCAGCACTCAGTCGATCAAAGCCTGCTCTGCCGCCGATAGCCGGATCAATTTCGTTGGCGTCGGTCACGTCGTAGCCGTGCGTTGATTCTTTCGTCGCGGTAAAAATAGGGGAAGCATACAGATGGCTGATACCCAGCTTCTGCAGGTAAGGCACCAGTTCCGTTGCACGATCAAACGTCATGCCGTTGCGAAACTGAATGCGATAAGTGGAGGTCGGGATAGTCATGCTGCTGCTCCTGGTGCCAGACGGACAATGATGGCGTTTTGTGCGAGTTCGTGGTGCTCCTGCGGCCAGGCAAACAGGGTGTCGCCTGGCATATCAGGAAGTGCCTGAGCGGTGTTGCCCAGATTAAAGGCCATAGAGAGCGTGCCCTGCGGGAAACGCCACTGCACGGCAACGTAGCCGTCACCGGTCGCCAGCACCTGACCGCTATGACCGCCTGCCGTCGCCAAAAGTGGCACCAGATGCTGCTGACGCAGGGAGAGCAGCGTGCGCGTCAGCGTCAGCCAGGCTTTCCCCGCGCTGCTGGTGGTTTTCGTCCAGTCCAGCTTTGAACGCTGGAATGTCTCCTCCGCGTTGGGATCCGGCACGTCGTCGTCATGTCCGGCATGGCCGGTAAACTCACGTGCGCGTCCTTCACGCACCGCTTTCGCGAGATCGCCGTGAAAGTCGGTAAAAAACAGGAATGGATTGGTTTCGCCATACTCTTCGCCCATGAACAGCAGCGGGATATGCGGTGACAGCAGCAGAGCCGAATAGAGCACTTTGGTGCGCGCCTCTCCGGCCAGAGAGATCAGGCGATCGCCCTGTGCACGGTTGCCCACCTGATCGTGGTTCTGGATAAAATCAACAAACGCCACAGGGGGCTGACCGGCGCTTGGTACGCCGCGCGTCTCTCCGCTCTGGGCCGAAACCTCGCCCTGATAGGCAAATCCTTCGGTCAGAATACGCGCCACCTTTTTCTCCGGCGCATCGGCAAAATCCTGGTAGTAGGCGTGAGTTTCACCGGTTGCCAGCACATGAATAGCGTTGTGAAAATCGTCGTTCCATTCCCCGCTGAAGAGCGGAGTATTGCCCTGTTCATCGCGCGGATGCAGGAAAATCACGTTACGCGAGTCTTCTGTAGTGAGGTGTGCCGGACGATCCGGGATTTCACGGCGGATGCGCTCTGCAATATCAATCAGCACATGTTTATCTGAACTGTCTTCAATCTGATCGATGGCGTCAAAACGCAGACCGTCAAGGTGATACTCTTTCAGCCAGTAGAGCGGTGCCTCTGAAATGTAGCGGCGAGCCGCATCCACATCGTAGGCGATCCCGGCACCCCAGGGGGTCTGGCGCTCTTCATGGAAAAACTGCGGAGCCAGCAGCGGCAGATAGTTGCCTTCAGGACCAAAGTGATTCAGCACAATGTCCAGCACCACAGAGAGATTAAGGGCATGGGCCGCATCAACAAACGCTTTGAAGTCATCCGGGCTACCGTAAGCAGTATGTGGCGCATAGAGCAGGACGCCGTCATACCCCCAGCCGCGATTACCGCCAAACTGCGACACCGGCAGCACCTCAATCATGGTGATCCCCAGCTCAGCCAGCAGCGGCAGTTTTTCAATGGCTGCACGGAAGGTTCCTTCGGGCGTGAAGGTGCCGATATGCAGCTCATATACCACCGTTTCGTGCCACGGGCGGCCCCGCCACTCAGTCTGCTGCCAGCAGTAGCTTTGCGGATCAATCACCAGTGACGGGCCGTTAACCTCTGCTTTTTGCGCCCGCGCAGCCGGGTCAGGTACCACGCTGCCATCGGCCAGCACGTAGTGATATTCTGCGCCTGGCTTGACTCCCGTCTGCGACAGAGAGTACCAGCCATCTTTTTCCGCCTGCATAGGATAATCAGTGCCGTTCAGGCGCAGGACTACCTGCTGCTGACCGGGCGCCCAGAGACGAAAACGCACGGTGCCGTCAGCAAGGATTTCAGCACCCCAGGATTTTTCCAACGTTGTGGATTCCATTCTATTGCCTCGTTAAGCCCCGCGCGGGGCAATGGACGACATCAAGCGATTTGCATTCCCGAAATCATTTACTCTATGAAATAAAAGACTAATCACCCCGGTAATGAAGAAAGGTCTCAGGTAAAGTGCTGAGTACCCTGAAAATCATAGCCTATATTTAGAAATATAAGGCCGGGCACGCTTTAAAGTCGCTGCAGAAGTAAATTTTCCTATTTGTGCGGCAGAACATTTATTTTTTGCCGTCATAGGCTACGGTTATGGTTACGCATGTAAGCGATGCGCAAATAAAGCCAGACGGCTTTCACCGTCAAACAGGAGAGCACTTATGAACGAAGATCGCATCAGTGGAAACTGGAAGCAGTTCAAAGGAAAAGTGAAAGAGAAATGGGGTCAGCTGACTGACGACGATATGGACGTTGCCGATGGCAAACGCGATCAGCTGCTGGGCCGCATTCAGGAACGTTATGGCTACGGTAAAGACCAGGCAGAAAAAGAGCTGAAAGACTGGGAAGATAGCAACAAATATCACTGGTAAGTTTCAGCTTCCCGGCACGCCCGTGCCGGGATATTTTGTTTCAGCCCTGCCTGATTTCCTGTCTGCCAACGCATCTCCTTCGATATTTTTCACGCTGGTACTGATTTGCCCTTCTTATAATGAGCGCCTGTGATCGTTTTTATTTAAACTCAGCAGCGCGATAAAACTAATCAGCGCGGTCATCATCACATACCACGCCGGAATATCCGGGTTGCCGGTCTGTTTAATCAGACCCGAAATAATTAAGCCGGCGCAGCCGGAAAATAAGGCGTTGGATAAGGCATAGGCAAAACCCAGGCCGGTATAACGCACCCGCGTGGGAAACATCTCTGCCAGCATGGCAGGTCCCGGTCCGGCCAGCATCCCCACCAGCGCACCCGCCACAAAGACGCTCAGCGCTTTGGTCAGCAATCCGGAGGCCGGATTTTGCAGCACGCTAAGCAGAGGAAGGGCGAAGATCAGCAGCATAAAGGTGGCAATGAGCATAATGGTGCGCCTGCCAATGCGATCGCTCAGCCAGCCGGCGGGCAGAATCGTGGCGGCAAAACCGAGGTTTGAGATCACGGCAATAAGCAGCGCCTGATTAAAACCGGTATGCAGCGTGGTTTGCAGATAGGTTGGCATTATCACCAGATAGGTGTAGCCAGCAGCTGACCAGACCATCAGGCGGCTGATGGCAAGCGTAATGGCGCGCAGCGTGGCAATAAAAGAAGCGCGTTCCGGCTCTGCCTGCTGACGGACAGCGCTGAACTGCGGTGATTCATCGAGTCCGGTCCGCAGCCACAGCGCTACAGCGCCCAGCGGCAGCGCCAGCAGAAACGGCAGCCGCCAGCCCCAGTCAAACATCGCATCTTCGCCAATGAGCAGCGGGAGTAACGCGACGGTGGCGGCACCTGCAAGCAGGCCACACGCCACCGTCAGCGACTGCCAGGCACCATACAGCCCCCGTTTGCCCGGCGGTGCGGCTTCCGTCATCAGTGACACCGCGCCGCCATACTCTCCGCCAGCAAACAGGCCCTGCAAAATACGCAGCAATGTCAGCAGTAATGGCGCGGCGATGCCGATAGCAGCATAGTCCGGCACCAGCCCGATAGCGGTTGTTACCAGCGTCATCATGACCAGTACACCAATAAGCACCGGCTTACGCCCGTGACGATCGCCAAGCCGGCCAAAAATAATCGCCCCAAGCGGGCGAAAAAAGAACGCTACGGCAAAGGCGGCCCAGGTCAGGATCACGCTGGTGTCTGCGTTCTCATCCGGCAGCTGAAAAAAGTGTCTGGCAATAATTGAAGCCATAAAGCCATAAACGGCAAACTCATACCATTCAATAAAATTGCCAACCGAACCGGCGATTAAGATACGTCGATGTGCGGACGCCATGTGTGCAGCTGCAGGCATAGCATTTCCTTATAAAAGATAAAATGGAGGAAGCAACAGAGCGGCATTAAGGCATACATCTCAAAGCGATGTCTGTGAGGCACACGGAAGAGCGGACAAAAAAAGGCCACCCGAAGGTGGCCAGCGTATCAGGCAGGTTTTTGCTGCTTTTTATGTTTGCGCTGCCGGCGCAGCTTATCAATCAGGCGATGCGCTTCCGCTCTGGTTGCAACCGCAGGCGAGGATCCTTTCAGCGGCTTACGCGCCGTTTCGCTCAGCGTCAGTACCGTCAGCAGGCCGATAACCCCGGCGCCCATCATGTAGTAGGCCGGCATCATTTTGTTGTGCGTGGTATCCACCAGCCAGGCGGTAATCAGCGGTGTGGTACCCCCAAACAGTGACACGGAGAGATTGAAACCGATCGCCAGCGCGCTGTAACGGATATCGGTCACAAACAGCGCCGGCAGGGTAGCAGGCATGGTACCGCTAAAGCAGGTGTGCAGCAGACCCAGAATCGCCAGGCCGGCAAATACCCAGTACATATTACCGGTGCCCAGCAGCATATAGGCAGGGATGGCCAGCACAATCAGGCCCAGCGCGCCAAAGCCAATAACAGGTTTGCGGCCGAGACGATCGGTAAAGTAACCCCACATCAGCGTCAGTGGCATCATGATAAACATCACAACCATGACCAGCAGCAGGCCGGAGAGTTCGCTCAGACCAAGGATACCGGTGAGGTAACTTGGCATATACGCCGTCAGCATATAGTTGGAAACGTTGAACAGCAGCACCAGCCCGATACATTTCAGTAATGGTTTGCTCTGGGTGCGCAGCATCTGCCACAGCGTCAGCGGCGGCTTGTTATGCTCCATCTCTTCGCGCTGATCTATATGATCTTTAAATGCCGGCGTCTCTTCCAGTTTCAGGCGAATGTAGAGACCAAACAGGCCGAGCGGTGCAGCCAAAAAGAACGGAATACGCCAGCCCCACGACATCATCTCGTCATGCGGCAGATACGCAATCATTCCGGTCACCAGGCTGGCCCCCAGCAGATAGCCCGCCAGCGTACCGAACTCCAGAAAGCTGCCCATAAAACCGCGCCGCTTGTCGGTTGAGTACTCGGCAATAAAAGTCGCCGCACCGCCATATTCACCGCCGGTTGAGAACCCCTGAACCAGACGGGCCACCAGCAGCAGGATCGGCGCCGCGATGCCGATACTGGCATAGCTCGGGATCAGGCCAATGCAGAACGTGCCAATGGACATCATCACCATGGTAAAGGCGAGAACTTTCTGCCGGCCGAAGCGATCGCCCAGCGGCCCGAACACCATACCGCCAATCGGACGTACCAGAAACGCAGCGGCAAAGGTACCAAATGACGCGATGAGCTGTGCGGTGTTACTGGCATCAGGAAAGAAGACCTGGCCAATAATCACGGCCAGATAGCTGTATACCCCAAAATCGAACCACTCCATGGTATTACCGAGAGCGGCAGCGCCGACGGCGCGTTTTAACAGTTTGTTATCGATGACGGTAATATCATCAACAGTGAGATCGGGTTTATTTACTGTTTCAGTGCTCATAGGCTTCCTTTGACAATGAAATAAAAGCGATCTTATAGCTTTCGCAGCCGGTTATTGCAGGGTGGAAAAGAAAGCTATAAGAGGCCGAAAGGCGGACACCTTAGGAGATAATTTTTCTTTACGCAACTTTGTGATGTATATCACTGGCAATAAGCGTAGCGCTGAAGTAAAGAACTGTCAAAAAGCGCGACGGCGGCATAACAGGTTATCGCGTTAATTGAGATTACAGAGAGATAAGACGCGATATTATGCTGGTCACAGAGGCTGTCTGGGCAGAAATATCGTAAACCAGAGATATTACTCTGTGATATACCGGTGAACAAAAAAACATCGTTGATTGACAGCTGCGTCAACTGCTGTCAGCTAATGTCAGGATAATTATCCTGGCCCTTCGCTTGCTGCCGCCAGCAGTGGCACAATAATGTCACTCAATGGCGTAGGCACACCTTTGCTGCGTCCATACCGCTGTATTACGCCGTTGCGGCACTCCCATTCCAGCGGGCGTCCGGCTTGCCGATCGGCAAGAATAGAGGTGCTGAGATCGGCAGGCGCACTCTGCAAACCCGCCAGAATATCATTCGTGACACTGTCACTTAGCGTTGCTCCGCAGGCGCGCGCCACGGCCAATGCTTCATTGAGATAAGCCAGCGCCAGTTCAGCAATGTCAGGGCGGCTAAACATGCCTGCCCGGCGACTTGTCAGCACCATCAGACCCGCTACCGCATTCTGTAACAGCTTGCGCCACGCCACTGAGTGAAAATCAGCGCTGAGGTCGGTACTGCAGCGCGTACCCGACAGAGCAGCCGCGATGCTGGCTGCAGCTGGCGTATCGGGCAGCGTCAGGCGTGGCCGGGCACGCAGCCATACAGAAGCGTCCGCTTCGCGCTGCGCCGGAAACCAGACCACCGAAGGCATAACCTGAGCACCGTTTACCAGTGGCTGCAGCTGTGCCTGCTGCTCAATCCCATTTTGCAGCGCGCACACCACGGTATTCTCATCACATAACCTCTGCAGCCAGCCCGCGCTCTGCGTTACCTGGGTGGTTTTTACCGCAACAAACAGCAGCGCAACGGGTCGGCTGATGGTGGCAGGATCGATCAGTACCGGGCCGGGCACCCGGATTTCGCCTTCGTCATGCCGCAGCGTCAGGTGTGCGTGCGGCGTACGGCCACAGAGCAGCGGCAGACGCCCGGCTTCATACAGGGCAGCAGCGATGGTGGTGCCGATAGCGCCAGGGCCGAGCAGTGCAACAGAGGGATAATCTGACATAAATGAAACTCCGGTTTACGCTGATATTCTGCTGATGGCAGAAGCAGAGGAGTGATAAGTATTGTTCACGCCCGTGCAGTTAACCGCATAAAACGCGGTAAAACGGATCTCTTATTACAGCTCTGTTACGGCTTCTGTTTTTATCGGGCAATTCAGTGACGTAAATGTTCCCGCCGCTGCGCTGGCATCCTGATTCATATTAACTATGGTTATCACTCAAAGAATAAAAGGATGATCTATGCGTAATCTTATTTTGAGTGGATTCACCGTATTATTGCTGTCAGGATGCGGCGCAAATAATAGTGCGTCACCGGTCAACGCGCCCGGTGCGCCCGTAGCGGGTAAAACAGCCCTGCTAGAGAGCGGTGCGGCGGCACTGCAATCCCGTCCACCGATTGATGCGATTAATACCTATCTGGATGGATTCCACTACTACTGTGGCGATAAACAGGGGCAGATGGAAGCGCATCACTATGTCACTATTCTGAACGATGATGTGATGCAGGCGGTAATTTTTGACGGCAACAAAAAAGACGCCAAGCTGATGGGCGTTGAATATATCATCAGCGAGCGGCTGTTTAAGCAGCTTCCGGCGGGTGAGAAGAAATACTGGCACAGCCACCGTTATGAAGTGAAATCAGGCTCTCTGATTGCACCGGGCATTCCGGATGCCGCTGAACATGCGCTGATGGGTAAAATTGTAAATACCTACGGGAAAACCTGGCATACCTGGCATACTGACCGCGACAAAACGCTGCCGCTGGGTGAACCGGCGCTGATGATGGGATTCACCGCCGACGGACAGATGAACCCGGCGCTGCTGCACGATCGCGATCGGCGCTTTGGCGTGGACACACAGAAAATTCGCGCGGCGCGCGCCGATCTTGACGCGCATCCGGTGGCCGCAGGCGCAGATAACTGCCAGCGTGTACATCAGGCGCACTGATCGCCGTTAAGCACATCCGCAGCGTTCGCGCTGCGGATTTTTTTCGCCTGTTGCACCCAAACCAGGTTAAAAAGAGAGATCGCTTTTCTCTGCTGTAAGGAACCAGACGCATTATGACGCTCAAACGTTATTTCACCAGCGACCAGCTGACGCTTACCACCCGGGTATTGTGCTGTGAACCTCAGGATGATGGCCGGTTTCGTATCCTCCTCACTGAAACGCTGTTTCACCCGCAGGGCGGCGGCCAGCCCTCCGATCGCGGCACCCTTGCCGGTGCAGCCATGCTGCAGGCACTGCAGGAGGGCGATGATATTGCACACTATACCGATCGGGCAGTTGAGCCGGGCGAGGCGGAGCTGGTGGTGGATGGCGAACTGCGGGCGCTACACTCACGTTATCACTCAGCGGGGCATGTGATTGCTTATGCCGGAGAGGTGTTTGGCTGGCGCGGCTATAAAGCAAACCACCGGCCGGGCGAAGGGCGCATTGTGTTTACCGCGCTGGAGCAGGCTGAACCGGTCACAGCGGAGGCGCTGACGCAGCACGCAGCGGCGC
This sequence comes from Pantoea sp. UBA4549, assembly GCF_002387285.1. NCBI lineage: Bacteria > Pseudomonadati > Pseudomonadota > Gammaproteobacteria > Enterobacterales > Erwiniaceae > Pantoea > Pantoea sp. UBA4549. The sequence continues at coordinate 191,995 of NZ_DGLH01000005.1, read as the reverse complement.
TGGTGGCGGGTAACTATCCCCGCCTGCTGGGCGAAGAGGAGGGTAAACGAATGGTGAGCTGGGGCGAACTGACCCCTTATGCCTGCGGCGGCACCCACGTACTGCATACCGGAGATATTGGTGACATTGTGATTGGCAAAGTGAAAGAGAAAAAGAGTGAACTCACGGTACAGTATAGCCTGAGTCACTAAGCAGCATGAGGGGGCGGCTCCGTTTCCCCCCATGCCTGCAGCGCCGGCCGTGTTTCAGCCATGATCCGTCAGCGACTGCGCCGCGCAGATCAGCGCCAGATGACTAAGCCCCTGCGGCATGTTGCCGCGCCACTCATCCGTGCGGACATCAAACATCTCATTAAAGGTTTCGACGTTACCACGCTGGCAGAGTTTGCCGAGGATCTCTTCCATCGCCTGCTCTGCCTGCGGGACGTCACCCACCGCGGCCAGCGCCTCTACCAGCCAGAAAGAGCAGGCAATGAAGGTGCTCTCTTCCTGTTCCACGCCGGAGTAGCGATACACCATTGCGCTGTTATGTCCGAGATCCTGACGGATCGCGCGATAGGTGGCGCGCATGCGGTCCGGGTTAACCTGGTTGCCATAACGGTGCATCAGCGCCAGCGCCGCATCCAGTTTATCTTCGCTGTCGGGATAGAACAGATAAGCCTGTCTGGCTTCGCTCCAGCAGTGCGCCTCCACCCACTCACTGATGCGATCGCGCTCGCGCTGCCAGCGCTCGAGCCAGGTCGGCTCAATATGTTTCGCTTTCGCCAGCGCTACGGCACGATCCAGCGCCAGCCAGCAGGCCATCTTGGAATGGGTATAATGATGCTCATCGGGCAGCTCCCAGATCCCGCAATCTTTCTGACGCCATGAATCAGCGCAGTGGTTTGCCAGCTCACCCAGCATGCGCGAGGTCGAGAGATCAAGCACGTGACCAGCCTGTATAAACAGATCGGCGGTGGCAAGCATGTCGCCATACATACTGAGCTGGAGCTGATCGCGCGCGTTATTGCCGATGCGCACCGGCTGTGAATGGTGGTAACCGCGCAGCGGCGGATAAGATTCAGCCGGGACTTCATCCCCTTCGAGGGTATAGCAGGCGCGCAGCGCGGTACCGTGACGAATAATCGTTTTTGATAGCCATGAGAACGCCGCCTTACAATCTTCCAGCGCACCCAGAAAAACAAAGGATTTGATGATCAGGCAGGCGTCGCGCACCCATGCGTAGCGATAGTCATAATTTTTTTCGCCGCCGATACCTTCCGGCAGGGACGTTGTGGCTGCCGCCGCCAGGGCACCGGTGGGAGAGTACCAGAGGAATTTCAGCGACAGCGCCGAACGCCGTACGTGCTGTTCATAGCGTCCCTGATAACTCAGGCTGCGCGTCCAGTCGCACCATGCAGTGTGGCTGGTTTCTATACGGGTATCGATAGCGCTTAAATCCGGCACCGCCAGCGGCTCGCGCTCGGTGACCAGCAAGGCAACCAGCGCATGGCTGCCGGGCGAGGTTTTGAGCGTGGCGGTGATACGTTCATCGCCCCGTTCCGTCACTTGCCACGCGTCGCTGGTGCGCAGCATCGCCATCAGATCAGCAATATGATAAACGTCGCCCTGGTCAGTGCAGTCACGCCACGGCGAGCAGGTTTCAGCCAGCGTACCAAAGCGTAACGTCAGCGTCAGCTCAACGTGGCCCTCAACGCCTTCGACGCGCCGCGCCAGCTCACTCCACGGCAGACGACCGGCCAGCGTACTGTTTAATGATTCAGTCAGCAGGACTGAGCCCTCTGCGGTAATAAACGTCGTTTCCAGCACGTTGCTGTCAGCACGATAAGCGCGCTCGGTGCGGAAAGGAGCTGTGGGCACAATCTGGAAAAAGCCACCAATCTCCGGATCGAGCAGGCGGTCAAATAGCGGAGCGGAGTCAAGATTAGGTGCACACCACCAGTCGATAGCGCCATCCGGTGCGATAAGCGCAACGGAACGGCCTTCACCAATGGCCGCGTAATCGCCGAGGCGCGCAAACCCTTTTTCGCGCATCGGCGACTGCAAAATCTGGTTATTCATCATGCTTCCCTGTCAGCTGAAACGACAGCGTGGCTGCCACAGGGGCAGCCACGCTGGTATCGGGCAGAATGTGCAATTACAGCGTGCCGGTACCGCCGTCTGAGCACCATACCTGGCCTGAGGTAAAGCCATTAAGATTTTCAGCAAATGTCACATACAGCGGGGCGATTTCCACCGGCTGGCCTGGACGGCCCATCGGTGCGCCGGAACCAAACTGCTGCAGTTTCTCTTCAGGCTGACCGCCACACGCCTGAAGCGGAGTCCAGTAAGGACCGGGCGCGACAGCGTTAACGCGGATTTTCTGTTCCGCCAGCTGTTTGGCCAGCGCTTTAGTAAAGGCAGCAATGGAGGCCTTGGTCTGCGCATAATCAAGCAGAATTGCGCTTGGTTCATACGCCTGAACAGAAGACGTATTTATAATAGACGCACCCTGTGGCAGATATTCCAGCGCGGCTTTAGTGATCCAGAACATCGCATAAACGTTGGTCTTAAAGGTTGCATCAAAATCTTCCGTAGAGAGCGTACGGATTGACTCATTAAATTGCTGACGTCCGGCGTTATTAACCAGAATATCCAGACCGTCCAGTTTTTCAGCGGCTTCTTTTACCAGCTGCTGACAAAATGATTCTGAACGGATATCGCCCGGAATAGCGATAGCTTTACGTCCTTCAGCTTCAATCAGCTTTACCACTTCCTGCGCATCTGACTCTTCAGCCGGCAGATAGTTAATGGCAACGTCTGCGCCTTCACGAGCGTAAGCGATAGCCACGGCGCGGCCGATGCCTGAATCGCCGCCAGTGATCAGCGCCTTACGTCCGGTCAGACGGCCTGAGCCGCGATAGCTTTTTTCACCGTGATCGGGAAGCGGATCCATCTTGCTGGCTAAGCCTGGAAAATCCTGCGACGGCGTGTTGAACGGTGGCTGCGGATATTCATTGGTGATTAGCGTTTTGTTAGTGAACGAATTCATAACGGGCTCCTTGTACAGTGAACGTGTAGAAATAAGCCTGGCAGAGATGTGATATTTGTCACGTAAAAAACCGCGAATGAATTTTATTTGTGCAATAACTACGCAGCGGAGAAAGTTATTTTTCCTTACAATTTCACTAACGTAATGATTATTTATTGCCTCTTAGTCCACTTTTATAAAATAAGCGAGTCGGTAACATTGCAGAGCAGAAATTTAGCTCTAAGCTCATTGAATAACTTTAATAAATATCCGGGCTTTTGCCGGGATTAACATAATGAGCACTGTCGTCAACGAGGCGAAAATGAGCGAAGCACACTGTACCATTATTTATAACGGGGAACGGCTGAGTGGCGCAGCGGATCAACCGCTGATCGATTTTCTGCAACAGCAGGGAAAAAAACTGCCGCATGTCTGCTATCATCCGGCGCTGCCGCCGCTGCAAAGCTGTGACGTCTGCTGGGTCAGAGCTGATGGAGAACAGGTACGTGGCTGTACCTTACGTACGTATGAAGGCTTACAGGTGGTGAGTGAAGGTGCAGAACTGGCTGCCGCACAGCAGGAAGGCATGGATCGGATCCTGAATCGTCATGAACTCTACTGTACCGTTTGTGAGCACAATACCGGCGACTGTACGCTGCATAATGCGGTAGCCGATATGCACATGCCCATTCAGTTCTATCCCTATGAACGCAAGCCCTATAACAAAGATCACAGCAATCCGTTTTATACCTACGATCCCGATCAGTGCATTCTCTGTGGCCGCTGCGTGGAAGCGTGTCAGAACGTAGAGGTAAATGAGACCCTTTCCATCGACTACAGTGCAGAGCACCCGCGCGTATTGTGGGATGGCGGGACGGAGATTGCCGGCTCAAGCTGCGTCAGCTGCGGTCACTGCGTCACTGTTTGCCCCTGCAATGCGCTGCTGGAGAAAACCATGCAGCCCGATGCCGGTCCGTTTACCCGCATGGATGAGGATCTGAAGCGACCATTTATTGATGCCATCAAAAAAATGGAGAAAAGCATCGGCATGGAGCCGATAACCGGCATTTCCCTGATCGATGACGCTTTACGCAAAACTGAAATCAAAAAAACCAAAACGGTCTGCACTTACTGCGGCGTTGGCTGCAGCTTTGAAGTCTGGACGCGCGATCGCCATATCCTGAAAGTCCAGCCGGTCGCTGAGGCGCCGGTAAATGGCATCTCTACCTGCGTGAAAGGCAAGTTTGGCTGGGACTTTGTTAACAGTCCGAACCGCCTGACCACACCACTTATTCGCGAAAATGGAGCATTCCGGCCTGCCACCTGGGAAGAGGCACTGAACCGGGTAGCTGAAGGGCTGCGCGCCGTTGCGCATCAGCATGGCGGCGCAGCGATTGGTTTCATTGGCTCCAGTAAAGCCAGCAATGAAGAAGCCTATCTGACCCAAAAGATTGCGCGCCTGATTTTTGGCACCAACAATGTCGATAACTCTTCACGTTACTGTCAGAACCCGGCTACTCAGGGGCTATTCCGTACCGTGGGTTATGGCGGCGATGCCGGTACGCTGCGCGATCTCCAGCAGACCGATCTCATCATTACCGTGGGCAGTAATCTGGCAGAAAATCATCCGGTATTCGCCTCACATATCAAGCAGAGCCATAAACATCGCGGACAGAAGCTGCTGGTAGTAGATCCGCGTAAACATGAGATGGCGGAACGCGCCGACTGTTATCTGCGTATCCGGCCCGGTACCGATATGGTATGGGCGTCAGCGATGGCGAAATATATGTTCGATCATCACTATGCAGACGATGCATTTCTGGCTGAACGGGTAAATGATGTTGACGCTTACCGCGCCTCGCTCGCGCCGTTTACGCTCGACATGGCGAGTGAAATAACCGGTCTGAGCGTGGATGCGCTGACAGAGGCAGCAGAGATGATCGGTCAGGCTAACAGCGCCTGTATTCTCTGGGCAATGGGTATCACGCAGCACAGCCACGGTGCGGATGCCAGCACGGCGCTCTCTAATCTGCTGCTGGTCACCGGTAACTACGGCCGGCCTGGCACCGGCGGCTATCCGATGCGCGGACATAATAATGTGCAGGGCGCCAGCGACTTTGGCTGTCTGAGCAATGTTTACCCCGGCTACGAAAGCGTAACGGACGATGCGGTGCGGGAGAAGTGGGCGCAGGCATGGCAGGTTGCGCCGGAGGCGCTCTCTGATGAAGAAGGGCTGGATAACTTCCTGATGATTGAGCATGCTCACGATAAGCGGCTGCGCGCTATGTACATTATCGGCGAAGATACCGCATTTTCAGATGCGAATTCCACGAAAGTGGATGAAGCATTCAGCCAGCTCGATTTTATGGTAGTACAGGATATTTTCATGAGCAAAACCGCGCGCTATGCCGATGTGGTCTTGCCCGGCTGCCCGAGTCTGGAGAAAGAGGGCACTTTCGTTAATACCGAGCGCCGTATCCAGCACTTCTCGCCGGCGTTTGCTCCGCTGGGTGAGAGCCGGCCCGACTGGCAAATTCTGACTGACCTTGCGGCACGTCTTGGTCATCGCTGGGACTATCCAAATCCGGGCGCCATTATGGCTGAGGCAGCAGGCATTGCGGATCTGTTTGCCGGTGTCAGCTATGAACAGCTGGTGGGCTGGCAGTCGCAGCTCTGGCCGGTTAAAGCAGATGGCAGCAGTACACCGCTGCTCTACACCGACGCGTTTGCGTTTCCGGATGGTAAAGCGCGTCTCTATGCACTTGAATGGCAGCCACCGGCAGAGCAGCCAGACACAGAGTACGATCTGCTGCTAAACAATGGCCGCATGCTGGAGCATTTTCAGTCGACAAATCAGACAGGACAGGGTGGACGCATCATGTCGCTGTCGCCCAACTGGTTTGTGGAGATTTCGCCACAGCTGGCGAAAGAAAGGCAGCTACAGGAGGGAGACTGGGTTGAAATCCGCTCACGGCGCGGCGTGCTGGAGGTGCCGGTGGTCGTTACCGATCGGGCAGCAGGCAATGTGCTGTTTATTCCGATTCACTACGGCAAACCTGGCGTCAACGGTCTGACCGGCAACCATCATGACCCGGATGTCAATACGCCGGCCTATAAAGAGATTGCGGTCAGCCTGCGTAAGCTGGCGCGTCAGCCCCAGCCGCACCCATTGCCGCTGCACAACTTCCGTCACGGACAGCGCACGCCGCTTGATCACCTGCCGATTGAGGTGAAATGGCAGCAGCCGGAATACCGTTTACCCCCTGAACATGTTTCGCACCCGGAGAAAAGCTAATGGCCGAACCGCTGGACTACCAGCCTGAACCTGCGCGCACAGAACCCACCGCGCAGGAGTCGCTCAACACGCTGCTGGAAAATCTTCATCAGCACGGTTTTCTGCGTCTCGCTAATGATGTGGTTAAAGCGAACAATGATATTGGCAAGATCCTCGCCGGGGGACTGAATCGTCCTGGTACTCAGAACGCGATCCAGAACATGTCGCTGCTGTTTATGATGCTGAGTACTATCCCGCCCGAGCGGTTTAATCATGTGCTGCTGGCGGTGCGTGACGCGCTGGTGGCGATGAAACCGGCGACGGAGTCTGTTCAGCAGGAGAAAGCGGCGCCCGGCATCAGAGGGGTGATGAAACTGCTGAATGATGAAAAGCTGTGGCAGGGGGTGCGCCCGCTGCTGTCGGCACTGGAGGCCTTTTCGCGCGAGATGCAGAAAGAAGAGGAGACCCCGATTACCCGCTACAGCGGTAAGCCGACCCGTGAGTAGCCAGGAGTGGGTGCTGCTGATTGCCCGCGGTCAGTTTGCGCTGACCATGGGCATGCACATTACGCTGGCGGCGCTGACGCTGGGCCTGGCACCCTTCCTGGTCTGGTTTGAAGCGCGCTGGCTGTGGGGAAAACGTCCTGAGGCGCGGCAGGCGCTGCAGTTCTGGATAAAAATATTTGCCCTGACCGTGGCTATCGGCACGGTCTCTGGCGTGGTGATGGAGTTCCAGTTAGGTACGCACTGGTCCGGACTGGCGTCGCGGGCGGGCGGCGTGCTCGGCCCGCTGATGCTTTATGAAGTGCTGATTGCGTTTTTTCTTGAATCAGCCCTGACCGGCGTCATGCTGTTTGGCTTTGATCGGGTTAAGCCCGGCGTTCATTTTACCGTGACCTGCTTTGTCGCACTTGGCGCAGTGCTGAGCGCGTTCTGGATCCTTGCGGCTAACTCCTGGATGCAGACGCCCGCTGACTTTCATCTGGCCGATGATGGTCGTCTGCTCCCCGACAGCGCGTGGACCCTGCTCGCTGCTCCCTCTTTTGGCTGGCGTTTTGCCCATATGCTGCTTGCCTCCATAATAAGCGTCAGCTTTCTGCTCGGCGGCGTAGCCGCGTGGCGCTTACGTCGCCGGCCTGATGAAGCAGCGAGTCGTCTGATGCTGCGCAGCGCGCTGACGATAACGCTGCTGGCGCTACCGGCACAGATTGTGGTGGGGGACTTACACGGTGAGAATACGCGCACCTGGCAGCCGGCAAAGCTGGCGGCGATGGAGGGAAGCTGGCACGCGCCGCCGCCAGGTGAGGGAGAGCCGCTGCGGCTGTTTGCCATCCCGGATCAGCATGCGCAGCGCAACCACGCTGAACTGGCGATCCCGGCAATCGGCTCGCTCTATCTGCGCCACAATCTCACCGGGCACATTAAAAGCCTGAGTGATTTTCCGGCAGAAGCGCAGCCGCCAGTGCTACCGGTATTTTTTGCGTTTCGCCTGATGGTGGGGTGTGGACTGCTGATGCTGGTGGTCAGTCTGACGGCAAACCTGCAGCGCTGGCGCGGCCGCTTATACCATTCACCGCGCCTGTTGCGTCTGCTGACGCTGATGTCGCCTGCCGGGTTTATGGCGCTGCTGGCCGGATGGGTGGTCACTGAAATGGGACGTCAACCCTGGACGGTCTATGGTGTGATACGCACTGCTGATAGTCTTTCACCGCTGTCGCTCAGCAGTACGCTGGCGATTTTTATCGCGATCGTGCTGGTCTATACGCTGGGTTTTGCGCTTGGTCTGATCTATTTAGTGCGCCAGATTAACGCCCCGCTGTCTGATGACCCAGAGGTGCTGGCCGAGCGCGTTGAAACGCCGGCCTGAGGAGATAATGATGCTTGCCGACCTTTCTGCAGCCGTGCTGATCTTTTCGCTGCTGATGTATCTGGCGCTGGATGGCACCGATCTTGGCGTGGGCATGCTGTTTTACGCGTTTGATACGCCACAGCAGCGGCAGTGGATGGCGCACAGTTTGTTGCCGCTCTGGGATGCCAATGAAACCTGGCTGGTCCTGATGGCAGGTGGCATGCTGGCCCTCTTTCCTGCGCTCTATGGCCTGCTGCTGCAGACGCTGATGGTGCCGGTTTTTCTGCTGCTACTGGCACTGTTTCTGCGTGCGCTGGCACTGGCGTATCGCGCGCAGGTCAGCGCTGCCTGGCGCGTCTGGCTCGATCGTCTGATGATAATCAGTTCGCTGTCGGCGGCCTTTCTGCCCGGCTGGATAAGCGGGCTAATCCTGGTTTCGCGTCCCCCCGCCGGAATTGTCATCGATCTTTCACTGGCACCGCTGCTGTGTGGTGCTGGCGTGGTGGCGGTAGATTTGCTGCTGGGCTGCTGCTGGATTTGCTGGCGTCTGGGTGAGACGGCAGGAGAACGCGCCCGGTCATTTGCCGTGCTGGCATGGACCTGCGCGGTAATCTGTCTGACAGGAGTCATATTGCTGGAGCCGACGCTGTGGCAGCTGAGCTGGCAGCGCGAACCAGGCCGGCTGATCCTGATGGCTATCCCGCTGCTGATTGTGCTTCAGGCCATATTACTCTGGCGCGAAGCGATGGTAGCACTGCTGATGATAACGTTGCTGCTTGTCGGCGCAGTGGTCACTGCTCTGGCGTTCGGGCTCTATCCCTGGCTACTGCCGTTTCAGCTGCAGATACAGGAAGAAGCGTCATCGCCGGTAACGCAGGGCATGGTGCTGACCGGTATGCTGATTTTCCTGCCGCTGACGCTGCTCTACCACAGCTGGTCCTTTTGGGTATTCAAACGCCGGCCACACCACTGATGTATATGGCTGATCTGCCGGCACAGGTATAAGCCTGATTTCCAGCAGCGTGCCGGTGTGCAATGCACTGGCACAGCTGGCTAAGCCTCAGTAAAAGCAATTGTGCATGACAGAAGAGTCTGCTAATTTTGGAAACGTTCATTTCCTTATTTTAATGCCTGATACAGAAGCCATCTGCCGCACCAGATAAATGCGGCAAGGCACCCTGTGCAGGCAGCGGCATAATGTCAAATAACCGGAGCAGTTATGGCCTCTGTTTCAGCACAACCGGCAGCACACTGGTCACAGCCCGTGACAACACTTACCGGCTTCTCCCACAGCTATGTAAACGTCAGCGGAGTACGTCTTCACGTGGTGAGCGGCGGTAATCCGGAAGGAGAGCCGCTGCTGTTACTGGCTGGCTTTCCGCAGAGCTGGTTTGCCTGGCGTCACGTTATGGCAGCGCTTGCCGATCGTTACTGGATTATTGCCCCCGATCTGCCGGGGCAGGGAGAGTCAGACAAGCCGTTAACCGGCTATGACACGCTGTCACTGGCCAGAACAGTGCAGGGTTTGCTGCAACAGCTGAATATTGGCGCCCACTATCTGGCCGCTCACGATGTCGGGGCATGGGTAGCCTGGCCCTATGCCATACTGGCCGCGGATACGCTGAAAAAGGTGGCGCTGCTGGATGCCGGTATCCCGGGGGTAACCCTGCCTGATATGCTGCCTGCAACACCTGATAAAGCCTGGAAAACCTGGCATTTCGCCTTTCATATGTTGCCGGATCTGCCTGAAGCATTAATCAGCGGGCGTGAATCGCTCTATCTGGAGTGGTTTCTGAAAAGCAAAACGGCCAGTCCGATGGTGTTCAGCGATGAGGATATGCACGAATATACCCGTCTGCTGCAGCAGCGTGGTGCGCTGCGCGCGGCGCTGGCAACTTACCGGGAGGTCAGTGTTTCCGCTGCACAAAATCGGCAGCTGCTGCACGACAAGGGGCCGCTTACTCTGCCGCTGCTGGCGATCAGCGCCGATCAGGGATCAATTGCCGATATGGCCGCTCCGCTGCGAAACGTCGCGGTTAATGTCTATGGAAAAACGCTGCGGCACTGCGGTCATTTTATTCCGGATGAGCAGCCCCTGATGCTGGCACGGGTGCTGCGTGACTTCTTTGAATAGCGAACAGTGCAGGTTTAACTGCACGGCAGAGGCGTCTGAGCGGAGGCGGGCTGAACACGTTGCACCAGCCAGGCGTGAAAGGATTGTGAGTATCTGGCAGGCGAAACATTCACAAAAAATAACACCAGCCAGCGCGGTTTTATCGCTATAAATGCAGCCAAAAAAGAAGGTGTTTTTTGTGCGTGCATGTATAGCAATTATCACTCTGTTTTCGATACTCATCCTGTCCGGCCGGAACGCCACGGCGGCAGACGCGATGGCGTTCTGGTCAGCACCCCGGCAGGGGGCTAACAGCTTTAACCGGCTGCCACCGGACAGCGCGTATTTTACGGCCCTGCGCGGCTATGGTGCCAGCTGGGTACGGCTCTCCTGGGATAAATGGCCCACGCAGCAGCGCGACTTTTTACTGGGTAACGCAGACGACTATCGCGGGCTGGATGACGGCGATCTGCAGACGCTCATCCGCACACTTGACCGCGCCTGGGCGGCAGGCCTGCACGTGGTTATTACGCCTCTCTCTCTGCCCGGCATGCGCTGGGCGCAGAATAATGGGAGCGAATTTGACGATCGGCTCTGGCAGGATACAGTCTGGTGGGAAGCCAGCGTGCGCTACTGGCACGATCTGGCTGCCGCTCTGCGCGATCATCCGGCTATTGCGGCCTATAACCTGATCAATGAACCCGCGCCGGAAAAAAATGGCGGGCTGGCGGAACACGCCAGCAGCGAGGCTATGGCGCGCTGGTACCAGCAGCAGCGCGGCGGAAGCCGCGATCTGCCAGCGTTCTATACCAGGGTAATTGCCGCTATCCGTGAAGTGGATGCTGTCACACCCATTATGGTCGACAGCGGCTGGTATGCGGCCGCTGATGCGTTTGATTACTGGCCTGGGGCGCTGAGCGATAAACGCATACTTTATAGTGTGCACATGTATGAACCCTATGCTGCGACCAGCGCGCCTAACGCCCGGCGTAAACAACCCTGGCCCTATCCGGGCTATGTGCCGTTTGGCGGCGGAATGCAGCAGTGGGATGCAGCGCGCATCGCGGACTATCTGGCCCGGCCCTTTAACTGGGCCGCGCGTAATGGGATCGGTAAGCAGCAGCTGGTGATCGGCGAATTTGGCTGCGTGCGCACGCTGGCCGGGTGTACACAGTACCTGGAGGATGTTCTGACGGTGCTGGACAGCTATCACGCACACTGGGCGTTCTATAGCTTTCGTGAAGATAGCTGGGACGGCATGGATTATGAACTGGGACGTCAGAAGGTCCCGTGGCGCTACTGGCAGGCGGCAGAAAAAAACCTGCCCGATCCCCTGCCGCGCAGCGCCACTAAAGAGTTTGAGCCCATCCGCAAGCGGCTGGCCCGTCAGTAAAGCACGCCAGGCTTTCAGGCCTGGCGTACCGCATCAGGCGATGGTTTTACGATTACTGAGCAGATCTTTTACGCTCTCCGCCACCCGCTTACCCGCCAGAAAAGCATGATCGGAGTTGTAATACTCCCATTCACTGTAACGACCGGCCAGATGAATACTCTGCGTAGCCAGCCAGCTGCGGATCAGCGCAACATTGGCACTGCGCGCATGGTCATAAACTACATAGGCGTACGGCATATTTACGATGCTGCTGGTAAGGATCTCATCATCCTGATTAATAATGCCCACCCGGATACAGTCATCGATGCAGCGCTGGATCAGCGCCTCACCCTCACAGGGCAATGGCTGGTCGTCACGCCAGGTAATTTCACAGGTCAGGCCAAATCCGCCCGGCGGGTTACAGTGCGGGCTGGCGTTACCCTGCAGAAAAATACGGTGGAACAGCGTGTCACCCGGATAGTAGATCCAGTGCTTTTCACTGATGGCCGGCCGTCCGATGCCGAGGTTAACGCAGCAGACTGAGGTATGGCGCAGCTGAGAGGCCGCCTGCTGTACCGCCTGCGGCGCGCGTGCGCCCATCAGGCGCACCAGTTCCGGCAGGGGCAGCGTGCTGATAAGCTGGTCATACTGCAGATGCCGGCCATCGCTGAGCGTGACGCTGCGCGATTGTGGCTGAATCTCTGCTACCGCCGTGCCGGTTTCCAGCGTACAGGTAAGATGGGGCAGAAAGCCGTTCATCAGCGCCTGAAAACCGCCGCGCAGCGGATAGCCGAAGCGTGCGTTAGGCCCAACCGGTTTATCCAGCGGCGCGAGTGCACCGCTAACAATCTGCGCCAGATCGGGCAACGGTACGCGACCGCCCAGCCATGAGGTCTCCATACTGGCCAGCGGCGTTTTCCACAGTTTACGGTTATAGGGAACGGCAAAATGACGGGCGATGCCTTTGCCCCAGACGCGATAGATAAAGTGTTCAAAATCTTCGTTGTTATGCTGTTCAGTAATGCAGCTCTCATCGGCTATCACGCCGTCGGCGCAGCAGTCGCGCGATGCGTCCACGGCAGGCAGCACGGCGGTCTCGTTTTCAGCTGCGCCGTAGCGCGCTTCAATTGCGCCCAGCACACACTCACCGATCACCTCCGCAGGCAGACCGTGCAGCGCTGACTGGAACGGATAACGCGTATAGACATCGTGGCTGTAGACCCAGGCTTCACGCATCTGCCAGTGCTGGTTTTCCCCCAGCAGCAGGTCATACAGTTCCAGCACGTAGGGATCGTTAGAGAACATGATGTGGCCGGCATAGTCGAAGGTAAAACCTTTATCTTCTATTGACCGGCACCAGCCACCCGATGATTCGTTTTTCTCAAGTACGACGGCACCTTTGCCATAATGATAACCGGCACTGAGACCGGTAGGGCCTGCGCCGAGGATGAGGCATTCAACCGGATGCAGCGTGGCCGGCTGCGTGCGTTCAGCGTGTACAGCGGGCTGAGCCGCTGGCTGCGCTGGCCGGCGTTTGATGGCGCTAAGGTGCTGCTGCATCTGCGCCACTGTATTATCCCACGACGTTGCAGCCACTATGGCAGCCATTGCTTCATCCTGCATATGACGCCGTTCAGTGGTCAGACGCAGGGCGTGTTCACAGCCCTGAATAAACGCTTCCGGTGAATCTGCGATGGTCACAATGTCCGCATAGTGACGGGCTACATCAGCGATTGCCGTGCTGACTATCGGCAGCTGCGCCGCCATGTACTCCAGTACCTTCGTCGGGCTGATATAGCGCGTTGACGCGTTCAGCGCGAACGGCATCAGACAGACATCCCAGCCGGCCAGAAACTGCGGCAGAGCGGCATAAGGCTGCTGGCCGAACCAGTGCAGATTTTTACGCTGCGGCAGCATCGCAGGATCGATCTTTACCACCGGCCCCACCATGATGATCTGCCAGTCGGGGTGTGCGTCAGCCAGGGCGGTGACCAGCGGCAGATCCATGCGCTCGTCAATGACGCCGTAATAACCGAGACGCGGTTTAGGCAGAAACTGCTGTAGCGGATGGCCGTTGCTGCGATCGAGCGCCTGCGCAAAATGCCCGGCATCCACGCTGCTGGGAAAACAGTGAACGCGCGGATGACGATCTTTTTTTGCTTCATACAGACTGCGTCCGCCGGTGAAAACCAGGTCGGCGCGGCTCAGAAGGGCTGATTCGCGCTGCTGCAGCTGACGCGGCGCCTGATCGAAAGCGGACAGCTCATCCATGCAGTCATAAATGATCCCGCGGCTGTTAAACGCGCTAAGCAGCGGCAGCGCCATGGGCGTGTAGAACCACACCAGCGGTTCTGCGTCAGGCTCCAGCAGATTGCTGAGCAGCGGCTGCAGTAACGCAATCTGGTCGTCATGAAAACCGGGGGCGTGTATCGGCGTATGTGGCTCGACCACGGTGACATTAGCCGCAGGCTGCGAGGTGCGTAATCCGGCTTCACCTGCCTGATAAACCGGCTCTTCGATAAAAATAATCCGGTGGTGCTGTGCAAGGCGTGAGAGCACATGCTGCGGCCGCTGAAACACAAATCCCCAGCGCAGATGACTAAATACCACCAGTACAGATTGATTCATGACGAACTCCTTTGGCCCAGCGGCCGGTGTGAGAAACCCCTGAAAACGCGCGAGTGCGCGTTGTGATTGCCGCAGCGCGGCAGCGTAAGTGTGGTTAAGTAAGCGGACTTTCTGCGGATCGACATCCCACAGGCCGCTATGCGGCCAGTGCATGAGGTTTTCCCAGAGAGGCCGATCAATAATGGGATAGAGACAGATACCGCGAATGTCACAGCCCGCCAGCTGCGCCTGTGCGATCTGGCCGGTGATATGGGTCAGCCACGCCGCGCGGCCGCTCCCGACATGGCTGGTTTCCGCCAGCAACAGGGGGCGCTGATAGCGCGCCGTGAGGCGGGCAAGCATGTCGGATAACGGACTACGCCGCGCATCATCCAGATGCCACTCCAGCCGCTGGCCGGTGTGCGCCAGCCACTGATTACCGTGGTAATAGTTGGCTCCGATCAGATCCAGATAGCGCGGTGACCCGCCCAGCTCCGGTTCACGCAGCCCTGCCAGCATGTCCCACGCCTGATACTGCGCGTCCGTCAGGGCGGTGGCGTGCTGCTGCGCGTGGGCGCTGTCATCATCCGCCACCACGTGAATGATGGGATCGCAGTGCAGAAAGCGCGCGCGCGGGTCGACGGCAAGGATGGCGTCGCAGCCCGCCAGGGCAGCCCGCACCAGCTGACGCTTGATGGCATCGGGGTCGCTATGGGCGCTGTCACCAAACAATCCCACTGAAATGCCCCAGGCGAAAAAAGAGAGCTCGTTAATCGGTGAGTAAACCGGGGGATCGTCACGGTAAAACCCGGTCAGCCAGGTCGCAACCTGATGGCAGAATTGCGCAAACCGCGGCACAAATTCAGGCGAAAACAGGGTGAGATCGGCAGGCCAGCCATAGTGGCTCAGCGTCCAGTTCACCTGAATGCCCTGTTCTTCTGCCGCCTGCATGCAGCGGGTAAGCCGGGCAAACGTGCGCTGAGGATCGGCTTCAGCCAGCCGCCAGCCGACGCTTTCACGCACTGAACGGATATCAAATGCAGCAAGCGCGGCATAATCAGTTGCAATATGCACGTCGTGCGCATTAATTGCATTCATATCAAGTGTAATCCCGGCGGGATTAATATGGTCGGCACCCTCAAACCCGGCCTGCCAGAAGCTGGAAAATGGCAACATTGAATTCTCCTGGAAAAACAGGACAAAACAGCAGCCCTGTAAAGTAAATTACAGGGCCAGCTTTAATTAAAATTTATCAGGGCTGTGACTGGATAAATAAAAAGGCTGCCGGCGGGTTACATCACAAAGTCAGGGCAGCGGTAAAACTTTTTAAAAGTTGTTTGAAGAAATTATAGTCAGGCACCGGGTTTCAGCAACTCTGTGAAGTTGCTGGAAAAAAAGCAAAGCGGCAGCGAATGCTTTGCTTTATTAGCCGCAAAAAACCTTTTTTTCGGAGAATAAGTTTATTTATCAACGGGTACAGATAACAGCTGATGTGGCAACGTGTCAGCAGTGGATGATTAATTCGCAGAGGGTTTTTATTCCCGCTTACCGTTTTTTAATCCGGGAAATAGCTGCTGCTGTTTTCAACACGTTGAATGACTTAATAATTACACCTGCCATTTTTTACCGGTGGTATTTTTTTACTTAATGTTTCCGGCAACGACTGTGCATCAGAAAAAATTGCATGACGTATTAAACCGGACGCTGAGCAAAAGCCGTATCGGCCAGCGCGGCAAGGTAGCGTGCTGCAGGTAACAGCACATCATCATTGATGCGAAACGCAGGGTGATGCAGAGGCCAGGCTTCACCGGTACCAATCATAATAAATGTGCCAGGTATATGTTGCTGATAATAAGAGAAATCTTCGCCAATCGGTGTGGCGGGAATTTCACGCGCGTCCAGCCCGTTGAGCGTGGCCTGATGCAGGGCAAACGCAGTCCAGTGCTCATCATTTATCACGGCGGGCGGCCCCGCCTGCCAGCTGATCGTTATTTCGGCCGCAAAAGCAGCGCTGATACCGTTAACCAGTTCACGGAAGCGCTGTTCAATACGCTCGCGTGTGCCAGCAGAAAAGGTACGGACGGTGCCCTCCAGCCACGCGCTTTCCGGGATAACATTCCACGCGCTGCCGCTGTGGAGCTGCGTAATTGAGAGCACAGCATTCTCTGCTGAAGGGGTATTACGGCTGATCAGCGTCTGGGCTGCAGAGACAATCTGCGCGGCAATCACAACAGGATCGTTACCCTGATGCGGATGTGCGGCATGGCTGCCGGTGCCGCTGATATGCAGGACAAAGCGGTCAACGGCGGCAGTCAGCGCGCCTGTCCGGCTGCCGGCGACGCCTGCCGGCAAAGTGGGATCGTTATGGATCCCAAAAATGGCAAAAGCATCCTGCAGGGCACCGCTGGCAAGCACTGCAGGTGCGCCTTTACCGGTCTCTTCTGCAGCCTGAAAAATAAAGCGTACCCGGCCTGCCAGCTGCGCCTCGCGTGATTTCAGCAAAATCGCTGCGCCGAGTATTGCCGCGCTGTGAAAATCGTGACCGCAGGCGTGCATAATTCCGGGATGCTCTGAACTGAATTCTACTCCGGACTGCTCTTCTACAGGCAATGCATCGATGTCGCCCCGCAGTACTACCAGCGGACCGCTTTCGGGACCCACTTCGGCGACCAGTCCGGTTGTCAGCGCTAACGGCAGAATGCGGATATTCTGCGCCTCAAGCTGCTGACGAATTCGCGCGGTGGTGGCAAATTCCTGGTTTGATAGTTCAGGGAAGCGGTGCAGCTCCTGACGGAAAGCAATCAGCTGTTCATTTAACGGGGTTAACTCTGACGACGACATAGCCTGTTCCTTGCTCACGATTACGCTGCGCGGCGTGCAGCACACATTATCCGGAGAAGGTAACAGCAGAGAGAGGTGTAGCTATATCTCAATACCCGCAATGGTATTGTGATAAGTGAATAACTGCAGTGACTTAACAGCTCAGAACTATTAGAAACAGAGGAGAGAGTGGCGAAACCAGCCCCGGGGAAATGAGGCTGGAAAATATTACTGTCAGCCGATCAGATTAAAAAATCGTCCAGTGATGCGCCTGCATCGACAGCACTTTTAATCGGAGAAGGCGTACGGCCCTGACCCGTCCACTGCTTTTCATTACCGTCTTCATCGGTATATTTATACTTGGCCGGACGCGGCGCGCGTTTAGCCTTGGGTTTAGTTTCCGACTGGTTTAATTTCGCAAGTTCACTAATGTCAATGCCGTCATTCATCAGCATCTCTTTGTATAACGCCAGCTTTTCTTCTTTTTCACGCTGAGCAGCATTATCTGCTTCAGCTTCTTCACGGCGCTCTGCAACTACCACAGCGAGCTTTTCCAGCATCTCATTTAATACCGCTACTTCAATATCACGCGTCTGAGCACGCAGTGTACGAAGATTATTCAATGCCTTTAGTGCATCGCTCATGAATATAACCCTTATTACTGATATGAAAATTTTAAAGCGCGCATTCTACGATAATTTTTTTGGAATTAAAATATGCATTGAGGCGCGAAATCCGCTGTTCCGCGTAATTATCAGGCTCATTGAGTTATCACCCGCTTAGAAAATTCATCTTCTGCAAATTGAATATTTAACAGACATTAAAGTCTATAAAGCGCTCACGCCACGCAACGGGCAGATTAATCCTCACGCGATGACATCGGGCGTGTGCAAAGCGGTGATGAGCCACCTGCTTTTCCCGGGGCCAGCCAGCGCGTTTCTGTCGCGTTTTGTAATACGTTACACCGATAACCGCGCAGGTTGTCGAGATAACCCACCTATAAACAACCTTACTTGCTGAAAATCCATCCTTTTTACTGGAAAGGAAGCGGGCAGAAGCCGTAACAATTTCTTGCAATAGTAATCTTAATGAGTATATTTCTCATTTGCTTTCTTAACTGCGCCTGCCGCCGCCGCAGAGATACCTGGGTGAAAACTCGCTGCTGCCCGGCCTATGTTGCGCACCATTCCCGTCAGGAGGCCTGTCTGATATGACCGGCAGGGTGCTCTGACAGATAAACGAAAATGAGAACTAAGGATTGCTATGTCTTTTGAACCGATGCGCGTGCGGGCCGCGGCTGCTAAGGCACAACCTGTGCTGAAATTGTCATTACTTGCGATGCTGGTTGCAGCCGGTGTCGCACAGGCGGCGGAACAGACCCTGATGGTGGAAACCAGCGCGTCTGACGTGGAAAATCAGAATGCCCGGGATTACAGCGTACCGGTAACGCGCGCAGGCACAAAAATGGCGCTGACGGCGCGCGACATCCCTCAGTCGGTATCGCTCATCAGTAAACAACGCATGGCCGATCAGCAGCTGCAGTCGCTGAATGATGTCCTGTCCGACACGACCGGTATCCGGGGTGTTTCTGCGGATATGGATCGTACCAGTTACTACTCACGCGGCTTTCTCATTGATAACTACATGGTAGACGGGATCCCGACCGCGTTCGCATCACGCTGGAACCTGGGCGATGCGCAGACCGATATGGCGCTTTATGAGCGGGTTGAGGTGGTGCGCGGCGCGACCGGTTTACTCACCGGGCCTGGCAATCCTTCTGCGTCAATCAATATGGTCCGTAAGCACGCTGACAGTAAAACGCCCACCGGAGCGCTGGAAGCGAGCTACGGCAGCTGGAATAAACAGCGCTATGTCGCCGATCTCTCTGCACCATTAACGCCAGAAGGTAACGTACGCGGTCGCGTGGTGGCAGGCTATGAAGATAAAAACAGTTTCATCGAACGCTACGGTTTTGAGAAAAAATTCATTTATGGCGTGATAGACGCCGATCTGACTGACAGCACCACGCTTTCGGCAGGCTACGAATTTACGCAGGTCGATACCGATTCGCCGATGTGGGGTGGGGCACCACGCTGGTATACCGATGGCAGTCAGACGCATCTGCGTCGCGGCTACAATACCGCGCCGGAGTGGGCTTACAATGATAAAGAGAACCGCAAGGTTTTCGTTAACCTGCAGCAGAATTTTGATAACGGCTGGAATATCACGCTCAACGGCACGCATAACGAAATGCTGCTTGATAGCAAGCAGATCTATCTTGACGGGTATTTCAATAAAGTGACCGGGGCGGGCAGTTCCGCTTACGCCAATTACCCGGTAGTCGGGGGAACCGGTTATAACACCGGTAAGCGCAAAGTGGATGCCGTAGATGCCTTTGCCAGTGGTCCGTATGAGCTGCTGGGACGCCAGCATCAGCTGATGCTGGGGGTTAACTACAGTCGTCAGGATAATAAATATTACAGCGCCTGGACCAATATATCCGCTGCTGAACTGGGTAATTTCAACAACTTCAACGGCAACTATCCGGAGCCTGACTGGTTACCGCGCGAACCGGCTACCGACAGCCAGCTGGTGCGGCAGAAATCGGTCTATATGGCCACGCGCCTGACGCTCGCCGATCCGCTGCATCTGATCCTCGGGGCGCGTTATACCAACTGGAACCGTCAGGGCATCACCTCTGAACTGGAAGAGAACAATACCACGCCTTATGGCGGTCTGATCTGGGATATCAATGAGGCCTGGTCAGCGTTTGCCAGCTACACCTCGGTTTTCCAGCCGCAGGATAACCTGGACGCTGGCGGCAGCTTCCTGACGCCGATTGTCGGTAAAAATTATGAAGCCGGGGTTAAATCAGACTGGTTTGACAGCCGTCTGACCACCACGCTGTCTGTGTTCCGCACCGAGCTGGATAATGCGCCGGTTGATACCGGGCGTTTCAGCGACAGCGGGAGCGCTATTTATGAAACCACTGATGGTGTTGTCAGCCGCGGCGTTGAGTTTGAAATCAACGGCGCACTGACCGATAACTGGCAGATGACGTTTGGCGGCACGACCTATATAGCGAAAGACAGTAAGGGTGAGGCTTACAACTCACAGCTGCCCCGTACCTCTTTCAATCTGTTTACGCAGTATCGCATACCTCAGTTCGATAAACTGACGCTGGGCGGCGGCGTTAACTGGCAGTCTAAGACCTGGAAAGATATTGGCGGACCTGAGGGTAACGGAAACTGGCGTGTACGTCAGGGAAGCTACGCGCTGGTTGACCTGTTTGCCCGCTACGACGTGACAAAAAATCTCTCATTACAGGCCAATCTGAAAAACCTGTTTGATAAAGAGTATGATGAAAATGTAGGCAGCAGCGGCATCGTTTATGGCGAACCGCGCAGCTACTCGGTGACGGCAAGTTACCGCTTCTGATCCCAACAGGCGCGTTCAGGCGCGCCTTTTCTCCGCTCACAATTAATGATTTTTCCTGATTGAAATCGCGAAGAGCCGGGCCGCAATGCGCAATCGGGCCGAAAAAATAGCGTAGTACCCAGATAAAATAACGCGCCTTACTGTTTAACACGGTTATGGGTTAACCCGTGCGTTTTGTGCAAAACAAAAGCAGCTGTTTTTCAGTACATTTTGCCAAAGCCCGGTCATTTCATCTGCAAATCCATCTAAGCCACTGAATCATATAAATTATAAAAATAAAGCCAGTTGAGCGTTGCCCTTTACTCAGTACAGGATTTTGCCCTCATTATCAGACAACAGCAGCTTTGCTAATATTATCAAAGTTAATGGAATAGCCTTTTAAGGAGGATGGGTAAAAATTTATTCATAACGTTTTCTATGCAATTAAGCGGCAGTGTTTTAATTAGCTTGCTATCAATCATTACGGTAACTTTAAAAATAGCCGTAAAAATAACTAATACAAAATAACACGCTGAAATGTTTTTCGGGGAATAGTCTGAATAACAAAAGAGGAGGCTAATAAAGCATTATACTCGTCAGGCGATCTGCAATTTTAACTTTTTTGAATGCCGGGTTTGTAGTGCTTAAAGTTTATGGCCGGAGTATAAAATGAAAATCATCATTAGCGGCAAGGGATATCCCGAAAAAAGAAATATTGTTACGGATGTTAAAAAAACGTATATCGATTTTCACTCCAGAAATATCTGGACGTATATCAACGCGTTCCGTGGGAAAATTCTTAAACGCAATAAATTGTTTATTTTTTCTGCTCCGCTATGGTCTGCAGGAAACGATAAAAAAGTCGTGCATCTTTTTAACGAGGTGGCCACCAGCCGGGGACGCTGGGTTTCAACATTTGAAACAGAGCTGCCGCGGGTATTACCCGTGCCGGGCGTCGCCAAAACCGCCAATCCACTGTTAAAAAAACTCATGCGCCATGTTGCAGCACCGGACTGTGCAGGCATTATTGCTATTTCAGAAGCAACGCGAAAAATTGAGCTGAAACTGCTGGATGCATTTCCCATCGAACGGGAAGCGATTGCCGACAAACTGCATGTGCTGCATCCACCGCAGCCGGTCCTCTATGAAGGCGGACGTGCCCCTGCGGCCGATAAAATGGTATTTACCTTTGTCGGCAACGAGTTCTATCGTAAGGGCGGGGCAGAAGTCGTGATGGCTTTTTCCGAACTGATGGATGAAGGCGTGATATCAGCCGATCAGATCAGCGTTAATCTGATCGGTGACATCAAAAAACAGCATAATATTGCGCATCATGAATGGCAGGATGATGCCGATTTCCATCATCAGATTGAAACCCTGATAGCAGAGCGTTCGGTGTTCACCCATCATACGGGATTACCGAATGATGCCGTGATGCAGCTGCTGCGCAATACGCATGTCGGATTGCTGCCAACCTGGCAGGATACCTACGGCTTTTCCGTACTGGAAATGCAGGCGTGCGGCTGTCCGGTAATTACCACTAACGTCAGAGCACTGCCGGAAATTAATCCGGCACAGAGCGGGTGGCTTATCAACTGCCCGCTTAACGACATGTTCGAACTTAATGTTGACACCCTGGCAGAGAAAATGGCGCTGCGCATATTAATCGTGTCGCAGCTCAAGGCGCATATTAAAGCGATTCTGGAAGACAGGATGCGCGTGGCCGATTATTCAGCAGCAGCCGTAAACAGGATCCGCCAGCATCACGATCCGGATAAATTTAACCGCGCGCTTTCGGCTATTTATGGTGCAAAAGATACGCGCAGTTCATTTGACCGCAGCGAGGCAGGCACGCTTAAACGCTCTTAATCTGCATCCAGCTTTTAACCTTTCTTTAATCTGACTCCTGCATTTCCTGCAGGAGTTTTTTTATTTCTGTTCCGGTCAGCCAGGTGATATGCGCAAAACAGCAATAGAACTAACAATATGATGTTTTACGTAATGGAATCATCGCCTGCAAACTAAACGCCATATTCATCAGGACAAGGACAGGGCGTATGTCTTACCAATTAAGCGTGCTCGATAAGTCGCCGGTTGCGGCAGGAGAAAATGCGACACAGGCACTGGCGCGCTCGCTCAAACTGGCGCAGCTGGCTGAGAAATGGGGCTATAAGCGCTTCTGGGTTGCTGAGCATCATAACAGCGAGCAGCTGGCCAGTCCGTCACCTGAATTGCTTATCGCCTGGATTGCCGCGCAGACGCGCACCATTCGCGTCGGCTCTGGCGGCGTTATGCTGCAGCACTACAGCCCTTATAAAGTTGCAGAAAATTTCAACCTGCTGGCATCGCTGGTACCGGATCGCATCGATCTCGGCGTCGGCAAAGCGCCCGGCGGGTTGCCGCTTTCAACGCGTGCGCTACAGCTGGGGGTAAAGCAGAGTGAAAAAGGCAGCTTTGCTGAACAGCTTGCACTGCTCGACAGCTGGCTGACCGCATCACCCTCTGCTGATGAAGAGACGCTGCGCGCCACGCCCCAGCCGCCGCGTTCCGCCAGCCGTTTTTTGCTGGGTGCCAGCGACGCGAGCGCAGAGCTGGCCGCAGAGATGGGCTGGCAGCTGGTTTTTGCTGCACACCATAACGGCGATCCGCTGCAGATGGCGCGCGTCCTGCAGCACTACCATGAACGCAGTCGCAGCGGTCGTGCGCTGGTCGCGGTTCAGGCTGTCGTTGCGGATTCGCCGGCAGAGGCTGAACTGCTTACCGATGCGCTGCGGCTTTATCACGTCAGCATTAAAAATGGCCCGGCGGTGACCGTTGCCAGTCTGGAGCAGGCTGAGCGTTATGTGCGTCAGGGTGAATACACAGATTACGTGATAGAACCGCGCACACCGTCACTGCTAAAAGGAACTGCTGCGCAGGTACATGCTCAGCTGGAGTCGATGCACCACCGTTATGGCATTGACGAATTTATTATCGATACGCCACTCGCCGATGAAGCTGCCCGGTTTAAATCACTGGAGCTGCTGGCCACTGCGCGTATGGCTACGGTTTAAGGAGAGCGTAATGATCCGCTCCGTTTTTCTTATCCGCTTCTCTTTCCGGCATTTGCGTGAGCGATGTTGCCCGGCACAGCGCTGATTCTGTCTGCATAACACCCTTTAACTTTTTTTCGCCCGGCATCCTTTGCGCTGCCGACGGCTCTGCTTTGTCAGGAGTTTATAATGAGTAAAAGAGAATTACGCCTCGGTACAATGCTGCACGGCGCGTCGGGTAATATGTCCGCGTGGCGTCATCCGGCTGCGCAGGCGGACGCCAGCATCAGTTTTGACTACGCCAGAAAAATTGCGCGCAAGGCGGAAGCGGGCAGGCTTGATTTTCTGTTTGTTGCTGACGGTCTTTATATTAATGAAAAATCGATCCCGCACTTTCTCAATCGCTTTGAACCGCTAACGCTGCTGTCAGCGCTGGCGGCCGTGACGAAGCATCTTGGTCTGGTTGGCACCGTCTCTACTTCTTATAGCGAGCCTTTCACCATTGCCCGGCAGTTTGCCAGCCTCGATCACCTCAGCGGCGGTCGTGCCGGCTGGAACGTGGTGACCTCTCCGCTGGAAGGATCGGCAAAAAATTTCTCACGGCAGCAGCATCCGGAACACGCGCTGCGTTACCGGATTGCGGATGAGTATCTGCAGGTGGTGAAAGGCCTGTGGGATTCCTGGGAAGAGGGGGCCTTTGTGCGCGACAAGCGCAGCGGTCAGTTTTTCGATCCGGCAAAGCTGCATACGCCCGATCACCGCGGCGATTTCTTTCAGGTGCAGGGGCCGCTGAATATTGAGCGTACGCCGCAGGGGCGGCCGGTAATTTTCCAGGCCGGCGCCTCGGGGGACGGGCGACGCCTCGCCGCACGCCATGCGGATGCGATCTTCACGCATCATGCAAATCTGGACGAGGCGCAGGCGTTTTACCGGGATGTTAAACAGCAGCTGGCTGATAACGGACGCGCTGCGGAAGACCTGCATATTTTTCAGGGCGTCAGCGTGATCGTTGGCGATGATGCCGCTGATGTTGAGCAGCAGTATCAGGCTACCGCGCAGCTGGTCTCAGTGCCGGATGCGCTTAATTATCTGGGGCGGTTCTTTGACCACCACGATTTCTCACGCTATCCGCTGGATAAACCTTTCCCCGAGCTGGGTGATATTGGCCAGAACAGCTTCCGCAGCACCACCGATGAAATAAAACGCAATGCACGCGCGCGTGGTCAGACGCTGCGCCAGGTTGCGCTGGAAGCGGCCACGCCGCGTCCGCTGTTTCACGGCACGCCAGAACAGGTTGCCGATGGCCTGCAGCACTGGTTTGAGCAGGAAGCCGCCGATGGTTTCATTATCCAGGGCGGTACGCCCGACACGTTTGAACGTTTTGTCGATCGGGTTATTCCGCTGTTGCAGGCGCGCGGGCTAAGCCGGCGCGACTATCCGGGCACCACGCTGCGCGCCAGTCTGGGGCTGCAGACCCCCGTTAATCAGTTCACATCATAAGAATGATCAGGATGCATACGATGCAGAGAAAATCATGGATAGCACTGCTGTTAGTGGGGCTGAGCAGCGCAGCCGTGGCAGAAAACGTAGCCGTCAACGGGCAGCAGGTCAGCGTGGAGGCGAATAAGACGCCCATTAATACCGCTAAAAATGCAGCTGCGATCGCGCAGATCCCGGCCGGACACCGGTTTGCTGTACCTGGCGCGTTTACCGTGGCGGTGGCCGCCCTTAATTCCCCTCCGCTTACCGTGTTCAGCGACGACAACAAAACGCTGCTGGGCAGCGAAGTGGATATAGCGCGTCTGGTGGCGGACAGCCTTGGCCTGAAGCTCAACGTCGTGCCGACCTCCTGGGAAGACTGGCCGCTCGGCGTGGCGTCCGGCAAATATGACGCGGCGATCACCAACGTAACCGTCACAAAAGCGCGCAAAGAGCGTTTTGATTTTGCCACCTACCGTAAAGACTCGCTTGGCTTTTATGTGAAAAAGAGCAGCCCGATTGTTTCGCTCAGCAAAGCGGAAGATATCGCCGGCCTGCGCATTATTGTCGGCTCCGGGACCAATCAGGAAGCGATCCTGCTGGCATGGGATCAGCAGAATCGCGCAAAAGGCCTGAAGCCGTTTATCCCGGTTTATACCAAAGATGACGCTGCGCAGACGCTCTCACTGCAGGCCGGACGCGCGGACGCTTACTTTGGCCCCAACGTTATCGGGGCCTGGAAAGCGGCGCTGAACGGGCAGACCAGGCTGGCGGGCAGCGTGGATGGCGGCTGGCCAAAAGCGGCACACATCGCGGTGACGGTGAAAAAAGAGAGCGGGCTGGTGCAGCCAGTCAATACGGCACTGAACGGCGTAATGCAAAACGGCGACTACGACAAGGTGCTGAATCGCTGGGGGGAAGGAATCGAGCGACTTGACCGCTCGGAAATCAATCCACCGGGCCTGGGTGACTAAGGGGACAATATGCATTTTTTTCGTGACGTTTCACCCGCAGCGGCAGAGCTGCAGCCGATTATCGCTGGTCTGTTTGGTGAATATGCTGCCCGCTACGGCGATTTTTTCAGCAGCCAGAATGAAGTGGAGCGGGATGAGTGGTTTTTACCTGCGCAGGGGGGCCTGTTCATTGTACTGGAGCGGGAGGGCGAAATTATCGCCATGGGCGCCTACAAGCGCTATGACGCACAGACGGCGGAGCTGAAGCGCATCTGGACGCGTGCCGATCTGCGCCGGCAGGGGCTGGCCTTGCTGATCCTGCAGGAGCTGGAGCGCCGTGCGCTGCGCGCCGGCTATCAGCGTGTTTACCTGACCACCGGTTTTCGTCAGCCCGAGGCGGTACGCCTGTATATCGGCCACGGATACCAGCCACAGTTTGCCCTGCTGGAAGATATGGAGGTTTATGGTCTGCCGCCGCACGATGGCCGCCTGCGCTTTCTGAAGATAATGGATGTCCACGCTGCGGCGCAGGCGAGCTGAGGAGAAAAAAATGAGCGAAACGCAAAAACTGACCGTGGTACCGGCACGTTATCCGGCGCGCAGCCTGGGCGCGGTGGCAGCGCTGTTTATTCTGGCGGCGGTGGTGGATTCCATCGCATTCAATCCGCGCTGGGAGTGGGGCGTATTTGTGCGCTGGTTTTTCGACCCGGTGATCCTGAACGGGCTGGGGCAGACGCTGCTGCTGACGCTGGCGGGCACCGTACTGAGCCTGATTTTCGGGGGTCTGCTGGCGCTGGCGCGGCTCTCCTCCTCATGGCTGCTGAGCACGCTGGCGTTTGGCTATATCTGGCTGTTCCGCTCGCTGCCGCTGATTGTGGTACTGATCATTCTCTATAACTTCTCCTATCTCTACGACACCTTATCGCTGGGTATCCCGTTTACGCCCTGGTCGTGGGGTCACTTTCAGACGATCAATGTGCTGGGCCAGTTTCCGGCGGCGGTGATTGGCCTGACGCTGGTGCAGAGCGCCTATAGTGCAGAGATTATCCGCGGCGGCTTTCTCGGTGTGGATCAGGGGCAGTTCGAGGCTGCATCAGCGCTGGGGCTCTCTTCTTCGCGCCGGACTTTTCGTATCATTCTGCCGCAGGCGCTGCGCGCGATCATTCCTACCACTTTTAATGAAATCATCAGCCTGGCCAAAGGCACGTCAATGGTTTACGTGCTGGCGATGCCCGAGCTGTTTTACACCATTCAGATGATCTACAACCGCACGCAACAGGTGATCCCGCTGCTGATGGTAGGCGCGGCCTGGTATCTGATTATCACCACGGTGCTGTCGCTGCTGCAGCACAGCGTTGAGCGCTCACTGGCGCGCAGCGTAACCCGCGAGGCGCCGCCATCGCGCTGGCGGCAGTGGCGTAACCGTTACTCAACCCCTGCTGTTATTGAGGAGCGCACTCATGTCCGAAGCCATTGATTACCGCCCGTCCTGTACTGCCGGGGCTGTCACAATCACCGGCGTCAGTAAGTCGTTTGGAAAACACAAAGCGCTGGATGCCGTGTCGCTGTCGCTGGCACCGGGATCCGTGACGGTTATTCTCGGGCCATCCGGCTCCGGCAAGTCCACGCTGCTGCGCACCATCAATCATCTGGAGCGGGTCGATGAGGGCTTTATTCAGATCGATGATGACTACATCGGCTATCAGCGTCGCGGCAATAAACTCTATGAGCTCAAAGAGCGGGCGATACTGCGTCAGCGGGTAAATGTCGGCTATGTTTTTCAGAACTTCAACCTTTTCCCGCACCTCACCGTGCTGGAGAATCTGACAGAAGCGCCGATCGCGCATCGACAGCTTTCGCGGCGCGCGGCCATTGAACGCGCCGGTGAGCTGCTGGACACGGTAGGGCTGCGGCATAAAGCCGACGCCTGGCCGCGCCATCTCTCGGGTGGCCAGCAGCAGCGTATCGCGATTGCGCGCGCGCTGATGCTCAATCCGCGCGTGATGCTGTTTGATGAGCCGACGTCGGCACTGGATCCGGAGCTGGTGGGTGAGGTGCTGGACGTCATTAAAAAGCTGGCGCGCTCCGGTACCACGCTGGTCATCGTGACGCATGAGATTGGCTTTGCACGTGAAGTAGCAGATAACGTGGTGTTTATGGTTGACGGACGCGTGGTTGAGCAGGGCAGCAGCGTGCAGGTGCTGAATCAGCCGCGTCACGAGCGCACCCGACGTTTTCTGGCGCGGGTGCTGTGATGACGCGGTTCATACTAACGCTGGTGGTATCCGGCCTGCTGTTTTCAGCCGCGCAGGGCGCGGCGCTGGATGCGGCTGATAATGAAACGGCGATTCATATTGCCGCCGATCCGCAGGCGATAGCCAGAATTCCGGCAAACTATGCGTTTGTTCATCCTGGCTTTCTGACGGTCGCAACCAGCGCCACTAACTCACCGCCCATTGGATTGTGGGCGTCAGATAACAAAACGCTGATTGGCAGCGATCCCGATCTGGCGCGACTGCTGGCTGAAAGCCTGGGCCTCAGGCTCAGACTGGTTCCTGCGTCGTGGGAGGAGTGGCCGCTGGGCATCAGCGCGGGACGTTATGATGTGGCCATGTTTAATATCGCCGTAACCGAAGAGCGTAAGCGCAAATTTGATTTTGCTACTTACCGGGCTGACAACCACGCCTTTGCCGTCCGGAAAGGGAGTGATATCACTGCGATTACCGGACGGCAGGATGTTGCAGGCCGGCGCATTATTGTAGGATCCGGCACTAACCAGGAGAAGATCCTGCTGGGCTGGGATGCGAAAAACCGCCAGGAGGGATTAGCACCGGTGCAGCCTGTTTATCTTAATGATGACGCCTCTGCCACGCTCGCGCTGTTGTCCGGACGCGCGGATGCCACCTTTGGCCCACAGGCGGTGGCAGCGTGGAAAGCGGCATCACGCGGGCAAACGGAGGTTGTTGGCCACGGTCCGTACCGGGCATGGGTAGCGGTCACCACCAAAAAGGGCAACGGGCTGGCTCCGGCGCTGCAGCAGGCGGTCAATCATGCCATTACCAGCGGGCAGTATCAGCAGGTGCTGACACGCTGGGGAGAGCAGGATGAAGCGGTAACGCAGTCGCAGATCAACCCGCCGGGCATTGTTTATCAGTAGGGACGGGTCGCACCGCGGCCCCGTTTCTCGCCCTGATATTTTTTCACCCAGCTTACCACCTCTGCCGCCGGCAGAGGCCGGGCAAAGTGATAGCCCTGAAAAAACTGGCATCCCCGGCTGCGCAGGTAGTGAAACATCTCTTCGCTTTCAACGCCTTCAGCCAGCACGTTTAATCCCATTTCGCGCGTCAGCTCAATCGTTTTATGTACCACAATAGCGGCTGATTCATTGTCAAAAATATGCATAATCAGGGACTTATCAATTTTGATATCGTCAATCGAAAAATCGCTAAGCGATTTCAGCGATGAGTAACCGACGCCAAAATCATCAATCGCCCATTTTACACCGAGATGGCTGAAATGCGCGATAACGTCGCCGATATGCTGCTGATCGTAGATAAACGTGCTTTCGGTGATCTCAAATTTAAGCCGCTGTGGCTGGATCCTGTAACGCGAGAGCAGCAGCAGGGTTTCCGCGGTGAAGTCGCGATGCATCAGCTGCAGTGGACTGATATTAACAGAAAACACCAGTTCGCCGGCGTGCC
The DNA here is from genome assembly GCF_002387285.1 of Pantoea sp. UBA4549. Taxonomy (NCBI): domain Bacteria; kingdom Pseudomonadati; phylum Pseudomonadota; class Gammaproteobacteria; order Enterobacterales; family Erwiniaceae; genus Pantoea; species Pantoea sp. UBA4549. The sequence goes on along the minus strand of NZ_DGLH01000005.1, from coordinate 162,370 downwards.
GGAGGCGCTCCCAGGCCGCGATGTGCTGCAGCGTGCGCTCCATGACCCAGTGACCAATCTCAATCATCAGGCCACTTTTTTCCGCTACCGGGATAAAAACGTCCGGTGAAATAAACCCTTTAACCGGATGTTTCCAGCGCAGCAGCGCTTCAAATCCGGTCAGGTGCTTACCGGCATCCACTTGCGGCTGAAAATAGAGCTCCAGCTGCTCCTGAGCGATGGCGGCGGAGAGTTCGCGTTTTATCAGGTCAGTTTCAGAGTAATCACCGCGAAAGGTCAGGGCGGTCAGCAGCAGAGAGAGCATGGGAACAATACAGTTAACGATGTAGAAACTGGCTTCCGCCGGCAGCGTAAAATGAAACGATCCCTGCTGCCAGGTCAGGCCGGTCAGGGTAAAAATGAGGTAACAGGCGAGGCAGATTAGCGGAAATATTTTGCTGAGATAGCGCGGCTGTTGCCGCAGGACGAGTGCTGAGCCAATGGTCAGCGCGATCAGATAATTGCAGGCCGAGGGTTTAACGGCAGGATGGTCATTGTCCAGCAGCAGCAGAGCTGTAATGATAAACAGCAGCGCATGCGTGACGATCGCCAGATGCCGCTGCAGTTTGCCGTGAAAGGCAACGGCGCAGATATAGAGGCCCAGCGCCACGCCCAGATAGTAGAGCGACGGTATTGCTGGCGAACGGCTATGGGCGTTAAGCAGCGCCATATAGATGCCTGAGGTAGTGCTGGCCACCCCCGCAATCAGCAGCGTAAAGCGCAGCTTCTTTTCTGCGCTCTCTCCCTTCAGGCTAAAGGGCAAATTACGTACGCGCGAATAGCCCGCAGTCAAAAACGCGATCATCACTCTGCTCTGTAATTGATTAGTTTTATTGTATTCAGGAACGCTATCTTAGCGCTAAGCGAGACGGCTGTCATAGCGCTTTTTCTGCGCGTTGATCTGCTCCGGAGATTTGACATTGGAGATGATATTTATGCGTGGCGGGGGGTTATCACGCAACTTTTCACGGAAGCGAACCGCTAACTGCCTGCGCTTAATTGCGCGCGCGGTTGTCCCTTCTCCCGGTCACGGAGTAGAATCATTCAGGGCACAGCTTGATGTGCTAAACATAACAACAGGCGAAAAACAGCCGGATCACCTTACTAATGCAGTTTAACCCTACTTAATATTACTGGTTGCAATGAAAATTCGTTTCTTATCGGCTAACGAGCTCAAACTCTCTGAAGTGCGTACCATCCTTGAACCGGTAGGGGTGGAAGTGGTGCCTATCGCCCGGCGAATTGAAGAGATTCAGACGGAAAATGAGGTTGAACTGGTACGCGATAAGCTGACCAAAGCGTTTTCCATTATCGGGCGGCCGCTGTTTGTCGAGCATACCGGCCTGTTTCTGGACGGGCTTAACGGTCTGCCAGCCGGACTGACGCGCATTTTCTGGAGCCGGCTCAATGCCGACCGCTTTACCAAACTGGTGCGCGGCCTTGATACCCCCTGCGTGACGGCAAAAACCATACTGGGGTATTGCGATGGCCGTAAGATGTATCAGTTTGAGGGACAGCTGCGTGGTCGCATTGCGCCAGAACCGGCCGGGCCGCAGGAGTTTCAGTGGGACTGCGTGTTTATCCCGGAAGGGCATACACAGACCTTTGCCGAAATGGGGGATTTAAAAAATGAGATCTCCAATCGACGGCTGGCACTGGATCGCTTTGCCGCGTTTCTCAAAACCGCGCGGGGGTATGTATGAAGCCGGAACTTAAACGCGCCTATGATGCCGGCAAACTGATCCTGTTTGCCGGCGCCGGCATCTCCCGCAATTTCGGTCTGCCGGAGTGGCATGAGTTAATTGCTCATCTGGCAAAAGAGCTGGGCTACGATCCTAAAATATTCAACACCTACGGCACGCATCTGTCACTGGCGGAATATTATAAACAGCGCAAAGGCTCACTGGGGCCGCTGCGCAGCTGGATGGATCGCGAGTGGCACCGCCCCGATATCGACGTGCGCAGCTCCGAAATTCATACCATGATCACCCAGGGTAATTTTTCGCGTATCTATACCACCAATTACGATCGCTGGCTGGAAATGGCTCATGAAGCCCACAACGTACCCTATAGCAAAGTGGCTAACGCTGCCGATCTCGTCTCACTGACCGAAGATAAGCGCCATATCATTAAACTTCACGGTGATTTTGACGACGATACGTCGATTGTGCTGGATGAGAGCAGCTACTTTGAGCGCCTCTATTTTGATTCTCCGCTGGATATCAAACTGACGCACGACGTGATGGGCAACTCTGTGCTGTTTGTTGGCTACAGCATCAGCGATTTTAATATCCGTCTGCTGTTCTACCGGCTGACGAAAATGTGGGGAAGAACCGGTCTCGCTACCGCCCGGCCTAAATCGTATCTTTTTACCAATCGCAATAATCCGGTGGCCAAAGAGGTGCTGGGCCAGTGGGGAATTGAGATGATTGTGTCAGAAGAGGATGATCCGCGAAAAGCGCTGGCAGCCTTTCTGGAGGAATTACTTGCCTGAACCACAGGCAGGCTTGCTCATCGCTGCATAACAGAATATACTGTATATAAATACAGTTAATGAGGTGCATCATGGCAGTCGAAACCAAATACGTTGTAGTCAGAAAAGGTGAAGAGAAGATGACGTTTGCCAGTAAAAAAGATGCCGATGCCTGGGATAAAATGCTCGATATGGCAGATGCCTTTACCGACTGGCTGCAGCAGATCAAGCCAGAGCTGGCGGATGCAGAAGCGGAAACCTGGGGCATGCTGCTGGCAGAGCAAAAAGACGCGGTGCAGCATATTCTGCGTACCAGCAAACTGCCTGACGCAGCTGCAGACAAAGATGCTAAACCTGACGTGAAAGAGGCGGAATCTGCCCCTGAAAAAAAAGTGCGCGCGGTTAAAGCGGCCTGATTGTTGTGATGCACCCCGGCGCCGTCTTTGTGACGGCGTTTTGCTGTCGGGGATTAAGCTTTGATTTGATAGCGCGTGCTGCGACCACCGCCCGGGAGTTTTCCAGACAGCTTTTTGCCACCCGCCCTGTTCAATACCAGGTTGCCGTCGCTTGACTCGCCTTTAACACTTTCTGATTAAGCATGAAAAAGCCCGGCATACGGGCCGTTTATCAATGTGAAAAGAGTGAGAAGGTGCCTGAGTAGTAGCTTACCATCCAGACAATATAAACCAGCCACACCAGTAAAAGTCCGGTTAACCCCATTTTACCTGTCATTGTATGCTCCTGTGTTCGTAAGGGCGGAAAGCCTGCAGGAGATACGTTGACAGCAGTTGTACGCCGGGATCTTGCGCCAGATCAACCCGTCAGTGAAATAGGTGATTAATTTCGCAGGGGCGGCATTCATGCCGCCCAGGCCGCGCCACGCACCGAGCCCTGTAGGGGCGGCATTCATGCCGCCCTGGCCGCGTCACGCACCGAAACCTGTAGGGGCGGCATTCATGCCGCCCTGGCCGCGGCACGCACCGAACCCTGTAGGGGCGGCATTCATGCCGCCCTGGCTGCGGCACGCACCGAACCCTGTAGGGGCGGCATTTATGCCGCCCTGGTTACGTCACGCACCAAAACCAGGGTCGCATGAATGCGACCCCTACGGGTATTAATCTGCACGGGCGGCACGCACCGAATCCTGTAGGGGCGGCATTTATGCCGCCCTGGTTACGTCACGCACCGAACCCAGGGTCGCATGAATGCGACCCCTACGGGCAATATCTGCAGGTGCGTCACACACCGAACCCTGTAGGGGCGGCATTCATGCCGCCCTGGCCGCGGCACGCACCGAACCCAGGGTCGCATTAATGCGACCCCTACGGGTATTAATCTGCACGGGCGGCACGCACCGAACCCTGTAGGGGCGGCACGCACCGAACCCAGGGTCGCATTAATGCGACCCCTGCGGGCATTAGTCTGCAGGTGCGCCACGCACCGAACCCTGTAGGGGCGGCATTCATGCCGCCCTGGCCGCGGCACGCACCGAAACCTGGGTCGCATTAATGCGACCCCTACGAATAATAATCTGCAGGGGCGGCATTTATGCCGCCCTGGTCACATTGTGCGTTACTGGTCTCTGAATGTTTTTTAATCTTATCGGGTATGCCATCAAGTTCAGCACGATCGGGCCGATAGAGTGATAAAGGATCGCTGGTGGCCCAGGACGTGGCGCAACTATTGCACTGCTTTGCTAACCCCAGGAGCGCCATCATGGCCACACACGCACGTATAACGAAAAAAATGCGTACCCGTACTCAAATGCTGCTGACGGGCGCCGTCACCATTACCTGTGGCTTTGCCATCACCATTGGCGTGCTCAGCTGGCAATCCAGCAGAGAACAGAAGTCGCTGGCTGAAAACTACCTGCAGCAGATTGCGCAGAGTCAGGCGTTGCAGATTCAGCAGGAGCTGAGCTATGCGCGCGATGTTGCGCACAACCTCGGACATAGCCTGATTGCGCTGCCGGCGGCAGGCATCAGCGACCGGAAAGTGGCGGACCAGCTTCTTATCTCCGCGCTGCGTGATAATCCTGACTACCTCTCTGTTTCAGTCATATTTGAACAAAATGCGTTTGATGGCCGCGATGCGGAGTTTGCCAGCCAGCCTGGTGCGGCGCCTCAGGGGCGCTATGCCTACTTTGTCGATCGCGACGGCAGCGGCAGCTTCAGGCTGCATCCTCTGGCCTCCATGCTGACGCCGGGCCAGGGCGATTACTATCTGCTGCCGCAGAAAAGCCGTAAGGATACGCTGATTGAACCCTACAGCTACGCCTACAATGGCGTACCTGTGTTGCTCACATCTGTGGCCACTCCCATCATCAGCCAGGGCAAACTCTGGGGCGTAGTGACCTCTGATATCTCACTGGCGGCGCTGCAGGCGCGCGTTAATAAGATCAGGCCCTGGGAGGGCAGTGGCTATGCGATGCTGCTCTCCAGCGGAGGCAAGGTAGTCTCCTATCCTGACCAGACACAGACCGCGAAACGCTGGCAGGGAGAGACGCACGCGTTCAGCCGGGCCGTTACTGAACAGTATGACGCCATACTGGGTGAAGCAGCGCTGATAACCTGGCAGCCCGTTACTATCGGCAGCAGTGACCAGCACTGGTACCTGGGTATCGTTGCTCCGGTGAGCAAAGTCATGGCGGCGGCACATCGTCAGCTGATACACGCGCTGATTCTGATGCTTATCAGCATCGTTACCGTAAGCGTGCTGCTGGGATGGGTATTTAGCCGCAAAGTCCTTAAGCCGGTTGGCGGCGAGCCGTCAGAAGCCACGGCTATTGCGCTGGCGGTTGCCGGAGGCAGGCTTAATAATACTATTCCGCTGGCATCGCAGGATAGCAGCAGCCTGTTCTATGCGCTGCATACGATGCAGACACAGCTGCGGGATATGGCGGGCCAGATTCAGGATGCCAGCGCATCAGTGCGACAAGGCGCAGGTGAAATCGCCAGCGGCAACCTCGATCTCGCGTCGCGTACAGAAGAGCAGGCGGCTGCGCTGGAGCAGACCGCGGCCAGTATGGAGCAGATCACCGCCACAGTGAAACACAACGCAGCGAACGCGCATCAGGCAACCACGCTGACAGAAAACGCCACGCATATTGCCAGCCGCGGTGAAACGCTGGTGGGTGAAGTTGTGCAGACGATGGCGCAGATAGATAACAGCGCGAAAAAGATTGGCGACATCACTGCCATTATCAACAGCATTGCGTTTCAGACGAATATTCTGGCACTGAACGCGGCGGTGGAAGCCGCCCGCGCAGGTGAGCAAGGACGCGGTTTTGCCGTAGTAGCCTCTGAAGTGCGTAACCTGGCACAGCGCAGCGCCGGCGCGGTAAAAGAGATTGCCGCGTTAATCGAGGAGTCCGGGCAGCATGTCAGCAGCGGCGTCGGACTGGTGCAGCGGGCGGGTAAAACCATGACCGAAATGACGCAGGCGGTCAACTCAGTGCGCAGTATCATTGATGAGATTGTTATCGCCTCTGATGAACAGGCACGCGGCATCAGCCAGGTCACCATTGCGGTGAATGAGATGGATGGCGCGACGCAGCAAAACGCGGCGCTGGTTCAGCAGATGTCGGCGGCAGCAAGTTCCCTTGAGGATCAGGCGGCGCAGCTCGCGCATACGGCCGCACGCTTTACATTAAGCTAGCTGACGCGCCCGGCAGCGTGCCGGGCGCGCGAAAAGCCATTAACGCGGTTTGCGCGCGGGCATCATACGCAGCAGCGTATTGTCTTTAAACAGATAGTGATGCGCCAGCGCCGCCAGCGCGTGAAGACCGATCAACCAGTAACCCAGCGGCACCAGCGTTTCATGCCAGTCAATCAGCGTATCAGCCAGGTCCGGATCGGGCGCTGCGCTGACCGGCATCGGAATGCCAAAAATCCACCAGTCGCGGCCAAGCCAGAATCGGGAAAGAATGCCCAGCACCGGCAGGGTAATAAACAGCAGATAGATCGCCAGATGGGTAAGATGTGCCAGCCCGGTCTGCCAGTGAGCAGGCTTTGGCACAATAGCTGGCGTACGGTGACGAAACCGCATGACCAGCCGTGACAGCATCAGCAGCAGCACGCAGCTGCCGGCAGAGAAATGCGTCACCACCATGAAGAGACGCTGCCAGGAGCCGCGCGGCGCCAGGCCGCGGAACTCCATGGTGCAATAAGCGAGAACAATTAAAATAAAGGTCAGCCAGTGAAGCAAAATCTGCGCAGGGGCATATTTTGTGCTCATCATTCCATTCCATTCGGTACGAAGCGGTAGTGCTACAATAGCCGAAAGCAGAGTGAAAAAAATGCCCTTTCTGCGTCATCCTGACCTGAATGATGTTACTGCAGTGCCGCAGGCTAAAACTCAGCGCCGGGCAACCTGCTGTGCATCATTACCGGACTTACCGGCTGCCACAAGCTCATCATTGAAACGGGCGGTCAGAACGGAGTAGGTCTCCTCAGCTTTCATGCGATAGAGCTTTTCAGAGGGATGAATACAGTCAGGTGACATCAGCGACTGCCACTCTTTCATCTGCAGAATACGCTGATACTGCCGTGCCAGCGGCAGCGACTCGGCGCGTGCCAGCGCGTCGAGTTTGGTGACATAAGGCGCAACGTTCCACTTCTTTGCCCCCCCGCAAATCGGATGCGGTTCCTGTAACACGACCTGTTTACCCTCCTCGCGGGCAATAGCGATCAGCTCCGTCATCACCTTAGTATACTGGTCCGGACTGACGATATATTTGGCTTCGGTATCTTTAAAATGGAAGTGTCGCGCATCGTTAGTCGCGAAGTTCAGCAAAATTATTTTAGCGGGCGAGCGCTGCATTTCTTCACGCCAGCTTTTATTCTTTTTATAAAAGTATTTCGGGTGCAGTAAATCCATCGCCTGAGCCGAAGCGGCTCCCTTATTTACCACACGGATGCCCGGACCATACTTTTCGCCAAGCCATTTATTTATCAGGGCAATCTCATTGTCTTTGATGTTGATGTTATGTTGTTTGCCATTCTCTCTGACAGCCATTGCCCCCAGCGTGCTTGAACCACCGTAAGCTTCAATAATAAAGTTATTACTGGTATCAGGCGCGTTCGCCCATGCGCTATTTTGCAGGACAAATCCGGTAACCAATAATGAAGCAAAACGAATCAGTGAATAAGGCATAGCAAATTTCCCGCCTGGTGAGGCTCAACAATATTTAATGGATCGGTTAATGAAAGAGTAAAATGTAACCATAACAGCTGTGATACAGGTCATACAATCTTAAAGCGTGAGGAGAAAATCAAAATCAGGTTAATTCTTAAACTCTGGTAATAACGTTGTGAAATGATTTTTCTAATCAGCAGGATAGGCAGGAGCACTGTTATAATTCATGGTCCTGATTTTTAGCGGCAAGCGCAGCGTATTCTGCTGATTCAGAACAACCACGCTAAACCTTTTCATCAGATGTCTCTGTCAGAATCTGACGCCGGAAAAGCGCTCAGGCCAGGAGGACGCTGATTCTTCGCTAAAAGAAGATGCTGACGGCATAGCGTGGAGTCCGCATAACGCATTAACTCTCTAACAGTTTCAAACAGATAACGCTGCTTTACTGAACAGGTCCGTAAAAATGTTACAACTTTTACACAATAGCGAAATTCCTAATCGTTAATCATAAGAATGTATACAGAATTTTCTGGTATTACCTGACCCACGATTAACTTATATTCCGCTCACAATCCCCATCAAGGTATGCGATGTGAAAACACAATCCTTTTTGTCCAGCCGAAATATCGGTCTGGATCTGCTGCGTGCCGGGTTAATTCTGGAAGGTGTCTTGTTACATGCTTCAAGAAGTTTACCCGGTGAAAACCCCTGGTATTATACGGCGCAGCGCGATCCTGCTGAGATATTTACTGCGCTGGTAAGTATGTTTCATACGTTCAGGATGGAAGTGTTTTTCTTTTTATCGGGGATGTTTTCCGCCCTCATTATTCTCCGTAAAGGGCAGCAGTTTTTTACCGAGAATCGTCGCAAACGCGTATTAGTTCCGCTTATTTCAGCCTATTTGTTTATTCCGCCGCTGATGTATTTCATCACGGGTCAGATAAATGACAGGCCTTACTCGCTGGAAGGCTGGCTGAACAGCTACACCATGATGCACCATTTGTGGTTTCTGGTTTCGTTAAGCATCATGTCACTCGCTATACCTGGCAGCTTTTATCAGTGGAGCGCGCGCCAGTTGGGTAAACTCTCGCTGCCCATGCTGATTGCGCTGCTGGTTGTGCTGGGTAACGCCTGTTTCGTGCTGAAATTCCTGGTCAAAGGGCGCGGTGAATTTGTTGAGCTGATCCCGATTACGGCACGTTTCCTGGTCTACTACACGGCGGGCTATGCGCTGTATATCAATCGCGAGAAGATTGCGCATTACGCGAACAGCAAACTGATGAACAACTGGCTGATTGCCGCGCTGGTGGCTGCCGTCTGGGCAGGCTGCTACTACATTGCGCATAATCATATTAGCGGTGTGGTCAAGTATGTGCCGGTAATAATGGGCAGCGTGCTTTCAGCCATGCTCTCTTACTGGATGGTATTCACCTTTGAAAAAATTCAGGTTAAAGAGAACCGCATACTGACCGCTATCGTGGATTCAGCCCTGATCATCTATCTGCTGCACTATCCGGTGGTGATCGCCTTCTCCTGGCTCATTGATGACTGGCTGCCTGCCAACTATGCCGTGCTATATGTGCTGATTGATTGTGCCATTGGTATCGGGCTGAGCGCCGTCTGCTACTGGTTTATCAAACGCTCACGCGTGGCCTCTATGATGTTTGGCCTGAAGCCAAAAGCGAAGAAAGTGCCGGTGCCGCTCGAAGCCCGCATGTGATCCGTTTCACCCGCCAGCGCGTCAGCTGGCGGGTACGGTATTATCCCGCCCTGAACCCCATTATTCTGACGTATACCGCAAAACCCCGGTCACAATCTGGTAAATGCCTTTCTCAATGTCTACACCTTTCCTGCAATACCACCCCGCCTGCGGATGAGCCGCATGCGCATTCCGCCTGTTTAGTCGCCAGCGTGGCGATCGGGTATTTCAGGAGTCAGATATGCGTCATTCCCGTTTTACACCTTCGGCACTTGCCGGTGCCATTGCTCTGACTGCCGTTGCCGCAGCACCTGCTTACGCCTGGGATAGCCTGACTGTATTTGGCGATAGCCTGAGCGACAGCGGTAATGTGGGTCGCTTTACATATGATGGTGCACGGCATCCCCTGTATGACGACATTCTGGCGGCTGACCTCGGCCAGTCACTGCGGCCTTCATCGCAGGGCGGCAGTAACTATGCAGAGGGCGGCGCAGTCACCGTGCCGGCGCTTAACCCGGCGTTAAATACCCAGGATCAGCTTGCGCGCTGGCTGCAACTGAATAACGGTCGCGCGCAGAGCAATGGCCTGTATATTCACTGGGCTGGGGCTAATGATATTGCGGCGGCGGTGCTGGCAAATCCGCTGACCGCGCCGCAGACCGTTGCTGTCAGCGCCAGCGCGGCAACGGCACAGGTCAGAACGCTGCTGGAGGCGGGCGCCGGCGCGGTGATTGTGCCCAACGTGCCCCAGCTCGGCACAACGCCGTTAATGGTTGAGACAGTCATTCAGCTGATTAGTCCGCTGGGTGATTCAGCGCTGCAGGCAGCGTTTCAGTCACTGAACGCGACGCCGGTGCTGAGTACGGCTGCCCGCGAGCAGGCTATTCAGACCGCATTCAGCCAGGCGGCGGGTGAAGTGTCGGCGATCCCTGCCGTACGCGAGGCGCTGGCGCAGCAGCTGTTTGCGCTCTGGCAGGTATTGAGTGAGCAGGTGACGGCACTCTCTGACGGCTTTAATCAGCAGGAGGAAGCGGGGCTGGCCGCGCTCAGAGGCAATATCGTGCGTGCTGATATTGCCGGCCTGCTCAGTGAAGTGATTGCCGATCCTGCGCGCTATGGTTTGACCAACACCATTGGAATGGCCTGTCCGCCAGGTACATCCGCTGCGGAGTGTACCTCTGCCACGCCAGGCTTCAGTGAGGCGCAGCGCTTTCTGTTTGCTGACCGGCTGCACCCCTCACCGGCGGTACATGCAATGATTGCGGATTACATCCGCTCGATTCTTGAGGCGCCGGCGCTGGTCTCGTCACTGACCGCCGCCCCGACGGGGCTCGCCCGTGATATGCAAAATACGCTGGAGGGACATCTGCAGCAGCAGCGTCAGCAGACGCCGGATGCCGGTGAATTTAGCGTGTTCGGAGGCTATGCGGGACAGCACGCTGACTATCGCGGTGGCGATCGGCTGACGGGCGATGCCACCCGTGCCAGCCTGACGCTGGGGATAGGGTATCAGCTGACCGATAGCTGGCAGGCGGGTCTGCTGCTGTCACGCAGCGATCAGCGCCAGCATCCTGACGAGCGTTACACCTACAAGCTGCGCGGCAATCTGGTGGCGCTCTACAGTCAGCTGACGCTGTTTGACCAGGGCTGGATTAATGCAGATGTGCACTACGGCGATCTCAGCTATGACAGTATTGAACGCCGTATTCACATCGGGCCGGCCACTCGTACAGAGCAGGGGAACAGCAGTGGCAAACTGCTTGGTTTTCGTGTGCAGAGCGGCTGGGATTTTCCGCTGACTTCCCATCTCTCTACCGGTCCGGTTGTGCGCTATGCACTCGATTACACGCGCGCCGGTGGCTACCGTGAAAACGGAGACAGCAGCACCGCCATGCGTTTTTCCGATCAGACCCGGCACACGCAGACTGGCGCAGCAGGCTGGCGCATCGATACCTCGCAGTGGCCGGTCAATCCGTGGGCGGAAGTTACCTATAATCGCCAGTTTGGTGACGCTGAGAGCAGCGTTCGCGGTGGGCTGAAATCAACCCGCACGGCTTTCACCCGCACGGTAAGCAGCGGTGATAATAACTGGCTGGAGGCGGCAGCGGGCGCCTCTGTGCCGCTGACAGAGACCGTCAGCGCGTTTACCGGCGTTTCTGCTATCAGCGGCAATAGCGATCGGCGGCAGATAACATGGAATATAGGCCTTAACGCCACGTTCTGAAGGTGAACAGGGCACCGGCTGCCGCAGATATCCGCAAAAGCGGATGCGGCTGTCCGGTACAGCCCGGTGAATAACAGGTATAATCTGCCAGATTAGCCAACAGATTCAGGATCGGAAATGTCTAAACTTACGCTACAGGAGCAGATGCTCAAAGCCGGATTAGTCTCCAGCAAAAAAATGGAAAAGGTGCAGCGTACGGCTAAAAAGTCACGCGTGCAGGCGCGTGAAGCGAAACAGGCCGTTGAAGAGAACAAAAAAGCGCAGCTTGAGCGTGATAAGCAGCTTAATGACCAGCAGCGTCAGGCGGTGCTGGAAAAAGAGTATAAGGCGCAGGTAAAGCAGCTCATTGAGATGAACCGTATTACGACTGGACGGGGTGATATCGATTTTAACTTTACCGATAACAATCTGATCAAAAAAATCACCGTTGATAAAGCCACGCAGGCGCAGCTTATCAACGGCCGTCTGGCCATTGCCCGTCTGGTTACGGAGAAAAGCGATTACGCGATTATTCCGGCCAGCGTGGCGGATAAGATCGCACAGCGCGATGCCAGCGCGATTGTGCTGAACAGCGCACTGAGTCAGGAAGCGCAGGATGAGGATGATCCGTACGCTGACTTTAAAGTGCCGGATGATCTGATGTGGTAAGCAGTCTGGCGTTCAGAACGGAGCCGGCAGCTGCAGATGCAGCGGCTGCTGGCTGACCGGATGAACAAACCGGATCGCACTGGCGTGCAGCATCAGGCGCGCCGCCTCTTCTGTGCCCGGTAACCGCCGGCCACCATAAAAGTCGCAGCCCAGAATCGGATAACCCAGCAGCTGACAGTGAAGACGCAGCTGGTGGGTACGCCCGGTTTCGGGCATCAGCATCACGCGCGTCAGCGGCAGCCCGTCAGGCTGATAAACGCGTGCCGTGACCTGATAACGCGAGCGCGCCGGTTTACCCTTAACCGGACAGACTGACATCAGCGGAAAGTGCGCGGGATCTTTTGCAATCGGCGCATCAATCACGCCTTCATCGCAGGGCAGATGCCCGCACAATAGCGCGGTATAGATTTTTTCAACCTGTCGCATACTGAACTGCGCGGAAAGCGCAGCGTTGATGGCTTTGCTCCGGGCGATGATCATCAGGCCGGATGTGCCGAAATCGAGCCGGTGCACCAGCGAGCAGCCCGGGTAGCGCTGCAGCATCCGGTAATGCACTGAATCACTGTTTTGTGGATTTTTACCGGAGAGGCTCAGCAGACCGGCGGGCTTACCTATCACCAGCAGGTGTTCATCCTGCCAGATAACAGTAATCTTTTCATGGCACGGCGGCGCGATAAACGCGTCAAAATCAGCAGTCATAGCGCATCTGTATTGGGCTAACGGATGCTGATGATAGCGAAACCGTGTGCATCAGTCGCGGCTTTTCCAGCGCTGCTGCAGATAGCGTACTGCTTCCTGCGTCTGCGGCTGTGACAGATACCCCTCGCGGAAGAGGATCGTGCCATCAACATCCGGCAGCGACTCATTCAGCTCAATCTGCTTTTTCAGTTCGGGTACGCCTCCCTGACGCGTCCAGTCGGGCTCCATTTTAGACGCCACGCCCACTTTATAGAGCGCAACGCCAATGTAGAGGCGCACCGGTGTTGGACGAACTACGTCTGCCCACCAGCGGGTCAGCACGTCATAGCGTGCTGCTGCGCGGGCAAACGGCCAGTAAAGCTGAGGGGCGATATAATCCAGCAGACCACGCTGTACCCAGAGGCGCGTATCAGCGTAAGCCTCATCGTAAGCTGCGGCACCGCGCGTATCGGAACCGGCCGGGTCGTGAGAGAGATTACGCCACACGCCAGCCGGACTGACGCCAAACGCCACGTCGGGCCGCAGTTTTTTTACCGTGCGCGAGACCTGCTCAATCAGCTGTAGCGTGTTATTGCGCCGCCAGTCAGCTTTAGTGGCGAAACCGGCGCCATATTGACGAAAAGTCGCGTTGTCATTCAGAGGAGAGGCCGCAGTTTCGGTGTAGAAATAGTCGTCAAACTGCACGCCATCCACGGCGTAGTGCGAAACCACTTCAGCCACAATACTGGTGATCCAGTCGCGCACGTCGGGAATACCCGGATCCAGTACCAGCCGGTCGCTCGCGGTGCGGATCCAGCCGGGATGCAGAACATAGACGCTGGCAGGCTGCTGTGTCAGCGTGCGCTGCAGTTCGCGCAGGGTACCGGGTTTGACGTTGGTCGAGACGCGATAGGGGTTAAACCACGCGTGCACTTTTATGCCTCGCTGATGCGCTTCTTTCAGCAGAAATGCCAGCGGATCGTAGCCAGGATTTTCTCCGATATGGCCGGTCAGCGTATCGGACCAGGGCAGGATTTTTGAGGACCAGAGCGCGGTGCCGTCAGGCTTGACCTGGAAAAACACCGTGTTGATCCCAAGCTGCTTTAACTGGTCCAGTCTGGCGATAAGCGACGCCTGCTGCAGACGAATACGTTCAGCCGGCGCGGCCGTCACCGATGTCACCGGCGGCCAGTCGAGGCGTGAAACAGTCGTGAGCCATACGCCACGCATCGGCTCGCGCGGCGCGTCCGGGGTGAGCGTAACCGGTGGCTTTGCCACGGGTGGCAGCGGCGTCACCAGCGACTTAGGCGGTGTGCCGGCACAGCCTGCCAGCAGCAGTGCCAGCGCGCCGGTGCGCAGCAGCGCTGTCAGATGAAAACGCGATAAACAGGCTATGGTAAACTCCCTTTATAAACGGCTAAGTCTGGCGCTGCCATTTTCAGGGCGTGCGTCAGAAAGTCAACCTTAACGGATGGTGAAGTGCCACCGTCCACGCGTGAGAATAAAAAATATGCAATATGAAGATCTCTATCGCCGCATCGGACAAATTCTCTACAGCTGCGGTCCGGAAGGCGCCCGACAGCTGACGGTACAGGCTGAGCTGTTTGCTGACGAGGAGGGAGGGCAGTATCAGTTTAACTATCTGGATGAGCAGGGTGAACCTGACTGGTTTGAGCCTGATGCGCGAGCCATTAGCGATCTGACTGACGCACTGAAAGCGTTTCAGCACTATTTCGTTGAGCATGAGCTGTCGCCAGGACAGCCCGTCTGGACACACTGCGTGGTGAAAATTGATGTGCCGGAGTCGGCTCTCAGCATTGACGTTTACTGAAACCGGGCATCCCTGCCCGGAACCGTGACTCAGGAACGAACGGCTACCATTCTGGCGTGGCGGCGCGCCGCGCGTTTGCGGTGTACCAGCCGGCTGGCAGCCAGCACCAGCAGCGTCAGAATAGCGGTGGCGATGATCTCCGGGCGATGCTGCTGATTAAACAGCATCGAGCCGAGCACGCCGATGATAAATACAATGGTCGCCCAGGTGAGCCCCGGAAAGAGCCACATGCGATAGCTCAGGGTCTCGCCACGCGCCTCGCGTTTTTTGCGCAATACCAGGTGAGAGGCCGCAATCACCAGATAGACCAGCAGCGCAATCGCGCCCGAGCTGGCCAGCAGGAACTCAAAAACGGCGCTGGGTGCCACATAATTAGCAAACACCGCCAGAAACGCCGCTGCGGTTGAAAGTAATACGGCAACCCACGGCGTACCGCTGCGCGTGGTACGCGAGGCGGCAGCGGGTGCATCCTGACGACGCGACAGCGAAAACAGCATACGCGAGGCGGTATAAAGCGCTGAGTTCAGGCAGCTGCATACGGCAATCAGTACCACAATATCGACAATAAGACGCGCATGAGGAATGTTCATTATCTCCATCGCGGTCTGATAAGAACCATTCTTCATCAGCGCCGGACTGTTCCACGGCACCAGCGAAATCACCAGGAAAATTGACAGCAGATAAAACAGGGCGATACGCCAGATCACAGAATTAGTCGCCTGGGTGATCTGCTTTTTCGGTTCGCGCGACTCCGCTGCGGCAATCGTGACAATTTCCGTGCCCATAAAAGAGAACATTGTGGTCAGAATGGCGGCCAGCACGGCGCTGATACCGTTCGGCATAAACCCTCTGGTATCCCAGAGATGCGAGATCCCCTGCGTGTTGCTGCCGGGCAGCAGGCCAAATACCGCCAGGCTACCTGCCACCAGAAAGCCGACGATCGCGACCACCTTCAGCAGAGCAAACCAGAACTCAAACTCGCCATAGTTTTTCACGCTGAACAGATTGCTGACGGTAAGAAACGCCGTGATCGCCAGAGTATATTCCCAGACGTCCACCTGCGGAAACCAGCCGTGCAGAATAGTGCCGGCGGCGTTCGCTTCAAGCGGGATCACCAGCACCCAGAACCACCAGTAGAGCCAGCCGATAGTGAAACCGGCCCAGCGCCCCAGCGATTTGTCAGCATAGGTGGAAAAAGAGCCGGAATCAGGCGAAGCAACGGCCATCTCCGCCAGCATACGCATAATCAGCACCACCAGCGTACCGGCGGCAATATAGGCGAGCAGCACCGCCGGCCCCGCTTCGGCGATAGCGTGCCCGGAGCCCACAAACAGGCCGGCACCGATAACGCCGGCAATAGAAAGCATCCTCACGTGGCGCGGCTTCAGGCCTGGTGCCAGTACGTCGGCATTCTGAGCGGTCATAGTTTTTTCTCCGAATCGTCTCTCAGGCGACGCACCGCGCCGCCTGGCGTGAAGGTGGACAGTCTGGCCTGCAGCGGACAGGCCAGAGGTGCAACGCGGCTTAACGCTGCGGAGTGAGCAAACCGCCCAGGATATCGAGCGCCTGGCGGAACTGCGCATCCGGAATGGTCAGCGGATAGAGGAAGCGGATGACGTTACCGAGCGGTCCGCAGGTCAGCAGCAACAGCCCCTGTGCCATCGCCTGTTGCTGCAGCGTCTGCGCAGTCTGCGCATCAGCAAACTCTACGGCAACCATCGAACCCAGCGCGCGGATATCGGTGATAGCCGGCTGCGTGGCGCGTGCGCCCTGCAGGAATTCAGTCAGTGCGGCACCAAGCTGTACGGAGCGTTCGCAGAGCTGCTCTTCGGCAATAACATCCAGCACCGCGTGCGCCGCCGCAATAGAGAGAGGGTTACCGGCATAGGTTCCCCCCAGGCCGCCGGGGCCGGGCGCATCCATAATTTCTGCGCGGCCACTCATGGCAGAGAGCGGCATTCCCCCTGCGAGGCTCTTTGCCATGGTGATCAGGTCAGGCTCAACGCCATAGTGTTCCATGGCAAAAATTTTACCGGTACGGCCAAATCCGCTTTGTACTTCATCAGCAATCAGCAGGATCCCGTGCCGATCGGCCAGCGCACGCAGCTGCGTCATGAATTCAGGTGGCGCGATATGAAAGCCACCTTCGCCCTGGACCGGCTCCAGCACAATCGCGGCCACATCCTGCGGAGCGATATCCTGCGTAAAGAGATCATGCAGACTTGCCAGCGCATCCTCCGTGCTGATGCCGGTAACGCTGTTTGGGTAGCGGGCATGGAACACGGATGCAGGCATCGGACCAAAGTCGCGCTTATACGGCGCCACTTTGCCGGTCATAGCCATGGTCATAAAGGTGCGGCCATGAAATGCATTGCCGAAGGTGATAATACCGTGGCGCCGGGTGGCGGCGCGTGCAACTTTGACGGCATTCTCTACCGCTTCAGCGCCGGTGCTGAAAAACGCGGTTTTCACTTTTCCGGTAATCGGCACCAGATCGTTGATGCGTTCCGCCAGCGCAACATAGTTCTCATAAGGCGTGACCTGGAAAGCGGTATGGGTAAATTTTTCTAACTGGTCTTTGATGGCCTGCACGACGCGCGGATGACGATGGCCGGTGTTCAGAACCGCGATTCCGCCGGCAAAGTCGATCCAGCTATTACCCTCAGTGTCATGCAGCGTGGCGTTCTCTGCCTGCTCAACAAACCACGGACACAGGTTACCGGTGCCGCGTGGCAGAGCATCATCTTTACGTTGTTGCAGCTGGCTGTTTTTACCTTCCATAACCTTTCCTTAGCGATAAGCTTCTTTACAAATCACGACAAACACGCTTATTTATGCCTGCAGCGGCACAGGTTGCCAGAGCCAATTCAACGAAAAAGGATGGAGCCAATTGCGGAGTTTGTACGCCGATCATGTATTGGAGCGCCTGCAGTTTGTCGCGGAAGGCACGCTGCAGCAGCGGCTGCTTATCTGCATGCAGCAGGCGATTGCTGAAGGTATTTTTCCGCGCGCCTCGCGCCTGCCCGCCACGCGCGATCTGGCCCGCGAGCTGGCGGTATCGCGCAATACGGTGCTAAACGTGTATGAAAATCTCATTGCGCAGGGTTACGTTACGGCCCGTACCGGCAGCGGTACCTGGATTGCGGAGACGCTGCCGGAGGGATGCCTGAACAGCCCGCAGCGCGTTCCTGAGTCTGCCGCTGTGCTGACCAAACCCGCTGCGCTGTCGCGGCGAGGCGCAACGCTGCTCGGACATGCCAACGCCTCGCCGTGGCAGTGGGGCGCGTTTGTACCGGGCGCGCCCGATGTGCGTCAGTTCCCGCATAAGCTGTTCAGTCAGATCCAGGCGCGACTGAACCGCGATCCGGAGATAGAACGGCTGATTTACAGTAGCAGCGGAGGCTGTCCGCAGCTGCGTCAGGCGCTGGCGGAGTATCTCAGCGTGGCGCGTTCGGTGCGGGCAGACGCCGACCAGATTATTATTACCGAGGGGGTACATCAGGCGGTGGATCTGGTGACACGCGTGCTGTGCGACGCGGGCGACCCGGTCTGGATCGAGGAGCCGGGCTACTGGGGAACGCGTAATCTGCTGCGGATTAACGGTCTTAAAATCCAGGCGAAAGCGGTAGATGAACAGGGCATTATTCCCGATCTGCCCTCGCGCAGTAAGCCGCCAAAAATGATATTTGTGACGCCGTCACATCAATATCCGCTGGGCGTGCATCTCAGCCTGGAGCGCCGCAGACAGCTGCTTGATCTGGCGCGGAAACATAAAAGCTGGCTGGTCGAAGATGACTACGACAGTGAGTTTCGTTTTTCCGGCCAGCCGTTTCCGTCGCTGCAGGGCTTTGAGGCAGATGCACCGGTTATCTATATGGGCACCTTTTCTAAAACGCTCTATCCGGCGCTGCGGCTCGGCTATCTGGTTGTGCCTAAAGCGCTGGCTCAGCCGTTGCGGCTGGCGGCGGCGGAGCTTTATCGTGGCGGTCATCTGCTGATCCAGCGTGCGCTGGCAGAGTTTATTCAGAAAGGACACTACATGGCGCATATCCGCCGCATGCGGAAGCTCTACAGCCAGCGGCGGCAGTTCCTGACCGGGCTTATTGCCCGTTATCTTGGCGAAGCGTTTCTGCCGGCGGTGAACCATCAGGCGGGCCTGCATCTGGTGCTGCCGCTGCCGCAGGGGTGCGATGACGTCGCGATTGCTGCGCTGGCGCTAAAGCGCGGCGTGAAGGTGCGTGCGCTGTCGCAGTATTATATGCACCCGCAGGAGAAACGCGGTTTATTGCTGGGATATGCCTGCGTTGACGAGCGTCAGTGTCAGGATGCGTTTGGCGCGCTGAAGGGCTGTCTGCTGGAGGCGGGAGTGATAACGCGCGGAAGCGGCCCGGAAAATCCGGCATAAAAAAAGCCGGCCACCCGTGAAGGGTGCCGGCCAGATTTCAGCGGGATAATCAGGCGCTCAGCAGCTGATCGGCCGTTTTTTCCACCAGTGCCAGTAGCAGCTTAATATCATCCAGCGTGACGGTGGGATTCAGCAGCGTCAGCTTCAGACAGGTGACGCCCTGATTCTCGGTCACACCTACGTTAGCGCGGCCCGACTCCAGCAGAACATCGCCGATGCGCTGGTTAAACAGCGCAATCTGCGCAACGTCAGTGAGCTGCTGCGGACGATAACGGAACAGCACGCTTGCCAGCTGCGGCTGCATGACCAGTTCCAGACGCGGGGTGGCTTCAACATACTGTGCCACTTCCTGCGCCAGAGTGACGCCGTGGTCGATAATCGCTGCATACTGTTTCTGACCCAGCGCTTCCAGACCCATCCACAGCTTCAGCGCGTCAAAGCGGCGCGTAGTCTGCAGCGATTTAGAGACCAGGTTCGGTACGCCCGCTTCTTCATCAAACTCGGAGTTGAGGTAGGCCGCCTGATAACGCATCAGTTCATAATGACGCGCATCCTTCAGCAGAAACGCGCCGCAGCTGATGGTCTGGAAATATTGCTTATGGAAGTCCAGGGTAACGGAGTCCACTCTATCCAGGCCATCCAGATAGTGACGATACTTCTCTGACAGCAGCAGCGCGCCGCCCCAGGCAGCATCCACGTGAACCCAGATATTACGTTCAGCGGCGATGGCAGCGATTTCACGCAGCGGATCGATAGCGCCTGCGTCGGTGGTTCCCGCCGTAGCAACAATCGCCAGTACCTGTTCGCCGTTCGCTTCAGCCTGCGCCAGTTTGGCCTGCAGATCGTTGACGTCCATGCGCGCAAAGTCATCGGACTTTACCTGAACCACTGACTGATAGCCGTGGCCCAGCAGCGCCATGTTCTTCTGCACCGAGAAGTGCGCGTTTTCAGAACAGAACACTTTCATCTTACGCAGATCGCCGGTGATACCATCCTGCTGCACCGAGTGGCCCTGACGGGCAAAGAACGCATCGCGAGCCAGCATCAGGCCCATCAGATTGCTCTGGGTACCGCCGCTGGTAAAGACGCCGGCGTCTCCGGCAGCGTAACCCACCTGAGCACGCAGCCATTCAATGAGTTTGACCTCAATGATGGTCGCTGAAGGGCTCTGATCCCAGGAATCCATGCTCTGGTTCGTGGCGTTGATCAGAACTTCGGCGGCCTGGCTTACCACCAGGCTTGGGCAGTGCAGATGCGCCACACACTGCGGATGGTGCACTGACAGGCTATCTTTAAGGAAATACTCAATCGCGCGCTCAATCGCGGCCTGGTTACCCAGGCCGTCAGGATTGAAGTCAAGCGCAATGCGCTCACGCAGTTCGGCAACCGTTTTGCCCTGATACATCTCAGGCTGCTGCAGCCACTGCACAACCGCGGCGCTGCTCTGGGCAATCGCCTGCTGATACGCCTCAATGCTCTGCGCAGAGGCGGCCAGAATCGGATTCACTTCACTCATTTACTTTTCCAGTCAAACAGGTTTGACGCCAGCGCCCAGCAGCGCCTGCTCAAATTTATCCAGGAACACGGCCAGCTCTTCGTTAGTGATAAGCAGGGATGGCAGCAGACGCAGCACAGAACCGTGACGGCCGCCGCGCTCCAGAATCAGGCCCGCTTCGAAGCATTTCTTCTGCAGCAGCGCAGAAAGCTCGCCATCTGCCGGGAAGCTGCCCATGTGGTCAGCCGGCTCATCGGGCTTAACGATTTCAATACCAATCATCATGCCCATGCCGCGAATGTGACCGATAACCGGGAAGCGCTGCTGCATCTCTGCCAGCTGTGCTTTCAGCCACTCACCCTGTTCAGCGACTTTCGCAGCAATATTCTGCTCAGTCAGCACTTTCAGGGTAGCCAGACCGGTTGCCATCGCCAGCTGATTGCCGCGGAAGGTACCGGTATGGTGGCCCGGTGACCAGGCATCGAACTGCTTTTTAATGCCCAGCACAGCGAGTGGCAGGCCACCGCCAACCGCTTTTGACATCACGATGATGTCTGGTTCAATGCCGGCGTGTTCAAAGGCGAAGAACTTACCGGTGCGGGCAAAGCCTGCCTGAACTTCGTCCAGAATAAGCAGAATGCCGTGCTCCTGCGTGACTTTGCGGATGCGCTGCAGCCACTCAGCCGGAGCCGGGTTCACACCGCCTTCACCCTGAACCGCTTCCAGAATAACGGCTGCCGGTTTACGCACGCCGCTTTCTACGTCGTTAATCAGGTTGTCGAAGTAGTAGGTCAGCGCTTTCACGCCTGCGTCACCACCGATGCCCAGCGGGCAGCGATACTGGTGCGGGTAAGGCATAAACTGCACTTCCGGCATCATGCCGTTAACCGCTTCTTTTGGTGACAGGTTGCCGGTTACGGCGAGCGCACCGTGCGTCATGCCGTGATAGCCGCCTGAGAAACTGATAACACCGCTGCGGCCGGTAACTTTTTTCGCCAGCTTCAGTGCAGCCTCAACGGCGTCCGCGCCCGATGGGCCGGTAAACTGCAGGCAATACTCTTTGCCCTGGCCAGGCAGCAGAGAAAGCAGTGATTCAGAGAATTGATCTTTCAGCGGTGTGGTCAGATCAAGAGTATGTAACGGCAAGCCGCTGGTAATGACATTTTGGATGCTCTGCAGAACATCAGGGTGGTTATGACCAAGTGCCAGCGTCCCTGCGCCAGCCAGACAGTCAAGATATTGCTTATTCTCAACATCCGTAATCCACACGCCGCTGGCTTTAGCGATAGCTAAAGGCAATTTGCGCGGGTAACTCCTGACGTTTGATTCAAACTCAGCCTGACGGGCTAAGAATGCGTCGTTGTTTCCGTTGAATGAGCTGGCACCAAAATTATCAATACGGACTTTATCCGTCATCATATCTCTCCTTCAACCGGGGCTCGCAGTGGCTGGCCGATTGACTAATTGAACAAAAAAGTATCAGTAATGTAAAAAGCGCGGCCAATATAGAGCCTTTTTACTGACATCACAATGATTAATTTTGTGTAGAATTGTTTATTCTTTTCATATACGAATCATAACGTTGGACAGAAACTGGCCGTTGTTATTTCTCTGCTAAAACGGTCAGGTTCAAATTATTGAATGAATAAAGAGACTTATGCCCGCCAGTGAAAGCCATGGACCAAACGGGATAAGGCGGCCAGGCTGCTGAAAACGCCATAATCTGACAAAGGTCACAAAAATCAGCGCGCTGCCACTGGCCATAATCAGCAGCACTGGCAGTGACGTCAAACCAAGCCAGGCACCCAGTGCCGCCAGTAATTTGGCATCTCCCTGTCCGACACCGGACTGGTTTCTCAGCAGCTGATAACACCAGCCAGTAAAACGCATCACGCCATATCCGGCCGCAGCGCCTGTCACCGCATCATGGAGCGTGCCTGGTAATACATCAGCGCTATGCAATAACAGGCCGAGCCAGAGCAGCGGCAGCGTAATCGCATCCGGCAGCAGCAGATGCGTCATATCGATAAGGGAGAGCGCCAGCAGTGCCCATGCCAGCAGCAGTGCGGCAATCAGCCGGCTGTCAGCGGGCAACAGCACGATCAGCAGCAGGGAGAGCAGGAGTGTCGCGATCTCAGTAGCCGGATAACGGCAGCCGATCGGACTATGGCAATCGCGACACCGGCCGCGCAGCAAGATCCAGCTCAGCACCGGAATCATGTCATACCAGCGCAGGGCGCGTTCACAATGTATGCAGCAGGATGAGGGCGTCAGCAGTGAGGTGAGCGTGGCCGCCTGTGCGATATGCCGCGGTAACCGATACACGACAACATTAATAAAGCTGCCAACGGCCAGCGTCAGCAGGGTAACCAGCAACATCACCATATCGTCTTCCTGCTCTCATCATGTTATTAGCCTGCGAGCAACCTACCTCATCCTCTGGGGTAACGGGAGTGACAATACTCATTTTCAATAACTTGCAACGTTCGTTGCGCGCCGGGTTCAGAAAAACAGCGTATCAAACCCGAATAACCGCTGCGCTTTTTGCTGCATCGCGCCCGGCACAATTATCAATCAATCCTCAACGCTGAAGAAGTTGGCTGAATAATCACCGTAAATTTAATGTTGCGTTAAGTTTTGCTGCTTATGGTGATTACGCAGGAAAAATAGCAGGCTGGCTAATGATTTGGCAGGCCGCATCAGGAAGTGATAAACCCGGCAGCAGACAAAATGTCATGAGGTTTTTCGCCTGAACGCGTTGAAAGTACGTTGAGGTTGCGCGTGATAGCTGATGCAGGCTCTGGCCCTGCATCTGTATCAGAGCATAATTGATAAGGTGGATTTATGTCTTTCTTACCCTTTTCACGCCCCGCTTTGGGCGAAGAAGAGCTGGCTGCCGTCAGGGCGGTATTTGCTTCTGGCTGGATTACCACCGGCCCGAAAAATGCCGAACTGGAGCAGGCTTTCTGTGAGCTGACCGGAAATCAGCATGCCATTGCCGTGAGTTCAGCCACCGCCGGCCTCCACGTCACGCTGCTGGCGCTGGGCATTCAGCCCGGAGATGAGGTCATTACCCCTTCACTGACCTGGGTCTCTACACTCAATATCATTACGCTGCTGGGGGCCACGCCGGTCATGGTCGATGTTGATCGCCATACGCTGATGGTGACAGCAGAACAGATTGACGCGGCGATCACGCCACGCACCCGCGCAATTATTCCGGTGCATTACGCCGGTGCGCCGGTTGATCTTGCGTCAATCTGTGCGCTGGGCGAGCGCTATGGCATCCCGGTAATCGAAGACGCTGCACACGCAATCGGCTGCCACTATGACAGCCAGCATGTCGGACAGCGCGGCACGGCAATCTTTTCACTGCACGCCATTAAAAATATTACCTGTGCCGAAGGCGGGATTGTTGTGACGGATGATGGTGACCTGGCCGACCGGATACGCAGCCTGAAGTTTCACGGACTGGGCGTGGATGCCTGGGATCGCGATACGCACGGGCGAAAACCGCAGGCAGAGGTGATCGCGCCTGGTTTTAAATACAATCTGCCGGATATCAACGCCGCTATTGCGCTGGTCCAGCTCGGCAAACTGGCCGATATCAACCGCCGTCGCCGGACGATTGCGCAGCGTTACCTGCAGGCGCTGGCGGATACGCCTTTTCTGCCCCTGAAACAGCCTGACTGGCCACATCTGCACGCCTGGCATCTGTTTATCATCCGCGTCGATGAAGCCACCTGCGGCATCAGTCGCAATGCGCTGATGGAGGCACTGAAAGCAGAGCAGATCGGCACCGGCCTTCATTTCCGTGCGGCGCATACGCATAAATATTACCGGGAACGTTATCCGCATCTTAGCCTGCCTGACACGGAATGGAACAGCGAACGTATCTGCTCGCTCCCGCTGTTTCCCGATATGCAGGACGAGGATGTGAGCCGGGTAATCAACGCGCTGCGCACGCTGGCAGGAGGCCGTCATGCTGGATGAAAAACCGCTTCAGAAAATCTCTGTGGTTATTCCGGTTTATAACGAAGAGGAGAGTTTGCCGGAGCTGGTACGCCGTACCAGCGCGGCCTGCGGCACGCTGGGCCTGAACTATGAGATCCTGCTGGTGGATGACGGCAGCAGCGACCGCTCGGCGCAGATGATCGCCGATGCTGCTGACATGCCAGGAAGTCACGTAGTGGGCGTTCTGCTTAACCGAAACTATGGTCAGCACTCGGCGATAATGGCGGGCTTCGCACACGTGTCGGGCGACATGATTATCACGCTGGACGCCGATCTGCAGAACCCGCCGGAAGAGATCCCGGCACTGGTGAAGGCGGCGCAGCAGGGCTATGACGTGGTCGGCACCGTCCGCCAGAACCGGCAGGATAGCTGGTTTCGCAAGCGCGCCTCACGCGCCATCAATCAGCTGATCCAGCGCGTCACCGGCAAAGCGATGGGCGATTACGGCTGCATGCTGCGCGCCTATCGCCGGCACATTGTCGACGCCATGCTCAACTGCCATGAACGCAGCACCTTTATTCCCATTCTGGCCAATACCTTTGCCCGCCGCACTATCGAACTCCCGGTCGCACACGCTGAGCGTGAGTTTGGCGATTCCAAATACAGCGTTATGAAACTCATCAATCTGATGTATGACCTGGTGACCTGTCTGACCACGACGCCGCTGCGCCTGCTCAGCATCATCGGCAGTCTGATTGCGCTGGCGGGCTTTGCCTTTTCAATACTGCTGGTGATCTTACGCCTGTTTTTTGGCGCCAGCTGGGCCGGCGACGGCCTGTTTATGCTGTTTGCGGTGCTGTTTATTTTTGTCGGTGCGCAGTTTATCGGGATGGGCCTGCTGGGCGAGTACATCGGGCGTATCTACAACGATGTACGCGCACGGCCGCGCTATTTCATTCAGCGGGTGATCCACCCGCAGCACGAAACCTCTCAGGTTCAGGAAATCAAATCATGAAAACAGTTGTTTTTGCCTATGCGGAAATGGGTTGCGCAGGAATCAACGCGCTGCTGAAAGCGGGTTTTGAGATCACAGCGATCTTTACGCACACCTACACCGCTGCAGAGAGCCATTTTTTTGATTCCGTCGCACGCCTCGCCGCTGAGCGCGGCATTCCGGTGCATGCGCCTGAAGAGGTTAATCATCCTTTATGGCTTGAACGTATCCGGGCACTGGAGCCTGATTACATTTTCTCATTTTATTACCGGGCGATGCTGAGCGACGCTATCCTGGGATGTGCAGCACAGGGGGCATTCAACCTGCACGGCTCGCTGCTGCCTGCCTATCGCGGTCGCGCACCGCTTAACTGGGTACTGGTTAATGGCGAAACGGAAACCGGCGTGACGCTGCATCGTATGGTGAGCCGGGCCGATGCCGGTGACATTGTCACGCAGGAGCGGGTCACCATTGATGAACAGGATGATGCGCTGACGCTGCACCGTAAGCTGGTCGCCTGTGCCACGCAGCTGCTGGAAGGAGCGCTCCCGGCGCTGAAGCGGGGTGAGGTCGTTGCCCGGCCGCAGGATGAGCGGCAGGCCACCCGCGTGGGACGCCGTACGCCGGAAGATGGACGTATCCGGTGGGAACAGAGCGCACGGCAGGTGAATAACCTGGTGCGCGCGGTCACCTGGCCGTGGCCCGGCGCATTTGCCTTTGCCGGTACGGTAAAGTTTATGGTGTGGAAAGGGCGTGTGCATACCGGCACGCCTGTTGCCAGAGCCGGGACCGTGCTCTCGGTTGATCCGCTGCAGGTCGCCTGCGGCGAGGGTGCGCTGGAGATTGTCACCGGCCAGTGTGATAACGGCGTGTTTATGAATGGCAGTCAGCTGGCGCAAAGCCTGGGACTGGTGCCCGGCGCGCTGCTTTACTCTGAGCCGGTGGCCGCTGTGAAACGCCGTACGCGGGTACTGATCCTCGGTGTGAACGGCTTTATCGGCAATCATCTGACTGAACGTCTGCTGCAGGATGATAACTTTGAGGTCTATGGGCTGGATATCGGCTCTGATGCGATAAGTCGTTTTCTCAGCGAACCGCGTTTCCACTTTGTTGAGGGCGACATCAGTATCCACTCTGAATGGATTGAATATCACATCAAGAAGTGTGACGTGGTGCTGCCGCTGGTGGCGATCGCCACGCCCATCGAGTACACCCGTAACCCGCTGCGGGTGTTTGAACTCGATTTTGAAGAGAACCTGAAAATCATTCGCGACTGCGTCAGGTATAAGAAGCGCATTATCTTCCCTTCTACGTCTGAAGTTTACGGTATGTGTACCGATCGGCATTTTGACGAGGATAGCTCCAACCTGGTCGTTGGCCCGATCAATAAACAGCGCTGGATCTACTCGGTTTCCAAACAGCTGCTCGATCGGGTGCTATGGGCCTATGGTGAAAAAGAGGGCCTGCGCTTTACGCTGTTCCGCCCCTTTAACTGGATGGGACCCCGGCTCGATAACCTTAATGCTGCACGCATTGGCAGCTCCCGCGCCATCACCCAGCTGATCCTCAATCTGGTAGAAGGATCGCCCATTAAGCTGGTGGATGGCGGGGCGCAGAAGCGCTGTTTCACCGACATCCGCGACGGGATTGAAGCGCTGTTTCGCATCATTGAAAACCGCAACGACAACTGCGACGGGCAGATCATCAATATCGGTAATCCGGAAAATGAAGCCAGTATCCGCGAGCTGGCGGAGCATCTGCTGACCAGCTTTGAACGTCATCCGCTGCGCGACCGTTTCCCGCCGTTTGCCGGATTTCGCGAAGTGGAAAGCAGCAGCTACTACGGCAAAGGGTATCAGGATGTCGAGCACCGCAAGCCGTCGATAAAAAATGCGCGCCGGCTGCTGAACTGGACACCCGACGTGGATATGGATACCACCATCGATAACACGCTGGATTTCTTTCTGCGCACCGCTGAACTGCAGGAGAAGCCATGAAAAAAGTGGGGCTGCGGGTCGATGTTGATACCTGGCGCGGCACCCGGCTGGGCGTCCCGGCGCTGCTGGAGCAATTCAGCCTGCATCAGCTGCAGGCGAGTTTTTTCTTCAGCGTCGGGCCGGATAATATGGGGCGCCATGTGTGGCGCCTGCTCAAGCCGCGCTTTTTCTGGAAAATGGTGCGCTCCCGCGCGGCGTCGCTCTATGGCTGGGATATTCTGCTGGCGGGTACCGCCTGGCCAGGGCGTCATATTGGTCGCGGCCAGGCGGACATTATTCGCGCCACCGCCGATCATCATGAAGTTGGCCTGCACGCCTGGGATCACTTTGCCTGGCAGACCTGGGCGGGCGTCTGGTCAGAACAGCGGCTGGCTCAGGAGATAAGCCGGGGTAAGCAGGCGCTGGACGCGGTGACAGGTGACAGTGTCACCTGCTCGGCGGTTGCCGGCTGGCGTGCGGACAGCCGGATTATTGCCGCAAAAGAGCCCTTTCATTTCCGCTACAACAGCGACTGCCGCGGCAGCGGTCCGTTTATCCCGCTACTGCCTGACGGCACGGAAGGCACGGTACAGATCCCGGTCACGCTGCCCACCTGGGATGAAGTGGTGGGGCATCAGGTAAGCGCAGCACGCTTCAACGATTTTATTCTTGAGCGGATGCAGCATGCCGCAGGTACACCGGTCTATACCATTCATGCCGAAGTCGAAGGGATAGCTGCGCGCGACGCTTTCAGCAATCTGCTCGACCGCGCCCGGCAGGCCGGTATTCACTTCTGTCCGCTCAGTGAGCTGCTGCCTGCCGACCTTTCCATGCTGCCACGTGCCCCTGTGGTACGAGGCAGTATCGCCGGTCGGGAAGGGTGGCTGGGCTGCCAGGCTGCAAACTAAACAGGGCGTTCTGATGCGTACAGGAACAAAAACCACACTGCTTTTGATGCTCTTTGCGCTCTACTATCTGTTGCCGGTGCCGTTTCGCGACCTCTGGCAGCCCGATGAGCTGCGTTACGCGGAAATAAGCCGTGAAATGATTGTCAGCGGTAACTGGGTTGTGCCGCACTTTTTTACGTTGCGCTATTTTGAAAAACCCATCGCCGGCTACTGGATAAACAGTCTGGGTCAGCTGGTGTTTGGCCACACTAATTTTGGCGTGCGCGCCGGCGCGCTGTTCAGCACCTTTGGCAGCGGCCTGCTGATTTTCTGGCTTGGATGCCGGATGTTTGCCAGTCGTAACGTCGCGCTGCTGGGCAGTGTCGTTTTTATGACCTCGCTGCTGGTTTATGGCATTGGCACTTACGCCGTGCTGGACCCGATTCTGATGCTGTGGCTGACGGGGGCAATGTGCAGCTTCTGGTATGCAGCTCAGGCACGCACATTCCGGCAACGGTTCTCCGGCTATCTGCTGCTGGGGGCGGCCTGCGGCATGGGGTTTATGACAAAAGGCTTTCTGGCACTTGCAGTCCCGGCACTGGCAATTGTGCCGTGGATGATGTGGCAGCGTCGCGTTATGGAGCTGCTGCGTTGGGGGCCGCTGGCGCTGCTGACCGCCGTGCTGCTCAGCCTGCCGTGGGCGCTGGCGATAGCGCAGCAGGCGGGAGATTTCTGGCACTACTTTTTCTGGGTTGAGCATATTCAGCGTTTTGCTGAAGAGAATGCGCAGCACAAAGCGCCTTTCTGGTATTACCTGCCGGTGCTGGTTGCGGGCGCGCTGCCCTGGCTGGGGCTGCTGCCCGGCGCGCTGATAAGCGGCTGGCAGCAGCGCCGCCAGCAGGCAGGCATGCTCTATTTACTGTGCTGGGTCGTGCTGCCGCTGCTGTTTTTCAGTATTGCTAAAGGCAAACTGCCCACCTATATCCTGCCCTGTTTCGCCCCGCTGAGTCTGCTGATGGCACGTTATGCGCTGGGTAACAGCGCACGATTAAGCACCGCGCTGCGTCTCAACGGCTGGATAAACCTGATGTTTGGCGCGCTGACCGCGCTGACGGTGATAAGCGTACTGGCGCCCTGGGGGCTGGCACACCGGCCGCTCTACAGCAGCGACGAGAAGCTGCGCGCCTCTCTGGCGGCGCTGGCGTTTACCGGCTGGGCGCTGGCGGCAGGTGTCAGCCTGCATACCCGGCGCTGGCAGCTGGCAGCGCTCTGCCCGCTGGCGCTGGCGCTGCTGGTGGGATTCGCCATTCCCGAGCGAATACGGGACGCCAAACAGCCGCAGAACTTTGTCCGTAACATAGCGGATCAGCTTACGCACAGTCGCTATATTCTGGCAGATAACCCCGGCGTCGCCTCTGCGATTGCCTGGCAGCTTAAGCGCAGCGATATGATTTTTTATACGTCCAAAGGCGAACTGGAATATGGCCTCAGCTATGCCGATGCCCGGAAACGTTACGTTGCGGATGCAGATTTTGCCGACTGGCTGCGGATTCATCGCAGAAAGGGGGATGTCGCGCTGGTACTGATGCTGGATGCCGGACAGAAAACGCCCGATGCGGCGCTGCCGGTGCCGGATGAGATCTGGCAGCAGGGCCGGCTGGTCTGGTACGGATACCGCCACGCGCCATGAACCTGCTGCTGATTGTTCTGGTCAGCCTGCTCAGCTGTGCAGCTCAGCTGTGTCAGAAGCAGGCCGCGCTGGTGGCGTCAGACGCTCCGCGCAGGCGCATGGTGCTCTGGCTCGCGCTCAGCCTGCTGCTGCCTGGAATGGCGATGCTGCTCTGGTTGCAGGTATTGCGCAGTGTGCCGGTCAGCCAGGCGTATCCGATGCTCAGCCTTAACTTTGTGCTGGTTGCCGCAGCGGCACGCCTGATCTGGCGCGAAGCCTGTACGCTGCAGCAGTGGCTGGGCACGCTGCTGATTGTCACAGGGGTGGCTTTGATGGGGAGCCAGCTATGAAAGGCACCGGTCTGGCACTCTGCAGCGTGGTACTGGTGACGCTGGCGCAGCTGATGCTGCGCGGCGCGATGATGAGCTTTCCTGCGTTCAGCGCGCTGCTGCATGGCGGCGCGCGTCCTGCGTTAATGCTCTGCGCGGGCCTCGCCGCCTACGGGGTGTCGATGCTGTGCTGGCTTGTGGCGCTGCGCTACCAGCCGCTCAACCGGCTCTATCCGTTACTCAGTCTGAGCTATGTACTGGTCTGGCTGGCTGCTGTTGTACTGCCGTGGTTTCATGAGCCCTTTCGCTGGAGCAGTCTGGCGGGCGTGGTGCTGATTGTGGTGGGCTTACTGGTGATATCGCTGCCGCGCAGTAAAAAACCGGGCTGCTGATATGCACTCAGGCAGCAGGATACAAGCTGATGTAAATCACTCAAAGAAGCAGCGGAGTCGGTCAGCCTGATGTTTTAGTATCCCTTCAGTTGCCTTCCAACCCGTACGTATCAGGACTGAATATGACCGGTAAACTAAGCAGCGACCGCCTCTGTATTAATCGCAAAATTGCCCCCGCCCTGAGCATCAGTGAATTTTTCGCGCTGGTGGCAAAGCTGGGGCTGCACAAGGTTGAACTCCGCAACGATATGAAAAGCGGCAGCGTGACCGACAATCTCGGCGGCGCACAGGTCAGCGCGCTGGCCCGTGAGCATGCCCTGACTATCGAAACCATCAATGCCGTTTATCCGTTTAATCAGCTCAGTGATGAGGTGCTGGAAAAGACCCGTAGCCTGCTGAAAGACGCTGCGGAAAGCGGTGCAAAAGCGCTGGTGCTCTGTCCGCTCAACGATGGTACGCCGGTCAGCGACGCGCAGACTATTGACGCTCTGCAAACCCTGGCGCCGCTGTTTGCGGAGCAGGGCATTCAGGGACTGGTTGAGCCGCTGGGCTTTCCGCAGAGCTCGCTGCGTTCAGCCGCGCAGGCGCAGCGGCTGATTAAACAGGCCGGGGTGCCGTTCAAAATTGTGCTGGATACCTTTCATCACCATCTCTATGAAGGCGCCGAAGCGGACTTTGCCGGACACGTCAATGTTCATGAGATTGGTCTGGTTCACCTTTCCGGCGTGACCGATACCCGTCCGGCTGCAGAGCTGACGGATGAAGAGCGTATCATGCTTAGCGCTGATGACAGACTGCAGACAAAACAGCAGGTTGCCCGCCTTGAAGAGATGGGTTACCGCGGTATCTATGCGTTTGAACCCTTCTCGTCGGTGATGGAGAACTGGAGCGCTGCAGAGGTTGAGCAGCAGATCCGCAGCAGCATCGACTACCTCAACAGCTAACCGCGACCGGCTAAGGGAACAGACTATGACACTCAATATTGGCGTAATTGGTACCGGTGCAATCGGCCGTGAACATATCCGGCGCTGCAGTCAGGTGCTGCAGAACGCGCGCGTGGTAGCGCTGAATGATATCGATCGCCGTCAGTGCGAAGAAGTAGCAGCTGCGCTGCAGCTGCAGGCGGAGATATACGACAGCGCGCACGACCTGATCAATGCGCCCGACGTACAGGCCGTGCTGGTGACCTCCTGGGGACCGACACATGAAGAGTTTGTGCTGGCCGCAATCAAAGCAGGCAAGGCTGTGTTTTGTGAAAAACCGCTGGCGGTCACAGCGCAGGGCTGCATGAATATTGTTGAAGCGGAGATGGCCGGCGGTAAAAAACGCGTGCAGGTCGGCTTTATGCGTCCGTATGACAGCGGGTATCGTGCGTTAAAGCAGGTGGTGGAGAGCGGTGAAATTGGCGCGCCGCTGATGCTGCATTGTGCACATCGCAATCCGGAAGTCGGTGACAGTTACACAACAGATATGGCGATTACCGATACGCTGATTCATGAGCTGGATGTGCTGCGCTGGTTACTGAATGACGATTACGTCAGCGCACAGGTGATCTGGCCACGCAAAACGCGCCACGCCAGTTCACATCTGAAAGATCCGCAGATTGTCCTGCTGGAAACGGCGCAGGGTACACGCATCGACGTTGAAATTTTTGTTAACTGCCAGTACGGCTATGACATTCAGTGTGAAGTGGTGGGAGAAAGCGGCATTGCCCGGCTGCCGGAACCGATGGCGGTACAGACGCGCAGTAACGCATCGCTCTCTGTGGCCATTCTGACCGACTGGAAAAAGCGCTTTATTGATGCTTACGATGTGGAGCTGCAGGCGTTCATTAACAATGTCCTTGCAGACGAGCTGACCGGGCCTTCTGCCTGGGATGGTTATGCGGCGGCGGTGGCAGCAGACGCCTGCGTCGCGGCGCAAAAGAGTGGTGACATTGTTCCGATTACCATGCCGCCCCGTCCGGCTTTTTATCAGTAATCCTGCCTAATCTGCGCGCCTGGCTTACGGGCGCGTTACTGTCATCGCCTGATTACAGGCGCCGCAATCTTTTTTCCGCTTTGTGCTCTACATACTAGTACATGATGTGTATCATCCCGCCTTTGCTAATTTTCTGAGTCGTTTGAATGTCAGTACCTCAACTCACGTCGCGCCAGCCCTCAGTCTGGTGGGGCGCTATGATCATCTGTGGCACCGTCGTGGGTGCCGGCATGTTTACGCTACCCGTTGTTATGGCAGGAAGCTGGTTTGGCTGGGGCGTGCTGCTGCTGTTTATCAGCTGGGGCGCTATGCTGCTCTCCGGCCTGCTGTTTATGCGGGTCAGCCTGCATTATGCAGCCGGGGAAGGCTATGACACCCTTGTACGCGATCTGCTGGGACGCGGCTGGGCGATACTTAACGGTTTAAGCATCCTGTTTGTACTGGGGATTCTGACTTACGCCTATATTTCCGCCAGCGGTCCGGTCTATCAGCACTCCCTCAGTCAGCTGGGCGTACCGCTCACAACGGCCGGTGCAAAAATTGCGCTGACGCTGCTGGTTGCAGTGGTGGTGTTGCTTGGTACGCGTGGCGTGAGCCGGCTGATGACCTTCTGCGTGGTGGCAAAAATTGCACTGCTTATTTTGTTATTTGGCGGACTGCTGATGCAGGTTGACAGCGGCTCGCTGCTGCAGCCAGCGCCAGAAGGCAGCGCGTACTGGCCCTATGCGTTTGGCGTGCTGCCGTTCTGCCTGGCGTCTTTCGGGTATCACGGTAACATCACCGGTCTGGTCAGCTATTACCAGCGCGACCGTCGCAGGATCGCGCGTGCCCTGCTGCTCGGGACGCTGATATCGCTGGCGCTCTACCTGTTCTGGATCGTCAGTACGATGGGTAATCTGCCGCGCAGCGCGTTTCCGGCTATTGTTGCGCAGGGCGGTGACATCGCCGCGCTGATGGCGGCCTTAGGTACTCATCTGCAGGTGCCGGCATTAAGCCTGATGTTGTCGCTCTTCTCTCATTTTGCGGTTATCGCGTCGTTTCTTGGCGTCACGGCAGGATTGTTCGACTTTGTTGCCGACCGGATGGGATGGGGAGATACACCCGGAGCACGGGTAAAAACGGCGCTGCTGACGTTTCTGCCGCCGCTGCTGGCCTCCATCCTCTGGCCACACGGGTTCGTGGCGGCTATTGGCTACGCCGGTCTGTTTGCAACCCTGTGGGCAGTTCTGATCCCGGCCTTACTGGCGTGGCGGGCAGGGCAGCGCTTCACCACGCATGAAAAATCGCCGCTGGCGATTACGCTGGTGGTACTGTTTGGTGTGCTGAACATCGCCGCGTGGCTGCTGAGCTGGCTGGACTGGCTGCCGTTATTTGGCGCGAGCTGAAATGAGAACGCGCTGGTCTGAAGCCAGCGCGTTTTGAATATCAGTTACCGCGATAGGTTGAGTAACCATACTGGCTCAGCAACAGCGGGATATGGTAATGCTGATCGGTTTTTTCCAGGTTAAATATCACCGGAATTTCCGGAAAGAAAGTCTGCTGATTAACCGACTTATAGTACTCCCCGGTTTTGAACACCACACGATAAATACCTGACTGCGCCATTTTATCTTTTGGATAAAGTGCCGGGATCCGCCCCTGCGCATCCGTGGTGGCTTCCGCCAGCTTTGTCCAGTTATCGCCTGCTTTCTGATCCAGCTCCACTTTTACACCCGCAGTAGGGATACCGGTTTGCAGATTAAGCACGTGCACGCTGACCGGATTTTTCATGGTATCAGCGGCGGCGACGCCAGCAGTGCAAAGTAATACAGCAGAAAGCAGAAGGTGTTGAGGTTTCATTTCATCGTCCTTTAATGTGAATGCGTGAAATGAAGCATAAAGGCTAAAGGCCGGAGCGCCTTACTCTGGTCGCAATCTGTGAAATTTCCCAGAAAGCAGCGGCAGGCGGGCAGCCTGCCGCAACGGATTATTTACCGTTCTGTACCAGGGTGCCTTTCAGGCCGTGCGGCTCTGAACGCAAATATTGCGGCGGGGCTTTGACGGTGGCGCCCAGTTCAGCGGCGGCGTGCCACGGCCAGTGCGGATCCCAGAGCATACCGCGTGCCAGCGCGATCAGATCCGTATCGCCGGTATGCAGGGCCTGTTCTGCCTGCTGCGGATCGGTTATCAGTCCGACGCCAATTACCGGGATATCCACTACTTTACGGATATCGCGCGCAAACGAGAGCTGGTAGCCTGGGCCGATATCGATCTCCTGATCGGGTGACAGCCCGCCGCTTGAGACATGAATATACGCACAGCCTGCGGCGGCCAGCTGCTGGCTGAACGCAATAGACTGCTCATTATCCCAGCCGCCGGTTACCCAGTCAGTGGCTGAAATACGCACGCCCACCGGCACTGAGTCTGGCAGGGCATCACGTATCGCCTGAAAGACCTCCAGCGGATAGCGCATGCGGTTTTCCAGCGATCCGCCATACTCATCATCGCGCTTATTACTGAGCGGTGAAAGAAACTGATGCAGCAGATAACCATGAGCGGCATGCAGTTCAACCAGTTCAATTCCGATGCGCACCGCGCGCTGTGCGCTATCAACAAAGGCCTGCTTCAGACGCATCAGTTCTTCTTTACTCAGGGCATGTGGCGCCTGTTCACCCGACTGATAAGCCTCGGCGGAAGGTGCCACCGTCTGCCAGCCTCCCTGTTGCGCAGAGATCTGCTCGCCGCCTTCCCAGGGTACGGCACAGGAGGCTTTGCGCCCTGCGTGACCCAGCTGAATACCTATCGGCAATGTGGCCCATGGACGGATATCCTTCAGCACGCTGGCCAGCGCAGCTTCGGTCTCATCGTCCCATAATCCCAGATCGCCCGGTGATATGCGGCCGATATCCTCAACGGCTGTTGCTTCGATAATCAGCAGGCCGGCACCGGAGAGGGCGAGCTGCCCCAGATGGATACGGTGCCAGGCAGTAGCTTTACCCGCCTCAGCGGAGTACTGACACATCGGCGCAATAATAATGCGGTTCTCCAGCGAGAGCTGTCCCAGTTTTGTGGCGCTAAATAACAGACTCATCTTAACCTCATGTTTTCAGGGGATCTCAGGTGAAGTAAGTGTAGATGGTCATGAGCAAACGGAGGTTACGCGATGCAGGGATTCTGTTTCTAAGCGTTAAAGCGGGAAAAACTACACCCTAGTTACAACATACTTAATCAATTTAACTATTTTACATGAGACCACAGCAATCGTATCGCCTGACAGGAACACAGATGGGCGCTAAATGAAGGCTTACATCTGAACGAGCAGAGCTAACGATATACAGCGGCATCCTGCGGATCCGGCCAGAAACGCTGGCCATAATGACACCGGGCGCGGATGGCAGGGCAATGCTGGTTTACTCCTGACAGCAATCCGGTCTTTTATGTTGCTTGCAATAAGTAGTATTGGAAAAAACCGGCAAAGCGTTCGCTGTAACCGCTTGTCATCTTAAGAGCAATGTTTTTGCCCCTTACATAGTCAGCAATATCAATATTTACAGGGGTATGGCCAAAGATAATTACGTAACCTTTCCTGTTAAGCAGCGTAATCAGCTTATCAATAACAGGGGCTGTCTGATCGTGTCTTATCACTTCATGATTAGCAAAGCGGCAAAAAATGATATCGAACCTGGTACGGGCACTGGTTTGCATAAAGTCGCTGTGTACAACATGCGGAAGCTGCTGCCTGGCTTTTACAACCATTTTTTCAGCACGATCTGCAGCAAAATAGTTTAGCCGGGGAAGTTGCTGTTTTAATGAGGCAAGAAATGCTCCGGTAGAGCAGGCGGGGTCAAACACACGGCACCTCGGAAAAGCGATATCCTGAAGCAATTTCAGAGTATGTAACCGGAAATGCGCTTCCTGCCTGTCCAGCTTCTCCGGCGTATCAGCCATCTGGTTCCAGAATGATTCCGGGCATATAGCCTCATTACCCTGGTCATCCAGCGGCGGCCACGGAAAGTGAATATTATAATCCGGGCAGGCGGGGAGTAATTTTTCACGCCACGCCGGATCGTCGGGCACTCTGATGCCAAGGGTTATTTCATCTTTAGTTTCATCCAGCGAAATGAGTATGCCGCGTATCATCCCGGGAAGAATGATGCTATAGGCAGTGTCGTGAATAAATGGCGTCCGTATGCCGGCAAAAAGTGATTCCTTTGTTGTCATGATAAAAATATCATGCCGCTCGCGATTCGGGACCCGAATGTAGATTATTTTACGCATGTCTGATCCTGATCATTCCGGCAGGGAATAACGACGTTACCCAACGTGACCAGGGCGAATCGCTCCATACCAGGCATGACGGCGCAGGCCAGTGACACGCCGGCAGGATCGCTGTCTATCTCTTTAAGCCATACAGGCAACCCGGCCATTTCGCACATTGTTGTCAGGCAGTGAAGGTGCTCTTGCAGATTCAGTTCAACGCGTTTCTGAGGCAGGTCAACGCTGACGGAAGCGAAGCTGCTAAAATCGGCAACAAGGCTGCGATATAATTTTTTATGCTTTCTCAGGTTTTGCTGGTGTTTTTCCAGCTCCTCAGTGAAGTAAGTGAAATTATCGGCCAGTTTATGCAGCTGGACCAGTTCTTTGATAGCCCTGGCAACCGCATGGTCGGCATAAAGTGAACAGCCAGCGCCGTAGATGTTTATCCCCATGCGTGGCTTACTCTTACAGTAAGCAAGATAAACAGGAGGCAGTGACGGTTCTGAAGCATCAATAATTTTAATTTCATCCTCTAAGGCAGACTGAGCATCATTGAATATTTTTTCAGATGCAGGGGGCAGTGAGTCCGTATTAACCAGTCGGATCTCTTTTTGTGTACCGTAGAAAAACGTTTTTGCCAGCAGGAGACCTGTGCAGTGCCGCTCTATTATTTCCCCGATGGCGTGAATTGCTGCTTCAGTAAAACCATAACCCGCAGCGATACCTGCATTACTGGTATAGCGTCGCGCTGCGCTATAGTCTGTAGTGTCTCCCTGAATGATATGGCTGAAATATTCGCAATTCGTTAAAAAAAGAGGCCAGAGCAGTGACGCACTACCCTTTTTATCTGTAAATTCCACTGCTGCAATTTTGGCGGGTAATGATTTCGCAAGAATAGGTAATGGCAATATCCCGCGAAGTTCTGCCTGCTGAATGACTGACTTGAAGGGATATAACCTGCTTTTCTCTCTGAGTGCCGGAAAGCTTCTGTAATGTTCATAAGCTTCATAGAGTGCACCAACGCTGGCTTCCTCTGCATAGCCTTTACCGCAGCCAGCGATCGGTCTGGTGTTACTCCCCTTATTTAACAGTGTAACCGTAGCTGAAAGCGTATTGCCAAAGTTGTCATTTTTGATCTGTATATTCTGGCGGGAAAAATAACGTTCTATCGCTTTTCTTGACCTGGTAAGGGTGACAGATCTTTCAGGCAGGATAATCATGATAAATGTCCATATTAAAGCGGCACAATAATGTGCCGCTGAAATGTTAGTCTTCAGACTGACTCTCTTCATCCGCCTGTGAGACGGATGCTAATACTTCCTGTTCTTCAATAGTGAGTACAGCTTTGTTTGCATTTTCACTATTGCTGTTGCTGATGCCTGAGTTTAAATATCCCATGATCATATTCCTTTATTAATAAACCGCCGATTGCGGTATAAATATATTTAATTTATGAGAATTTTAAATTCAAATCGCAAATAATAAATATGTGCACCAGATCAAAGTATGTTTATTGAAGGTTTTTGCTATTTTATTAGTGTTTCTGGCGTATATATCGATCGGAAATTGTCTGATTACCGAAAAATCAAACCATCTCTTTTAAAAACGTTTTCTGACTGGTTGATAGTTAAGGAAATATCAGAAGCTGTAATTACGCTGGCATCCGTATATTTTATTAAAAAGTTTCCTGATTAAGTTGCATAAATCAATCATCTCTAAGTCTGATACAAGGAAATATATTGGGATAAAATCTGTTGTTTTGCCTTTCTCACCAAAAAAAAGACGGCCCGGAGGCCGTCAAACGCCCCAGTGGTGGTTAAACACCGGGGCAGCGAGGTCACACAATGATGAAGAGGTTAGCCTTTGACGCCGCCTGCTGTCAGGCCGCTGACCAGCCAGCGCTGTGCCAGCAGGAACACCAGCGTGATGGGAATGGCAGACAATACCGCGGCGGCGGCAAAGTCGCCCCAGAGGTAGTTCTGCGGGTTTAAATATTGCTGCATGCCAACAGCCAGCGTATAGCTGTTAACGTCCCGTAACAGTAATGAGGCAACCGGCACTTCGGTCACTGCGGCGATAAAGGCCAGAATAAACACCACGGCCAGAATCGGCACTGACAGCGGCAGCAGCACCAGACGAAACGCCTGCCACGGTGTGGCACCATCCAGCGCAGCCGCTTCTTCCAGCGAGCCGTCAATCGTTTCAAAATAGCCCTTAATGGTCCAGACATGCAGCGCAATGCCCCCCAGATAGGCAAAGATTACGCCGCCGTGCGTATTGAGGCCGAGGAAGGGGATATACTGTCCCAGCCGGTCAAACAGCGCATACAGCGCCACCAGCGACAGCACCGCCGGGAACATCTGAAAGATCAGCATCCCTTTCAGCAAGGTTGCGCGGCCGGCAAAACGCATGCGGGCAAAAGCGTAGGCGCAGGTGGTGGATAACGTGACGATACCCAGCGCGCTAATCGCCGCGATTTTCACTGAATTCCACAGCCAAAGCAGTACCGGGAAGGGCGGCGGCGTAACGCTGCCATCTGCATGGGTAACGCTGAAGCCCAGTGCCAGTTTCCAGTGCTCCCAGGAGATCTGATCTGGGATCAGCGATCCGGTTGCAAAATTGCCGGAACGCAGTGAAATAGCGACCACCATCAGCAGCGGAAACAGAATGCCGGCAATAAAAACCAGCAGCAGCAGATGCGTCAGCAGCAAACGAAGCTTTTGCGATTTGGGTTGAACCATTGCCATAATTTTTCCTCAGTCAAACTTCATGCGCACAGCTTTCAGGTTAATGACGGCGAGCGCCCCGACCAGCATAAAAATCAGCGTCGCAATAGCCGCAGCCAGGCCAAAATCCTGTCCGCCGCCGCCCTCAAACGCAATACGCCAGGTATAGTTAACCAGCAGATCGGTATAGCCAGCAGGCGTAGTAGTACCGATGCGATCCGGCCCGCCGTTAGTCAGCAGCTGCACCAGAACAAAGTTATTAAAATTGAAGGCAAAACTGGCGATCATCAGCGGCATAAGCGGCTTAAGCAGCAGCGGCAGCGTAATGCGGAAAAAATTCTGCAGCGGACCTGCGCCATCCATCGCCGATGCTTCATAGAGATCGTCCGGAATGGCTTTCAGCAGCCCCATACACAAAATCATCATGTAGGGATAGCCAAGCCAGGTGTTCACAATCACCAGCATGGTACGCGCCAGCGCTGGATCGCTGAACCAGGCAGGCTGGACGCCAAACAGCGCATTGAGCATGACGTTAACTTCGCCAAAACTCTGGTTAAACAGGCCCTTAAAAATAAGGATGGAGATAAAAGCCGGTACGGCGTAAGGCAAGATCAGCATCACGCGGTAGATAGCCTTACCACGCAGCGCCTCCCACTGCACCAGGCAGGCCAGCACCATGCCCACTGCAACGGTCAGGATCACCGTGACCAGAGAGAAGATCAGCGTCCAGCCGAAAATGGCGAGAAACGGTTTCTGGATCCCTTCATCGGTAAAAACGCGCGCAAAATTCTTCCAGCCTGCGTTGACCGTAAAGCCCGGGCTAAGTTGTTCACTGTTCCAGCTGCCGTCGGCAGCTATCTGCTGGTAAAAACCCGTATCGGGATTAGCCTGATAGCGTACGCCGGTTTGCTGATTTTTCAGCACACCCCGGCGCTCTGCAACATACAGCGGGCGGGTACCCGAGAACTGACGTAACGAGCTCATCACCAGTTCACGCCCATCCGGCAACCGGGCACGGATCTGGCTCAGCGCCTGGCGGTGCGTGGTGATCACTTTCAGCGTGGCGCGCTGCGTGGCGGGCAGCGACGCCTGCTGCAGCGTCAGGGTCTGCGCGGCACCCAAATCAAACGGCGTGGAAACGTAGCGCTCACCGCTGCTGCTGTCGCTGAGCATCAGCTGCCAGCGCCGATCGGCCGGATAGAGTGCAAAATTCAGTCCTGCGCCATCCTGATACTGCCTGCCAAGCAGCACCTGCTGCGCGCGTTCCTGCGAAAGCTGATTGGTACTGCTGTAATTGGTAAACGCGATAGCGATAGTACAGGCCAGTGGAAACAGCACAAAAATAGCCATGCCGGCCAGCCCCGGATAGACATAGCGCCACGCGTAAGCGCGGCGATTAGCATAAATCCAGATGCCGGTCGCACTGACGATCAGTGTCATGAGCGCAAACAGATATTCACCCTGCGCATACATCAGCACCAGCAGATAGCCGACTAACAGACAGCAGCCGCCAACCAGTGCGCCTTTCAGCATCCGGCTGTACCGTTCCGTTTTTCCTGACATGATTCGGAATTCCTCAACAGCTGATAAAAAGCCGGCCAGCGCCGGCTTCAGAGAAGGTTCACTTGTTCAGACGGGCCTGCGCATCTTTCAGCGCGGCGTCGACGCTCTGACGTCCTTTCAGCGCATTGAGTGTGGCGGTGCGCATGGCATACCAGAAAGCGGACATCTGCGGAATGTTTGGCATGATATCGCCATTCTGCGCATTGCTCATGGTGGCGGCGATACGCGGATCTTTTTCCAGAATGGCCTGATACGATTTCAGCGCCACGGCACCCAGCGGCTTATCTTTATTAACCGCTTCGAGTCCGTTATCCGTCAGCAGGTAGTTTTCCAGAAACTCTTTTGCCAGCTCTTTGTTAGGGCTGGCGGCATTAATACCGGCGCTCAGTACACCGACAAAGGTTTTAGACGGTTTGCCATTAAGTGTGGGCAGCGTGGTCACCCCGTAGTTGATACCGCTTTTATCGATGTTGCTCCACGCCCACGGGCCATTAACGGTCATTGCCGTCTGCCCTTTATTAAACGCCGCTTCTGCTATCGAATAGTCAGTATCCGCATTCAGCACGTTGGCTTTGACCTGATCTACAAGGAACTGCATGCCCGCTTTCGCCCCTGCGTTATCCACGCCAGTATCTTTGATATCAAATCCACTCTGGGTAGGTTTGAAGGCGTAGGCACCGCCTGCCGCCAGCAGTGGCCAGGTAAAGTAGGGCTCCTGCAGGTTAAACATAATGGCGCTCTTGCCTTTGGCCCGCAGCTGCTTATCCAGATTGGCGATGGCTTCCCAGCTTTTTGGCGGCTCAGCGACCAGATCTTTGTTATAGATGAGCGAAAGCGATTCTACGGATACCGGGTAACCAATCAGCTTGCCGTTGTAACGCACCGCATCCCAGGTAAAGGGAAACAGTTTATCCTGCACATTTTTATCGGGTGAAATCTCTGCCAGCAGGCCGGACTGTGCGTAGCCGCCAAAACGGTCGTGGGCCCAGAAAATGATATCGGGGCCATCCCCGGTGGCGGCCACCTGCGGATACTTCTCCTCCATCTTGTCCGGATGTTCCACGGTGACTTTGATGCCGGTCTCCTGCTCAAATTTTTTGCCAACCTCGGCCAGTCCGTTGTAGCCCTTGTCACCGTTGATCCAGATAACCAGTTTTCCCTCTTCGATTTTTGCCATTGCCGAAGCAGAGAACAGCACAGCGGAGAGCGCGGAGAGCGCGAATAAGCGCGAGACGGTTTTCATTGTCATAAGTCCATCCTGTAAACGAAAGCGGAAAGTAGCGTCCCGTTTATTGTCAGGTTCTGCCGTCGTGTTTCATCCTCCTGCTCTCTACGCCTGCGGGCATAAGTGCGTGATCGTGCCCGCAAAAACCGCTGTTTTTATGGGCTGGCGCACACTTTCCCACGCACTTTTCTGCGTCAGACTTCACAAAAATTTCTTTAGTGCGCAGCTGAGCGTCAGCATTTATTCGTTCTCCTCCTCCTGACTCATCCCCCTTACATTCCCGTTGTGGTGGAGGATGTCAGCGACGCTTGCGGCTTTCATGATGAGCCACAGAATCGGCCAGTGGCCATAGCAGCCAGCAGGGTACGTTGAGAGGAAAAGTATTATGGCGAGCGTTGCGTTACGTCATGTCTCCAAAACATGGGGTGAAACCGAAGTCTCAAAAGATATCAATCTTGAGATTGCCGAAGGTGAGTTTGTGGTGTTTGTCGGGCCATCCGGCTGTGGTAAATCGACCCTGCTGCGGATGATCGCCGGGCTTGAAACCATTACCAAAGGCGATCTGCTGATTGGCGGCAAGCGCATGAATGAGGTGCCGCCAGCCGAACGCGGTATCGGCATGGTGTTTCAGTCATATGCCCTCTATCCGCATCTGGACGTTGCCGAAAACATGTCCTTTGGCCTGAAGCTGGCCGGCGTCAGGCGTGCTGAGATCCAGCAGCGTGTAAATCAGGTAGCCGAAGTGCTGCAGCTGGCGCATCTGCTGGACAGACGTCCTAAAGCGCTTTCCGGTGGCCAGCGTCAGCGCGTGGCGATTGGCCGGACACTGGTGGCAGAGCCACGCGTTTTCCTGCTGGACGAGCCGTTATCCAACCTCGATGCCGCGCTGCGCGTCCAGATGCGCATCGAGATTTCGCGGCTGCATAAGCGGCTGAAGCGCACCATGATCTACGTTACCCACGATCAGGTAGAGGCGATGACGCTCGCTGACAAAATTGTGGTGCTCGAAGCAGGGCGCATTGCACAGGTTGGCAAACCGCTGGAACTTTATCATTACCCCGCCAATCGCTTTGTCGCCGGATTTATCGGTTCCCCGCGCATGAATTTTCTTCCGGTAAAAGTCACCGCCACTGCGATCGATCAGGTTCAGGTGCGGCTGCCCAATAATCAGCTGGTCTGGCTGCCGGTTGAAAGCACCGGCGTGCAGATTGGCAGCAACATGTCACTGGGTATCCGGCCTGAACATCTGCTCTCCAGCGACATCGCCGATGTCACGCTGGAGGGTGAAGTGCAGGTGGTTGAACAGCTCGGCAATGAAACGCAAATCCACATTCAAATCCCCGCCATCCGTCAAAACCTGGTCTATCGCCAGGAGGACGTGGTGCTGGCAGAAGAGGGCGCCCTGATGGGCATCGGCCTGCCGCCGGAACGCTGCCATCTGTTTCGTGAAGATGGAAGCGCCTGTCGCAGGCTGCATCAGGAGCCTGGTGTATACCCTGCAAAACAATAAAAGCAATGACCTCAGGAGATAAATAAATGATAACTCTGCGCAAACTCCCCGTGGCGATCGCTATCGCTGCGGGCACCCTGTCCGCCTCCTCTATGGCGGTGGACTTCACCGGGTACGCCCGTTCCGGCATTGGCTGGACCGGCAGCGGCGGTGAACAGCAGTGCTTCCAGGCAACCGGCGCACAAAGTAAGTACCGTCTGGGTAACGAGTGTGAAACCTACGCCGAGCTTAAGCTTGGGCAGGAAGTCTGGAAGGAGGGCGATAAGAGTTTCTATTTTGACACCAACGTTGCCTATTCCGTCTCGCAACAGAATGACTGGGAAGCCACTTCACCTGCATTTCGCGAAGCCAACGTTAAAGGTAAAAACCTGATCGATGCATTGCCGGGTTCCACCATCTGGGCCGGTAAGCGCTTTTATCAGCGCCATGACGTGCACATGATCGACTTCTACTACTGGGATATCTCCGGTCCGGGCGCGGGCCTTGAAGATGTTGATCTCGGCTTCGGCAAACTCTCTTTCGCCGCCACGCGCTCCTCGGAAGCGGGCGGCTCCTACACCTTCTCCAGCGATCGCATCCGTGACTACGCCACCAGCACCGCGAACGACGTCTTTGATGTGCGCCTGGCGGGCCTGGAGACTAACCCGGATGGCGTGCTGGAACTTGGCGTTGACTATGGTCGTGCTAACGCACGCGATGGTTATCGCCTGGAGGATGGCGCATCCAAAGATGGCTGGCTCTTCACCGCCGAACATACGCAGAGCATGCTGAAAGGCTACAACAAGTTTGTGCTGCAGTACGCAACGGACGCGCTGACCTCACAGGGTAAAG
Organism: Pantoea sp. UBA4549; assembly: GCF_002387285.1. Taxonomy (NCBI): domain Bacteria; kingdom Pseudomonadati; phylum Pseudomonadota; class Gammaproteobacteria; order Enterobacterales; family Erwiniaceae; genus Pantoea; species Pantoea sp. UBA4549. The sequence continues at coordinate 117,470 of NZ_DGLH01000005.1, read as the reverse complement.
GGCTGCCGCAGGGCACCAATATCAATAACGACGGCAAAATGTATCGCGTGCTGGATCACGGTGCCATCTCGCTGGCCGAGCGCTGGGACCTGATGTACGTTGCGATGTATCAGAACACCGACCTCAGTAATAATCGCGGCAACGAATGGTATACCGTGGGCGTGCGTCCGATGTACAAATGGACGCCTATCATGAGCACGCTGCTGGAGCTGGGCTACGACAACGTGAAGTCGCAGCAGGTCGGCGATCGCAACGGTCAGTACAAAATTACGCTGGCCCAGCAGTGGCAGGCGGGCGACAGCATCTGGTCCCGTCCGGCACTGCGTCTGTTTGCCACCTATGCCAAATGGGATGAGAAGTGGGGCTACAGCAAAAATGCGGAGGGTAACCTGACCACGCTGGCCGCCGCTGACAGCACCGGTAACGGCCTGTTCACCAATAGCCGGGGCGACAACGACGAGTGGAGCTTTGGCGCACAGATGGAAATCTGGTGGTAAGCCACAGCGTTACCCTGTAACAGAATAGCCGCACGAACCGGTGCGGCTCACCGATTAGACAGCGCCGGCCATTGCCTGGTGCCAGCGCTGCCTCCCGCTATCAGAGATAAAACGATGAAAAAAACGCTTACCGCGCTCTGCCTGAGCGCTGCGCTGCTGACCAGCGCCACGCTGCCCGCTGTTGCTGCTATTAATCTGGTGCCGCAGGATCTCTCTACCGCACCCGCCGTTTCGCCCGATAGCCTGCAGCGCCTGAACTGGCAACCTGCTGATACATCGCGTGCGGTGACAACCCTGCTGAGCGAAAGCGACAGCGGAAAGGCTCTGCCGGGTATCCGTGGTCCGGTAGCGGCGTATAGCCTGCCCGCTAACCAGGGTGAACTGACCGTCACGCTGAGCAGCGAGGTCGCTGACAACCGCGTGTTCGCGCCTAATGTTCTGGTACTTGATGAAAACCTGCGTCCGGCGGCCTGGTTCCCGTCGCAGTTCTTTACTTATCAGCAGCCGGGCGTCATGAGCGCCGATCGTCTTGAAGGCGTGATGAAGCTGACCCCGGTACCGGGACAGCAGAAAATTTATCTGCTGGTCTTTACCACCGACAACGATCTGACACAGACCACCACGCTGGTCGACCCGGCCAAAGCCTACGCGAAAGGCACCGGCCATGCGGTCCCTGATATTCCCGATCCGGTTGCCACACACAGCCAGACCGGCAGGCTGAAGCTGAACGTCTCCACCAGTTCCGCATCCTCAATTCTGGTGGGGCCGCTGTTTGGTTCATCAGCGCCAGCGCCGGTTATGGTTGGTAATACCCAGCCGCCAGCGCCTGCTGCCGTGCGTCCTGCCTCTGTCGTGAAACCGGTGCCGCTGGAAAACGACACCGAAAGTTACTTCAATCAGAATATCCGTCAGGCGGTCAGCCAGGGCAACATTGATAAAGCGCTGAAACTTCTGAATGAGGCCGAGCGTCTGGGATCAACCTCCGCGCGGCAAACGTTTATCAGCAGTGTAAAAGGCAAGGGGTGAAACCGCCCCGCAGTGCTGAGTTGCAGCACCTGGTGCGCTACGGCGCACCTTTTTTATTGCAGAAAACGCCCCGGTCCGGGGCGTCTGATTAAGGGCGCTGCTGACGTATGCGGCTGACCTCCTGCAGCAGATGTGTAATCCCCTCATCCGCAAACATCGCCTCCAGTGACAGTCTGAGCTTGCGGCGCCAGTTCGGGTAACTATCAACCGTACCGGGCACGTTGACCGGCTGCTCCATATCGAGCCACTCCTCCGGCTGCAGACCAAGCAGCGCGCTGTTGCTGGCGGCCACCAGGCGGTGAACTGCCCGGTTTATCGCGCGGCGCATGGGCGCGCGCCCGCGCTGTCGCGGATAGCGGTGCGCCAGCGCGCCCTGCTGCTGCAGCGTATGCAGCAGCGCCTTTTTCGCCGCTGCGCGCTCGCGGTACAGACCCGCCAGAATCGCTTTATCCGGATAGAGCCCCAGCCTGCTGCCGAGGGTTAAGTCATCACTCTGCCACCAGCCGCGCAGCGTGGGCATATCATGGGTGGTGACCACCGTCATTGCCTGCCGTGGCCAGGCTTCAGGTGTCCGAAATGCGCGCTTTCCGGTCTGCTCAAAGTAGAGCACTTTGTAGGAATAGACGCCGCTGTCGCGCAGCTTAGCGACAATCGCTTCCGGCACGGTGCCCAGATCCTCACCAATCACCATACAGCGATGGCGCTGGCTCTCCAGCGCGAGAATGGCCAGCAGTGCATCCACCGGATAATGCACGTAGGCGCCCTCAGCGGCACTCTCATACTGCGGGATCCACCAGAGGCGCAGCAGCGCCATCACGTGATCGATACGCAGCGCACCACAGTCGCGCATGTTGGCCCGCAGCAGCTCGATCCACGGCGTAAACGCACGCATCGTCAGGATCTGCGGATCCATCGGCGGCAGCCCCCAGTTTTGCCCCAGCGGACCCAGAATATCGGGTGGCGCGCCGACGCTGGCCTGAAGACAATAGAGATCGCGTTCGCGCCAGGTTTCTGCGCCATCCTGCGCGACGCCTACCGCCAGATCGCGGTAGAGGCCGACCGGCATCTGTTGCGCGCAGCATACGGCCCAGCACGCCGCGAACTGTGAGGCAGCCAGCCACTGCAGCCAGAGGTAAAAACGCACCTCGTCGCTGTGTTCAATGCGAAATGCCAGCACGGCAGCGCTGTCGGGGTGCTGATACGCTTCCGGCCAGCTTTTCCAGCCGAAGAGGGCGGGGTTTTTAGCGCGCTGATGCGCCTGCAAGGCATCGAACAGCGCCTGACTCAGCAGGCTCTGTCCGCCCGCTTTCACAAACGCATCAAATTCCTGCATGACCGGCTCATCCGGCGCACGTCGCCTGAACTGCCGCCAGGCGAGACGTAAACCCTCCAGCTTTAACGCGGTAACAGCCGGATAATCCACCCACTCGCTGTCACGCGCGGCCGCAAGCCGCTGCTGCGTATCAGGCTGCTGCCACCACGCCTGCGCCGCATCACTGAGCCTGAAATCCTCCACGCTATTGATATCGATATAGAGCACGTTCAGCCAGCGGCGTGAAGAGGGGCTGTAAGGGCTGGCACCGTCAGGATTGGCCGGAAAGAGAGCATGCAGCGGATTGAGTCCGATAAACGCACCGCCGCGCTGTGCGATCTCTGCTGCCATCCGGCGCAGATCGCCAAAATCGCCGATGCCCCAGTTATGCTGCGATCGCACCGTATAGAGCTGCACACAGCAGCCCCAGAGTTTGTCGCCGGCCAGCAGTGCAGGAGGCTCGTAGCAGCGCGACGGCGCAATAATCAGGCTGCAGCGCGACAGCAGCACTGGCTGCGTCAGGGTCAGCTGGTGATAGCCTTCCGGCAGCGCCGGCAGCGTCAGCGTTTCATCAGGCTGACACTCACCTGACCAGCGCTCACCCGCTTCACTGGTCAGCTCCCATGTTGCCGCTGTGCTCAGCACCGGCTGTAATACGGCGGCTTCTCCGTGACGAAAAATCGCGACCGGGGGCAGCGCTGACGGCGTGGCGACTGGCGGCTGTATAACTGAGTGCAGCCATTGTGCGGTAGCTGCGGGAATACGCCGCGGTTTGCCGTGAGCGTCAATATATTCCGGCGCAATCAGCGTATCCGGGTTAAGGGTTGTCATTGTCATGTTTAGCGCGCCGCCTGCCAGATACGTTGCTGATAATCACGGATAGCGCGATCGGCGCTGAACATACCGCAGCGTGCGGTGTTCAGGATCGCCGCGCGGGTCCAGGCTTCGCTGTCAGCCCAGCGTTTTTCTGCATCCTGCTGTGCATTAAGATAGTGACGGAAATCGGCCAGTACCAGATAGGGATCGCCACCCTCCGCCCCGAGACTTTTTACCAGCGCGTCAAACGCAGTGCGATCGCCGTTGCTAAAGGTGCCATCTTCCAGCGCGGTCAGCACCTGATGCAGCTGTTTATCTTTCCTGCGCCACACCGCCGGGGCGTAGCCCGCTTTTTTCAGCGCGCTGACCTGTTCCACGGTATGGCCAAATATAAAGATATTTTCCTCACCCACCTCGCGGGCAATCTCCACATTAGCGCCATCCAGCGTACCAATGGTCAGGGCACCGTTCAGCGCCAGCTTCATATTGCCGGTGCCTGACGCTTCTTTACCGGCCGTAGAGATCTGCTCAGAGAGATCGGCCGCCGGGATCAGCCTCTCTGCTACAGAGACGTTATAGTCCGGGATGAATACCACTTTGAGCCGGTCGCCAACACGCGGATCGGCATTTACCGTCATGGCGACTTTATTGATGGCATAGATAATATTTTTTGCCAGCGCATAACCAGGGGCGGCTTTTGCACCAAACAGCATCACGCGTGGCGTGACATTGGCCTGCGGATCGCTCACCAGCGTTTGCCACAGCGCAATGATATGCAGCAGCATCAGATGCTGACGCTTGTACTCATGCAGTCGTTTTATCTGTACATCAAACAGCGCGTCCGGATTGATCACAATGCCGGTTTTTTGCAGTACCCACTGCGCCAGATCGCGCTTGTTCTGCTGTTTGATGGCGCGATATTCCGCACGAAATGCCGCGTCTTCTGCCAGTGGCTCCAGCGCGCGCAGGGCGTCAAGGTCGGTCAGCCAGGGTGTATCCAGCCTGCGGTTGATAAGCGCAGCCAGTGCCGGATTGCACTGGTTGATCCAGCGCCGCGGCGTGACGCCGTTGGTCACATTGTGGAATTTTGCCGGCCAGAGTGCGTGATACTCCGGGAAGAGATCTTCTGTTACCAGTTTCGAGTGCAGGGCAGCCACGCCGTTAACGGCAAAGCAGGTCACCACACAGAGATTGGCCATACGCACCTGATGATTATGCACCACCGCCAGTCTGGCCCAGAGGGCGGCATTGCCGGGCCACTGCGCCTCAACCTGCTGCTTCAGCGCCGCATTGATCGTATTGATGATCATCATGTGGCGCGGCAGCAGGGTACGGAACAGCGTCAGGTCCCAGCACTCCAGCGCCTCCGGCATCAGCGTGTGGTTGGTATAGGCGAAGGTGCGCTGCGTCAGCTGCCAGGCGCGATCCCAGCTAAAGTCGTATTCATCCAGCAGCAGGCGCATCAGTTCCGGAATCGCCAGCGTGGGGTGGGTATCATTGAGCTGAATGACTTCGTGCCCGGCCAGCGTTTCAATAGGGTGACCCGCCTGCTGATGGCGGCGCAGGATATCCGCCAGCGAACAGGCGCACTGGAAATATTGCTGCATCAGGCGCAGTTTTTTACCCGCCTGATGGTTATCGTTGGGGTAGAGCACTTTAGTCAGTTTCTCTGCATCGATGCCCTGCTTCTCCGCCCGTAAAAAATCGCCGTTATTGAAACGCTGCAGATCAAACGGCTGCGCATGGCTCGCCTGCCACAGGCGCAGCGGCTGCACGACACCGTTCTGATAACCCACAACCGGCAAATCCCAGGCTTCGCCCTGCAGCTGAAACGCCGGGATCCAGCGGGTTTTTTCCTGCCCGGTTTCCACCTTACCGCCCAGACTCACCGTTACCGTCAGCGCTGCATTATGACGGAACCAGGGGTAACGATTTCGCCCCCAGTCATCCGGCTGCTCCTGCTGCGCGCCGTCGGTAAAATGCTGACGAAACAGCCCGTATTGATAGTTAAGGCCGTAACCGATAGCGGGCTGGCCGGTGGTTGCCATCGCATCCAGGAAACAGGCAGCCAGACGCCCCAGCCCTCCGTTTCCCAGCGCCGGATCGGTCTCCTGTTCCAGCACATCGCTCAGCGACTGCCCCTGCTGCTGCAGCAGGTCATTCAGCGCCGGATACCAGCCGAGATTAAGCAGGTTATTTCCGGTCAGCCGGCCGGTGAGAAACTCCATCGAAATATAGTTAACGTGGCGCTGCGGTCCCGTCGCCGGCTGTGCCGGCAATTCGGCCAGCAGTTCGGCCAGCGCACCGCTCAGCGCGTGCCACCACTGCTGCCGGCTCATGGCCTGCGCGTTCTGCAGGCCAAAGCGCTGCCACTGTCGCGTGAGTGCAGCAGAAAAACGGTCGGAATCAAAAGGTAACTGGGTCATGGCTTAAGCATCCGTCAAGGGAAGAGGTCAGTATGTAGTTTGCCTGCGCCGGTTGCGCCTCTCCTCCTCCCCGGCACGATTCCGGCAGGAGGAGTGGGAGGGAGGAGAGGGTAAGGAAACTCCGAAAGCGTGACAGGAGTGTGATACTCCTCGCTTTTGTTAAGCCGCGCTGCTGAGTTCGCTTGCATTAGATGAGCGTATGGATAACGTGTATGTCGAATAATTACGAAGCGTAAAATAATACTGCGCAGACGTTAACGGAGGAGCGTGCGTCGATGTTGATCCCGTCAAAACTGAGTCGTCCTGTGCGCCATGACACTATGGTGATCCGTAGCCGTCTGCTGCAGAAACTGAACGCCGCTGCCGTTTACCGGTTGGTGTTAATTACCAGTCCGGCAGGGTACGGTAAAACCACGCTGATTTCGCAGTGGGCGGCAGAAAAGCGCGATCTCGGCTGGTATTCGCTGGATGAGGGGGATAACCAGCCAGAACGGTTTGCTGACTACCTGATCGCAGCGCTGCAGCAGGCCACTCAGGGCAGCTGCAGTCGCAGTGAATCACTGGCGCAGAAGCGACACTACGTGAATCTGAACGCGCTGTTCTCACAGCTGTTTATTGAGCTGGCCGACTATCAGCGCCCGGGCTGGCTGGTGATTGACGATTATCATCATATTACGAATCCGGTTATTCATGAAGCGATGCGCTTTTTTCTGAAGCATCAGCCAGAAAATCTGACGCTGGTTGTACTGTCACGCGGTCTGCCACAGCTGGGCATCGCCAACCTGCGCGTACGTGAACAGCTGCTGGAGCTGAGCAGTCAGCAGCTGGCCTTTACGCATGATGAGGCGAAACAATTTTTTGATACCCGCCTGCAGGCTCCTCTGGCCAGTGAAGAGAGCGGCCAGCTGTGTGACGATGTGGCAGGCTGGGCAACCGCACTGCAGCTTATTGCTATTTCAGCCCGGCAGGGAGCAGGCTCTGCTCAGGACTCTGCACGCCGTTTATCAGGTATCAACGCCAGCCATCTCACTGATTATCTGGTAGAAGAGGTTCTGGATACTGTCGATGCTGATACCCGCCAGTTCCTGCTGAAGAGTGCGCTTCTGCGATCGATGAATGATGCCCTGGTGACCTGTGTCACGGGTGAAGATAATGGCCGCATGCGGCTGGAGGAGATTGAGCGGCAGGGGCTGTTTTTGCAACGCATGGATAATGCGGGTGAGTGGTTCAGCTACCATCCGCTGTTCGGCAGTTTTCTGCGCCAGCGCTGTCAGTGGGAACTCAGCGCCGAGCTGCCGGCCCTGCACCGTGCTGCGGCGCGCGGCTGGATGATACAGGGCTTTCCGGGTGAGGCTATCCACCATGCCCTGGCGTCGGGTGATACTGAGATGCTGCGCGACGTGCTGCTGGAGCACGCCTGGACGCTGTTCAATCAAAGTGAACTGGCGCTGCTGGAGTCTTCACTGCGGGTGCTGCCGTGGCCGCTACTGCTGGAAAATCCAGAGCTGGTGCTGCTGCAGGCGTGGCTGATGCAGAGCCAGCATCGCTTTTCTGAAGTCAACAGTTTGCTGGCGCAGTTTGAACAGCAGCGCTGCAGCGAGATGGATGCGTCCCTGCAGGGCGAGCTGCATGCGATACGTGCTCAGGTAGCGATTAACGATGGCAATGCGGAGGAGGCCGCGCAGCTGGCCCGCCTCGCTCTGCAGCTGCTGCCGGCCTCGAAAAGCTATAGCCGCATTGTCGCGACCTCTGTCCACGGTGAGGTCATGCATTGCAAAGGTGAGCTGGCTGATTCGCTGGCGCTGATGCGTCAGACAGAGCAGATGGCGCGGCATGAAGAGACCTGGCACTACGTGTTATGGAGCCTGATCCAGCAGAGTGAAATTTTATTTGCTCAGGGATTTTTGCAATCGGCCTGGGAAATACAGGAGAAAGCGTTTCGTCTGGTCCAGGAACAGCATCTCGCCCAGTTCCCGCTGCATGAATTTCTGTTGCGTATCCGGGCGCAGTTATTCTGGGCCTGGGGCCGTCTTGATGACGCTGAACAGGCGGCGCGTGAGGGAATGCAGGTACTGCGCGGCTTTCCGCCGCAGCAGCAGATCCAGTGTCTGGGGCTACTGATCCAGTGCTCACTGGCGCGGGGCAATCTGGATAATGCCCGGACACACATCACCCGGCTGGAGAACCTGCTCAATAACGGTATATTGCATATCGACTGGAGCGCCAACGCGGACAAAGCGCGTATCCTTTACTGGCAGCTGACCGGTGATACTGCCAGCGCCAGCCAGTGGCTGCGCATCACCTCGCGGCCAGCCAGCGCCAACAATCACTTTTTGCAGGAGCAGTGGCGCAATGTGGCACGGGCGCAGCTGCTGGCGGGCGATCTGATTCAGGCGGAAGTTATTCTGGATGAACTCAATGAGAATGCACAGGCGCTTCAGCTCACCAGCGATTTTAACAGCAACCTGCTGCTGCTTAATCAGCTTTACTGGCAGACTCACCGGAAACCTGATGCCCAGCGGGTGCTGATTGCCGCCCTGAAGCTGGCGCGCAGTACAGGCTTTATCAGTCAGTTTGTTATTGAGGGCGAAATAATGGCGCAGCAGCTGCGGCAGCTGTTACAGCTTTCGGTGCTGGAAGAGATAGATGAACATCGCGCCCGCCGTATTCTGCACGAAATTAACAAATATCACCGTCATAAGTTTGCCCATTTTGATGAAGGCTTTGTCAGCCGTTTACTCAATCATCCTGATGTCCCGGAGCTGGTACGCACCAGTCCGCTGACGCAGCGTGAATGGCAGGTGCTGGGCCTGATCTATTCCGGCTACAGTAATGAGCAGATTGCCGGCGAACTTGATGTAGCAGCCACCACCATTAAAACCCATATCCGTAACCTCTATCAGAAACTGGGTGTTACGCATCGCAATGAAGCGATGCACGAGGCGCGATCGATGCTCAGGCTGATGGGATATGTGTAAAAACGATTAAGCAATACGCAATCTCACATTACACGCTATACCTTATCAGTACGCTTTTTTACCAATACTGAGGTGAAGCATGAGTACAGTTGCATCCGCTACAGAGCAGGCTGGCGATCTCTCCGCGTTTATCGGAACCCACTTTGTTTATACCTATGACAACGGCTGGAAATATGAGTGGTATGCCCGCAACGCAACAACCTGCGACTATCGCATTCATCAGGGACTGGTAGGGGGACGCTGGGTTACTCATCAAAAAATGCATGCGGTGCAATTTGCACCCGGCATTTATAAAGTTGACTGGCATGAACCCACCGGCACCTGCGTAAGCCTGCTCTTTGACCTTGATCGTCAACTTATTCACGGTACGATTTTTTTCCCGCAGTGGATCGCCGGAGAAGGGCAGCACCCGGAAAAAACCATCTGTTATCAGAATGAATTTATTGAAGATATGCAGCGTTTTCGCGATGAAGGTCCCGCTTATCCTTATATCATTATCCCGGAATTTGCGCAGGTCACTTACATGAAAAATGAGGGGCCGGATAATGATGCCGTCATTAACATGGCACCCGGGCAAATGCCGGCAGATTACTTTGATAACAAATAACGCCAGGCACCGACATTACCGCTTTAAGTGACAACGTCACATGACGCGGGCAATGTCGGTTTTCTATATAAATTTTCATTTTCTGACATTATTAACTATTAAAAGCAGTTGGTTACAGGCATCCTCGCCAGACTTCGCTATTCTGAATAGTGCGCTACGCTAACATTGTGTTGCATTTACGCTGCGAGGAAAGAGAAGGATGCTGCTGAGAAAAAAGAAGATACGTTCGCACAGCGAAGATCGCCTGCTGGCGCTTACGCTGGCGACTACTGCAGGTATACTTAACGCCATGGCATTCGGTGCTTTTGGCTTTTTCCCTTCCCATATGACCGGTAATACCTCCCAAATCTCTGCTGAAGTTTCAGGTTCCGATCTGCAGGATCTGCTGTTTCTGGCCGGGTTAATCCTGGCATTTGTCACCGGCTCAATGATCGCCCGCCTGACGGTTGCCTGGGGGCTCAGGCGCAATATCAGGACCATTTTTTGTCAGGTACTGTTCACTGAAGGTCTGCTTCTGCTGCTGACATCGGTCGTGGAGATCCTGTGGTACTCAGAACGGAACAACGGTGAAATTCTGGTGACGCTTGGCCTGCTGATGGGGATCCATAACTCCACGTCAACCCAGCTCTCTTCCGGTCGTGTACGCTCAACGCATGTAACCGGTACGCTGACCGATGCCGGTATTGCGCTGGGCTCTTTTCTGCGGGCAACGTTCAGCAGCAGTGAAGCGGGCGAGCGTCATCTGCATCGCAAACTTCTTTATACCCACCTTGTCACGATTTTCTCTTTTCTGACCGGGTGCGTGGCGGGCTATCTGCTGTTCCGGCGCTTTGGCTTTGACGCGATGGCGATGCTGGGCATCGCGCTTTCACTGATTGCAGCAGGCGGTATCGCCCGCACGCTGCACCTTACCGGCGTGCGCTTTTGGTAACAGAGCAGATTATGCAGCGCTCCGGCGCTGCTGTTTGCTGATAAAACCAGCAACGCTGGGTGAATTCTGCAGGGACACAGTGCTGCCAGCACACGCAGAATTCACGTAGCGTTGCCGCTTTTTTAGACATCACCATTCACGCTGTCTGCAATCATTCCGGCACCAGGTTTTATAACTTCATATAAGTCCCATTATATGAAGCTATGGTGGCATAAGATGATTGTGCAATAACAGGCGCTGTTCTCGCTAAACACTACGCGGAAGAGTATTCAAACGTGATCGGTAAGGTATCGGGACACACACGCCGCGCGCGAATGATTTTCCCTGCAGCGTTCATCCGCAGGCAGGTTGCAACTGAAAAAAGATATCGTGTTCCACATATATCGTTCTGCTTAAGCTCTTGCCTTCAGTGAAACGGCGCGCGTGATAACGGAGTGTAATGAGCAATTAACACCAGCTGCTCACGTTGCCCACAGGCTTCAGTTGACACCCTGCAGCGGGTCAGGCCTGAAGCTGGTATTCAGAACCGAGAGGTCAACAGTTTTGGCTGCCCGCTCTAAATCATAAGCGGCCTGAATGCGCAGCCACATCGCAGGCGTACTGCCAATTACGGCCGATAATTTGATCGCCATCTCTGGCGTTACCGCTGTTGCTCCCGATACTATTCTTGAAGCGGTGGAGGGGGCTACCGCTAAAGCACGCGCCAGCTCTCTGATACCGATCTCAAGATCTTCCATAATATCGGCAATGATTTCACCCGCGTGGGGGGGATTGTGCATAATCATTAATGATAATCCTCATAATTCAGAAGGCGCCTTATTTAACATAATCATGATTATGCGCACTTAAACGCGTGTAAGGCACAGCGCATATTCGCGCGTGCCTTACACCTTGCCGGATAAGTTTATCTGCACCAGACTATTTTGCCGTCAGCATGCCATGCGGATCCAGCACATACTTCGCGGCTACGCCTGCGTCAAACTGAGCGTATCCCTGCGCCGCTTCTTCAAGCGGGATCACTTTGGCATTAACGATTTTCGCAATCGGCAGACGATCGTGCAGGATGGCGTTCATCAGCTGTCGGTTGTAACGCACCACCGGCGTCTGGCCGGTATGGAACGACTGCGCTTTAGACCAGCCGAGGCCGAACTTCAGGCTTAGCGAGCCTTCCTGTGCTGATTTATCGTGCGCACCCGGATCTTCCGTCACATACAGGCCCGGAATACCGATATTACCGGCAACGCGGGTGATCTCCATCATCTGATTCAGCACCACCGCCGGCTGCTCTTTACCGGAATGGCCGCGCGCTTCAAACCCGACGGCGTCAATAGCCGAATCCACTTCCGGCGTGCCGGTGATCTGGGCAACCATCTCTCCCAGCCGGTCATGCTGGCTCAGGTCGATCGGCACAAAGCCCATTTTCCTGGCGTGTTCCAGACGCTCTTTGTTGAAGTCGCCTACCATCACTACCGCCGCACCGAGGATCTGTGCTGATGCCGCTGCGGCCAGGCCGACCGGACCGGCGCCTGCGACATAGGTGGTTGAGCCGACGCCCACACCCGCGTTGATCGCACCGTGAAAGCCGGTCGGTAAAATGTCTGATAGCATGGTCAGATCCAGAATTTTCGCCAGCGCCTGATCGCGATCGGGGAATTTCAGCAGATTGAAGTCCGCATACGGCACCATGACATATTTCGCCTGACCGCCTACCCAGCCGCCCATATCAACATAGCCGAACGCGCCGCCCGCCCGCGCCGGATTCACTGTCAGGCAGACACCGGTATCGAGTTCACGACAGCACCGGCAGCGTCCGCAGGCGACGTTAAACGGCACCGAGACAATGTCACCGACGTTAAGCATCTCAACGTCAGCGCCTTTTTCGATAATTTCACCGGTAATTTCATGGCCGAGCACCATACCCGCAGGCGCGGTAGTGCGTCCGCGCACCATATGCTGATCTGAGCCGCAGATATTGGTGGAGAGCACTTTCAGGATCACGGCATGGCCAATCTTTTTTCCGGCCGGATTAGCAAAGACCGGATCGGCAATATCCTGTACCTCGACTTTACCTGGCCCCTGATACACCACACCGCGGTTGGAATTTGCGCCCATAAAATCTCCATTATATGTTGATATGCGTATTAACTGCCGGACACTTACGAAACCGTAAGATAATAAAGAGTGATGACGCGTTAAATCTAATACGCAATACTGCGTAATTAAACAGGGAATGGACTATGCGTACCAGAGTTGTGACTGGCTTCATGAATGCAACAAGCAGCCATACAGAAAAAACCAATAATTACATAAAGATACGTATATTAAATTTAATACACCCGCGTTATGTCGCAAAATGGCAATACAATGTCGCACGGTGATACGCTATTAACTGAAACAGTTATTCTGGCAGGGAATTATCGTTATCACTCCTGCCACTTTCTTTCTTATATTTGAATACAGGATAGCGTAATGAATGGCACGCATTATTTACTGCGCGGCGGTTTCTCAAACCACGGCGTGATCAGTAAATGCGGGATAGCGAGCGCGGCCAGCGCGGCAAACAGTGAACGCACGCCGACGGTATCGGTGGGATGCATCATAAACATGATCAGTACCGCCAGCAAAATAGCCGCCGTCAGCACCGGCCAGACGGCGCGCAGGTAGTCAGCGTAATGTCTGAACCCCAGCAAATCGCGCCGTTCGCGGGTCTGCGGTAGCGCATGCAGGATCAAAAAGCCCACGGAAAAGCCAACAAAAGGCGGCAGAAGCAGCAATGCCAGCGTTCCGGCCAGCAGACGCCTGTCGCGCCGCAGAATGCCTGTCAGCAACAGCGCTGCGGCGGTCAGGCCGCCCGCTATAGCCAGACCCGCGGTCACGCTATCCGGCATGGCAGATGCCAGCCCGGCCTGATGTAAAATCGTTCTGTACGCTGTCAGATGCAGCGCGGCAGGCGTTGCAATCAGACTGATGCCGCGCGCCAGCCGTTCAGCCAGAGAGCCGTGCGGCGCATCTTCCAGCGCAAAATGGATGGCAGAGGCCAGCAGAAAGCCCGGCAGCGCGATTGCCGGACGCCAGTGCCACCAGAACAGGCACAGCACAATCACTACGCCGTAACCTGCCAGAAAAGCGCACTGCTGTTCGCGCCTGACAATCTCAAGATCGCTTGCACCGTGCGCCATGCCGATAATGCCAATGGCCACGACGGCAAACAGCAGCTGAACCGGCAGCGGGCTGAAAGAGGCAGCCAGAGCTGCCCCCCAGAGTGTCAGCCAGCCGGTATGCTGCCGCAGGATCATACCCGCACGGCACCATCGCGTTTTGCATAGCGCAACGCTTTTTCCAGATTCGCCGCCGCGTAAAAGGCGTAGAAAACTTTGGCGATAATATCGAGGATCAGAAATGCCCAGATTGAAGCAGGATCAGAAATGATCTTCAGCCCTTCCGGCCCGATCAGAAATACCACCGGATAGATAAACCAGACCACCGTCAGCAGCGCCACGTTTTTGTTGTAGGCGCCTGCCAGTGCGCTGCCCCGCTCCGCCGCCATCGTACGCAGCGGTCCCCACAGCAGATAGATCACGCCGAGGAATGCGGCGCAGGACCAGAGATACCAGACCCATTTTCCTGCTGCGGTTTCCGCCAGCGAGGAGACAAGACCGGTCACAATCATCATCACATCCAGCACGATAATAGCGGTCAGAAAGCCGCCCATCTCGCCTGGCTTGCCATGCTCATGAAAGGCCAGCATAACCAGCCCCGCCAGCAGAATCGGCGTGGTCACAGACCAGTCAGCATAACGCGCCATATAGACCGTCGTGCCGCTGTCCAGGGTGAGGTTGCCATAGCCAAACGCCATTGCCAGATACGCCGTAGCGGCAATAAAAGGCACTGATGCATGCATCAGGGTGTGGTGACGGGAGGGAAACGTTTTACTGCCGGTGGCATAAATCGCCAGTGATGCAAGCGCCATCACTGAAAATCCAATGAGAAATGCAGTCTGGTCCATGTTGATTGCTCCTGTACAGCGGCGTCATTATCACGCCCGCTGCGCTGCCATAGAAAATTAAAAGGTAATGTTATATTCCGGGAGAGAATACGCTTAAAGTATATGGCGCTATTTGTATTGTGCCATTATTCAAAACCATAATGGTCTTCAGGAGAAAGAACTGGCAAAAAGTATCGTCCTCAGCGGGGCATTATTTGTTTTTAATCAGGCATAAAATGTAATTTTTTATGTAAAGAAGAGTATACAAAATAGCCATTCCCGTTTTAATGAAACAGAAAGTTAATTAATTAACCTTAAAATCAATAAGATAAATAGCGGATACTGCACCAGCCTGATGTAGTGCACAAAAGGGATTGATGCAGGAAATTTATTTACCTGCATCTCTGATTTTCATTTTCTGCTATCAAAGCAATAACGCTGCTTTAGCGCGCAATAAACCTTTCGGGGAAGTCGGGAGAGAGGTGCTTAACGTCGTCGTAACGGCCAAAGAGACGATAGCGGTTTCGGGCAATAAGATTATATATCGCGTTACTTACCGGGTCAGGAAAATAACGCAGCAGCGCAAAGATACGCCAGCGGCTGTGAAGGCTTTTCATCACGCGACAGATTGCCTGAGCACGCAGCCAGTGCCCGCTTTCACCGATCAGTACGATCGTCCGGATATCGTCAACCGGCATCCTGACATGGCGCAGTAACGTTTTACCCTCCTCACTTTGCACGGTGGCAAAGCGTACCCGCCGGTCCAGTTGATGCCGCAGCAGGAATGCCACCCAGCCGTTACAGAGTTTACACATGCCGTCGTAAAGTACTGCCTGTTCACCAGGCCTGAGATAAGGGATTGTCATGATCACGCTCAGAGAGTGAAGCGGCGGCGTCTTCCTGACGCCGCCAGCCTGCATTAATCGAGCAACTTCTCCAGGGAAAGCGGCAGATCGCGAATGCGCTTGCCGGTTGCGTGATAAACAGCATTACTGATAGCCGCAGCCATACCCACAATACCCAGCTCGCCCACGGCTTTTCCGCCCATCAGCGTGGCGTGGTGATCCGGCTCGCCCACGTCGATAGTGATAATCTCCGGTACGTCAGCGTTAACCGCAATCAGATAATCGGCGAGATTATTGTTCACGATGCGGGCGTTACGCGGATCAACCGCCCCGCCCTCCAGCAGCGCCTGACCGAGCCCCATCACCATTCCGCCAATCCACTGGCTGCGCGCTAGTTTCGGATTATAAAGCCGCCCGCTGTCAAAGGCGGACACCATACGCCTGACGCGCACCGTACCGAAATCTTCATCCACGCGCACTTCAACAAACTGCGCGCCCCAGCTGTGTGAAGAAAACTCTTCCGGTGTGGTCATCCGCGACATCGAGTGCACCGCTTTGTCCCGCTCTTCTGCGCTTTCACCCGGCTTAAAGGTGCCGTCCGTTACCGCCAGCGTCTCTTCACCGCTCAGCCGCACCAGATCGCCCAGCGACACCGCACGCTCCGGCTGACCTTTCAGGCACACGCCTCCCGCGCAGAGCGTCAGCTGTTCAGCGTCGGTCTGCGGGAACGGCGCATCTGAAGAAGCGCCTGCCAGCGCGTAGAGCCGGTCACGCAGCGCCACCGCCGTCTTATGCACGGCACCGGTCAGGTTGCCGGCCAGCTGCGAACCGCCCGCCACGCCGGCACGCGGCAGCCGGGTATCACCCAGTTCAACTTTAATGCGGGTAGAGTCAAGACAGAGCACTTCTGCCGCTGTCTGCGCCAGAATGGTGTAGGTTCCGGTGCCGATATCAGCACCTGCACTCTGCACCACCAGCTCACCCTGACTGTTGAGGATCAGGCGCGCCTCAGCCGGGGCTTTGTTTACCGGATAGGTTGCCGTTGCCATGCCCCAGCCAATCAGCTCACGGCCTTCGCGCATTGAGCGCGGTGCCATAGTGCGATCTTTCCAGCCAAACGCTTCAGCCGCTGCGCTGTAAGCCTCTTTCAGACGACGCGTACTCCACGGCAGGTTTTCCTGCGGATCCTGTTCTGCATAGTTGCGCAGGCGCAGCTCCAGCGGATCGATACCCAGCGCGTAGGCCATCTCATCCATCGCCACCTCCAGCCCGAACGCGCTCGGGTTCTCACCGGGTGCACGCATCCAGCCCGGCGTGACGGTATTGATAGCGGCAACGTAATGACGCGAATAGACATTCGGCACATCATAGATACGCCCGGTGACTTTGTTGGTGCCTTCGGCGAACGTGTCTATGAGTGAGGTATCGCTTAAACCTTCATGCAGGATGGCCAGTAGTTTCCCGTCCTGTGCAGCGCCCATCTCTATAGTCTGCTGCGTAGCCGGACGACCGCCAAGTCCGGTAAAGGTCTGCGGACGCGACAGCGCCACTTTCACCGGACGCGTCAGCGCGCGCGAGGCAACGCAGGCCAGCGCTACATGGGTGTAGGGCACGGGTTTAGATCCAAAGCCGCCGCCAACATAGGGTGAAATTACTCTAACCTGCTGCTGTTCGATACCCAGCCACTCGGCTATTTCAGTCTGTGCTCCCATGACCCACTGACTTGGCTCCCACACCGTGAGCGCATTATCCTGCCATGATGCGATGCAGGCATGCGGTTCCATCGGCATGTTGTATTCACGCGGTGTGGCGTAGCAGCTTTTGATTTTCACTTCTGCCTGCGCCATCGCCTGCTGCGCATTGCCCATTTCAACAGTGGCGCTCTCCTGGCGCTCCGCTGCCGGATCATCCATCCAGACCAGCGGCTTCTCTTCCTCATAGCGCACTTTTACCAGGCTGGCAGCCCAGGTCGCCTGTTCAAACGTTTCTGCCACCACCAGCCCGATGTTCTGGCCGTTATGAATGATTTTGTCATCCTGCAGCGGTGTATAGGTGGACTGCGCCGCGCCGCCGTCAGCAATGGCGGTAGGCTTGTTGATCTTCAGCGGATTCAGATGGGTATAAATCGCGACAACGCCAGGCTGCCGTTCCGCTTCTGCGGTGTCAATATCTGTCATCCGGCCGCTGGCAATAGTGGACTGCACCACCACGCCATACAGCATATTCTCAGGCTGATATTCCGCTGCATAGCGGGCGGCGCCGGTGACTTTCACCACGCCATCGCCCCGATCGCGTCCGGCACCGAGTGCCTGATAGTTCTGTTCCTGCTTATCCATAAAATGTCCCCGGTTACGCCTTGCCGCCAGCCTGAAGTAGTGCACGTGCAATCACGCGCGGTGTCAGCACTTTTTTATGCTGATTCTGCGGCAGGGTTTTCGCATCCTGCACAATACGCTCTGCGGCACGCCGCAGCGTTTGTTCATCAAACGGCTGTCCGCGCAGCGCCCCTTCCACCTGCTGTGCCCGCCAGGGCTTCGTCGCCACGCCGCCCACGGCAATGCGCACGTCGCGGATCCGGTCCCCCTCCAGCTCAATGCCGACGGCGGCGCTGGCAGCCGCAAATTCATACGAGCTGCGATCGCGCACCTTCAGGTAATGCGAATGTTTCAGCGCGGCGGTAAGCGGCAGTTCCACCGCGATGATCATTTCATCGCTGGCGAGATCGTGCTCCAGATGGGGCGTATCGCCGGGCAGGAGATAGAACTGGTCAATCGGAATGCGACGCTCGCGCTGCGCAGCATTGCGCACGATGACCACGGCATCAAAAGCGGTCAGTGCAACAGCCAGGTCGCCCGGATAAACCGCAATACAGCTGTCACTGGTACCCAGAATAGCGTGGTTGCCGTTGATGCCCTCGAGCGCGGCACAGCCCGATCCCGGATTGCGCTTGTTACAGGCGCTGAACGTATGCGGATCGCGGAAATAAACGCAGCGGGTACGCTGCAGCAGATTGCCGCCAATCGTAGCCATGTTCCGCAGCTGCGGCGACGCCGCCTGCCACAGACTGTGATAAATCGCCGGCGCATCACGCTGACACTCTGCATGATGCTCCAGTTCGCTCATGCGCGTCAGCGCGCCGATACGCAGGCTGTCATGGCTGAACGCAATTTCACGCATCTCCTGCAGGCCGCTGATATCCACCAGCGCGGCCGGCTGCTCAACGTCGCATTTCATTAAATCTATCTGCGTGGTGCCACCCGCCAGAAACCGGCTGCTGGCATCCTTCTTCTGCTGCAGCGCCTGTTCCGGGCTGCTCGCTGCAAGGTAGTCAAACGGATTCATCGCGCCTCCGAACTGAGATCGGCGGCGGCCTGCTGAATGGCGTCGACGATATTAGGGTAAGCTCCGCAGCGACAAAGATTACCGCTCATATATTCACGGATCTCATCGGCAGAACCGGCATGCCCCTCCGCAATGCAGGCGGCGGCAGACATGATCTGTCCCGGCGTGCAGTAGCCGCACTGGAAAGCATCATGTTCCAGAAAACGCGCCTGAACCGGATGAAGCGTGCCATCAGGACGCGCCAGCCCCTCAATAGTAGTGACCTGCTGTCCATTAGCCTGAACGGCCAGCGTCAGGCAGCTCAGAACCCGCTTGCCATTAATATGAACGGTGCAGGCGCCACACTGGCCCTGGTCACAGCCCTTTTTTGTACCGGTCAGCGTCAGGTGTTCACGCAGCGCGTCCAGCAGCGTCACGCGCGGGTCTACGCTGAGTTCAATGGGCTGCCCATTGACCTCGAGATGCAGTTGTATGTTTTCTGACATAGCTCATTTCCAATAGTGAAAGAATCGATCGGGATGCGCGTTTAAGATGTCGTAGTAGAGTGCGCACCCGCTAAGTCTAGACGCTGAGGGCATTTCGGAAGGCGTTGTCAGAAAAAAGAACAAACTTTGTGGGGGATTACCGTAAAAAAGCCATAGCGCAACGGGCCATGGCTTCCGGAACGGGATTAACGGCGCGCTGCGAGACCGTTTTTGTGGCGCACAATGTCCGCCATAATTGATAGCGCGATTTCAGCCGGTGTTTTGCTGCCAATATCCAGCCCGACCGGCGCGTGAATGCGTGCCAGCTGCTCAGACGTCAGCCCGGCAATCTCCGCCAGACGCGATAGCCGCCGGCTGCTGTTGCGCTTCGAGCCCATCGCGCCGAGATAAAATGCCGGCAGCAGCACGGCCTCCATCATCGTCAGGTCATCAATGCGCGGATCGTGGGTCAGGGACAGGATTGCCGTTGCATTGTGGCACCCTTCCCGTTCCAGATAGCGGGCCGGAAAACAGCGTATGATCCGCACGCCTGTCTGTAAGTCCGCGCCCATATTCTCCAGCACCTCATCGCGATGCTCGCAGACCACCGTTTCAAACCCCAGCGCCTGCGCAAAGTTGGCGCAGTAAACGCCTACGCTGGAGAGACCGGCGATAATCAGACGCGGCGGCGCAGAGAGCGTCAGCGTAACCCGGTCGCCTGCGATCTGCGCGGCGGTCTGCTGCGTATAGGGCAGCGTCTCCACGCCGGCGCAGGCGTGCGGCAGCTGCAGCGTTTTACTGATGGCTTCGGCCCGTACCAGCGCATCGTGCATCTGACGCAGATAGTGAATGGATGCCGCGCCCTGCGGCAGCTTTTCTACCAGAATATCCAGCACGCCGCCGCACGGCAGTGCCCGATCGGGCGTCAGCCCGCCGTCACCGTAGCGCACCACGGCACTCGCCTCTCTGAAGGCGTTTTCCGCAATTCGCTGGCGGAAATCCTCCTCCACACAGCCGCCGGAGAGCGAACCGCAAAAATGCCCGTCGGCGCGGATCGCCATCATGGCGCCCGGTGGCCGCGGTGAAGAACCAAAAGTGCTCAGTACGGTACAAAGCCATACCGGATGTGCTTCTGCCCAGTGCTGCGCGGTTTCGAGAACCTGCACATCAAGGTGATACATGAATTGCTCCGTTGTAATGTCCCTTTTTTACTGGCAGGGATCTGAATCTCCCTATGAGTAAATGTCACATTTGGCGTTTCGTCTAATCGGCCCGGAATTTTCCCGCCCTTAACATTTACCGTCCCGGTTCGCTGCGTCACAATAGCGGGATCGTAAACGCAACCCTCACAGGAGTGATATGAAACCTCTGTTTGTCTACGGCACGCTGCAGCCCGGGCACGATAATGCTCATATTCTGGAGCAGATAGGTGGCGAGTGGCTGGCCGGCAGCGTTAATGGCACCTATTATGCGCGCGGCTGGGGCGCCGCCGCTGACTTTCCTGGCGTGGTGCTGTGCCAGGATGGCGCGCGCGTGCCGGGCTATCTGTTTTTCTCGCCCCATCTCGACGTGCACTGGCCAATGCTCGATGCATTTGAAGAGGGCTATGATCGCGTGCCGGTCGCTGTGACCACCGATCGGGGTGAGCAGATCACCGCCTGGGTTTATCAGCTGCAGCCTGCAACAGAGTAGCTATCCTTATCCCGTCAGCTGATGAGGAGAAACCATGATTACGCTCTGTACTGCCTGCGGCACCTCTTATGCCGCGCCGGCCCCCCGGCACTGCCCCATCTGCGAAGATGAACGCCAGTTTATTCCGCCAGGCGGACAGCGGTGGATAACGCAGACTGATTTGCGCGCCGCGCACACCAACCGGTGGCAGCAGCATCTGCCCGGCCTGCTTTCACTGCAGAGTCTGCCGGCATTTGGCATCAATCAGCGCGCCTTTCTGCTTTGCACTCCGCACGGCAATATTCTCTGGGACTGCATCGCCCATCTGGATGAAGCCACGGAAACGCTGATCCGCGCGCTGGGAGGATTGCAGGCGATAGCCATCTCTCATCCCCACTACTACACCACTATGCAGGACTGGGCCGCCGCATTCAGCGCACCGATCTGGCTGCATGCCAGCGACAAAGCGTGGATTATGCGCGACAGCCCGTGGATACGTTTATGGCAGGAAGAGGAGCATGCCCTGCTGCCAGGCATCACGCTGCTGCGTCTTGGCGGCCATTTTGCCGGTGGCACGGTGCTGCACTGGCAGCGTGATTCGGGGGTAATGCTGAGTGGCGATATTTTGCAGGTAACGCCAGGCGCGGATGCCGTCTCGTTTATGTGGAGCTATCCCAACATGCTGCCGCTCTCCGCACAGGCGGTGCGCAACATGATGCAGCCGTTACGGGATCGCAGTTTCACGCAGCTCTACGGCGCTTTTGACGGACGCGAAATTCTGCAGGATGCCGATGCGATTGTGACGCGCTCTGCGCAGCGCTATCTCAGCTGCCTGAAGTAGAGCATAAGTTATGCTGTAAAAGCATAAGCGCCCTGCCCAATATGGATGTACAGACGTCTGGACGTATATTATAGTCCGGGGCTGACAAGAATAAGGATGCTGCAAACATGAAAAAACGTTTACTGACCGTGCTGCTGGCCGCTTCTGTGACGCTGCTAAGCGCCTGCGATAACAACAACGACGAAAAAATCAAAGTTGCGATTAACAGTGGGCCGGACGAACAGCTCTGGCAGACAGTGAAGCAGGTCGCGCATGACAAATATAAGCTGGACGTTGAGGTGATTGCGTTTAACGATTACGTGCAGCCCAACGAAGCTCTTTACAATAAAGATGTGGATGCAAATGCCTTCCAGAGCCTGCCCTACCTTGAGATGCAGTCAAAAGAGCGCGGGTATAAATTTGCCGTCATCACCAATACCTTTGTGTTTCCGATTGCCGGCTATTCCCGCAAAATCAAAAGTTTGAATGAACTGCCGGATGGCGCGACGATCACCCTGTCAAATGAAGCCACCACGCTGGGTCGCAGCCTGCTGCTGCTGCAGGCGCAGGGGCTGATCACGGTTAAACCTGAAGCGGGTCTGCTGCCCACCACGCTGGATATCACCGCCAATCCGAAAAAGCTGAAGTTTGTTGAAGTGGATACGCCGCAGCTGGCGCGTACGCTGGACGATCCGCAGGTTTATCTTTCCATCATCAATAACAACTTTGCGGCGCTGGTGAACCTCTCCGCCTCACGCGACGGTATGTTTATGGAAGGTAAAGCATCACCCTACGTGAATGCCATCGTGGCGCGTGAAGATAATAAAGAGAGTGCGAACGTGCAAAAGCTGAAAGAGGCATTCCGCTCGCAGCCGGTGCTGGACAAAGCCAACGAGATCTACAAAGGCGATATTATCAAAGGCTGGTAAGCGTCCTGCACGCTCCGGACAGTGACCGGGTGTGCCGGAGGTGCAGAGGCATGCGCAATTACCCGGTCCATCCGTTATGTCTGCAGCGGCAACCTGTTCGGGTTACCGCTGCAGATTTTCCGGATTTAAGCATAAAAATGTATTACCGGCGTTGTGCATCATTTCACATTTATCCGCAATCATCTCTGCCGCATAAATTGATACCAATGACTTACAACCGTTCCAGGCTTTAATTGAGTGCAGAAATTAAACTGCAGCTGAAACAGCGTGCTGGCCGGTTAACAACATAAACAGCAGGGTTATCGCGCTTAATCATCAACCTCTCTGTTTTTTTATTTGGCTAAATATCTACGATTGTAACTTTCGCTATCCGATTCACAATTGCTGTAAAACCCGCTAAGTTTGACTTAAGTGTGGCCATTCCTGACTTCTCTTGTCACAACCACGCACCCTTATTTTATATTTAAAAAAATCCCAGACTGTGAGTTCTCATCCACTTAACACGGTGATCGCGTTGTGTCGCCGGGTACACTTTTACCGGAGGATGTATGCGATTCACCCTGAATCCCATTGCGTTAGGGATCGTGGCTGTACAGACCGCGCTCTCTGTTCCACTTGCCAGCCAGGCCGTTACGCTCACTCCTTATAATCCCCGCAACAACGATCAACAAACCGGCGCGCTGATTGTTAACAGCGGCAGTCAGACCCTGACCGGTAATCAGGCGTTTGAAGCAGGCACTGATGGCGCAACAAATACCACGCTCGGGCAGGTAAACATTGTCTCCGGTGCAGCGTTTATCGATCGGGCGAGACTGGATACCGGCCCGCAAAACGTTGCCATTACCGTGCCGGATCTCACCACCGGCGGCAATACGACCTTTCAGGTGTTTGATTCAGCCAGCCTTGTAGCACAGACGCCCGTTAGCAGCAGTACCGTGGTGCCGGATCTGCAAAACGTAAATAACAATCAATATATCAACGCGCGCGTAGCGGATGTGACCGGCAGCGGCAGCGTGCTGGATGTCAGCATCGGGCAACTCACTGCCAGCAGCAGTGCCAGTACCAATGCCTGGACCATGGCGGCAAAAAGCACCACGCTGTTTCAGGCGAGTAATGGCGGGGTCATTAACTGGAACAGCAACAACCGTGTCGCATTCACCGGTTCAGCGGCAGAGGTCGGCGGTGGTGGCGCAACTGACAGTCTGAGCGTGCAAAACCTCGCCACTTACACTGGCAGCTTCAGCGTACAAACGCTGGATGGCAAAACCACCTCTTTTAGCGTAACCAATGCCAGCCAGCTGCAGCGCTACAACACCTGGCTGGTGAGTCAGCTGCAGAGTGGCAACCTCGCCACCGCCCGTTACCTTAGCGAATTTAACAAAGCCGTTACCCTCACCGATGAGGAAATAGTTTACAGCGTCAGCGCCACGCCGCCGGATGAGGTCACGCAGCCCCTGGGTAACCGTGTCGTGATCAACGCTGAGGGTATTGGCTCACAGATTACTATTGCCGCAGACAAAACGCTGGAGGCGACCGGCGCGAACGGCGGTGCCGTGCGGGTTGCGTCCGGTGCCAGCGCCACCGTGGATGGCAAACTGGCCAGCCGGGGTACGGCGCTCGCGCTGGACGATGCCCGCGCGACTAACAGCAGCAGCGGAGTCATCAACGGCGGCTTTCTTAACCGGATCGACGGCACCGGCGTGGGCGCGGCCAGCAGCAACGCGACGGCGGTCACGGTGCAAAACAACGGCAACTTTATCAATAATGGCGTGCTGAACCTCGGCACCACCGGCAGCAATCTGACCAGTGGCGTGGCAGGTATCCGGCTGGATGCCAGCGCGCAGGCGAGTAACAGCGGGAATATTAACGTTGGCGTTAATGGTTCCGCCGCACGCGGCACCACCTCTGGCGTTCTGCTCACAGCCGATAGCAGCCGCTTTACCAACACCAGTGCGGGCACCCTTTACATCGGACGCGGCCCGCAAAACAGCCTGAGCGATAACGTAGCGGAAACCGCGATGAATCAGAGCGGTCTGACCAGCGGTATTGCCCTGCTGGCGAACGGCAGCGCGATCAGTGAAGGCCGCATCGTGCTCGGTTCCCGCGTGCAGAATGCGGCCGGCATGTCAGTCAGCGGCGCGAACAACGCCACGCTCATCAACAGCGGCACTATTGATATTAACGGCAGCGCGGCGCGCGTGCCGCGCGAAAACACCGGCATGCTGGTCAGCAACAGCAGCGGCACGCTGGAGAATCGTGGCACCATCAATCTCAACGGGGTTAACGGCACCGGCCTTAAAGTACTGGCTGGCAATGGCAGTACGGCGGCGGCAAGCTCTACCGGCACAATCAATGTGGCGGGCGGTGCCGATCCCGCCAGCGGCACACGCAATTTTGGCGTATGGGCAGAGGGACAGGGTAGCGGCACAGCACTGGCCAGCGTGGATGGTCGCATCAATCTGACAGGCAACGGGGCGATAGGCGTACACGCACGCGGTAATGCCACCATTAATGTTACGCAGGATGCGATCCCGGTATTCAGCACCGGCAGCCAGCAAATCGGCTTCTTTGCTTATGGTCCGAATGCGCTGATCAACGTAGCGGATAATAATGCTTTTGACGTCACCACCCGTAATTCCACCCTGTTTCGTATTGAACAGGGCGCCGGTTTTGATGGTTCAGATACCACGCTCACTGCTTCCGGCGCGGGAAGCGTGGCGATCAACGGCACCGGCGCTGATGGCACCACGGTTAACACCCGCAATGCCACGCTGAACGTCAGCGGTAGCGGTGCGGCTGGCGTAAACATCGAAGGCGGTGCACTGGGCAATATCGATGCCGCCACCACCATCAATCTCACCGGCAGCAATGCTATCGGGGCGATTGCCGACGGACAAAAACATACGCTGACCGGTGCCAGCAGCCGCGCTCCGGTTGCCGGCACCCGACTGATTTCAGCAGCAGAGCTGGATTCAGCGCAGGACACTATTACAGGCTATCTGGCGCGTAATCGCGCCCGGCTCACCAACAGTGGCAATATCACGTTCAGCGGCGCCAGCACCACCGGGATACGCGTGGAGAGCGGTGCCAGCGGCAGCAACAGCGGCAATATCAGTATCAGCGAAGGCGGCAGCGGCATTGTGGTCAACAGCGTGGGCAGCCCCTTTGCCACCACCGTCAGCAACAGCGGTAACATTGAGGTAAATGGCGGCAGCATCCGTAACCGTACGCGCGGCGTAACGGCCGGTGGCGCACAGGCTGTCGCAAATCTTGACGCCGGCACGCTTACTCTTAATGGTATTGGTGCAATGGGTGCCGAAGCGCTCAGCGGTGCGCAGGTTAATATCGCTGCGGGATCAACGCCGGTTTTCAATAACAGCAATCAGATCGCTTACCGCGCAGCGGGCAGCGGCTCCCGTATCAGTTCGGCAAGTCGTACGCTGAACATCACGACTGCGGGCTCCACCGGCTACCGCATTGACGACGGTGCTGCGCTCGGTTTCAGCGCCGCCAGTACGCTCACCGCCAGTGCGGCAAACGCCACCGGCGTCATTGTTTCCGGTAATGGCAGCAGCCTGAACAGCACTAACGCCAGTTTTACCGCCAGCGGCACGGGCAGCACGGCGGTTCGCGTTGAAGGGGGTGCGGCAGCCACGCTGGACAGCAGCAGCACGCTTAATCTGAGCGGTAATAATGCCGTCGGCATCCTGGTGAACACGCTGCGCAGCGACCTCAGTAATGCGCTGGATGGCAGCGCTGCCGCGACCCGGGTAACCAGCAACGCCAGCATCCGTGGGGCCGGCAGCGGCGCTACCGGCGTCGACATTACCAACGGCGCGACCCTGATCAACAACGGTGCGCTTAGTCTGACCGGAAATAACAGCATCGGCATCCGCTCCCGTGCCGGCAGTACGTTAACCAATAACGGTGTGGTAACAGTGACCAGCGGCACCGGTCTGGATGTTTCCGGCCGCGGCAGCACGCTGGCGCAGGGCGGCGTCATCAATGTTGAAAACGGCGTGGCTGGCGTACGTATCAGCGAGGGCGCCCGGCTGGCGCTGAACGGTCGCACTACAGCGATTACCGCGCGCGGAACCGCACACGGGATTTTACTTGACCAGGGCGCCGCGGCACTCAGTGCCGCAGATGCCAGCATCAGCGTTTCCGGCAGCGGCAACGGCATTGAGAACCGTGCAGAACTCAGCAATGTCAGCCTCAGCAACCTGACGCTTAACGTCGGCAACGGCAGCGGCATTCGCACCAGTGTGGCATTCGATCCCGCTTCCACCGTTACGGCAAACGTCAGGGGTAGCGGCAACGGCCTTAACATTGCTAACGCCGACGGCAGCACTACGCGTGGCGATCTGACGCTGGGTCCAGGCTACGTGTTTAACGTCAGCGGCGCAGGCGGTAGCGGTATTCGTGCCAATACCACGGGTGATATTTTCACCGCTGCCAGCGTAAACATTGATGATCCCGCTGGCGGATCGGCGCTGATCTCCGGTACGGCCGGCACCATTGTGAATACCGGAACGCTCCGCTCTGCCAGCCTGCGCGCGCCGGTAGTGGATCTCCGCGGGGGGAAAACGGTGTTTGAAAACGTCGGCACCATTATTACCGCCACGCCACAAACTCAGGCAGTTGCCGGCAGCAATGCCGACGACGTCATCTTGCTGACAGAAGGCGACGTGCGCGGCGATATCAATCCCGGCGGCGGGTCCGACACGTTTCGCTGGAGCGGCGGCAGGCTTAACGGCAGTCTGACGATGGGCAATGGTAACAACAACCTGGCGGACATCAGCGGCGTCAGTCTCAGCACCACTTACCATCTCACCAGCGGCAGCGGAAGCGGTAACAGCCTGACATTCAGCCAGATTGACGGGCGTGGCGGCAGCTTTAGCGCCGACGATCGCCGCAAAGGGGTAAACCTTGGCACGGGCTGGAGCACGATCAACTTTGCAGATACGCGCTGGACGCTGACCGATAATCTGCAGCTGGCGCGCAGCACAATTAATATTGATAAGGCGTCCACCTTATATGCGGGTAACAATGTACACCCGCTGCTGGCAGGCGGTACGGCAGGGTCGCTGGTGGTTAACAACAGCGGCACGCTGGATCTCACTAACGGCGCTGGTTCACCGGGTAATACGCTGGCGATCAACGGATCGCTGGCGTCTGCGGGGGGTCAGGCGAACCTGATCACCCGACTGAACCGGGGTGGTGCGCTGAGTAACCAGTTTACCGATCGCATCAGCGTAACCGGCAATGCCAGCGGCACCACGCTGCTGAATGTACAGCCGGATGCTGCCAGCAGCGGTACGCTGACCGATCTTGATCGCAACGGTGGCGTAGAGGGCAATGAAGGTATTTCGCTGGCGCAGGTGGGCGGTAACGCGGCTGCCGGCAGTTTTGCACTGGCGGACGGCTATCTCGGGGCCGGGCCGTGGCAGTATCGGTTGTATACTTTCGCGCCGGGCAGCAGCGATCCGGCGCAACGCCTGGTCAGCGGCAGCGGGAATAACTACTGGGATTATCGCCTGGCAAACTATCTTGTGTGCGAGAACAGCAGCAGCTGCCAGCCTGCGCTGATTACCGATGCTTTTGGCAGCGAGCAAGCTTATAACGCACGTCCGGCTGTGGTACCACAGGTGCCTGCTTATGTATCGGCGCCCACCGGCCTCGCCTATTACACCACCGGCATTATCGATGACCTGCATAAACGTCTGGGTGAGCTGCGCCACGGACAGCAGCGCGCTGACGGCAATGGCGGCGAGATGTTTCTGCGCTATATCGGCTCAAACCTGAAATACCAGAGCGATCGCAGCTTCCGTGATTATGGTTATGATTTTGATCTCAATTACAGTGCGGTGCAGCTGGGTGGCAATGTGCTGCGGCTTGATGGCGCAAGCGACTCCCTGCGCGGCGGCGTGGCATATACGCGTGGCAATACGCGTCTGCGCCCCAAAGCGGCAGATGGCTATAGCAGCACCACTTTTGACAGTGATAGCCTGGCGCTCTACAGCACCTGGCAGCGTGATAACGGCTTCTATCTGGATGGCGTGCTGTCATTTGACTGGCACCGCGGTGAAACCGATATCGCGCGGCAAAAACAGGTGGCGAAGCTGAAAGGACGCGGCTGGACTGCCTCACTGGAGAGCGGCTATCCGTTTACGCTGGGTGACGGCTATCAGCTGGAACCGCAGGCGCAGCTGCTGTATATGCAGCTTAACATGAATGACTTCACCGATAAGGATGGCAGCAAGGTTCGCTACGGTGATTATGACCAGACGATTGGCCGGCTGGGTGCGCGTCTCAATCGCACCTGGAGTGATGACAATCATCGCCAGTATACGCCTTATCTGCGCGCAAATTATTACAGAGGCTGGGGCGGCGCAGCCACTACCTCGGTCGCTGCTGCAGATAATCCGGCGCTGGGGGCCACGTTTACCAGCGGGCATGTTGGCCAGATGTGGGAAGCGGGGGCAGGCGGCACGGTAACGCTGCACAACGACGTTTCGCTCTATGCTGAAGCCGATTACCGTAAAGCGATCGAGGGTAACGGCGCTAAAGGATGGCGCTACAACGCTGGCGTGCGCTGGGAGTTCTGAACCAGCCCGATACACGGGACGCCGGACAGTCCGTCCCGTGTAAGCACGATCCGGCACCTGTAGTGATAAAAGAGGTGACGTGCTCTGCCAGCGCTTCAGGCTGACGCAGTCTGAAGCCTGTTTTTCTGCCTGATAAACGCACAGCGGTATAAAAATCGCGTAAAAATTTGCGCTCACGGCGTAAAAATGGTGTGTGAATAGTCGCCACCCTCTCCCTGCCTGTGCAGAAAACCGCTATCTTCGCCGGTATTACTCCGGCGCTGAAGAGATATAGCGCCCTTCTGTTAACCTGAGCAGGAACCCCATGAAACACCCGCACAAAGCCTCGCTGCCTGCCGGCATGCTGGCCGCTGCCGGTATCGTCTTTGGTGATATCGGCACCAGCCCGCTTTATACCCTGAAAGAGTGTCTGTCGATTCTGCCCGACGGCAGTGTCTCACCGGCTGCAGTCATGGGCTTTTTATCGCTGATCTTCTGGGCGCTGACGTTGATCGTTACGCTGAAGTATGTCTGTTTCGTTATGCGCGCGGATGATGACGGAGAGGGGGGCATCCTGACGCTGATGGCGCTGGCCCGACGCGGCGTCAGCAGCAAAGCGGGACACGTTGTCATGCTGGCGGGCCTGATTGGCGGCGCGTTCTTTTATGGCGACGGCGTGATCACCCCGGCGATTTCGGTGCTTTCCGCCATTGAGGGCATAGAGGTCATCTCACCGGCGCTGAAACCGTTTATTGTACCGCTGGCGCTGGTTATTCTGACGCTGCTGTTTGTCATTCAGCGTCAGGGCACCGACAAGGTCAGCCGCATATTCGGGCCGGTGATGTTTATCTGGTTTGCCGCCATTGCGCTGCTTGGGGTGCGCGGCATTTTGCTTCATCCGCAGGTGCTCCAGGCGCTGAGCCCGCACTATGCGCTCGGTTTTCTGCTCAGCCACCCTGCGCTGGCGCTGGCGGCGCTTGGCATGGTAGTGCTGGCCGTCACCGGTGCCGAGGCGCTCTATGCTGACATGGGGCATCTGGGTAAAACCCCTATCCGCCTCGCCTGGCTGGTTGTCGCCATGCCCGCGCTGGTACTCAACTATTTTGGTCAGGGCGCACTGGTCATTGCGGATAGCACCGCGCTCAGTAATCCCTTTTATCTGCTGGCACCGGCGTGGGGGCAAATCCCGCTGATCGTGCTCTCTACGCTGGCAACGGTTATCGCCGCGCAGGCAGTTATCTCGGGTGTCTATACGCTGACGCATCAGGCGATACGGCAGGGTTTTCTGCCGCCGATGCGCATTATCTTCACGTCGCATACCGAGTCAGGTCAGATCTATATTCCGGTAGTGAACTGGCTGCTGTTTACCGCAGTGATGCTGATAGTAATAACCTTCCGTGAGTCGTCGGCGCTCTCCTCTGCTTACGGCATTGTCGTAACCGGAACGATGGTGATCACCGCCGGACTGGCAGGTGTAGTGGCGCGGCGCAACTGGCACTGGCCGCTGCCGCTGGCCGGGCTGTTCTTACTCATCATGCTGAGTATCGATGTGCCGCTGTTTATCGCCAACCTGATGAAGCTGCTCTCCGGCGGCTGGATCCCGGCGCTGCTGGCGCTGACCATGATGGCGCTGATGCTGACCTGGAGCAGCGAACGCAACCGGCTGATCCGGCGGCTCGACAGCAGTCAGGCCAGCCTGCTGGCGCTGGTCAGCTCGCTGGAAAAAAGCCCGCCCAGCCGCGTGGAGGGTACCGCCGTGTTTCTGGCGCGTAAAGAGTTTGAGATCCCGCAGGCGCTGCTGCATAACCTTAAGCATAACCGCGTGCTGCACCGGCGCGTTGTGCTGCTGCATATCCGCACTATCGATACGCCGCGCGTGCATAATCAGCAGCGTATTACGCTGACGCCGCTCTCTGCTTCCTTCTGGCAGGTGACTGCGGCCTATGGCTGGCGTGAAACGCCGTCGATGACAGAGATCCTGCATCTGTGCGGACTGGAGGGTTTTGGCTGCTCGGTTAATGAAGCGTCGTTTTTCACCTCCCACGATACGCTGGTGATGAAGCAGCGTCATGGTCTGGCGCGCCTGCGCGGCGGTATCTTTCACTTTTGCCAGCGTAACGCGCTGCGGGCGCATGAACAGTTTCATATCCCGCCAAACCGCGTCATTGAGCTGGGTGGTCAGCGCGAGTTTTAACCCGTGAACGCATTAGCATACGGCGTAAACCTGTAAGCAGATGCAACCAGGTTACTGCTGAAGTGACAAAGTTGTGGCAGAACTTTTCTTAACAAGATATTAGCAATTAAAGCTAAACCAGACGGCGCGGCAGGGTGTTTAGTCACCTTGTCGCCCGCGCTTTTTTAAACCGGGCAGAAAAATGCATAACGGATCCCCATCGTGCAATTATCTCAGGAGCAGGCTTATGAAAGCGTTAATCAATGATGTTATCTCAATCTTCACTCCGCAGGATGTCCAGCCGGTACTGGTTCGTGCCGATCTGACACCCCAGCAGATCGCTTCACTGCGCCCTACCAGCGTGACCAGCGTAAGCTGGGCAACCTCAATGGATGAGTTAACCGATGCGGTGGTCAAAAAGGCGCTGGCAGCAGGCGCAGCGGGATATCACATCAGCGATGTGGAATCGCATGAACCGGCACATGACGGGCATCCGGTACTGGCAGCGAAAGCAACGCTCTATCATATCGGTGATGACATTGCGCTGAATGGCTAACGCTGACGTCTCTGCGCCTGCTGAATAACTGGCGGGCGCCTGACGCAAATTACCCGCAGTTTTATTTGCTTTACGTTCAGCCTGTGGTTATAAAGAATAACCGCGCAACAGAAGCGGTTATCCTGCTGATATTTACCCTACTCTTCCCGCCTTATTTGCTGCTTATTTAGCCTGAATATTGTTATGTAACTTAATTAACCGGTGTAAATACTTAAATAACTAAAAACAGGTTAATCTTTCCGTAACAATATTTTAATTTGCCATCCGAATTTTTAACGTTCATCTGCACTGAATATAGAACAGGACTGGCATGAATCAGACCAAAAAAATTGTGTCCGCGCTTTCGCTGACCGCACTGCTTGTTTCTTCAGCGGTTCACGCTGAAAATGCACCAGAAAAAACCGACGTGCTGCTGATTGGCGGCGGGATCATGAGTGCCTCTCTGGGCACCTGGCTGCAGGAGCTGCAACCGGGCTGGAAACAGCTGATGGTTGAGCGTCTTGACGGCGTGGCGATGGAATCGTCCAATGGCTGGAACAATGCCGGTACCGGTCACTCTGCTAACATGGAGCTGAACTACACGCCAGAGCGTGCAGACGGTTCAATCGACGTTAGCAAAGCGCTGGAAATCAATGAGTCTTTCATGATCACCCGCCAGTTCCTGACCAGCCAGGTTGAGCGCGGTGTGCTGCACGACCCGCGTTCCTTCATCAACTCTACGCCACATATGAGCTTCGTCTGGGGTGATAAAAACGTTGAGTATCTGACTAAACGCTATGCGGCGCTGCAGAAAACTACCCTGTTCCAGGGCATGAAATTCTCAACCGATCACAAGCAGATTGAGCAGTGGGCACCGCTGGTGATGGAAGGCCGCGATCCGGCGCAGAAAGTTGCTGCGACCTGGACGCCAGTCGGTACTGACGTCAACTACGGTGAAATTACCCGTCAGCTGATCGGCAGCCTGAAAAAAGATCAGAACTTCACGCTGGAGACCTCGTCTGAAGTCACCGACTTCAAACGTAACGGTGATAACTCCTGGCACGTCACGATTAAAGATGTGAAGAGCGGTAAAGATCGCAGCGTTGATGCGAAATATGTCTTTATCGGTGCCGGCGGCGCGGCCATCAAGCTGCTGCAGAAAACCGGCATTCCGGAAGCGGACAACTACGGCGGCTTCCCGGTAGGCGGCTCATTCCTGATGACCGAAAACCCGGCGATCACCAGCCGTCACCTGCAGAAAGTGTATGGTCAGGCTTCCGTGGGCGCACCGCCGATGTCGGTTCCGCATATCGATGCGCGTAACCTCGACGGTAAAAAAGTGGTGCTGTTCGGGCCGTTCGCGACCTTCTCAACCAAGTACCTGAAAAATGGTTCGCTGTTTGATCTGCTGAGCGCAACCACCACCAGCAACGTTATGCCGATGACGCACGTGGGTATCGATAACTTTGACCTGGTGAAATATCTGATTGGTCAGGTCATGCTGACGGATGATGATCGCTTTGCCGCGCTGAAAGAGTACTATCCAAACGCGCGCAAAGAGGACTGGAAACTGATTCAGGCGGGTCAGCGCGTACAGATCATCAAGAAAGATGCGGATAAAGGCGGCGTGCTGAAACTCGGTACGGAAATTGTTACCGATCAGCAGAAAACCGTTGCGGCCCTGCTGGGTGCGTCACCAGGTGCGTCAACCGCTGCGCCTATCACCCTGAACGTGATGAAATCGCTGTTCCCGCAGCAGTTTGCTTCACCGGAGTGGCAGGAAAAAATCCGTTCTATCGTTCCGAGCTTTGGCCAGAAGCTGAATGGTAATACCGCGCTGACGCAGCAGGTATGGGATAACACCGCTTCTGTACTGCAGCTGACCAAACCACCGGTCATTACTATGAGCGAGCCGCAGGCCGCGCCGATGCAGGCGAAGCCGCGTGAAGAATCTGCTAAACAGGATATGGCGCTGTAATCGCGGCCAGCCCTGAACCTGCAAGCCGGACACTGTCCGGCTTTTTTTATGCCGGTAACCCGTCAGCAGAGCGCGCAAAATAGCTGTTCAGCAGCCGCCAGAGATAGTGTGCAGCAGGCGTCATGCGGTGATCGGCGCTGTGCAGCAGCTGACACTGGCTGTCGCGCGCGATGCGATGATCAAGCGGCACTGCAACCAGCCGATCGTGATCGAGAATACTTTTCAGCGTCTGCGGCGTCATAAACGCCACGCCCTGCCCGGCCAGCGCCAGTGAAATTGCGCTGGTAAACAGGTTACAGCTGCAGGCAGGCGTAAAAATCAGTCCTTCACTCCTGAACATGGCATTGAGGTAGCGCTGCAATCCAAACTGTTCATCCATACCAATAAGACGATGCGCGGCCAGCTGTGACAACGTCACCTTTTCCAGCGTGGCCAGGGGATGCGAGGGCGGGACTACCGCACAGATAGGGCCGCGCCTGAAGCTGTTACAGCGCAGTCCGGGCGGACCTGAGGGGCCAAAACTGACCGCCATATCCACCTCCCCTTTTGCCAGCAGCGTCAGCGTGGTTTGCATATCTCCCGACTGAATATTGACGAACACCGCCGGATAAGCCTGCGAAAACTCGGCTATAACATGGCGGATCACTTCATCCGCCATTCCCTGGCCCACGCGCAGCGTGACGCTGCCACCGCGCATATGACGCATATCCTGCAGCTGCCGCTCCAGCTGCCGGCGGCGCTGGCTGGTCAGCGCATAATCCTCTGCCAGCAGTTTACCGGCGTCGGTCAGAACGACATTTCTGCCACGTCGTTCCAGCAGCGGCAGCTGCAGTGCGCGCTCAAGCTGCGCCAGCTGGCGGCTAATCGCAGAAGCGTTTACCCCCAGTGCGTCTGCAGCGCGGCGAATACCGCCATGCATCCCGACCTCATATAAGTAACTTATCGATTTTTCCGGATAGCTGGATAACGTCATACTTTGCGCTTATCTGTTGACCTGAGAGCAACAATAATAACCAGCGCGGCTTATTTTTCTACCGTGTTTTTTCTGCGCATACTGCCAGTGCAAACCCGACAGACAGGAAAAATATAAAATGAAAGCGATCGCCCTTTATCTGGAACAGCACGCCGCAGACATTCTGGCGGATATTAAAAAACTGGTAGCGGCTGAATCTCCCTCTGACGATAAGCCTGCCGTCGACGCCTGCGGTGAGGTGCTGCAGCAGCTGTTTCAGCAGCGTCTTAACGTACGGGCTGAAATAACACCGCAGCAGCACTACGGCAATCACCTGAAATTTTCGCTGGGCGGACAAACGCCGCAGAGCACCATTATTGGTCATTTCGATACCGTCTGGGATACAGGTGAACTTACGCTGCGTGAAGAAGCGGGACGCTTATACGGTCCCGGCATTCTTGATATGAAAGCGGGACTGGTACAGGCGATCTGGGCAGTACGCGCGCTGCAGCAGCTTAACCTGCCCGGCTGGCAGCAGGTGGTGTTTCTCTGCAACAGTGATGAAGAGCTGGGCAGCCCCAGCTCACAGCAGTGGATTGAAACGCATGCGCAGGGCTCCGCACAGGTCTTTGTTGTGGAGCCCGCAGTGGCG
The DNA here is from genome assembly GCF_002387285.1 of Pantoea sp. UBA4549. Taxonomy (NCBI): domain Bacteria; kingdom Pseudomonadati; phylum Pseudomonadota; class Gammaproteobacteria; order Enterobacterales; family Erwiniaceae; genus Pantoea; species Pantoea sp. UBA4549. The sequence continues at coordinate 81,944 of NZ_DGLH01000005.1, read as the reverse complement.
GGCAGCGGCGCGCTGAAGGTCGCCCGCAAAGGCACCGGCCGCTATGACCTTACGCTGACCGGCCTGGCCGCGCACGCCGGCAACAATCCGGAAGAAGGCGCCAGCGCGGTTCAGGAGATGGCGCAGCAGATTCTGGCGCTGCACGCGCTCAACGCGCCTGACCGTGGCACTACGGTCAACGTCGGCGTTGCCAGCGGCGGCAGCCGGGCGAACGTTGTGGCGGATCGCGCCCGTCTTGAAGTGGATACGCGCGTCACCTCAGAAGAGGAAGCGGCGCGCCTGCATGCGGCGATCATGCAGCTGCAGTCGCACGATCCGCGTGTGACCCTGCACATCAGCGGTGAACAAAGCCGTCCGCCTATGCGCCAGAGCGCGGCATCACGCGCCTTGTTTACCCGCGCGGTGCACATTGGTCATCAGCTGGGACTGACGCTGGAGGGAGCCTCCGTTGGCGGCGGCAGCGACGGCAACTTTACCGCGGCGCTCGGGCTGCCCACGCTGGATGGACTGGGGGCAACCGGTGCCGGGATCCATGCACGTCATGAGCATATTATTGTCGCGGAGGTGGTGCAGCGTACCGCGCTGCTGGCTGGCCTGCTGAGCGGAGAGACGCCATGACACAGATACCGCTGGAAAAACCGGACACCGCTGTGCGCCAGCGGGAGGGCCTCAGCCCCTACCTGCTGCTGTTTATTATCCTGGTGCTGGCCGCTGTGTCGACCTGGCTTATCCCGGCAGGCGTCTACGATTATGAAACGCGTGACGGCATTAAGTTTGCCGTAAAAGAGAGTCTGCATGCGGTGCCGCAGAGTGGCGTGCTGCCCCTGGAGATCTTTATGGCGATTGCCGCAGGCATGGTCAAACAGGCACCGATTATCTTTCTGATCCTGTTTACCGGCGGCGTACTGGCGGTGATTGAGAAAACCGGTGCGATAGCCACCGCTTTGCAGGCGCTGTCGCGCAGCAGCACGCTGAGCGATACGCGCATCATCATTATTTTCGCCGCGATTTTCTCCCTGCTGGGCACCACCGGCGTGGTTGTTAATGCGGTGGTCGCCTTTGTGCCAATCGGAATGCTGGTGGGGCGTTCACTCGGACTCTCCCCTATGCTTGGGGCCTCACTGGTCTACCTGACCTGCGCCGCTGGCTACAATGTTGCCATTTTAAATCCGGCCACCACCGGGCTGACACAGCATCTGGCGCAGCTGCCGCTGTTCTCCGGCATGCTGCTGCGCGCCCTGACCTGCCTGCTGTTTGTGGTCAGCGCCGCGCTTTACCTGATCCACGCGGTGCGCCGGGCGCGTAAAAACGGTGAGTACCGGCCAGCGATGCGTGCCGAAGCAGAGAGTAGTGCACCGGTGACCGGGCGCCATAAGCTGATTCTGGCGACAACAGCGCTGGCGCTGCTGCTCTTTATTGCCGGTACGGTGCGCTATCACTGGGGCACCCGTGAGATGTCAGCGATGTTTATTCTGCTGACCATAGTGATCGGGCTGCTGGGCCGCCTGTCCGGATCGGACATTGCCAACACCTTTCTGGCAGGCTGCGCCACGCTGGTTAAAGGGGCGTTTATCGTGGGTATGGCAGCCGCTATTTCGCTGGTGCTGCAGCAGGGTAATGTACTCGACCCCATTGTCGGGTTTCTTTCCGGCCTGCTGGAGCCGGTGCCCGCCTGGCTGGCCACCATTGGCATGTTTATCAGCGCAGCGCTGATCCACTTTGGTATCTCATCCGGTTCAGGGGAGTCTGCGCTTTTGATCCCGATTTTCTCACCGCTGGGCGATAACCTTGGCCTGACGCGTCAGGTAATGGTGCAGTCGGTGCTGCTGGGTGAAGGGATCGTTAACTGTATGAGCCCGACCTCCGGCGTGCTGATGGCGGTTCTGGCTACAGCTGGCGTCTCTTTCGGTCAGTGGCTGCGCTTTGTTGCCCCGGTCATCGCCATCTGGTTTGTGATCTGTGTAGTGATGCTGCTGATTGGTGTGGCTATCGACTGGGGTCCCTTCTGACCGTGCCCTGCTCAGGCAGCGCCCGCTTTATTCAGGGGCTGCCTCTTTCTTTCCCGGAGATGATCTGTTTATCGGCTGCAGTACTATTTTTAACGGGTTCGTATTGTTCTGGATCAATATTTTTATTCTTATAAAACGTTGAATGTAAAAAATTATAATCACTTCATAAAATACTACTCCGCTAACTAAATAATTACAGCAACGCTAAAAATAGCTATCAAGCTTCCGTTAGCCGTGACGATAGTAAATTGACGGCAGAGCATGAAGTCCGCACGGCTCTGGCCAGCATTTCAATATCTCACTAAAGGTGAATGTTATGGGCCTTGCTCACTCCCTCTCAAATATTAAAATCGGAAAGAAACTGGGAGCCGGTTTTATTATTGTGATTGCCGCCTCACTGGCAATAACTGTTATAGCATTTGATTGTTTTCGCAGTATTAAAGATAACTCAGCCCGGCGTACGGTCACGGTTGAGATGGTGAATACGCTCAGCAAAGCGCGGCTGAATCGCACCCTGTATCAGTACACAAAAGATGAGCAGTTTGCCGTGCGGAACGTTGAAGCGCTGAAAGAACTCGCTTCACTTTACCAGCGTCTGGGTACGTTCAGCTGGGACGCAGAGGGTCTGCAGAAAGTGAATCAGCTGGGCGAACTAATGCGCAGCTATCGGGACCAGCGCGAAAAATTTGTCGCTGCCGCCAAAGAGACCACCGGCACCTTCAGTGCAATTACGCCCGCCACGCTGATCAAGCTGGCGCATCAGCTGGAATCGCTGAACCGCGGCCTGACGCCAGAGACCGCGCCGCCGGTTATGCAGCTCACCGCCACGCTCTACGATACCGCGAATATTGAAGAGAACTTCCTGAAAAACCCGGGTGAAACCAGCAGAGATGCCATCACGGATAAATTTATTACCATCACCACCCTTACCGAGCTGCTCGGGAGTTTTAATCAGGGAGATATCACGACCGCAACCCAGGCTGTGCTGGCCACCATTAATCAGCAGCGCCCCGCCCTGATACCGTATATGAACGCCTTCAGCACCGAAAAAAGCGAATCCACGAGCCTGACAGCAGCGGCGGAACGACTGAACGCAGGCGTGGCTGAGATGTTCAGTTATCAGTCGCAGCTTTCTGCCTCGTTTATTAAAGGCGCCGAGTGGCGTATCGCTATTGCCGCCCTGATCTGTGTGGTGCTGAGCCTGCTGATTGCCTGGCGCATTACGCGCAACATTACCCACCCGCTGCGTGAAACGCTCAGCGCGGCACAGCGTATTGCCGCCGGCGATCTGACCATCTCCCTGAATACCACCCGGGGTGACGAACTGGGCCAGCTGATGCAGGCGGTCGACACCATGAACCATAGCCTGCAGACCATTATTGCTAATGTGCGCAGTGGCGTCAGCAGCGTGGCGCGCGCCTCCGCAGAGATTGCTGCCGGAAATACCGATCTCTCTTCCCGTACCGAACAGCAGAGTGCCGCCGTGGTGCAGACCGCCGCGAGTATGGAACAGCTGACCTCAACCGTGAAGCAGAATGCTGAAAACGCCCATCACGCCAGCCAGCTGGCGACCGACGCTTCCGGCAATGCGGGCCGCGGCGGCGAGATTATCCGTGACGTGATCACCACCATGAGCGGCATCAGCCAGAGCTCCGGTAAAATCGGTGAAATCATCAATGTCATTAACAGCATCTCGTTCCAGACCAATATCCTGGCGCTGAACGCGGCGGTTGAGGCGGCGCGGGCCGGAGAACAGGGACGCGGCTTTGCGGTGGTGGCGGGCGAGGTCAGGAATCTGGCGCAGCGCAGCTCCGTGGCGGCAAAAGAGATTGAGACGCTGATCCGTGAATCACTGGATCGCGTTAACGACGGCTCCGCGCTGGTGGATCGCGCCGGCACCACAATGAACGATATTGTGCAGTCGGTGACGCAGGTCCGCGACATTATGGGGGAGATTGCGGCCGCGTCTGACGAACAAAACCGGGGCATTTCGCAGATTGCGCAGGCGATGTCGGAGATGGATACCACCACTCAGCAGAATGCTGCTCTGGTTGAAGAGTCCTCGGCCGCCGCGAGTTCGCTGGAATCTCAGGCGATTGAACTGGAGAAAACCGTGGCTATCTTCCGTTTGTCAGCAGAACAGGAAAATGCGGCGCGGGTTGCACCGAAGCCTGCCCTCGCACCATCAATGGTTAAACCCAAACCTGTCGCCACCGCCGACGCCAGCTGGGAAAGCTTTTAATCGGCTCTGCGCAGACAAAAGCCCGTAAGCGGATGAAAAGCTTACGGGCTTTATTTTTGGCCTGCGTCAGCCGGAACGCCGGCAGAATGTGATCAGATCAGAAATCGTAACCCACGGTCGCCACAATTGAGCGCTCGGCGCCCCAGTAGCAGTAGCCTGTACCGTAACAGGCAGAGACATATTCGCGATCGGTAAGGTTATTGGCATTGACCTGGACATAAGCGCCTTTCAGCTGACTGTTCCAGGCACCGAGATCGGCGCGTACCGAGGCGTCAAACAGGGTAACCGAAGGCAGCCGGCGGGTGTTTTCATTGTCAGCCCACTGCTTGCCGATATAGCGCACGCCGGCACCCACGCTCAGGCCGTAGTCAAACTGATATTTACTCCAGAGCGAAGCCATAGCGTTGGGGGTAACATACGGCGTATGGCCATCATTACCATCCACTGAATCTTTATACCGCACGTGGCTGAGCGTGTAGTTGGCGATGGTGCTGAGGCGCGGCGTCAGCTGAGTGTGCGCTTCCAGCTCCAGCCCCTGCGAATGCACCTTACCGGCAGGAACAAAGTAAGATCCCTGCACGATACGGTTGCCGACATCTTTCTGCGTAAGATCGTATACCGCAGCGGTGTAGAGATCGGATGTACCCGGCGGCTGGTATTTCACGCCCGCTTCATACTGCTCAGCGGTAGTGGGTTTCAGCAGGTTGCCGTTCTGGCCCGAGAGCGACTGCGGCGTAATAGCCTGGCTGTAACTCACATAAGGTGAGATGCCGTTATCGAAGGCATAAAGCAGTGCTGCACGCCCGCCCACGTGGTCATCCTGACGCCGGTTTTTGGTTGCCTGATCGTAGTTCTCGGTCTGCGACACAATGCGATCGTAGCGACCCGACAGATCAAGATGCCACTTATCCCAGAGCATCTCATCCTGCAGATAAACGCCGGTCTGATAGTAGTAGCGCTGCGAGCGCTCGAAGGTGTACACGTCGTTGGCGCCCACGGAGGCGCCGGTCCGCGCATTCAGCTGGCTGGCGTTACCGCTTGCATCATGCAGATCGTTTTTATACTGGTGATACTCCGCGCCCAGCACCACTTTATGCTCTACCGCGCCGGTGGCAAAATCCGCCTCCAGCTGATTATCAATGGCGTACGCTTTCAGCGATGAACGCGAACCGGAGTAGTAGCGGTTCAGCAGATCCGAATTATTCCCTGTCCAGCCGATTTGATACACCTGATCGAGATCGACGTTTGAGTGAGAGTAGCTGGCATTAGAGCGGAACGCCCAGGTGTCATTAAAGCGGTGCGCAAATTCGGCGCTGTAGATCTGCTCGCGGCGCTTGAACTGGTCGAGTGAACTCTGCCCGTCGTAGAAACCGTTGCTTAGCTTATAGCCGTTATGTTCGGTGATGCTGCCCTCACCCGGCACCGCGCTGTGGTAGCCGCCTGAGGGATCTTTCTGCAGATACGCGCGCAGCAGCAGCGAAGTATCTTCCGACGGCTGCCAGAGCAGCGAGGGTGAAATCGCATATTTCTCTTCCCGCGTGTGATCGTACTGCGTATCGCTGTTGCGGGTAATACCGGTAAGGCGGAACGCCAGCTGATCGTTCAGCGCATCGGTGTAGTCAAACGCGGCTGAGCTGGTATTGTTGTTACCCGCCGAGAGACGGAAATGCCCTTCCTGCCGGAACTGCGGACGTTTTGACGTCTCCATCACCAGCCCGCCCGGCACCGTCTGACCATACAGGGCAGAAGAAGGGCCTTTAATCACATCAATGCGCTCAAGGAACCAGGGATCAACCTGCAGCACGTTATAGCTGCCGGGATCGCTCATCAGCCGCAGGCCATCCAGAAAAACATTATCAACATCGCCACCGTGGAAGCCGCGCAGCGAAACGGTGTCGTAACGCGACGCCGCACCGGCGAAGTTTGTAAAGGCACCCGCGGTGTAATTCAGCGCCTGATTAACGTTCATCGCGCCCTGATCTTCCATCTGCTGACGCGTAACCACTGATACTGCCTGCCCGGTGGTAACCAGCGGGCGATCGGTTTTAGTCGCGCCCTGGCTGGTTTTTGCCGTATAGCCTGAGGTGGGAGTGGTGGCCGTTTCAGCCGGCTGAGCGGTGACAACCAGAGTTTCAGCCGCATAAAGCAGCGGTGATGCAGTTAAGGCGACGGAGCAAAGCAGTACAGAACGCTTCAGAGTAAAAGGCACTCGCATGGTTAATTCCCTTAAAAACACGCAGTTCTCTCCGGTACAGCCGGAGAGCCGATGGACGCCAGAGGCAATGGTAATGCTAATATTAATGAGAATTATTATCTTTTTGGCGGGAACATTTCAAGATGTGTATGCGGTAAAATTTCTGCCTGAAACCAGCTGAAAAGTGAGGAATGGCTGAAAAGCGAGCCGCAGCTCGCGTCAGAGGTGAGGCTCAGGCCTGCTGCAGAGTCAGCTGTCGCCGCCGGTTTTCACGCAGGAATGCGCGGATCAGCCCCAGCCAGAGCAATCCGCAGATCAGATTAATCAGGCTAAAACCGGTACTGTAAAAACTGAAATAGGCGTATTTTGCGGCTTCAATGCCGAGTGCGAAAATCAGAATGGTCACCATGCCCACCATCGCTGCCACGCTGCCCTTACCCGCCTGACTGGAAAACAGCGTCATACGATAAAGTCCGGCGTTAACCAGTCCGGTGCCAAAACCATACAGGCTCAGGCCAGCGGTCAGCCATAAATAGCTGTGCCGATCGGCCATAGTCGCTACGGCCGCCAGCGCCAGACCGGCGACCACCGGCCAGGCTCCCAGCTGCAGCGGTCGCTGGATCGGCAGCCGGCTGCTGAGGCGACCCAGCGTAACATTCCCCGCGATCATCGCCAGAAACACCGGCAGCTGCAGCAGCGCATAATCCATACGGCTGAGACCGGCATCATGCATCAGAATAACCGGCGACAGCGCTACCCAGGCGAGACAGGGAATAGTCACCAGGCCGATTGCCAGTGAACCGCGCATAACCTGGCGATCGCGCAGCAGCTGATAGTAGCCTCTGCCCAGCGCGCTGAGTGAAATCGAGCGGGTACGATCGCCTGCGGTTTCCGGCATGGTGCGCCACAAACCCAGCAGGGCCAGCGCCGTCACCCCGCCGAACAGCCAGAACAGGGTACGCCAGTCGCTGACGGTCAGAAAAGCGGCGCCGGCCAGCGGTCCCGCCAGGGGGGCCAGCAGAGCGACGTTTGCCATCAGCGCCATGATCTTTATGCTCAGCGCTTCACTGAACGCTTCCTGAATAGCGGCATAGCCTACCGAGCCGATGAAACAGAGACTGACCCCCTGCAGAAAACGCAGCAGCACAAACTGCTCAATGCTTTGAACCCAGTGGGTGGCAATGCAGGTCAGCATAAAAAAGGCTACGCCGCTGAGCAGTACCGGACGTCGTCCGATGCGATCGGAAAGCGGCCCCAGCAGCCACTGCAGCATCATGCCGCCGATAAGGTAGGCGGTCAGTGAGGCGGAGACCCATTCAGGCCCGGCTCCAAACTCTTCTGTGACCAGCAGCATACCGGGCTGGATCATGTCATGCGCGATATAGGTAGCGAATTCAAACAGTACCAGTGAGAGCGGAAAAATTATGCGGCGGCGCGTAAGCTGCGACACCGGTTCATACAGGGCCATTACCGATCCTTATCCGTTTCAAAATACTAAAAAACGCGGTCGCCGGCGCGACCGCGTCACTTATGTCAGTCAGTGAGCGCTCTGTCAGCGCCAGCGGGCAATCGGATTATCCAGCGTACCGGCAAACTTCAGATTCTCAGCCGGGTCGGTGAGGTTGATCATCTGCTGATTATTCGCCAGCTGCAGCCGGTTAAGGCAGGAGCGGGTAAACGCCGGGGTAAACATATCAAAACGTGCAAATTTAGCCGCCAGCTGCGGATGCGCCTGCTGATACTCTTTCACGCACTGCGCCACCGCCTGCCAGAACTGATCCTGCGACAGCGTGCCGGAATCGTGCAGAATGGCGCTGATAAAACGGAAAATGCAGTCAAATACGTCAGTAAAAATCGACAGCAACTTGAGATCGTCCGGCACATCCACCGCCAGCCGGGTGACCTTTTCCGGCAGCTGCGCGTCCGGGTTCATGACGGCGATCTCTTCGCCAATGTCTTTCATATAGGCGCTGACCGGCACATTGTTTTCCAGCAGCATGATCAGGTTTTCGCCGTGTGGCATAAAGGCTAAATCGTACTGGTAGAAGCAGTGCAGCAGCGGACTGAGATAGCAGTCCAGGTACCGCGCCACCCACTCTTTTGCCGGCAGACCGGAGTCTGCAATCAGCGCCGGCAGCAGCGCCTGCTGGTGGTGATCGACGTGCAGAAAAGCGGCCATGGTCATCAGGCGCTGCCCCGGCTGCAGGCTGGCCGCCGGATTATCACGCCACAGGGCAGCAAACATCTTCTTATAAGCAGAATCACCGCTGATGGCCTGCTCGTAGTAGCGATTATGGTAGCCCACCGCCGCAACCTCCCGCAGAATGCGGAAATCGCAGCGCTGCAGCCACGCGTCGCCGCTGACCAGCTGTTCCAGCCATTCATTAATGGCGGGCGTGGTAGCCATATAATAGGGCGACAGGCCGCGCATAAAGCCCATGTTAAGTACCGACAGCGCGGTTTTAACGTAGCGCTTTGCGGGCTGACTGCGGTTAAAGAAGGTGCGGATCGATTGCTGCGCCTGATAGCGATCGTCGCCCTCGCCGAGCCAGACAATATCCTGATGAGCAATATCGGCCGCGAACACCGTCAGCAGTTTGTTTTGCCACTGCCACGGATGCACCGGCATCAGGATATACTCATCCGCATTCAGCCCGCGCGCGCTGAGCTGCTCTGTAAACCGGGCCAGGGTCTCTGCACCCAGCTCATCACGCATCAGCTGCTCGTAACTCAGCGTGCTCAGACTGGAAAAATGGGCGTTGCGCTGGTGCACCGCCACCCAGATAAGCTGTACCGGGGCGGCAGCCTCTGGCGCAAAAGCGAGATAGTCGCGGGCGTCGAAACCGATACGGCCATTATTGGCGACAAAACAGGGATGCCCCTCGGTCATTGCCGCTTCTGCGGTCTGAAAATCAGCGTGCACCAGGGCCTGCACATCCGGGTTCTGCTTCTGCAGCTTATAGACGCTGCTGCTGAGCGTGCTGCTGATCTCTTCCATATAGGTCGCCAGCAGCGCCTGCGGAATGCCTATTTGCTGATTAAATTCCACGATAAACTGCAGCGCATCCAGCGTCAGCGGACGACCATTTTCCTGCTTCTGCAGCGATGTGGCGTCAATATTCCAGTGGTCCAGCGCCAGACGTTCTGCGCGGAACTGATAAGTTGCTTCGCCGCCCGGTACGGCCAGCGTATAGCAGCCGTCGCCGTTTTCAGCGGGCGTAACCAGCTTTTCGTGGGCAAACTCGCTGATCGCTTTGCGGATCAGCATCCGGTTTGCCTGTGCCCAGTTATCGCCGGTAAGGTGGGATCCTGTCAGCAGCGCAGAGGGTGTGTTCATGGTCAAAATATCCTGCTCAAGAGCCTGTTGATAATCTTCGCGCTGGCAAAAGGCCAGCCAGGCGGTTTTATGTCCGAGATCGAGTGTGTGCTGATAGTGAAAGCCGGCCCGTTTGTTGAGCCGGTGAATTTTCTCATTGCGTACGTCAGGCTCCACCACCACGCGTCCGACCTGCGGCAGACTAAACAGGTAATCCATCGCGACGGTAAAGACCTGCCAGCTGAACTGCCGGATCGGCGTGCTGGCGGGCGCAATCAGAATATGCATCCCGTAATCATCGGGCGCGGCCGGATAAAACCGTCCGATTTCATCCTCGCTGGCGCGATAACACTCCATCAGAAACACCGGCGTTCCTTCGCAGCAGCCAATCAGGGCGGCATGCGGGTGAGTTGCGATCAACCCGTTATAAAAAGCAGCAACCTGTTCCGGCGTGTCATTCTGCATGCCCCAGAAGCGGGCGTAATCGCGCGTTACCCAGCTGTGGATCAGGGCGGCATCGGCGGCCTGCATCGGGCGCAGGCTGAAGGTACCCGCCGGTCGCTGAACGCTGTAAATTATCTCTGTGCTCATGTCAGCGCTCCGTCTGTGCCGGGAAAGTCTGAAACGCGATCTGCTGCTCTACCGGATAGACTTCGCGTCCGGTAATTTCGCGCAAAATAACCGAGTTGCGGTAGCAGGCCATGCCGAGGTCCGGTGTCACAAACCCGTGCGTATGCAGCTCTGCGTTTTGTACAAAAATCTGGTTGTGATGATCGATGCTGTAATTACGCTGCACATCGTAACGACCCTGCTCGTCCCAGCGTAGCCGCTGACTGATGCCTTCAATAAACATCGGCGGCCGGTAGTGATAGCCGGTCGCCATCACCAGCCCTTCGGTACGGCGGGTGAAGGCGCACTCCTGCTCCTGCTGCCAGAGCGAAAGTTCAAACTCTCCTGCCGGCAGCCAGCGCAGATCGGTCAGCGCTGAGTGAGTAAAGAGATTGACGTTAAGCGGGCCATCGAGCTGTTTGACGTACATCAGATCATAGATATCGTTAATCAGGCTGCTGTTGATGCCTTTATAGAGATTTTTATGATTTGCATTGAGCCGGTCGCGCTTTGCCGGCGGCAGCGCATGGAAATAGTCGACCCACTCCGGCGACGTCATCTCCAGCGTCAGCTTGGTGTACTCCAGCGGATAGAAGCGCGGCGCCCGGGTGATCCAGTTCAGCTGATAATTAAACCGATCGATATCGCTGAGCAGGTCATAGTAAATTTCAGCCGCGCTTTGACCGCTGCCCAGCACGGTGATGGAGCGTTTCTGCTGCAGATCTGCTTTATTTTTCAGGTAGTCGCTGGAGTGCGTAATACGCTGACGATGCGGCTGAGTGCACTCCGGCAGCCAGGCCACCGGGCCGGTGCCGAGGATCAGATGACGCGTCAGCCACTCTTCGGTTGCGCCGCTCTGACGATTCACCGCCTGTACGCGGTAAACCGCCTGCTCAGCATCGTAACTCACATACTCAACGTGACGATTCCAGCGCAGGTTACTGAGACGTTCACAGGCCCACTGGCAATACTGGTTATACTCTTTACGCATCAGGAAAAAGTCTTCCCGGATGTAAAATGAGTAGAGCTTTCCTCTCTCTTTCATATAGTTCAGTAAACTATAAGGGCTGGTAGGATCCGCCAGCGTCACCAGATCGGCCATAAACGGCGTCTGCAGGTGGGCGCTCTCCAGCATCATGCCGGTATGCCAGTCAAAGCCCGCATTCTGATCGAGAAATACGCCGTTGAGTCCCTCTACCGGTTCGCTGAGACAGGCCAGTCCGAGGTTGAACGGGCCAATTCCGATGCCTATAAAATCGTAAACGGTGTTATTCATAACAAAGCTCTCACTGATTAACCGCATGGAGCGCGGTCGTGCGCAGCTGCTCGCGCCCGTAATGCGCAATCAGGTTAATAACCTCTTCCAGATCTGCAGCGGTGGTCGCAGGATTTAATAAGGTGAACTTCAGATACTGACGGCCATCGACTTTGGTGCCTGCCACAATGGCGTTGCCGGAACGGAACAGCGCTTTGCGAATCGCGGCGTTGATATCGTCGAGCTGCGGGCCGCTGAGCGACTGGCGCGGCACAAAGCGAAATATTTGCGTGGTGAGTTCAGGCGCGTGCAGCACTTCTATTGCCGGATGTTCGCGCAGCAGCTGATGCGCGCGCTGTGCAAGGTCAATCAGCGTATCAAAGGCTTCACCCAGCGCGGCCGGGCCCATGACGCGCAGCGTCAGCCACATCTTCAGCGCATCAAAGCGACGCGTGGTCTGAATACTTTTATTGACCAGGTTTGGCGTCCCTTCCTGCTGCGCGCTCAGCGGATTGAGATAGTCAGCATGGTGCGTAACATGCTTCAGATGATCTTTATTACGCACAAAGAATGCCCCACAGCTCACCGTCTGGAAGAACGATTTGTGGTAGTCAACGGTGACTGAATCTGCCTGTTCAATACCGCGCAGACGCTGGCGATGCTGTTCTGAAACCAGCAGACCGCAGCCATAAGCGGCATCAACGTGCATCCACAGTCCATTGCGCTGACACAGCGCGGCGATATCTTTTAGCGGATCGATGCTGCCAAAATCGGTCGTACCGCTGGTCGCCACCACTGCAATCGGGATCAGCCCCTCTTCACGGCAGCGCTGAATTTCCTGTTCCAGCAGATCGGCATCCATACGATAATCTGCGTCATGGTCAACCGGCACAACGGCATCGTAGCCAAGACCGAGGATCGCCATCGATTTCTGAATACTGAAATGGCTTAATTTGGAGGTAAATACGCGCCACTTTCCGGCGGTCTCAGGCAGGCCACGATATTTAATCAGATGCCCCGGATGATGCGTTTCGCACCAGCTGTCGCGGGCCAGCAGCATCGCCATCAAATTAGACTGTGTCCCGCCACTGGTAAAAATACCGTCAGCGGTAGCGGGCAGGCCAATACGTCCCAGCGTCCAGTCGATAACTTTTTGCTCAATCAGCGTGCCGCCAGCGCTCTGATCCCAGGTATCAACCGAGCTGTTCACTGCGGCCATTACCTGCTCTGCCATCAGTGACGGCAGGACAACCGGGCAATTCAGGTGCGCAACATATTTAGGATGATGAAACCAGACTGCATCGCGCAGATAAAGCTGAGCCAGCTCGGCCAGTGCAGCTTCGTTATTGCCCAGCGGCGAATCAAGATCCACACTGCGGAACTCGTTTGCCAGCTCGTGTGGCAGAATACCGCTGAACGGCTTTTCAACGCCCTGCACCGTATGAGTCAGGAGCTTAAGCACCTCCTGCGTCTGTCCGGCCCATGCATCAAGCTGACGATCGTTAAAAAGCCAGCTCTCCGGCGCGCCAGACTGCGGCTCAGAGGTAATGTTTGGTAATGATTGCGCAGATGAATGTGTAAACATAATCCTTTCCCGTTACTAAAATTCTTGAGTGCCTGCTGATCAGTCAGTCAACAGGTGTCATAGGCTCTGCTGCTCCAGCGAAAATATAAAAAATATAAAGCATTAAAATCAGTCGCATATGTCTTGCATCGACCTGTAACGACAGACTTCTATTCCTCTGCCTTAAAATTTGAATGAGATTATAAATAATAATTATTATCATTCAATAGTCTATTTTCAGTTAGTTTTACATCAGCGTTGCTGAAGATTGCATTTGTGATCTTCATCACAAATCAAAATGGCACGTTAAGAGAAGAGCGAATGAAGCGTGGGTTTTAACCCCTTCCGGCTATGTCCGGACAGTGAAAACCAGTGCGGGCAGTGCTGAACGAGGTGTTAAACGAGGTATTAAAGGCAATGTAATATAAGTGTTGCTAAACCGGATCAGGTGTGGCTTAATAGCGTCATCGGTTTGGAATACAGACCTTATGAAGCAGTTTTAGTAAAGCAGTCCTCAGTTCAAGTGTTATCCACAGATACCCCTTCTTCATGAGCCTCCTCCTAAGTGCCCAATAAGTAACGCTCTGATACAGGCCACCATCGCCATAGTTTATGGCTCATCAATTAAGGAAGTATCTATGTCTAACAAAATGACTGGTTTAGTAAAATGGTTCAACGCAGATAAAGGTTTCGGCTTTATCACTCCTGAAGATGGCAGCAAAGATGTATTCGTACACTTCTCTGCAATCCAGAGCGATAACTTCAAAACCCTGGACGAAGGCCAGAAGGTCTCTTTCACCATCGAGAATGGTGCTAAAGGTCCAGCTGCTGCTAACGTTACCGCACTGTAAGTTGCGCTGACGATCGGCAGCGCTTACGATAGCGATGAAGACAGTAGTCTGAGCAGTTAAATGCTGCTGATAAAAAAACCCGCCGCGTGCGGGTTTTTTTGTACCCGTAACCGGGTGAAAAAAGAGCCCGACACCCGGCTGGGCGTATCGGGTTGGCATAAGCGCCAGTGAAATTCGCGACTTAGAAAAGTACGCGGATCCAGTATAACACAGCTTACCTGCCGCCTCGTTTTACTTACCTGTAACTGTATATGGCAGCCCGCTGCTACTTTTTCTTACTGATAAGCGATTTCAGATCGGCGAACGGATTATAGGTCGCTGCACCTACCTCATCCTGCGCATCTTCTCCGGCCACTACCCGCGTACCATACTGATCGGCTTCGGTATATTTTGCGTGTTCATGGTCGTGACAGTAAAGGCAAAGCAGCTCCCAGTTACTGCCATCTTCCGGATTATTGGTGTGATCGTGATCGATATGGTGAACCGTCAACTCGCGCAAATTTGAGTAGACGAACTCCCGGGCGCAGCGCCCGCATACCCACGGATAGATTTTAAGCGCTTTTTCACGGTAGCCGCTCTCCAGCCGTGAGTAATTTTTCGGAATAACTGCCATTAGCGTGTGCCTGTACGTAACGTGATTATTTCAACGATCAGCAGGCTAGCCCGATTGTCATTTGATAGCAAGCAGCAGGTTATCCGGTGGCGTCATCGTAAATCATGCAGCGCTTTATCAACGGGCGGCCCCAGCCAGAAATCACTGAACGTCACCTCAAGCCCTCCCCGCTCCGGGGTACAGGCCATGATCCCTGCAAAACGCGAGGGTGCCGCAGGCCAGTGGCATAGACGCAGCAGCGGCCAGACATTGCCATCTGCTGAGTATTGAATGCGCAGCGCCTCATTGCGCAGCGTGACGCGCAGCCAGAAATTACGGGCATCGCCCGGAAAGAGACCGGTTGACCAGTCGGAAAATTGCCGTGTTACGACACAGCCGATAGCGGGACGCTCGTCATTAAACTCAATGCCCGCTTTCACCCACTGCTGCTCATTTTCGCCTATAAAGATGCCTGCCTGATCGTAAAGCGTTGTGAAATCTGCCTCCACCCTCACCTGCAGCGTGAAATCTTCTGTGACGTCAAACCCAAAGGCGTGACCGCTATGGCGCTCAAAACCATACCAGGTGCGCTGCCAGAAATCGGTGCGGGCGGCAGTCGTCAGCTGTAATCTGTTTTGACTGAATAAACACGCCTGCGGTGGATTAAGCCAGCGTCCGTTTGCCGCTTCCTGTAACGTCATCGCGTTCATTATCGATACCTGCCACGTTATAAAGAGAATGGTTGTATAGCATCAGTCAGGCTGCCCTGGCCAGACGCCGCATGCCACTCTGTGACCAGCTCCCGGATCACATCTGCCGCCGGTAGTTCACGTGCCAGAGGCGCTCCTTCCCCCGCCCAGTAGGCACCAAATCCGGTCTCACCCTGCGCAAGCGCAGCCTTAGCCAGCGCTTTACCCAGTGAATAGGCCAGCGGATAAGCAGGGATCTCTGTCCGGGGAATAGCGTGTGCGATCTTGCAGAATGTGTTGCGCAGACAGCGCGCCTCACGACCGGAAATCGCCGCAGTCATGGTGGTGCCCGTCACAGCCGCATCCCGGAGCGCCTGACGCCAGGCTGGCGTGGTAGCGGATTCAGGGCAGAGAAGAAAAGCGGTGCCGGATTGCACGCCGCTGGCCCCCAGGGCCAGCATCGCGCTGATTGCCGCACCGTTCATGATCCCGCCTGCTGCAATCACCGGCAACGCAACCCGCGCGTTTATTGCCTGTATCAGCGTCAGCGTAGAGAGCTGATGATCGTCTCCCTCCGCGGCAAAACTGCCGCGATGACCCCCGGCTTCATAACCCTGCGCCACAATCATATCGATCCCCTGCTGCGCTATCTCTTCCGCTTCCGCCACGCTGGTAGCCGTTGCCAGCGTAACAATCCGGCATGCTTTCAGCCGGCGCAGGGTATCCGCCGGCGGTAAACCAAAGTGAAAACTCACTACGGCCGGACGCGTTTCTTCAATCACCTGCAGCATCGCTTCATGGCCGCAGAAAGTGGGATAGATCTCCTCCAGGTGTACAGGCGCCTGCGCGCCCAGGGCAGCAAAACGATCGGCGAAACGTGCTATCCATGCCTGTTCGACCGCTTCATGGCGTATAGCGGGCGAATGGCAGAACAGATTGACGTTAAAAGGCTGGCGGGTAAGCGCCTGGGTCTGACGTATCAGACGCGCGGCCTCTTCCGGAGAGCAGGCGCCCAGACCCAGCGAACCAAGCGCACCGGCATTGCTGACTGCTGCCGCCAGTTCCGGTGTCGAAACGCCTGCCATAGGAGCCTGAATAATCGGATAGCGCAGAGGGAGTTTTTTACACAGGGGTGTCGTCATCACAAAGCTCTTCGTTGGTGGCAGCCAGTCTGGCTTATCCATTTTGTACAGCACAGGTAACCTATATTTAAATTACCCTTTTAACAAGAAGCCTGGCGTTTTTTGCGGCAGCGCTGGAGCACCTGACAGAGCGGCACCCTCACTCTCCTCAGGCGTCTGACGGTAAAATTACCTCAATGCATTTTAATTAGAATTTTTACTCATTTTTTGTTTTTTGCCGTCGATAACATAGATTCAGCATCACCTTAATTGCCAGCACCAGGAACCTGAACTGATTAAAAATGCCCCCTGACTGATGCCCGTTTTCGCTTAACGGCTGCCAGTGCTCAGGACAACATGGAAAGTGAGGGGAAAACATACAGCGCGACACACGCTCTTTGCTGGATGAAATTACGCGACCCTTTTTGAAGCAGTCGCGCTACTTAACTGCACACTATCTGACAGAGGTCATCTATGTTTGGGGTGAACACTTCACGCCTGACGCTGCCGTTCAGTCACAGCGCTGGCGTTCATCGTGATATCAATGCTATCAGACAGCATGTTGCCTGGATTGAATTTACGCCGGACGGTGAAATTGTTGATGCTAACGCGTTATTTCTGACACTGACGGGTTATCAGCTGCAGGAGATCCAGGGCCAGCATCATCGTCTCTTCTGTTCGCCGGTTTACAGCCAGACAGCAAGCTATCGCCGTTTCTGGCAGACGCTGGCGCAGGGAGAGTCGATCACCGGCATTTTTGAGCGCTTCAATCGTCAGCAGCAGCGCTTTTATCTGAGCGCCACCTACTTTCCGGTCAGCGATGATAAAGGCCGGGTGTATAAAGTGATCAAAGTCGCCAGTGATATCACCGCGCGCCATCAGGAACTGGAACACAAAGAGGCGATCATCACTGCACTTGATCGCTCCATGGCGGTGATTGAGTTTACGCCTGAAGGTGAAATTCTCAGCGCCAACGCCAATTTTCTGCAGCATATGGGGTATGGCAGCGAAGAGATTATCGGCCAGCATCACCGCCTCTTCTGCTATGACGATTTTTATCATCTTCATCCCGATTTCTGGCAAAAAATTGCCCGCGGGCAACATTTTGTCGGCCGTTTTGAGCGTAAAACCGCCAGCGGTGAGCGCATCTGGCTGGAGGCGAGTTATAACCCGGTTGTGGATGCGGATGGCCGGGTCTATAAAGTGATCAAAATCGCTTCTGACATCACTGCGCGCGTGGAAGCGGCTAAGCGGGTGGCGGATATCGCTCTGACCACATCAGGCGAAACCTCACAGATCACCGACAATGCCAACGACGTGCTGGATGAAACGGTGCGCAATTCAGGTCTGGTGGCTCAGCGGGTTAATGCAGCAACCGAAATTGGCATGCAGCTTAATGCGTCTGCCAGGAACATTGGCGAGGTGGTTAACAGCATTAATCTTATCGCATCGCAAACGAATATTCTGGCGCTGAATGCCGCTATTGAGTCAGCGCGTGCAGGTGAAGCAGGCCGCGGCTTCAGCGTCGTTGCTGCTGAAGTGCGGCGGCTGGCCGCTTCCACTGCCAGCGCTACCCGGCAAATCACCGACGTTGTGCAACAGAACAGCTTGCTGATAAAAGAGATGTATCAGCAGCTGGACGAAGTGCGGGAATTTGTGATGGCGGAACAGGAGAAAATTGGCATGCTGTCACGCAGTCTGCGCGAGATTAACAGCGGCGTTCACGAATTTGTTAACGTTATTCACCGCCTTGATGTCTGAAACGGGCGGGAGGCTGTCGCTTCCCGCTCACTGTCAAACGTCGCTGCCCGTGGCCGGTGTGGCCGGCAGCCGTTTTTTCTGCAGCGCGCGGCGCAGCGCCGGCTCTGCGTACCGGGTGATCAGGTAAGCTACACCTGACAGCACAATAACCATAACCGGCGGCAATATCATCATGACAGTGTCACTTTTAATAATGTGATTCACCTTAATCAGCATCGCTATCATCAAATTTTCATGGATCAGATAGAGGGCATAACTGATGAAACCTGTAGCGGTAAACAGTCGCAGTGACAGGAAATGCTGGATCCGCGTCATTCTGAAGCTGGCAATAAAAAACAGCAGCACCGCTACCAGCGGTATCAGCGCAACTGCCCCGCTGTTCTTAACGTAGTAGCTAAAATTAATCAGCAGCGCGAGCGCAACCAGCAGATAGTGGTAGCGTCTGTCGCGTCCGTGCAAGCGTTCATAGACCAGGCAACCCACCATAAACCAGGCGTAATGAATAAATCCCAGTTTGGAGATAATGTCCACCAGCAGCGGATAACCGAGTGACTTAACCACTGAAGCAGCAGAGAGTAACAGCATCGGCAGAATCAGCGCCGGCAGACAAAATTTACGTCCCGCAGTGAAATAGACAGCGCCGATAATCAGATAAAACAGCGCTTCAACGTAGAGCGACCAGAATGAGCCCGCCATAGAGTGAAACGAAATGCCGGTTAACTGCGTCAGCGTCTCAGGATTAATAAACAGTAGCCCCGGCAGCAGGTTTTTCGCATAGGGAGTCATAAGCGACCATTCCGGAAAAAATCCTCCGGCTATATAGAGCAGCAGGCTGGCAATTAACATCGCCGGAAATAGCCGCAGCCAGCGCTTTTGCAGAAAGCTAATATAGCTCTCTGATTTATCAAGCGTCATAAAAATAACAAAGCCCGAGATCATAAAAAAGAGCTGCACACCAGCCCAGCCAAAAGAAAATAGCGGCAGATGCTGAGTAGCGGCGACATAAGGCAGCAGTTCTGGCCAGCGCGCCCAGGCGTGATAGGCGATAACCATCAGAATAGCTAAACCGCGCATCCCGTCGAGGTGAGTAATACGAGCCTGCATGATGTTCTCAGTAAAAGTAAGAGGTAGACATAAGTCAAATTATCACTGACACAGATTTACAATCAATCAGGCTTATTCCTATTAAGATTAAAATTATCTTAATTAAAAAGAAAAGCGTTATAAAAATTTATGGCCACACATTTCAGTCATTTTGCTCCCCCATCATGCCTGCGGAGCTGACTATACTTGTGCTGAAGAACCGGAGCGCACGTTTATTCAGGGCCGGTCATTAACTATGCCCCGTCAGATTCAGTTTTACAGCCTGCATATTTTTTCGCACTGGCTCTCAGGCAGGGTTGTCGCGGCGTAAAATCGCGCTTATGCATCAGGTTTTACTGACCTATGCCGATAACCTGAACATACTTTTGTAATGTCATTTTACTCAGCGTATTAAGCCTATGATAGCGAAGACCTCTTTTGTCGACTCCCCCTCACGTGGGCAAATGCGTGGACTGATCCGTCAGCCAATGATGATGATGGTATTACTGATCCTGCTGGCCTTTACCGGTGCGTTTATCAGCCTGATGTTTATCGCCAGCGATTTAAATCAGCAATCGGATCGCCAGCAATCTTTGCTGCTGGATAAGGCGCTTCAGACGAGACAAGCGGTGATGCAGTTTCACCTCTCTGATAATGCCGGATGGGGTGAGGCATACCAGAACCTGCACCGCACGCTGAACCGCCGCTGGGCATGGGATAATCAGAATCTTGGCGCGTCGCTGTTTGATACCTTCGCCTATGAGGGAGTATTTGTGATCTCGCCGCAGGATGAAACGCGCTACAGTGTGATCCGTGGCCGGCCGGAAGCGCGCTCACTTGCCCTCTGGCTGGGCACCGATCCGCTGCGCCGCATTAAAGCACAGCTGCAGGCGAGCGCGGGCAATGCGATCAGTGACTACGTACTGGCGGACGCGCAGCTTACGCTGTATAGCGCGGCATGGATTACGCCAGGTGGCGACCGCAGCGTAACGACGCTGCCTGGCCCGCCCTCGCTAATGGTTTTCACAGATCGCCTGACGCCACAGAAGTTGCTTAAGCTGGGTCAGGAGTATGGCATTCACAATCTTCATCTGGACGCATCACCTGCTGCCCGGCCTGCCTCTCCGCACCTGCTGATCGCTGTGGGTGATAAGCAGGTTGCGCTGATCTGGCGCAGCGCGAATCCCGGCGGTGCGCTGCTGACAGGATTACTGCCTCTGCTGGTGCTGATTATGCTGCTCTCGCTGTTTACCGCACTGATGCTGATGCGCAGCGCGCTGCGCAAAGCGCAGCTTAATGATGAAAGCACCTGGTTACTGGGACAGAGCCAGCTCGCCCTGAGCGCCAGCGAACGGCGCTTTCGCGACATCGCAGAAACCACTACGGACTGGATCTGGGAAATGGACAGCCAGCTGCGTCTGGTCTGGATTTCAGGACGTTTTCCGGTAGTAACCGGCTTCAGCAGCCAGGAGTGGATACAGCGGACGCTGGCGGATTTTCTGCTTGATTACGAGAAATATCGCAGCCGCCTGATGCTGTTTCAGCAGTCCGGCGGCCAGCTAACCTTGACCGGTTGCCGCTATCGCTCTGCGCAGGGACACATGCGCTACTGCAACCTGACGCTGAAAGAGGTGATGCTGACTCAGGGCGTCAGCGGTTTTCGCGGCAGCGCTACGGACATCACGCTGGAGTATGAGGCGCAGGCGCGGGCGCACTACCTCTCCCATTTTGATGAGCTGACCGGGCTGGCTAATCGGGTGCAGATGCAAGAATTCCTGACGGGAAAACTCAGTCTGCCATCCGATCCGCAACATCGCCTGGCGATTATCATGATCGATCTGGATAAGTTTAAACCGGTCAATGATATCTATGGTCACACTGCAGGCGACAAGGTTCTGCATGAAGTATCGGGCCGTATTCGCGCCTGCCTCGGCAGTCACGGACTGGTGGCGCGCCTGGGGGGCGATGAGTTTGTGGCAATCCTGCCTGAAATGAACAGCCGCGATCGTATTGTCGCGCTGTGTCAGCAGCTGATAGCGCGTATCAATGACGCATTTGAGGTCTGTGACAACACGCTGCACATCGGGGCCAGTCTGGGCATTGCACTGGCGCCGCAGGATGCCGATAACGCCAGTGATTTGCTGCGTTATGCCGATATTGCTCTGTATAAGGCGAAAAATAGCGGACGCAATCAGTGGGTCTTTTTTGATCGCGATATGGAAGAAAAAATTGTGCAGCGCCGCGAGCTGGAGCATGAACTGCGCGATGCGATAAACAGTGAACAGCTGGCACTGGTTTACCAGGCGCGCTATGCGCTGGCAGCCGGAGAGGTCACAGCAGTAGAAGCGCTGGTACGCTGGCAGCATCCGCGACTGGGTCTGCTGATGCCCGATCAGTTCATCCCGCTGGCGGAAGAGACCGGCCTGATCAGCGCGCTAAGCGACTGGGTGCTGCTGCGCGCCTGCAGCGATATTGTTCAGTTTGAGCCAGCGCTATCCGTATCAGTCAATATCTCAGCGACGGAACTCCAGAATGATGCGCTGCCGTCACGTATTGCGCAGGTGCTTCAGCTCAGCGGCCTGCCCAATCACCGGCTGGAGATAGAAGTCACAGAGAACGCACTGCTGAGCGATCCTGAAAAAACGCTGGCGACCATGCAGGCAGTTAAAGCCCTCGGCGTAAAATTTCTGATTGACGATTTTGGCACCGGTTACGCTTCGCTCTGTTATCTGCGCGCGTTTCCGTTTGATGGCCTTAAGATCGACAAATCGTTTATTTTCCCCCTGGGTGAATCACCACAGGCGCGTCAGGTCGTGGAGAATATGATTGGGCTGGGCAGAGCCTATTCGCTGTCAGTTACGGCTGAAGGGGTGGAAACCCCCGGACATATGGCGCAGCTGCAGGCGCTTGCCTGCGACGCGGTACAGGGTTACTACATTGGACGTCCGGGTCCGCTGGCACAAATTGTGATGACGGTGCCGGACGATAATCCGATGCGGAAAAATGCGGCGGTCCCTCGCCAGCGACATTCATAGTGGCTTGTGCGCAGTCTCTTTCGCTTTCCACAGGGCAAGCAGCGTGATCAGCAGCGCCAGGGACACATAAAGAGATACCCACAGAGTGCTACCCGACTCACGGTATAGCGAAGTGATAATCAGCGGCGCAAAGCCGCCGCCGATGATACCGGCCAGCGTGTAGGCGAGTGAGGAGCCGGCATAGCGCACATGACCGGGAAACTGCTCGGTCACAAAAGCTGCCTGCGGACCGTACATAATCGCATGGATCAGTAGCCCGACTATCACCGCCAGTACAATCAGCACCGGCTGAGAGCTGTCGAGCAGGACAAAAAAGACAAAGCTCCAGATCACGCCCAGCATTGCACCGCCAATATAGACCGGACGGCGGCCCAGACGATCGGATAAGGCGCCGAACATCGGTACCGTAATCGCATTGCCGATGGCACCAAGCATGGTGGCCAGCAGCGCTAACGGACGCGGCAGCTGCAGCACCGTGGTCACGTAGGTCAGCGTAAAGACCACCACCAGCGCATAGAGCACATCAGAGCCGATACGTGAACCACCGGCAATCAGCAGCGCACGTCGATGATGGGTAAACACCTCTTTAAGCGGGGCCTGAGTGGTTTTATCAGCCTGTTTCATTGCCCTGAAAGTCGGTGTCTCATCAACACCCCGGCGCAGCCACAGCCCAAACATAACCAGCAGCAGGCTCAGCAAAAACGGTATGCGCCAGCCCCATTCCTGAAAGGCCTCACCGCTCAGTGACAGGGTCACAAGCGTGATAAACCCGGTGCCAATCAGCGTACCGCACGACGGCCCTACCTGCGCAAATGAGGCGTTACGCCCGCGCTTGCTGGCTTCACCGTGTTCCATCGAGAGCAGTACTGCGCCAGCCCATTCGCCGCCCAGCGCAATGCCCTGAATAAACCGCAGCGCGACCAGCAGCACCGGACTCCAGATCCCCCAGCTGGCGTAACCGGGCAGCATCCCCATCAGGGCAGTCGTGACGCCCATGATCACCAGCGTCGTAACCAGCACCGCTTTGCGCCCGGCCACGTCGCCAAGATGCCCAAAGATAAAGCCGCCTACCGGACGGGACACATAGCCAACGGCATACGTTGAGAACGCCAGAATGGTGCCGACCAGCGGATCGAAGCTGGGGAAAAAGACATGGTTAAACACCAGCGCCGCCATGATGTTGTAAACGGTAAAGTCGTACCATTCCAGCGCCGTACCGATGGAACTGGCAGCGGCCAGCCGCCGGGTTTTACTTGCGCCTGTAGCGGCAGAGTGCGTGACGTCAGGCTGTGATACCTGTGGCAGAGTGGAGTCGTTATTACTCATAGGAGATCTCCTGTCGGGTAAGCTGCCAGCTCAGCGCATAGCGCTCGGCATCAGCATGAAATGCCTGGGCGGCCCGATCGGCCAGCGCGATGCAGGCGGTTTCATCAGCACAGTGCAGCAGCAGCATGGACTGCATCGGACGATGGGCATGGGTTTCGCGCGGCAACGGCGTGCTGAGCGACACATCCGGCGTCAGCAGGCAGGAGGAGATATAGCCCGGTACCTGCTGCAGATGCTGCTGCCACGCCTGCAGCGCCGCGCCGTCAGGACCTGCGGGCAGGGTCAACATGGCAAGGTGCGCGCCCTGACCCCGGCCATGCCGGTGCGTCACGGCGCAAACCCGCCGCATCGGATCAATCATCCGGTTAAGATTCGCGACTGACCATTCCGTCTGGCGCGTAAAGGCGGCGTGATAAGCGGCGCTGGTAAAAGTCTCCAGGGAGGCGGTTTCATAAAGGCCCAGATAGCGGCGCGCAGCGGCTACGGCACGATAGCGCGTGCCGCTGAGAAAGCCTTCGATGGCGACGCGCTCTTCAACGTGTTCATGGTCATACCATTGGTTAAAATCAGCCTCATCTTCGGGTGCTACATTGGTGGCGACAAACAGCATACCGTGGGGATTACTCATGGGATAAACTCCGTTGCAGGGCAGATTCGGCAGCAGCGGCCCAGCTAAGCAGCGCTGCATCCTGGTTATGAACTGAGGCGATCGTCAGGCCGACAGGCGCATCGCCGGGCGTATGACAGGGCAGTGAAATGGCGCAGCCATCCAGCATGTTGATCACGCTGGTGTTGCGCAGCATCAGCAGGTTGACTTCGCGGTAGCGCTCTTCATCCTCCAGTTCGGTAATGGTGGGGGCGATCAGCGGCACGGTGGGCATCAGCAGCGCGTCAAAAGGCAACAGGGCCGCGCTGACCTGCTGCTGCCACGCCCGGCGCTGCTGATAGAGCTGCGCGGCGTCCTGCTGTGTCAGCGCGCTGCCGCGCCGGATCCGTAGCAGCACCTGTGGATCGTACGCTGCCGGATAGCTCTCCACCCACGCCTGGTGCCATTGCCAGGCTTCATACGCGGTGATACCGCCGCGCGCGTTGAGGGTATCCAGCTCGTCCAGCAGAGGCATCGGCTGCTCTGTCAGCGTCGCACCCGCTTCGCGCAGTATTTTGAGCGCGCGCTGCCAGCCTGCGCTGACGCTCTCATCCAGCCCGTCGAGCACGCGGGTTTGGGGGATCAGGAACCGGGCGTCAGCCAGACTGCGCGGCTCAGGCGTCAGCGGCGCGTCGGCAATAACGCTATCCAGCAGCCAGCAGCTCCGGACGTCATGAGCAATCGTGCCGATACTGTCGAGCGACGGTGCCAGCGGCAGCGTGCCCTGCTGATCGATACGGCTGGCGCTGGGCTTAAAGCCGGTCAGACCACAGAGTGCGGCCGGAATACGTACCGAGCCGCCGGTATCCGTGCCTGCGGAGCCGGCTGACATACCATCAGTAACGGCCACTGCCGCACCGGACGATGAGCCACCCGGAATGCGTTTTTCCTGCCGCCGCCACGGGTTGGCAGGCGTGCCGTAATGCGGATTAATACCCAGACCGGAAAACGCAAATTCCGTCATAGTGGTTTTCCCTACGATCACGGCGCCCGCCTGCAGCAGACGCTGCACAACAGTGGCGTCTGCCGCCGCCGGAGAAAAACCGGGCAGCCGTGATCCGGCCAGCGTGGGCATACCTGCGACGTCAAACAGATCTTTAATACTGACCGGCACACCATCGAGCGGTGAGCGTGCTGCACCGCGCGCCCGGCGCGCATCGGCAGCGATCGCCTGCTGCTGCGCCTGTTCTGCCCACACCTGTGTAAACGCGCGCGTACCCTCGCCCTGTTCCGCCTGAATTGCCGCCAGCGCCTGTGCTGTCAGCGCCACCGATGTGGTTTCGCCGACCTGCAGCTGCTGGCTTGCCTGCCATAAGGTTGTCATAAGGCGCGTCTCCATCAGGCAATAACCGGCAGAGTGGACAGCGAATAGCTGTGTTCCAGCGTGCGATTCAGCACCGGGTCATGCAGCGCCATGCGAAACGCTGCAGCGGGACGGATCCCCCCGATTGCCGACAGCGTGCCGCAGGAGAGCGCAAATCCCTCCTCTTCACTCGCCTTACCGGAGAACCGCGTCATCAGCTCCTGCGGAGAGAGCAGTGCATCAAGCGTGCCGCACTGGTAAGTGACCCAGTCGCCGTTTTCCTTTATCCAGGCACGCAGCTCCAGCTGGTCCCAGTGTGCGGCAACCTCTGCCATGCGCCATGCCTGCTGCGCAACCGGTTTAACGCATACCTGTTTTGAAAGCGCCACGCTGAAGGTTTCCAGATGGCGATCGGTGTGGTCAGAGATAAGCGAAACCCAGCACTCCCCCTTGTGAAAAAAGACAAACGGCTCAGCTTCCCCTGACGTCTGCTCTCCCACCACATCCACGTTCGCCTGCTGGCTCAGCAGCGTCGGCGTAGCGCGATAGAACAGCGGCACTGCACCAGGAGCGGGCACACCCAGCGCCTCCAGTTCACGGATATGGTGCAATACGGCCTCACGATCGCGGCCGGCCCAGCCCGCGATAACCAGTCGGTTGATGGTAACGTCCAGCGCCAGAGGCGGGTTATCCTGCGTGGTGAAACGTAGCTGCATGGTTTTTCTCCCGGCTTGAAATGCCTGTGAAATTTCACTGTGATTTCAAAGTAGCCAATTTCATGCCAGGTTTTTGTGTAATATGTCTCAGTACCCAAAAAAGGATGTGCGTAATGAGTGACGTAATGGCTGAAAATGTGAACCCGCAGGCGGAGGGAAAAACGCTTTCACTGAATGAGCGAGCCTATCTGGCATTTAAACATCGCCTGATCACGCTGCGTTATAAACCCGGCGACTATCTGAATACGGCCCAGGTGATGGAAGATCTGCAGATGGGGCGCACGCCGGTCAACCAGGCAGTGCACCGGCTGGCTACAGAGGGTTTGCTGCAGATCATTCCCCGTAAAGGCGTCATGGTTTCGCCGCTCTCTATTGATGATGCACTTGAACTGATTGAAGTCAGGCTGGTAAATGAAGCGTTATGCGTCAGGCTGGCTGTGGCACGTATCAGTGACGCGCAGATTGCCACCCTGCGACAGCTTAATCAGCAAATCGCACATGCCGGTGCGGCGCATGAAAGAGAGACGATGATGCTGCTGGACCGGGAATTTCATCAGGGACTGGCGGAGATCGCCGGAAACCGGCGCCTCACCGATATTCTGAGCATTATTCATGCCCAGGCACAGCGCTTCTGGGCCACCACGCTCTCCAGCGTCCGGCACATGGAAGAGGTGATCGCCGAGCATGAAGCGATTATTGCTGCGCTGGAGCAGGGTGATGTACAACAGGCGGAAGCGGCTACGCGGGTGCATATTCTCTCCTTCCGGCAGGCGCTGCTTAATCACTGATCATCGCGGGAAAACCAGGGGCCTGCAGCCAGGGATTCGCGCCGGATAAGCGTGCCGGTGTACGGCGCACCGGGCCTCAGATCGCCGCCGTCAAGCATGGCAACCAGACGGGCAATGGTTTCATGGATCATCTCTGTCACCGGCATTTTTACGCTCGACAACGACGGAATGGTATACGGCGCGAGTGGAATATCATCAAACCCCACCACCGCCACTTGCTGCGGCACGGCAATTCCCTGAGCGGCCAGCGCCCTGAGCGCGCCGATTGCCATTTCATCATTGCCTGCCACCACTGCGCTGAAGCGGATCTGCTGCGCTACCAGCTGCTCAATAGCCCTGACGCCCTGTTCCGCCTGCCAGCGCCCTTCCACCACCCGGGCGGGATCAAACGCAATGCCATGCTTCGCCAGCGCCGCCTGATAGCCCGCCAGGCGCTCGCGTCCGGTTGGCGAATCCAGCGATCCGGTAATAAACGCGATCTCGCGATGCCCCAGCAGGATAAGTTGCTCAACCGCTGCCGCGCTGGTGGCGTGCTGATCGGCAAAGATGCAGTAGCTGGTGTGCTGACGCAGGCGACGGTTGATCACCAGAATCGGATGGCGGTGCTGAGCGATGATGCTGTCCATCTCTTCAATGGAAAGAAAGCGCGGATAAATAATGACGCCATCGCAGCGCAGATCGAGCAGAAATTCAATGGCGGCCCGCTCTTCTGCCGCACTGTGTTTGCCGTCGACCAGCAACAGCTGGCGTCCCTGCTGCTCGAGCATGCGTGCTGAATGCTGCATCATCTCGGTAAAATAGCTGCCGCTGTAGAGGGTATTGGTAATGACCAGACCAATTGTCTGGCTGGAGCGCGTCGCCAGATTGCGCGCCAGCAGATTAGGCCGGAAGCCGGTTTCGGCAATGGCCGCATACACTTTTTCCCGCGTATCCTGGCTGACGTAGCCGTTGCCTGACAAGACGCGTGACACTGTCGCTTTTGATACACCCGCGCGTTTTGCTACTTCAGTAATGGTGGTCATAATCTGCCTGTTTAGGGTCTCCTGCTCTGAGTTTACCTAAGTATCAGGAAACGCATAGAAATTATGTTTTGCCCCGCCCGAAGGCATCTGATCTGCGTCACAATTGAGAACATTAAATTTTAAATACCTTGCCCGAACACTTACACGCCTCATGATTTTGTGAAACCGGTTTCTCATGAATAAAAAACAGGCAGCCTGCTGCCGGACACTCTTACCCTGAAAACTGAGACAGACATCATGGCGAATAAGTACGCTGATGCCGCCCGTTCTATTGTCGCTGCGCTTGGCGGTCTGGAGAACATTACGGCAGTGACCCACTGTATGACGCGACTGCGTTTTGTTGTGAGCGCACGTGAGAAGATCAATGACGCAGAGCTAAAAGCGATCCCGGGCGTCATGGGCGTGGTCTACACCGATACCCAGTGTCAGGTGATCATTGGCAATGACGTGAACCTCGCTTATCAGGCTGTGCAGCAGCTCGGCACGCCAGATGCTTCTGCCACGGCAGCCGCGCCGGCCCGTAAAATCACGCTGCGCCGTATCGGGGCCGGTATTCTTGATGCGCTGGTGGGCACCATGTCACCGCTGATCCCGGCTATCATCGGTGGCTCGATGGTTAAGCTGCTGGCGATGATGCTGGAGATGGGCGGCGTGCTGGAAAAAGGCAGCTCCACGCTGATTATTCTCAACGTCATTGGCGACGGCGCTTTCTTTTTCCTGCCGGTGATGGTCGCTGCATCAGCCGCTCTTAAATTCAGAACCAATATGTCGCTGGCGATCGCTATTGCCGGTGTGCTGGTGCACCCCAACTTCATCGATCTGATGGCGAAAGCCGCGCAGGGTCAGGCAGTGGAGTTCGCGTTTATTCCGGTAACCGCGGTGAAATATACTTATACGGTGATCCCCGCACTGGTGATGACCTGGCTCCTCTCCTGGATCGAACGCGGGGTTGATCGCATTACCCCTGCCGTCACCAAAAACTTTCTCAAGCCGATGCTGATTGTGCTGCTGGCCGCACCGGTAGCGATTCTGCTTGTCGGGCCGCTGGGGATCTGGATTGGCAGCGGCATCTCTGCTCTGGTCTATACCATTCATGGCTATCTGGGCTGGCTTTCGGTCGCCATTATGGGTGCGCTATGGCCGCTGCTGGTAATGACCGGTATGCACCGCGTCTTTACTCCCACCATTATTCAGACCATCGCTGAAACCGGCAAAGAGGGCATGGTGATGCCGTCAGAGATCGGTGCCAACCTCTCGCTCGGCGGTGCGTCGCTGGCGGTCGCGTTTAAAACCAAAAATCCGGAGCTGCGACAGACTGCTTTTGCCGCCGCCGCTTCTGCAATTGTGGCCGGTATTTCCGAGCCAGCGCTGTACGGTGTGGCCGTACGGCTGCGCCGCCCGCTGATCGCCAGCCTGATCAGCGGCTTTATCTGCGGTGCAGTGGCCGGCATCGGCGGACTCGCCAGCCACTCTATGGCTTCACCGGGCCTGTTTACCAGCGTTCAGTTTTTTGATCCTGCTAATCCCATGAGCATTGTCTGGGTTGGCGGCGTCATGGTGCTGTCTGTAGTGGTTTCATTTGTGCTGACGCTGCTGCTCGGCTTTGAGGATATTCCTGTTGCCGCACCAGCAGAGAAGCCGCAGCCGGCAACCGGAAACGTTGCCATCCCTACCCGTTAATGATTGAGGTTTTTATGTCTGACACGCCATTTCCGGCCGGTTTTTTGTGGGGCGGTGCGTTAGCCGCCAACCAGTCTGAAGGAAGTTATCTGGCCGGTGGTAAAGGGCTGACCACGGTGGATATGATCCCGCATGGCGCTAACCGTATGGCGGTCAAGCTGGGGCTGGAAAAGCGATTTACGCTGCGCGAAGATGAATTCTATCCCAGCCACGACGCTATCGATTTCTATCATCGCTATAAAGAAGATATCGCGCTGATGGCAGAAATGGGCTTTACCGTCTTTCGCACGTCCATCGCCTGGAGCCGGCTGTTTCCCAACGGTGACGAACTGACGCCGAATGCAGACGGCATCGCTTTTTATCGTCAGGTCTTTACCGAATGCCGCAAATACGGCATTGAGCCACTGGTTACGCTCTGTCATTTTGATGTGCCGATGCATCTGGTCATTGAATATGGCTCATGGCGCAATCGCAAAATGATCGATTTCTTTGCCCGGTACGCGCGTGCCTGCTTTGACGCGTTTGATGGTCTGGTAAAATACTGGCTGACGTTCAATGAAATTAATATCCTGCTGCACAGTCCCTTTTCAGGCGCAGGTCTGGTGTTTGAGCCTGGTGAAAATCATGAGCAGGTGAAATATCAGGCGGCGCACCATGAACTGGTGGCCAGCGCGCTGGTCACAAAGATTGCCCATGAGGTTAATCCGCAGAACCAGGTGGGCTGCATGCTGGCGGGCGGTAACTTCTATCCATGGTCGTGCAAGCCAGAGGATGTCTGGGCCGCCCTGCAGAAAGATCGTGAAAACCTGTTCTTTATTGATGTTCAGGCGCGCGGAGCCTATCCGGCCTACAGCGCACGGCTGTTCCGCGAAAAAGGGGTTACCCTTGAAATAACGGATGAAGATGCAGCCATTCTGCGTCACACGGTGGATTTTATCTCCTTCAGCTATTACGCCTCCCGCTGCGCCTCGGCAGAGATGAATGAGCAGAACAGCAGCGCCGCCAACGTTGTCAAATCGCTGACCAACCCGCACGTCGCGCGCAGCGCCTGGGGCTGGGGAATTGATCCGCTGGGGCTGCGCATCACCATGAATATGATGTATGACCGCTATCAGAAGCCGCTGTTTCTGGTGGAGAATGGCCTCGGCGCACGCGATGAGCTTACTGCCGCCGGTGAGATCCATGATGACTACCGCATCAGCTATCTGCAGCAGCATATTGCGGCTATGGCAGAGGCGATCGCCGACGGTATACCGGTTATGGGCTATACCACCTGGGGCTGTATCGATCTGGTCGCCGCTTCTACGGGTGAAATGAGTAAACGTTACGGCCTGGTCTACGTTGACCGGGACGACATGGGCAACGGCACCCTGCAGCGCACGCGTAAAAAATCATTCTGGTGGTATAAAAAAGTCATCGCCAGTAACGGACGCGACCTTGGTTTTGAGTAAAATTTTGCCGCTTCTGTAGCGACTGCAACGGGCCGCAGATGCGTATTGGTGCGGAAGAATGGTACTATCCCGGCTTTACCGACCCGGAACAGTGCCATGCAGATAAAAGGATTTCCTGCTCCCTATTCAAAAGGATCCTGCCTTTGGCTCTGCTGCGCACTGCCTGCGCTGCTGGTGCTGCTTAGCGGGCAGATGGCATACGCCGCCGATCATGCTGCTGACAATCGCGCTAACCGCATTGTCAGCGGCATCCTCAGTTTTACCCGCTGGCCGCCTCCGGTGCAGGTTCCGCAGCTCTGTATCCTGGCCTCCGCCCGCCATCTTACGCTTTCATCAGCCGACGCACCGCCTGCCACGCCGTTCAGCGTCGTGCGCGCTGACAGCACCGGCAGACTCTCCGCGCTGCATTGTGATGCAATTTATTTCGGTACGGAAACCCCGGCTCAGCAGCACGCGGCTCTGGCAGCAATGCCTGATAAAGCAGTGCTTAGCATGGCGGAAAATAACCCTGACTGCGCAACCGGCGCCACTTTCTGTATGATTTTTGGTGAGGAACGTACCCGTTTTTCGGTGAATCTCGATTCACTGGCACGCAGCGGCGTCAAAGTCAGTCCCGATGTGCTGATGCTGTCGCGTAAAGAGAACCAATAAGATGAAATTTTTACTGAGAAAACGTCAGGGTTCATCACTGCGCGGTCGCCTGCGCCGCATCAGCACCATAAATGCAGCGGTGATCCTGCTGCTGTGCTGGCTGCTGATGACCTCGACCTCTCTCTACTTTATTAAACGTTACGAAAACCGCAATCTGGCGCTGACGGCAACCACGCTGAGCACCAGTCTTACTGCGGCAACGGTATTTGAAGATAGCTATGATGCGCACAGTAAGATTGCCATGCTGGGTGATGAAGGCATGTTTGCGTCAGCGCAGCTGGTCACCGCCAGCCATACTGTACTGGTTGACTGGGTCAACCGCCGCGAGCACAGCGGCTTCTATGAAAAACAGCTGCGGCAGTGGATCTACGCCAGTCCGGTCACTGTTGATATACAGCACGCAGGTACCCGGGCCGGCAGCCTGACGCTGGCCGGAACGGTGAATGGCGCCAGCGAGTTTATCCACTACTCCATCCTGATCCTGACCTGCGGCATGCTATGCGTGCTGGTGATCTCTTTTATGCTGAGCGAGTTTCTGCATCGCGGCATTCTGCTCTCCATGCGCACTATCACGCGCGCCATTCACTATGTGATCCGCACCGGTGATTTTACCCAGCGCGTGCCGCCTGAGCCGATCAATGAGTTTCAGCTGCTCTCCAGCGATCTGAACGCGCTGCTGAGTGAGATGCAGACGCTGAAAGCATCGCTGCTGCGTGATAACCGTTCGCTGGCAGAAAAAGCGCTGACGGATCCGCTTACGGGTCTGGCGAACCGTTCTGCTTTTGTGGCGCGGCTGGCGCAATTGCTCGATCGTCCGTTAACGCCGCCGCGCTTTGCCTTGCTGTTTCTGGATGGTGACCGCTTTAAATGCATTAACGACAGCTGGGGACACGCTGCCGGGGATGAAGTGCTGAAAGCCACCGCTGAACGCCTGGCTGGCCTGGTCTCAGAGGGCGATCTGGTCGCACGCATGGGGGGCGATGAGTTCGCAATGGTCCTGACCAGCCGCACCACCCCTGCCCGGCTGCAGGAACTTCGGGATGCCATACAGCACGCGGTGCGCCAGCCTATCGCGCTCAGCGAAGACCGCACTATTACCACCTCGGTCACCATCGGCTATGCCTGGGCGCAATCTGGCGACAGCGTGGCCTCACTGCTGGAGCGGGCAGATTTGCATATGTATAAAAACAAAAAACTGAATAAGGATCGGCTGTGAAAATCTATGGTTGCCTGATGGCGCTGATACTCACCTGCGCGGGCTGCCAGTCCGGCGGGTTTACCCGTGCCCAGGTTGCGGCGCTGCAGCAGGAGGGGTTCAGTCAGAACAGCGAAGGCTGGGGGCTGGGATTACCCAACCGTATTCTGTTTGGCATTAATGAGTCAGAACTTACCGCAGCCAGTAAACAGCGCATCGCCTCCACGGCCGGCACGCTGGCAGCCACCGGTATTACGCATCTGCGCATTGATGGTCATACCGATAACTACGGTGAAGCGGGTTATAATCAGCAGCTTTCACTCAGGCGGGCTGATGCTGTCGCACAGCAGTGGGCCGCCAGCAGCGGCGTCCCGCGCGCGAATATTGTGACGCGCGGGCTGGGCATGCGGGTACCGGTTGCCAGCAACAGTACCTCGCAGGGACGGGCGCAGAACCGCCGCGTCGCTATTGTGATCACGGCGCCGTAGCGTGGCCGCCGCGCTCCAGCGCATAGAAATAGAGCCGGTCGCGGGCAAGGTTTTTCATTTTGACTTCGCACATGATATCGAACTGGTCAAACGAGAGCGCCCAGTCATTTAGCGTCTGATTGAAGAAGTAATCAGAATGCGCGCGCAGCTTCATTTTAGAAGCCGCCAGCGCGTTCTGATCGGGGAAACCGTGATCGGGGATCAACCCTTCCTGCGCAATTGAGTAGTGCAGCACCGGGCGGACGCCGCGCCAGGAGTCGATGATGTGTGCGATCCGGCTATCATCAGGCTTGATAAAGGCATTCTCTTTTACCCAGTGGTGGTGAATATCCAGTACCACCGCACAAAGCTCTCGCGCCTGCAGCACATCATCCAGCGCGCAGGAAACCTCATCATTCTCCACCGTCAGCATATTACGCGCCTCAGGGCTGAGCCGCATAAACGCGTCGCGAAAGCCGGCAAAGCCATTTTTGCCATTCATATGGATATTGATTTTGAAATCCTGAAAATGCTGGCCATAGCCCATCAGGACGGCGCACATGGCGTGATATTCGACATCCTCAATTGCGCGTTCCACTACGCCCTCATTATCCGACGCCAGCACCGTATATTGTCCGGGGTGAAACGAGAGACGGACATTGCTGGCCCGCGCCAGTTCGCCGCAGCGGGCAAACAGCGGTGCCAGTTCCGACATCGCCTCGCGATAAATCGGCGTCGCCTGCGGTACGGTATAGAGCGGCAGCACATCGCTGCCGATACGCATCATGCGCAGCGCATCGGGCAGCGTAGCCAGCTGCCCGATCATCGCGTAAAGGTTGGTGAGATTGGTGCGGGCCAGCCCAATCAGCAGCGTGGCGGCGGCCTCACCCTCCATGCCCAGAAAGCGGGTGCGGGTGGTGCTTTTGAATGGGAAAGGCTGCTTCGCCTCATGATCGAAATACTTACACGCAAAACCCAGTTTCATAAAATTCCCCTTAACAGCAGCTAGTGAGTCTAGCTCTCTGACAGGAATGCGCGAGGCAGACGGGAAAGAAAACGGGCAGCCGCGTTGTCGCTGCTGCCCGTGGAGTTACATCTCAGGGAAGGTCAGATTACTGCCCGGTGCTTCACGATGCAGATGGATAAAGTTCAGGTGACGCTCATAGTGATCGAGAATATCGATAATCACCTGCTCCTTGTTGTAGTCCATCAAATCGTTGCCCTGGCTTCCTTCCAGTAAAAAGGTCTCCAGCCGGTAGTAGTGCGATTTACCGCTG
Source organism: Pantoea sp. UBA4549 (assembly GCF_002387285.1). Lineage (NCBI taxonomy): Bacteria > Pseudomonadati > Pseudomonadota > Gammaproteobacteria > Enterobacterales > Erwiniaceae > Pantoea > Pantoea sp. UBA4549. Next base: position 47,101 of record NZ_DGLH01000005.1, on the reverse strand, counting down.
CGGGCGCGGTAGGTAAAGCCGGGAATTGAATATTGCTGTGGCCAGACCTGATACATAAAGCTCTGCTCTTCACCCAGATCAACGCGCAGTTCAAGGTGCCCCAGCACCTGCCCCTCTTCAGCCGGCATTTTCTCCAGCATTACGTGCGCCCCGCGCAGCTCCAGCTCTTTCGCCACATCTTCCATCGCCGGATAGATAACCGTTTCCATCATCCGCTGCGTATAGCGCGTACCCGGATAGTTCATCAGGCGTGACAGCCGCTTCTTCCAGCTCAGGCGATCGCTGCTTGAGGGAATATAGGGCGCGGTTTCACGCACGGCACTGGCCCGGCGATGATCTTCTACCTTCAGCGATTTCCACAGGCCGGCCATTACAAAGAAGATCACAAAGCTAAACGGCAGCCCCATGATGACCGTGGTGTTCTGCAGTGCAGAAATCCCGTTGGTCATCAGCATGCCCATGGTCAGCACCCCAATCGCAATTGACCAGAAGATGCGCAGCCAGTTAGGCGCATCGCTGTTGATATCCTTGAGCTTTGAAGTGAAGTTGCCCAGTACCAGTGAACCGGAATCTGCTGAGGTAACGTAGAACAGCATCCCGGTAATGGTGGCAACGGACGCGCTGAGTTTAAACGCCGGATATTGCGCCAGCAGACTGTAGAAACCGCGTTCGGCATGCGCCATCACTTCCTGCGCAAAGCCGGCATCGCCGTGAATGATTTCATACAGCGAGGCGTTACCGAATACAGAGAGCCACAGCAGCGTAAACGTAAAGGGAATGATCAGCGTGCCGAGCACAAACTGGCGAATGGTGCGGCCGCGTGAGATACGCGCCAGGAACAGGCCAACAAACGGCGACCAGGCGACCCACCATGCCCAGAAAAACAGCGTCCAGCTGTTCATCCACTGGGTCGGACGATCGAACGCAAACGTATTCAGCGTCATCCCCATAAAGCGGTTGATATAGTCGCCAACGTTCAGCACCAGCGCGTTCAGCAGGAAGTCTGTCTTGCCCATAAACAGCACAAACAGGATCAGGCCGAGCGCCAGCGCCACGTTGAGCTCAGACAGGATCCGGATGCCCTTATCAACGCCCGATGTCACGGAGATAGTCGCAATAATCACTGACAGGACAATCAGCGCCATCTGCGCGGTCAGTCCTTCAGGAACGTCAAACAGCACCTTAAGGCCGTAATTCAGCTGCACCACGCCGATACCCAGCGTTGTGGCGATACCAAATATGGTGCCAATGACCGCAGCGATATCCACGGTATGCCCAATCGGCCCATTGATGCGTTTACCAAAAATCGGATAGAGCGCAGAGCGAATCGTGAGCGGCAGGTTATAGCGGTAGCTGAAGTAGCCGAGTGCAATCCCCATCAATGCGTACATTGACCAGCCGGTCAGCCCGTAGTGAAACAGCGTCCAGACCATCGCCTGACGCGCAGCCTCCATGGTTTGTCCGGCGCCCTCCGGCGGCTGCATATATTGTGATACCGGCTCCGCAACAGAGAAAAACATTAAGTCGATGCCAATACCGGCGGCAAACAGCATCGCCGACCAGCTCAGCAGGCTGAACTCCGGTTTAGACTGCTCCGGCCCGAGCTTAATTGCGCCATAGCGCGAGCAGGCCATATAGACCACAAAGACGATATAGAGCGTGGCAGCCAGCATGTAATACCAGCCAAACGTGGTTGAGACCCAGTTTACCGCTGTCTGGATCCAGGCGGCCGCAAGGTCGCTGTAGAGAATGGTGACAAGTGAAAATGTCAGAATCAGTCCGGCTGAGGTGAAGAACACCACGGGATTAATTCTGTCTTTTTCACTGGCAGGTGGATTAATCATCGATAACCTCTGGTTAATTTCCTGTAATTACTCAAAAATTTTATATGATCAGTGTGGCTGACCTTGTAGTTGTACTCCCTGCTTTTCCTCCATTAGTTGAGAACGGTGATAAATCGCTATCAGCGTAGCGTACCGTCTGGCTTTGTAACAAACGAAGCACACCATCCTAACAACTTTCTTTTTTATATTGAACGTGCAATCAAAAAAAGTTTTAATAGGGTCTCAATTTGAGGTGGAGCGGTAGTGATGCCAAAGGTAGGAATGCAGCCGATACGTCGCCGGCAGCTGATTGATGCGACGCTGGATACCATTAATGACGTAGGCATAAACTACGCCACCATTGCGCAGATCGCCCGACGGGCTGGCGTCTCCACCGGCATCATCAGTCATTATTTCAAAGACAAAAATGGCCTGCTGGAAGCCACCATGCGCGATGTCACGCGTCAGCTGCGCGAAGCGGTTGCCATGCGGCTTAAGCCGCTGGCAGGCGCCAGCACTGAAGCACGCCTGCTGGCCATTGTGGAAGGTAACTTTGATGATACCCAGCTCCATAGCGCTGCCATGAAAGCGTGGCTCGACTTCTGGGCAAGCAGCATGCATCAGCCGCAGCTGGGCCGGTTAGAGCGGGTCAGCAGTCGTCGTCTGTTCTCCAGCCTGGCCGCCGAATTTCGCCGCGAAATGCCACGTGAGCAGGCCCGCCTGGCAGCTTACGGTCTGGCTTCTATGATTGATGGCTTGTGGCTGCGTGCCGCATTAAGCGGCAAGCCTTTTGATTTAGCCATTGCCAGAACGCTTACCACCCAATTCATTCGTCAGCAACTGGCTGGCTCACCGAATCACTGAGGAAGGAGAACCCATGTCCCGATTCACCGAACAGCACCTTTACATTGATGGCAAATTTGTTCCTTCAGCAGCGGGCAATACCTTCCAGAGTATCAACCCTGCGAATGGGGACGTGCTGGCAGATATCCATGAAGCTGAGCGCGCGGATGTTGATCGCGCCGTCGAAGCGGCAAAAAAAGGCCAGAAAATCTGGGCTGCGATGACGGCGATGGAGCGTTCACGCATTTTACGGCGTGCGGTGGAGATCCTGCGCGAACGTAACGATGAACTGGCGGAGCTGGAAACGCTGGACACCGGTAAACCTTTCAGCGAAACCCAGGCGGTGGATATTGTCACCGGTGCAGATGTGCTGGAGTACTATGCCGGTCTGATCCCTTCACTGGAGGGTCAGCAGATCCCGCTGCGCGACACCTCTTTTGTCTATACCCGCCGCGAACCGCTGGGCGTGGTGGCCGGGATCGGCGCATGGAACTACCCCATCCAGATCGCGCTGTGGAAATCGGCGCCGGCGCTGGCAGCAGGTAACGCCATGATTTTTAAACCCAGCGAAGTTACCCCGCTAACCGCGCTGAAGCTGGCTGAGATTTACACTGCTGCCGGCGTGCCGGATGGTGTTTTCAACGTCCTGAACGGGCGTGGCGCGGTGACCGGCCAGCTGCTGACCGACCATCCTGGTATCGATAAAGTCTCTTTCACCGGCGGCGTAGCCAGCGGTAAGAAAGTGATGGCAAACGCCGCTGGCTCGACGCTGAAAGATGTCACGATGGAGCTGGGCGGAAAATCTCCGCTGATCATTTTTGAGGATGCCGATCTCGATCTCGCCGCTGACATCGCCATGATGGCGAATTTTTACAGCTCCGGTCAGGTCTGCACCAACGGCACCCGCGTCTTTATTCCTGCTGCAGTAAAAGCGGAATTTGAGGCCAAAATCAGCGAGCGGGTTGCGCGTATCAAAGCAGGCGATCTCACCGATCCGGCCACGAACTTTGGCCCGCTGGTGAGCTTTGCCCATCGTGACAACGTGATGCGCTATATCGAATCGGGCATCAGCGAAGGAGCCACGCTGCTGTGCGGCGGTAAGCGCATGAGCGGCGCTGATTTTGACAAAGGTGCCTGGGTTGAGCCAACCGTCTTTACCGACTGCCGCGACGAGATGACTATCGTGCAGGAAGAAATTTTCGGTCCGGTCATGTCCATTCTTACCTATGAGAGCGAAGAAGAGGTCGTGCGCCGTGCGAATGCCACCGAATATGGTCTGGCTGCGGGCGTGGTCACGCAGGACCTTAATCGTGCACACCGCGTTATTCACCAGATTGAAGCCGGTATTTGCTGGATTAATACCTGGGGCGAATCCGCAGCTGAAATGCCGGTTGGCGGCTACAAGCACTCCGGGATCGGGCGTGAGAACGGCGTGATGACGCTGCAGAATTATACGCAGGTTAAATCGGTGCAGATCGAAATGACCCGTTTTCAGTCAGTATTTTAATTAGGCTTACCTGAGGAGCGACTAATGGAATTTGATTACGTCATTATCGGAGCCGGATCCGCAGGAAACGTACTGGCTACCCGTCTGACCGAAGACAGCAATGTCAATGTACTGCTGCTGGAAGCGGGCGGTCCCGATTACCGCTTTGACTTCCGTACCCAGATGCCCGCGGCCCTGGCTTACCCGCTGCAGGGCAAGCGCTACAACTGGGCGTATGAGACCGAGCCGGAACCCTATATGAATAACCGCCGCATGGAGTGCGGGCGCGGTAAAGGACTGGGCGGCTCTTCGCTGATCAACGGCATGTGCTATATCCGCGGCAACGCGATGGATCTCGACAACTGGGCCAAAGCGCCTGGTCTGGAGCAGTGGAGCTATCTTGACTGCCTGCCCTACTATCGCAAGTCAGAAACGCGCGATATTGGCGCAAATGATTATCACGGCGGCGAAGGTCCGGTCAGCATCACCACCTGTAAGCCGGACAACAACGTCCTGTTTGCGGCGATGATTGAAGCAGGCGTACAGGCGGGTTATCCGCGTACCGACGATCTGAACGGTTATCAGCAGGAAGGCTTTGGCCCGATGGACCGCTTTGTTACGCCAAAGGGCCGTCGTTCCAGCACGGCGCGCGGCTATCTTGATACTGCGAAAAAGCGTCCGAACCTGAAGATCATTACCCATGCGACCACCGATCGCATTCTGTTTGACGGCACGCGCGCGACCGGCGTCGAGTACCTTGAAGGCGGCAGCAATGCGCCGAAAACGGTCTATGCACGGCGTGAGGTACTGCTGTGCGCTGGCGCCATCGCCTCGCCGCAGATCCTCCAGCGTTCAGGTGTGGGTCCGGCAGAGCTGCTGCAGCAGTTTGATATTCCGGTCGTGCACGACCTGCCTGGCGTGGGTGAGAATCTGCAGGATCACCTGGAAATGTATCTGCAGTATGAGTGCAAAGAGCCGGTTTCGCTCTACCCGGCGCTGAAGTGGTGGAACCAGCCGAAAATTGGCGCCGAATGGCTGTTTAACGGTACCGGCGTGGGAGCCAGCAACCAGTTTGAAGGCGGCGGCTTTATTCGCAGCCGGGAAGAGTTTGACTGGCCTAACATCCAGTATCACTTCCTGCCGGTTGCCATTAACTACAACGGCTCTAACGCGGTTGAAGCGCACGGATTCCAGTGCCATGTTGGCTCTATGCGCTCGCCAAGCCGGGGTCACGTGCGGATTAAATCACGCGATCCACGCCGTCATCCGGCCATTCTGTTCAATTACATGTCACATGAACAGGACTGGCAGGAGTTTCGCGATGCGATCCGCATTACGCGTCAAATCATCAACCAGCCGGCGCTGGATAACTATCGCGGTCGCGAAATCAGTCCGGGTATCGACTGCCAGACCGATGAGCAGCTGGATGAGTTTGTGCGTAACCACGGTGAAACGGCTTACCACCCTTGCGGCACCTGTAAAATGGGCAGCGATGAGATGGCCGTGGTCGATGGTGAGGGCCGCGTGCATGGCCTGCAGGGTCTGCGCGTGGTCGATGCTTCTATCATGCCGCTGATCATCACCGGGAACCTGAATGCGACAACCATTATGATTGGCGAGAAGATTGCAGATAACATTCGCGGTCGCGATCCGCTGCCACGCAGCACCGCCGACTACTATGTTGCCGGCGAGCGCCCGGTGCGCGGTGAGCCTGTGCGGGCATAATCTCCTGTCTTTCTGCAGGGCAGCGTAAAGCTGCCCTGCCTCATGTGCTCCTCACACCGTTGTAAAACAAGCCTGATATGACTGCCTGATTAAACGGCCTGCACTATGGCTTAACAAGGTAGTTGATCAACTAAAAGTATGTTGTAATTACAGAGGCGCATCAGCTTCACTCTCTGCGCCCGTTGCCGTCAGAAAACGCTGCAGGATGGCGTTATTACGCTGCCCCTGTCGGGTCACAATCGCGATTTCGCTGCTGAAGCACAGCCGGGCAGGCGCAATCGCACGCATCTGCTCCAGCTCACACCAGCGTGCTGCATAGTGATCGGGCAGAAAGCCGATATAGCGTCCGGTCAGGATCAGAAAAGCAATCCCTTCCCGGTCAGAGGCCGTGGCCGTGCAGTTAAGTGACTGATGCAGCGCAGCGGCTTCCGCACTCAGACGGTAACCCGGTGCTATCGCCTCATGGCGAGCCAGCACCGACAGATCCATTTCATGCGCCTGGCTGAAAAGCGGATGCGTGCTGCTGCAGTAAAGGCAGGAGATCTCTTCATAAAGCGGGGTATAAGCCAGGCCCGACACCGGCGCGGTATAGGGTAGCGCGCCCACGTGCAGGCGACCGTCGAGCAGGCCCTGTTCAATATCAGCGGCCGTGAGCATACTGATATTAATGCGGACGTCGGCCCCCTGTTCGCGTAATGCTTCCAGCGCCTGAGTAATCTGCATTCGCGGCTGCGTCACCAGATTATTGATAATGCCGATGTTCAGCTCGCCGCGCAGCTGTTTATGCATCTGGTTGATCTGCTGGCGGAAGTCCTCGACGGCCACCATCAGGCTGGCGCTGAGACGCAGGATCTCACGGCCCTCATCCGTCAGGGCAAATCCCGCCCTTCCGCGCTGACAGAGCCGCATCCCGAGACGCTTTTCCAGATCGCTCATATGCAGGCTGATTGCCGAGCGGGTAATGCCCAGCCTGCTTTCGGCGGCCGTAAAGCTGCCGCATTCGCTGACGGTTTTAAACAGCCGCAGTAGGCGCAGATCGAAATCAGTAACCTGCGCCAGCGTTTTAGGTTTCATTCAGGTGAGTTTTCCGCTGACTAAACTTAAGTTAATTAGCATTTAACTTAACCGATGCCTGATTGCAAACTCTGGCTATACACTCTGGAGAAACTGCTATGTCTGAACGTATTGATACCGCATCCCTGAACCTGCAGTCGCACTGGATGCCCTCCAGCGCCAACCGTAATTTCCAGCGCGACCCGCGCTTTATCGTGGCCGCGGAAGGACGCTGGCTGACCGATGATAAAGGGCGGCGCATTTATGACAGTTTGTCAGGACTGTGGACCTGCGGCGCAGGCCATACGCGCAGTGAGATCCAGCAGGCGGTCAGCCGGCAGCTCGGGGTACTGGATTACTCCCCCGGTTTTCAGTATGGCCATCCGCTCTCATTTCAGCTGGCAGAACGTCTTGCGCAGCACATGCCGGGCGATCTCAATCATATCTTTTTTACCGGTTCCGGATCTGAAGCCGCAGACACCGCGGTTAAAATGGCGCGCGGCTACTGGCGGGCCAAAGGTCAGCCGGCCAAAACGAAACTGATTGGCCGCGCCCGCGGTTATCACGGGGTGAATATTGCCGGTACCAGCCTCGGCGGCATTGGCGGTAACCGCAAAATGTTTGGACAGTTTATGGATGTGGATCACCTGCCGCATACGCTGCAAAGCGATCTCGCCTTTACACCGGGCCAGGCTGAAACCGGCGGCGAGGCGCTGGCGAATGAGATGCTGAAGCTGATTGAGCTGCACGATGCGTCAAACATCGCCGCGCTGATTGTTGAGCCGCTTTCCGGCTCCGCCGGCGCCATTATTCCGCCGCGGGGCTATCTGCAGCGCCTGCGTGAGATCTGTACGCAGCACAATATCCTGCTGATTTTTGATGAAGTGATCACCGGCTTTGGCCGCATGGGACGCTGGACCGGCGCAGAGTATTTTGGTGTGACGCCGGATCTGCTCAACTTTGCCAAGCAGATCACCAACGGGGCCATTCCGCTGGGAGGCGTGGCGGCCAGCAGCGAAATCTACCACACCTATATGTCACAGCCGCTGCCAGAGCATGCGGTGGAGTTTGCCCACGGCTATACCTACTCGGCGCATCCGGTCGCCTGCGCAGCGGCCATCGCGACGCTGGACCTGCTGGAAAAGGAGTCGCTGATCGCGCAGTCGGCTGAGCTGGCTCCGGTATTTGAACAGCAGCTGCACGCGCTGCGCGGCTGTCCGCACGTGGCAGACATTCGCAACTGCGGGCTGGTCGGCGCGATTCAGCTGGCACCCCGCGAGGGCGATGCCACACTACGGCCTTTTGAGGCGGGTATGCTGTTATGGAAGGCGGGATTCTATGTCCGCTTTGGCGGCGATACGCTGCAGTTTGGTCCGATGTTTGCTGCTCAGCCTGACGAACTCGACAGGCTGTTTAATGCGGTAAGTGATGCACTGCATCGTGTGGCTTAAGCGGTTACGTCAGCGCTTTCGCCTGCCGCAGCCGGTAATAGAGCAGCGACAGTAATATCAGCAGGCAGCCGAGCATCTGCCGTGCTGACATCGCCTCGCCATACCAGAGCGCCGCCGCCAGTACCGTCAGCAGCGGCTCTAAAATCATAATCAGTGCGGCATTCGCGGCGCTGGTCATGCTCTGTCCTTTCAGCTGCAGCCAGAAGCGCAGGCTGGTTGCCATCAGCGCGCTGGCCGCCAGCCAGCTCCATGATGCCAGCGTAACCTCCTGCGGCCAGCTTTCAGTGAACAGCGACAGTACGCCTGCCACTGCGCCCGTGCAGGCGAGCTGTACCGTAGCCAGCGGACAGACGGGAACCGTAGCGGCAAAGCGGGTAGTGAAACAGAAGTAGACCGCCTGAATCAGCGCGGCGCCCAGAAACAGCAGCTGACTCAGTTCAAAATGCAGATCCTGCCTGAGCGTCAGCAGAGCCAGTCCCGCTATGCCCACCGGCAGAGAGAGCCAGAACGCGCGTGCCGGGCGGCTGCGCAGTATGAGCCAGGCGAAAAGCGGCACAAACAGCATGGAGAGGCTCATGATAAATGCCCCCTCACCCAGCGAACGCGTGGTGGCAACGGCATAGATCCACAGCAGCATATAAGCAGACTGCAGGAGACCACTCATCAGAACCGGCCTGATATTCCGCAGCGTATGGCGCAGTTCGGCGGCGCGGCAGAGCAGCAGCAGTATCGCGCTGGCAGAGAGAAAGCGCAGCGCGACAAATGCCAGTGCGGGAATACCGGCTATCGCCTCACGCGAGCAGATCCAGCCAAACGCCGCAATGAGCGTAGTGCTCACCAGCAGGGCATCAGCCTGACGTTGTTTGGTTATCATTTATCTCTCCGCAGCGTGCGTGGTCACTATCAGCTCTGGGCGCTTACCAGCCGGACGGCAAAACCAAAGAACAGCATACCGGTCAGCATGTTGGCAAATTTAACCAGCCGCGTGCGGCTGCGCAAAAAGCGGACCATTACCGCGCCCGCCACCAGCAGCACGGAATAGTAGCTGAAGCTGATCAGCTGGATCAGCGCACCCAGCGTGGCGAATGCCGGTGCGGTATGCGTGACTTTCGGGTCGATAAACTGAATAAAGAAAGAGACGTAAAACAGGATAGCTTTAGGGTTAGTCACCCCCAGCAGTACTGCACGCAGAAAGTAGTTTTCCGCTTTGACCGGTTCAGCAGGCTGCGTGTCCGTGCGCTGGCGCAGCGCGCCCATAATAATTTTGATACCCAGATAGAGTAAAAACATCGCCCCCAGATAACGCACCATCATAAAAATATGCGGGCTGGTGCGTATCAGCGTGGCCACCCCCGCCCAGGCGAGAAAGATCAGGATCAGATCGCCTGCCATGACACCCGCAATCGCTTTAGAAGCCGCTTTGATGCCGCGCCCCATGCCGGTGCGTAAAACATACAGACTGTTCGGGCCAGGTAACAGAATAATCACCAGCGCACCTGCCAGAAATGTCCATAAATCGATAATGCCTAAATCTTGCAACATCAGTGCCATAGCTCCATTCGCCGCGCGTTATTTACACGACGTAATCATAGTATTTATACAGGGTTTACCAGACGACAACGCGCAGCTGCCGCGCGCTATGGTAGCAGGTATTCCATACAAATCGCACGCCTGCAGCGCGCTGTTTCCCGGTTTGAAGAAGAGAGCAGACGTTAATGGCGGAAACGGAGGGTAACGTGTCGGGTAAACCGGACGGGGCGTCCCTGCCCCGGTTTTTATACTTTGCTTTCAGGCAGTACGGTTAACCGCGGCTGATACTTTCGGTGAAACAGCGGATACGCGATGCTGGTGACAACCAGACTGATAATCCATGAGATATCCACACCGGGGATCAGTTTTGCATACGGACCGGAAAAAAACGCATTTTCAATAAAGGGGATCTGTACCAGAATGCCGGCAAAATAGACCAGCAGTGCCTGCAGATTAAGCCGCCCGTAGCGTCCTCCGTCGGCCTGAAATATAGCGTCCACATCGTAATGCTGTTTGTTGACGTAGTAGAAATCGAGCAGGTTAATCACAATCCACGGGATCAGTACGGCAATCAGCGCCAGGATAAGGTTGATGAAAAAAGCCACAAAGTTCTGCGACGCCGCCAGGGCAATCAAAATGCTGCCTGTCAGCACCAGGGCCGACACCACCAGCCGTACTGCCGCCCCCGGCGTCCAGTGCGGACGAAAGGTTTGCACAGCCGTTATCAGCGACAGCACCGCACCATACAGATTCATCGAGTTATGGCAGATGATATTTACCAGAAACAGGATCATCAGCAGCGGTCCCAGCCAGCCAGTGGCGTGACGTACTGCCACCATGGCGTCATCCGCAGGAGCAATACTCACGGCCATCATGCCAAAGACAAATGCCAGAATCGTCCCGCCACAGGCGCCGAGATAAGTGGCCCAGAAAGGACGGGCGATACCCACATCTGCGGGCAAATAGCGCGAATAATCTGAGGTGTACGGTGAAAAGCTGATTTGCCACACGGCCCCAATGCAAAAGGTGCCGAACCACCCTGCTGCACTCATCGAGCCGCGCTGCCAGAAATCTGCCGGTAGCGGCTGCGATAACATCAGCGTCAGTCCAAGCAGCAGGGCTGCTCCCATAATCCATGCGCCAACTTTATTGATCCGGTGGATAAAGCGGTAGCCTATCACGCCGATCGCTGTTGCCAGCACGGCACCTAAAATCGTTGCGCTGGCTACCGGCAGTACCGGAATAACATTGTTAATTACCCGGCCAGAAAGCGAAATGTTGGAAATAAAAAAGCCAAGATAGATAACGGTGGTGAAGCTGATCACCAGCAGCGAGCCATAGCGCCCGAACTGCGCGCGACTCTGCACCATCTGCGGAATGCCGGTTTTAGGTCCCTGCGCTGAGGTCAGCGCAAGAAAAATGCCACCAAACAGATGACCGGCGACAATCGCAGAGAGCGCTGAAATCACATTGAGATGAAACGTTTCGGTTGCGATCGCCCCGCTGACCACCGCCAGCGGAGCAATATTGGTGCAGAACCAGAGCGTGAACAGGCTGTGCGGCTTGCCGTGTCGCTCAGACACCGGCACATAATCCACCGACTTGTTCTCGATAAACTGCCCCTGACGTGATGATTTTTCCACCTTACCCTCCGGTTGAGATGCAGAATTATTATGTGTTGCAGATACATCACTGGCGTTTAAATGCCATAGCCATCCCGACGATGTGCGTCTCGTCTTCTCTCAGGAGAAACTGCTGGCGGTAAGACGCCTGATACTTAACGATCCGGCGGGCAATGGTGTGGATGGCCAGCGCCGGAAGGGGAATTAACGCATGATAAAAGGATCGTCGATGGGTTCATCGCTGGTACGCAGCCAGACGGTTTTGGTTGTGGTGTACTCCAGCGCTGCGTCAACGCCGCCTTCGCGCCCAGAACCTGACTTGCCGTAGCCACCGAAGGGGGCCAGCGGTGAGACAACCCGATAGGTGTTCAGCCAGACCACGCCGCTGCGCAGCTGGCGTGTAATACGGTGTGCCCGCGTCAGATTTTGCGTAAAGACGCCTGCAGCAAGGCCATATTCAGTGCCGTTTGCCAGCCGCAGCGCCTCCGCCTCACCGCTAAAGGTCAGCACTGAGAGCACCGGACCAAACAGCTCCTGCACGACACTCTCTGCTTCCGGCACGCTGCTGCAATCAAGGATCGTAGGCGGATAATAAAAACCGGGCTGGCTGACCGGCTCATGCCCGATAATCAGCTGTGCGCCCTGCTCCAGCGAACGACTGACAACCTGCTCGATATTCTGTTTCTGACGCAGTGTGCAGAGCGGGCCAAACTGAGTATCGGTCTGCTGCGGGCAGCCAATGACAATGTCGCGCACTTTACTCACCAGCTTGTCAATAAACGCCTCTTTAACACTGGCCTCTACCAGAAGACGCGAGCCCGCGACGCAGCTCTGACCCGACGCTGAGAAGATCGCCGCCACCTGAGCGTTAGCCGCACTCTCCAGATCGGCATCGGCAAAAACGATGAACGGGGACTTGCCCCCCAGCTCCAGTGAGGTGCTGGCGAGGTTCTCCGCGCTGCCGCGAATAATATGGCGCGCCGTTTCTGCTCCGCCGGTAAAGGCGATATGATCGATCAGCGGATGCGCAGTGAGCCGTGCCCCGCACTGCTCAGCAAATCCGGTGATAACGTTAATCACGCCGGGCGGAAAACCCGCTTCATCAATCAGCTCTGCCAGCGCCAGAAGAGGAGCCGGTGCCACTTCTGCTGCCTTCACCACCAGCGTACAGCCAGCGGCAATCGCCGGGCCGATTTTAACCGCAGAGAGAAATAGCTGACTGTTCCAGGGAATGATTGCCGCCACCACGCCCACCGGTTCGCGTCTGACCCACGTTTCCATATCGGGCTTGTCGATACTGAGCGTAGCCCCCTCCATTTTGTCAGCCAGCCCCGCGTAATAGCGGTAATACTCTGCGACGTAGGCAATCTGCGCCTGCGTTTCACGAATAATTTTGCCGGTATCCAGCGTTTCAATACGCGCCAGCCGCGCCGCATCCCGCTCAATCAGATCGGCCAGCCGCAGCAGCAGTTTACCGCGCGCGCTGGCGGTAAGACCGCGCCACGCCTCTGACGTAAACGCGCGGGCAGCTGCCTCCACCGCGTGGTCAGTCTCCTGCTGTTGTGCGCCGGCGATCGTGGCCCAGGGTTCTGCTGTCGCCGGATTAAGGGATGTGAACGAGGCAGCGCCGGTTACAAACTGCCCGTCAATGTAGAGTTTAAACGCGTCCATCTCTCTCTCCGCTTAGTGGAATTCCGGAACGACCTGTTCAATAAAGCGCATCAGTGAGGCCTTTTTGCGTTCAAAGGTCATCCCGCTGTCGAGCCACAGCGCATATTCGTCATAGCCCAGTGCTTCATAGTTTTTCAGCCGTGCGATCACTTCGTCCGCCGTACCGATAGCCAGGTTCTGGCGCATTTTTTCTGCGCTGTAATACGTGTTAGCGGCCATCTCTTTCTCACTCAGTGGGGCAATAAGCCCCTGCGTCACTGGTCGCTCGTTTTTAAACCAGGCGCCGAAATAGTGGTAAAAGCGGTTCAGCTCCTCTGCTGCCTGCTGTGCATCCGCCTCATCCGCCGCCACGAAACCGTGCTGCAGTAACATGATTTTCAGCGGTTGCTCCGGGGCGTATTCCCGACACGCCTCTTTAAACGTGGTGATCAGCCGGACAATCTCCTCGTCCCCCTGATGCAGCGGCGTGCACTGCACGTTACAACCCTGTTTAACGGCAAACTCATGGCTGTTGGGATCGCGGGCAGCAACCCAGATGGGGGGATGCGGCTGCTGTTTGGGTAACGGCGATGACGTGGTGGAAGGAAACTGCCAGAACTCGCCCTGATGAGTATAATCACCGCGCCAGAGCGCTTTTACTGCCGGGACCAGTTCCCGCATGCGCTGGCCGGCCCCCCAGGCATCAAGCCCTGGCAGCAGACGCTCATACTCATACGCGTAGGCCCCGCGCGCAATACCCAGCTCCAGCCGTCCGTTAGTGATGATATCGGTCATTGCCGCCTCACCGGCAAGGCGAATCGGATGGGTAAACGGCGCAATAATGGTGCCGGTGCCGAGCCGCACATGCTGTGTGCGGTGCGCAATATCCACCAGATTAATAAAAGGATTGGGGGCAATGGTAAAATTCATACCATGGTGTTCACCGGTCCAGATAGCGTGCAGACCACCGCGGTCGGCGATTTCACACAGCGTCATCATCTCTTCGTAGAGCTTATCCTGTGCATCATCAGCTGAGACGCGCTCCATATGCAGAAACAGAGAAAGCTTCATACCACCTCCTGATGGGCTGGCGTAACGAACTGGCGCACAGAGCCTTGCGCTTCATCACCGTAATAAAGGCCATAATTACCCGCCGCGTATTCACGCATATAGCGCCCCAGCAGCGCCTGCAGCGCACTGTCGGCGACCGGCATGGTGGCCAGATCCTGCAGATCCCGCCACTCTCCCTGGTCCACAACGGGCAGCGTACTGCCCGTGGGCTGCGCACATAAGAAGACAATATGCTGCTGCTTTTTCTGCCTGTCTTCCCACATGGAATAGATAAAACCCGGACTGGCGGCAATCTGCAGCGTACTGAACACCTGCGTCAGCGTTTCATCAACACTGCGACCGCGCATGGTTTGTGCCGGCAGACTGTACCCTTCTGACTGCCGGACCAGCAGCACCTGACCGGCAGATTCGATAAGCGCACTCACCACGACATCCGGCCCGCTAATCAGCGACTCCGCCTGCTGGTAAGGTGTGAAATAGGCGCCGCGATAGTAGCCCAGACCTGCAGTGCCGCTGGAAGCGAATTGCAGCACATTACCGATCAGGATCGCGTGGTCGCCCGCGTCAATCACCTGATGCAGCGAACACTCAAACCAGGCCGAACTCTCATCAATCAGGGGTGTACCCTGCTCTCCGCGTCGCCAGCTGACGCGCGCAAAGCGATCGGCAATCTTCTGCGCAAACACGTTCGACGTCTCTTTCTGCTGTTCTGCCAGAATATTGACGGCAAAATGGCGGCACTGCGTAAAGTGCTCAAAGTTAGCCGACCGTTTGTCGATGCTCACCAGCAGCAGCGCCGGGTCCAGTGATACCGAGGAAAAAGAGTTAGCGGTAAAACCAATTGGCTCACCATTCGCATCGTGGGTCGTGACTACGGTTACGCCCGTCATAAAGGCACCAAAGGCGTCACGCAACTGTCTGCGTTTATCTGCGTCCATAAGTTACTCCTGAATAGGCTCTTGTGACGTGACGTGTGCTGCAACCGGCTCGAGGAAAGAGAGCATCTCTCGTGTTACCCGTTCAGCATCGGTCAGATTCAACATGTGTCTGGCGTTATCGATAACCACCGCCTCACCGTAAAGCGCAGCGCTGGCCATCTGTCGGGTCATGTCCGGGCTGGAGTTGGCGTCCAGTTCCCCCGTCATTACCAGCACCGGACAGCGCATCTCTGCCCAGCGATCGGCATACAGCGAGTCGCCCTCAGCGAAAGCCTGATAGGCACGCGCATAGCCTGCCGGGCTGACCTGCTGCAGCCACTCACCGACTTTGTGTCGCAGCGGCTGCTCCTGAGGGGTAGCGCTGAACCAGCGCTCCAGTGGCGCATCCAGCTGTACGTTGCCGCTTGCCAGCTCGTGAGCGCGCTGCAGTACCGCCGCCCGGGCAGCAGCTGAGCGCCTGAATACGCCGCTCATCACGATTGCCCGGCTGACATAGTGCGGATAATCAATCGCCAGTCCGGCGGTAATCAGAGCGCCCATTGAGTGCCCGGCAACAGCGAAGCGTTGTTCTGGCTGGGTGGCGAGAAAGGCCGCCAGCCAGTCGACATAATCGGCCAGCGTCGCATGATGCCCGAAGCCCGTGCTCTCGCCATGTCCGGGCATATCCACTGCGATCACCCGGAAATGGCGGCTCAGTACCGCTATCTGGGGAAACCAGGCTTCAGCATTCATGCCCACACCGTGAATCAGTACCAGGGGGGTGCCTGTTCCCGCTTCGAGATAGCTGACCTGTGATAACGCCTCAGACAGCCGCTGGATTTTTCTGATCATGGCCAAGCTCTTTAAGATCAAGATAACGGTTACCGATACGGTGGTGCGGCCGTCCGCCCAGCGCAGCGCCCAGCGCAATCACGATCTCGTCACTGAATGGCGCATCGTTAATATTGAACTGCATGGTCAGGTAGTGTTCACGTGAGCCCTCATCTTCTGTTCCCATCATCGGAACCAGAATCGGCGTGTTGGCCGGGCCGCGCGTATTATTGAATGCCAGATAGGTTTTGCCCTGCACTGCAGAACGGTAGTGATTACCAAAATGCAGCGTATGAATCAGCGCTGAGGCGTGCTCCAGCTCGCCGTTCAGTCCGGTAACGGCACATTTGCCATAGGCGACCACGCGATCGCCGCCTCCCGCCTCTTTAACGATGAGTCCGGTCAGCAATTCGCCCAATACCGGCGCCATCTCACGGATTTCCGGTGCCAGATCTTCAACAAAGCCTCTGCCAGCCCACGGATTTTTGACCACGGCTGCAGCGGCAATCATCACCAGCGGCGTGCCTGCCGCTTTGCCGCCGTCGGTATACAGCGTTTCAGTTGTGACGATGGTTTTACGAATGTCCGGATGCATGTAATCCCCTTTCAAGTTAACGGTTTGTTAATTACTACTGGTGAAAGGGGTATAACATCGGCGCTTTTGGGATGTCAAAAGTTGGTATACCATCATACAGTCATACATTAATTAGCTGCTTTTTCCGCTTCAGCGTGCGCCAGCTGCGGTTCCGGCCATCTTTTGACTCTCTGTTCAGGTGCATCGCGTCGGATACCAATACTGCTGCCGGAGTGTGACTGGCCTCAAATAACTGATGCAGGCCTGTACGACAGGATAAATTTATGTTGCTGATAAGTAGGGGGTTTCAGGAAAAGGCGTGATGAGAACCGAAAAGCGTCAGCGATCGGTGATAAAAATGTGAGCAATGACAAATTACTGGCGCGACCGCATCAGGATAAACCGCAGCACCGTTTATTACTTTGTTGCTTCAGGCCCTGTTGCCCGTACTACCTGCAACGTTGCGTTCATTGCCATAACAGTGCTAATAGTAAAAAAGAGCGCGCGCAGGGCTGCGCGCAACGATTCTTAACGCAGGACAATAGGGAAGATCATGATTGCGATTCACTCCTTAAGGATTGAAAACACGCCGGTGACTCTCCGGGAACTGGCGCTGGTGAAAGTAAGACAGGCAATCATCTCGGGCTATTTTAAAGCGGGCGATCGTCTGGTTGAACGCTCACTGTGTGATGAGCTGGGTGTCAGTCGTACCGTGGTGCGGGAAGTGATCCGTTATCTGGAAGCGGAAGGCCTGATTGAAAATCTGCCCAAAAAAGGGCCTATCGTGGCGCGGCTTACCTGGGAGGTTGCGCAGCAGATCTACAGCATACGGCAGCTGCTTGAATCTGCAGCCGCAGAGGATTGCGCCCGTACAGCCACAGCGGAAGACAAGCAGGCGCTGCACACGCGGCTGATGCGGATTGCCAGCGCTTCTGAACATCATGACGATATTGAGCGGGTTGAAGCGTCGCAGGCGTTTTACGAAACGCTGTTTTCGATTGCAGAGCATCATATCGCCTGGGAAATCGTGCAGCGGCTCAACAGCCGCATCAGCCGTCTGCGCGCCCTGACGCTGCGTAGTCCTGAGCGTCAGGTTGCCGGATTTGAACGTATGTCGCGTATTTACGCTGCGGTTGAAGCCAGCAATCCGCAGCAGGCCAGAGAAGCGGTGATTCAGCATCTGACGGAAGCGGCGCAGCTGGCGAAAACAATTCTGACGACGGAGGAGTAGCGATGACTGCTTACTGGATAGCTCACGTTACGGTGCATGATGCTGAGCGCTATCAGCGTTACCGGGATCTTGCACCGGCAGCTTTTGATAAATATCAGGCGACCTTTCTTGCACGCAGTGAGCACGCGCTGACGCTGGAAGGTAAAACCTATGCCCGCCATGTATTAATCGCGTTTCCCGATTATCAGACGGCCGTTGAGTGTTACCATTCGCCAGAATATCAGCAGGCGCGGGCAGCGCGGGCTGACATTGCTGAAGCGATGATCGTTATTACTCAGGGCGCAGACTAAACCAGGAACGCTACCGTAATCTTTAAATTATTTATCTGTTCAGCAAAATTAACTCATCGAACAAAATTCGTACGCCTGCGTAATCGTTGCTACTATAGTGACGCTAAACAGCAATGCGTTGCTGACGAGAAAGTTTACC
Source organism: Pantoea sp. UBA4549 (assembly GCF_002387285.1). Classification (NCBI taxonomy): domain Bacteria; kingdom Pseudomonadati; phylum Pseudomonadota; class Gammaproteobacteria; order Enterobacterales; family Erwiniaceae; genus Pantoea; species Pantoea sp. UBA4549. The sequence continues at coordinate 28,865 of NZ_DGLH01000005.1, read as the reverse complement.
GGTTATCGTTCGCCTGCCCGCCTCGCGGGCTTTTTTTTGCCTGCCGTTCAGCCTTTATCTGCCAGGCGCGGACGTTCCGGGCGAAATCCCAGTCCGATAAGGCGTCCGAACAGATGCCGCAGAAACGGGTAGCGGCTGATGAACTGTGGCACTTTGGATGGCGCGCTGCGCGTGCGTTTTTTACTGCTCATCTTGATCTGCAGAAACTGCGTGGCGACCGTGGGAAACTGACGCCGCCGCTGGACTTTCTGCAGCGTTTTAAGGTTTACCTCACCTTTCAGCAGCGCGGGCGTCAGCAGATTAGCGGTGGCCACCGCATCCTGAATCGCCAGATTGACCCCTACGCCCCCGATAGGCGACATTGCATGCGCTGCATCACCGATACAAAGGACGCCTGGCCGGCACCAGCTATCGAGACGATCGATTCGAATCGACAGCAGGTGAAACATCTCCCAGCCGGTCAGCGCCTGCATACGCACTTCACTGAACGGCGCAACCTCAGCAAGCTGTGTAATAAACGCAGCGATATCGGTCTCTTTCAGTCGCTCAAACTCGCCTTTTTCGATGGTATAGCCACACTGCCAGTAGTCACCGCGATCGATCACGATAAAATTCTGTTTCGGCCCTTTATGACCCATTCCGAGCGCCAGATCGTCGGGCTGTTTAGCGAGTGAAAACCACAGCACATCACGCGGCGCGCCAAAATTCTGGCTGGTTAATCCCGCTTTAGCACGAACCTGCGAATGACGGCCATCTGCCCCGACCACAAGCGGCGCATGAATAGTGTGACCCTGTAACGTCGTCAGGCCAGTAATCCGATCTCCCTCTCTGATGAAGTCAGCAAAGCCGGTATCGTGCAGCAGGGTAAAATTATCAAAGGCGCGGGCTTTACGGGCCAGAAAATCGAGAAAATCCCACTGCGGCATAAAGGCGATAAAACGGCAGCGCACCGGCAGGCGGGAAAAGTCCGCCATAGTGATCTCTTCGCCACCGACTTCCGCCTGCAGTTTCTCAGTGCGCTGATGCGGCAGCGTTAACAGCTCATCCAGTAATCCAAGCTGGTACATGATCTCCAGCGTAGAAGGATGGATCGTGTCGCCACGAAAATCACGCAGAAAATCCGCATGTTTTTCAATAATAATAACGTATACGCCGGCGCGCGCCAGCAGGTATCCCAGCATCAATCCTGCCGGGCCACCGCCTGCAATACAGCAGTCAGCATAGAGAGATTTATCGTTTTGCATCTGTCAGTTCCGCATCAATTCACTGAGAATAATTATCATTTATATAGCATATTATTACCGCAGGACGATAATCAGAGGTGCTTTAACACGTTTTTAGCAATCGCAGCGCTGCAATATTCTGTAAACATTAAAATAGCGTGTTTCATATAGTTTCCTTGCGGACGCCGCAGCTTATTCCAGGCTTAAGAGATAATTTTTTACACGAGATAAGCAGCCATGAAAGAGCAGAACCGGGATGTCGGCATTAAACCTTATGGAGGCTCAGCGGGCGGCTGGGGAGCACTGAAAGCGGTAGCAGATGCGATCCGGCATCAGATGGCGGTAAAACAGGATGTTATCGCCTTATTCAAGGTCAACCAGCCTGAAGGGTTTGATTGTCCGGGCTGCGCCTGGCCCGATCCACGTCACGCCTCCTCATTTGAATTTTGCGAGAACGGTGCCAAAGCGGTTTCCTGGGAAGCGACCAGTAAACGCACTACGCCTGCCTTTTTCGCCGCGCATACCGTCAGCGAACTCTGGGAGCGCAGCGCTTTTGAACTGGAAGGTGAAGGACGCCTGACCCATCCCATGAAATATGATGCAGCCAGCGACACTTATCAGCCGATTGAATGGGACACGGCGCTGCAGGAGATTGGCGCGCTGCTGCGCGGTTATGACGATCCTGATAGCGTTGAATTTTACACCTCCGGCCGCGCTTCAAATGAAGCGGCCTTTCTCTGGCAGCTGTTTGCCCGTGAATATGGCACAAACAACTTTCCCGACTGCTCGAATATGTGCCACGAACCCACCAGCGTAGGCCTGCCAGAGTCGATTGGCGTTGGCAAAGGTACAGTAGAGCTGGAGGATTTTGATCACGCCGATCTGGTGCTCTGCATTGGACACAACCCTGGCACCAACCATCCGCGTATGCTGGGAACACTGCGGGAAGTGTCAAAACGCGGCGCGAAGATTGTTGCCATCAATCCATTGCGCGAGCGCGGGCTGGAACGCTTTACCTCACCGCAAAGTCCGATTGAAATGCTCTCAATGGGGTCCACGCAGCTGGCTTCAACCTACTACAAGGTGCGCGTTGGCGGTGATGCAGCCATGCTTAAAGGCGTGATGAAAACGCTGCTGGCTATGCACGATAAGGCGCTGGCGGCCGGTGAACCGCCGGTTCTGGATGAAACCTTTATCAGTGAACATACTGAAGGTTTTGCGGCGCTGAAAGCCGATCTGGACGACACCAGCTGGGATCATATCCTGAAAGTTTCTGGGATGGACATCGCTGAGATCCAGAACATTGCCCACCTCTACGCCGCCGCAGAAAACACCATTATCTGCTACGGGATGGGTATAACCCAGCATCAGTACGGCACGCAGAATGTGCAGCAGATTGCGAACCTGCTGCTGCTGCGCGGCAATATCGGCCGCCGCGGCGCAGGCATTTGTCCGCTACGCGGGCACTCAAATGTTCAGGGCGATCGCACGGTTGGCATCACAGAGATCCCCTCACAGACCCTGCTGGACAGTCTGCAGAAGGTCTTTGGCTTCACGCCCCCGCAGCAGCACGGGCACGGCGCGGTGGCGGCGATTCAGGCGATTCGCGACGGGCGCTCAAAAGCGCTGCTGTGCCTGGGCGGTAACCTCGCCGAAGCCATCTCCGATCCGCAAATCACCTTTGAAGCGATGCGCAAGCTCGATCTGGTGGTTCATATGGCGACGAAGCTCAACCGCTCTCACCTGCTGATGGCTAAGCACAGCTACCTGCTGCCGGTGCTGGGACGTACGGAAAGGGATCGCCAGGCTTCGGGCGATCAGAGCGTGACCGTGGAAGATTCTATGTCAATGGTTCACGCCTCGCGCGGCACGCTGGAGCCTGCATCTCCGCATCTTAAATCGGAACCGGCGCTGGTTGCCGGACTGGCCAAAGCGACGCTGCCGGCCTCCCGTGTAAACTGGGACAAAATGGTCAGCGACTACAGCAACATTCGTGATGCCATTGAAGCCGTGTTTCCCGCTTTTGAGAACTTTAACCAGCGCGTTATGCAGCCGGGCGGTTTCCGTCTGCATAATGCGGCGTCTGAACGTGTCTGGCTGACGCCGTCAAAGCGCGCGCAGTTTAAAGTGATGCAGGGCATCAATGAGGATCCGCGCTCGCTGAAGTGTCACGATCTGGTGCTGACCACGCTGCGCAGTCACGATCAATACAACACCACGCTATACGGGCTAAACGATCGGTATCGGGGCATTACCGGGCGGCGCGATGTGCTGTTTATTTCCGCTGATGAAGCGGAGAGCCGGCAGCTGCGCTCCGGGGATACGGTCGATATGACCGCGCTCGATCCGCAGGGTAACCGCACCCATCGCCGTATGAAGAACCTGACAATCGTGATTTATGACATGGCCCCCGGATCGGTAGCCGCTTACTATCCGGAAGCGAATATTATGGTGCCACTCGACAGCCACGATACGCAAAGCGGTATTCCCGCCTATAAAAGTATCCCGGTGGTGATTGAGCCTTCCGTTGCCACACAGGCTGACAGCAGCGGCGTGCTGCGTTGAGGCTATGGCCCCGGATACGCATTACCACGCTATCCGGGGCCGCAACTCAGTGGCGTATAGCACAGCCGCATTGCGACATTTCGCCGGGAATATATTTCCCCTGATGGGAGTGCCGCACTTCCAGTTCACCCTGCTGCCAGCCGCTGTTGTTGTCAGCGCCCTGCTCCAGTAACCGGTTTAACGTTTCTGTCACCCGCAAATCGCTGCGCGGGGCCCAGCGGGTAAGATGCCAGGTGGACATCGCCGCTTCAGCCACGTTACCGTATCCCGTTACCGCAACGTGTGCGCCCTGACCAAAATCACGCACAGCCTGCAGCGCGCCAAACGCCAGCTCATCGCTGCTGCACACCAGCGCGTTGATACGTTCGGCGGCACGGGTTTTCTTCAGATACGCCATCATCGATTGATACGCCTCTTCGCGCCGCTCACGGCCGGCTGTCAGCAAAAGCTGCACCTCTTTTTCCTGCGTCTGCAAACCGGCATTGACGCCTGCCAGCTGACGAGCTATCTCCGGCGTTTCACCGGCATGCATAAAGCCCGTCCGCTGATGCCCCTGAGAAAGCAGTAGCAGCGCGAGCGCTTCGCCTGCGCTGTAGCGATCGCTGGCCAGCGTCTGTGCATCCGCATGAAGCTGCGCAACCGCAGGCAATATCTCTGCTGCCAGGCTCTGTTCATCGTCACAGACAGAAGAGAGGAACAGCAGATGCGTGACCGGCAACGCCGCGGCATTCTGCAGCGCCTGCTGCAGTTCACTGCGTGATTGCACATGAATCAGGATGCTGACCAGGCCACGTTTGGTGAGCTGAGCGCTGAATGCGCTGAGCTGACAGGCGGTTGCCGCATTTTCAGGTGTGCGGCAAACCAGCGCAACCAGTGAAGTAGAAACTGACATCGAAGAGGCTCCTGCCAGTCCTGACTGGCGTGATGAAGGTGATAGTCTCTATTCCACGTTACCCGAATAATTCATTATCGCCAATGACCGGCTGTACGCCCTGATGGATACTCATGCGCCGGACGAAGGTTCAGCCACCGTACAGGATAACGTGAGCCGCTGATGAACGATGTCCTTAAAATCAATTTGCGCCGGCAAATGGTACACTGTTGCCACTTATATTCTGTTTGCGGGATGTTTATGCACGTGACTATTGATCAGGCCGATCGGCCTTTTATCCACCGGCTGCTGGGCAGCGAGCCTGAAAGCATCGCAGCCAGCTCCGCTGACGCGCAGCGACTGCAGCAGGCTCTGGTTATTGCTCGTCAGCAGAAAAACCATGAAGCCGATCTCGACTGGAAACGTAACGCGCTCTACCTGGTGCTGTTTCTGTTTTTGTATGGCGTCCTCGGCGCATCGTTAACGCTTGATCTCACCGGTCTGGCGCAGGATTCGCTGCATAAAAGTATCGCTTATGCCCTGCAGGCGGTGCCGGTGCTGATCGCTTTCTCGGGCCTGTTTATCTCGCTGCTGTTTCTGTTTGTGACGCGCGGCAGCGCGCGTCGTCTGCGCAGCTGGGACCAGGGCATCTGGATACTTGAGAAATACACAGGCTGTAACCTCAGTATGCAAATCAACGAAATGGGCGCACGCGCGACAAATTATTCACAATCCGCTATCAGCGTGGCGCTGGCGCTGTTTATCTGTGTGACCTGGGTGGTGATGTATAACTTCTTTACCTTTACCACCAGTGGCGTCATTGGCAGCGTGATTTCTCTTTTTATCACCACCATGACTTACGTCATGCTCGATATTCAGCTGCTGAAGTCAGGCAAGTCGATCGCCATTGATGAACCTTTAATTCCGTCGGACGACGAGAAAACGTCATAAGCCGGGCAGGTCAGATGCGCGGGTAAGCTGCACCCGCCCGCGCACGCCAGGCGTCCCGTCAATCCTTAACTATACTCAGCATGGGATTTTTATGATGTTGTGTAAGGAGTGACAATGAAGATTTGGCCTCTGGTTGCCGTCACCGCGCTTTCATTAACGCTGGTGGCCTGCAAATCGCCCACCCCGCCAAAAGGTGTCAAGCCGGTCTCCGGTTTTGATGCAGAGCGCTACCTGGGTAAGTGGTATGAAATTGCCCGTCTCGATCACCGTTTTGAACGCGGTAAAGATCACGTCACCGCCACGTATAAAAAGCGCAGTGATGGCGGCCTGGTTGTGATCAATCGCGGCTACGATCCGGTGAAGAAAAGCGGGAGTGAAAGCGAGGGTAAAGCTTATTTCACCGGACGCTCTGACGTCGCGGCCCTGAAGGTCTCGTTCTTTGGGCCTTTCTATGGCGGTTACAACGTTATCGCGCTGGATGATGATTATCAGTATGCGCTGGTCAGCGGCCCGAATCGGGGCTACTTGTGGATCCTGTCGCGTCAGCCGCAGATCCCGGAACAGGTTAAGCGTGATTACGTTAAGCTTGCCAGGGAGCTGGGGTTTGCTACCGATAAACTCATTTGGGTCGATCAATCCTGATAACCCCTTTTCACCGCGGGGTGGTTTGCGGTTACCGCAGGTTTACGGTAACCTTGGCGCCCCTTTTTGCCCGCGAGACGTAACCTGACATGCATTCAAATGATCCTCTGCACGGCGTAACGCTGGAAATGATAGTGACTGCACTGGTGGAGCGTTACGGCTGGGCAGAACTGGCTAAACAGATCAATATCAACTGCTTTAAAAGCGATCCCAGTATCAAGTCGAGCCTTAAATTTTTGCGGCGTACTCCCTGGGCACGTGCAGAAGTTGAAGCGCTCTATCGGGATATGTTGTCGGAACAGCCTGAGAAAGATTGCGATAATGCCGGATTTAATCCGTGGACGCAGGGCAATAAACAGGATCATTAAGCATTATCAGGCAGGGCTGAATACCACCCTGCCGTGAATCTGTTACTGCGTATGTTTATCCGCTTCTTTCTCTTTTTTATTCGCCATGTGGTGACCTACTGCACATCCTGCTGCCGCACCGGCTACGCCGTGATGCTTAAGATGCCCTGCCACACCCCCTACCGCAGCCCCTTTCAGACAGCCTTTAGCCTGAACCTGCGTGGTGGCTGACAACAACACCCCTGCAGTGAATAAAGCAAATGCTATTTTACGCATATTCGTATCCCCGAAAATAAATGCAGATTGCATTCATGCTGAATATAGTAATGAAATTCCGGAATATCGAATTAAAGGTCTGAGATGGGTATTATTAATGTGTAACCAGAAATAAGTTACTAAAGGTTAAAATTAGCGAAAAGACGTGTCGCTGTTCTTATTCGATATTATTAAAAGTTCATCAAATAAAAAGATAATAGCCAGGTAGATAATGCAGAGAAGTGCAGTGATTTATATGCAGGGTCTGGCAGAAGCGACGGTGCAGGGTCGCCTGGTTTATCCACATTCCGCGTGAAAAGAGCAGGCGCAAACCTGTGGATAACCTTCTGCAGCCCGCATGGCAGGTACGCTGCCAGCAACTGTTCATTTTTTGAACAATTAAAGCAGCAAAGCCGCCCGCAGGCGGCCTTAACACTCATCACGCTGAATTATTTGTAGAGTTCAGCCGTCATATGCACACGGTTATTCGTATTGGCTTCAGTAATTTTATACTGTGCGCCCTGCTCCTGAGCCTGCGCTGCTATTTTAGCTTCTGCACCGTCCAGCGTACCGGAAGTGACAGAGATGCTCTGTGCAAAGCTCGCACCTGATACCAGCGTCAGGGCAGTTACGGCAGCAATTGAGAAAGCTTTCATGGTTTTCATACTTTTTCCTTAATGTCTGTTTTAAGGCACACGCCTTCGATAAGAGATATAGTAACAAATGAAACTATACATATATTGATAATAAATGCGTTTATTGTGATCATGCTAATCAAAATTCGCAGCCTGTCACACAGTTTATTTCACTGAGATTGACGTGTGAAATCTAACTGGCTTAACGCTTCGGATGGGGACTCTGTTGCGATGAAGAGAGAATAAGCGTATTGACGCTAGTTTAAAAGCTAAGCATTTTGCCGTTTTTGTTCATATTTTTTGAATAAAATTCAGGCATAAAAAAACCGCCTGAAGGCGGTTTTCTCTGAGGAGGCTGGCGTTTCAGCGCTGGTTATCTCTGCTTCACAAAGACAGATTACCTTCAGACTTTATTCTTATAGTTGAAACTGATCTGTGAGCTTTGTTCGCGCGGCAACCGGCGCGCCTGGAGATAAACAGATTTCCAGTAAGGATTATTGAGTGACGAACGCATCACGCCCTGACTGACTGACGCATGCAGGAACTGCCGGTCAGTGTCATAAAAGCCTACGTGCAGCTCATGCCTGATGCGGAAAAACACCAGATCGCCTGGCTGCAGATGGGCCTGATCCACCGGCTTGCCCATCGCAATAAGTTCTCGTGTTGTCACGCGTTCCATCGGAATGTTAAAGCGGTCTTTCAGCGTACGCCAGACAAAGCCTGAGCAGTCAACGCCGGAGAGCTGCGTGCCTCCCCACTGGTATTTTGTCCCCTGCCAGGAGTGCATTTGATCGTGCAGTGCAGCAATAACCGGGATCAGATCGGGCTGTTTATCACCAGAAAGCGCAACTTCAGCACTGTCAGGCGGAGGCGCTTCATGATGTTTTTTCGCACATCCAGCCAGTGTAAACAGCAGCAGAGTAGTGATAAGAGTACGGCTTGCGGTGATAGTCATGGGTTGTTATTTCGCCCGGCTTATTGGTGAAAGATTTATACCGTAAAAAAGCAGTACAGTTAAACCCGCAGCGGGAAAATCCTCACTCTCTCCCCGTTATTTACCTTAATTTACAAAAAGGTAACATCATGTTTATACGTAGAAAAACAGGATAAAAAGCGATTTTGGCAGGTGCCGTGGGTCGCGCGTACTGAACGAGCTAATTTTAGCTGCTGTTTCAGGAAAGAGGAGCAGGGAAAAGAAAAATTTCAGGCAGTCATAAGAAGGGATAAAGAAGATGTCCCGGTTAACTCTGATAGCCAGCCGGGACCTGAGGATTACTCTTCAGCAGCAATAGCAGTCAGCGACTCAATTTGCTGCCAGAAATTCTCGGACAGGGACCGCACCAGCGGAACGGGTTCGCTGACGGCCTGTTCTATAGCGACAAGAAGTTGCTGTGTATCACTGTTGTTGTTTTTTAGAAGTGTTGTCATAACGCAATAACCTGGTGAAATGTATCAGCGGGTTATTGTAAGGATCTGGTACTAAAAATAAATAAACGGACCGCACAAATCTGCCGCTGATTTGAGGCTTTTGTGCGTTTTGCGCATAACTTCACAGGATGAAAACAGACCAGGTACATCAGTTTTACAGATTCAAAACAGAGCGGTAAAAAATAGCGTTTACACGTAACGTCTGCCGCTCGCCTGGGGCGGCGGCAGAACCAGAGCGCTTACTGCGGGATAATGTTTTCCGCTTTCAGACGATCAAACAGCTGAATGAAAGAGTCAACGGACGAACGATAACCGGTAAAACCGGCTTTGCGGCTTTTGCTCATGTCTGTAAACACTTCCATCGGACGACCAAGATCGGCATCGGTATGCCACCATGACGCCAGCTTACTGATATCCGTTTCCCGCAGCTGATAACGCGCGGCGATCTCCTGCCAGATTTCAGCCGCCTCCTGCATTCTCTCTTCCAGCGGCGACGTCTGAGCCGGTAATTCTGCAGGCTCAATACCAAAATAAGCTGCCAGCTGCGGCCACATCCAGTTCCAGCGGAAAACGTCGCCGTTAACTGCATTGAAGTCCTGATTCGCTGCGCCTTCTGCTGTAGCCGCCCAGACCAGCTGTTCAGCCAGCAAACCGGCATCCGTCACATCCACCAGGCCATTCCACTGCTCAGGCGAGCCGGGGAAGACAAACGGCCAGCCTTTTTCACGACACAGGGTGGCATAAACGGCCAGCGTCTGACCCATATTCATCGCATTACCGAGTGCAAAGCCAACGATGGTGTGCGGACGGTGCACGCTCCAGCGATAGTCATATTTTTCGGCACCGGCAAACAGCTCATCCTCCTGCGCATAGTAGAAGTTATCCACCGGCTGACGACCCTGCTCTTCACGAAACGGCGTAACCGGCACGGCACCTTTACCGTAGGCTTCAAAAGGCCCCAGATAGTGCTTAAGGCCGGTGACCAGCGCCACGTGGGCACCCTGCAGCCGTTCGCCCAGCGCCTCAATGACGTTGCGTACCATGCCGCCATTAACGCGGATATTCTCTTTTTCATTTTCCTGACGTGCCCAGACGCTGAAAAACAGCGCATCGGGTTTTTCCTGCGCCAGCGCATCGCGTACTGCATCGCTGTCAGTAAGATCGGCAGTGAGGCTACGACAACCGTCCGGTACGGCACCGCGTCCGCGTGACAACCCGGTAACGTCCCAGCCCTCTTTCTGCAGCTGTTCTGCCAGTGCACGTCCGATAACGCCGCTGATCCCTACGATGAGTGCGTGTTTTTTCATCATGATTCTCCCGTTAGTTTATTAATATTCAGCCTAATAGAGAAATCAGTTCTTATCTCTGGTAAAAATTCACTTCATTTCTGAATTGAGTTCATGAATAGATGCACGATCACCGCCTGAAAGATATCGTTCCCTTTGTTGCCAGCGTGGAATGCGGCAGCTTTGCTGCGGCAGCGCAGCGGCTGCATCTGACCGGTTCAGCGATCAGTAAAAGTGTGACCCGGCTTGAAACGCGTCTCGGTTCGCGGCTGCTGGAGCGCACCACGCGCAGTCTGAAATTAACCGATGCCGGCAGCGCCTACTATCAGACCTGTCTGCGGGTGATGGAGGAGCTGGCCGAAGCGGAATCGGTTCTTGCCGCGCAGCGGACAATCCCATCCGGACGCCTGCGACTGGCCCTGCCCAGCACCTATGGGCGGCTGGCGGTGATGCCGCTGCTGATCGCTTTTTGCCAGCAGCATGCGGAGGTAGAGCTAAACCTGACGTTTTCCGATCGTTTTATCGATCTTTTTGAGGAGGGGATCGATCTGGCCGTACGCATTGGCGGTTCACCGGATCTCCCTGCGTCGCTGGGCTATCGTCATCTTGGGCGCGAACGGATGGTATTTTGCGCGGCACCTGGCTATCTGGCACGCCACGGCTACCCCGCAACGGAAAGCGAGCTGCTGCTGCATCCGGCGGTGATGTATGAACGGGTTGATGGTACGACGAAACCCTGGCTGCTGACCACGGCAGAAGGACACGCTTACTGGCGTAATGTACCGCACCGCATGGCGCTGGGCGATGTTGACGCACAGGTGCAGGCCGTCTGCGCCGGACTCGGCGTGGCGCAGATGCCCTCCTGGCTGATCGCCGGGCCACTGCAGCGTGGCGAGCTCGAAATCATTCTGCCGCAGCAGCAGCCAGACGGCTTTGCGCTTTCACTGATCTGGCCGCGCCGCAAGCAGCTGTTACCGAAAGTTGATGCGCTGCTGACGGCGCTTGAACAGTTACCTATCCGTTAGCCACTCAGCGTGCATCCGAATGTGCAGTGGTCACAAATTTGATATCAGTTGGCGTGGCAATTTTTACCGCCTCGCCTTTCGCCTCCAGCTCGCCACTCTCTTCATCGAAAGAAAACAGCGAAATAGCGTTAGTGAAGACATTGGTCACGTACAGATAGCGACCGGTGGCGTCGAAAGATATCGCCCGGGGTTCAATGCCGCCTGCCGGGTAACGTACGGGCGCTTCCGGTTTGCCGTCACGACCAATCCGGAATACCAGCAGATGGTTGTGCGAACCGCGGTTGGACACAATCAGAAATTTTCCCTGCGGGCTAAGCATGATTGCGCCGCCGCTTCTCTGATCCGCCGTAGCGTTATCGGGCGCTATGTCCGTACTCGCGATGCGTTCCGGTTTCTCTCCCGTAAACCGCCAGGTTTCGATCACAGCCGCCATTTCTGCAATGACCCAGGCGTAGTGACCATCGGCTGAAAATACCATATGGCGCGGCCCGGCACCGGGTGAAAAGGTCATGTCGCGTGCCGGATCCGGCTGCAGCGGTGTGGCTGAATGCGCGTCGTAGCGATAAGCATAAAGCGTGTCACCTCCCAGATCAGCGGCATAAAGCGTTTTTCCATCCGGCGTAAACGTGACTGAGTGAGCATGTCCGCTCTCCTGACGCTCATCCACCACGCCGCTGCCTTCAGCAAACGGAAAGTGCTGCACCGGCGCACCCAGCGACCCATCCTGGTTCACCGGTAGTACGGCAATGCCCGCACCGCCTTTATCACCCGAATAGTTGGCGACCAGCAGATAGCGGCCATCGGGGCTGAGCGTGGCGTGTGTTGGCTCATCACCGTGGCTGGTTATCGTGTTGATCACTTTCACGGTGCCATCAGCCGCAACCGACAGTGCGGTTACGCTGCCCGCCTTCTCTTCGTTAGTGGTATACAGGAAGCGCCCGTCGGCAGACTTCACCAGCCATGAAGGACTCTTCATCTTTACCACGTCCAGCGGGGTAAGCGTTCCGTCACTGTTCATCTTCAGCCGGTACAGGCCTTCGCTCGGCTGTGCCGGTTTTTCAGCGGCTGGTGCATCAGGCACGCTGGTCCAGGTGCCCACCAGAGCAATTTGATTTTCGCTGTTTTGTGCCATTACATTTCCCCCAAAAGTAAAAAGAGCCAGTGACAGTGCTACTGAAAGGCGCGTCAATGCACCAGGCGTAGCGGATTTCAACGGTATAAGCATCGTTATGGTTATCCTGCAGTCCAGAGGTGTGATACAGCGTAGTCAGGAAACGGGCAATCTGGCAACGATCCTGCAAGCCGTCTATAGGAGTTAGTCAACAATCTGATTCTGCGATTAACACTGCCTGCCAGAGATGATTTAATAGCTTTTTCTCTGCCTGGGACGGATATATGTTGCCGTTTTCAAATGGATTTTTGCTTAGCCTCTCCTTATGCCTCGATATTGGTCTTGCCAATATCGCCATGCTGACCCTGGCGATGCAGCGCGGTTTTCTGCAGGGTTTCTGGCTGGGTGTCGGCACCTGCATCGGCGATTTGATCTATGCCCTGCTGGCGCTGGCGGGTATGGCTATGGTGCTGCAATTTGCGCCTGTGCGCTGGGCATTATGGATCGGCGGTGGCCTGTTATTAATCTGGTTTGCCGGGCGTATGCTTTATGCTGCGCTGATAAAGTCTGTTGCCATGCCGGCAGCTGAAGCCGCGCCCCCTCAGCCGCTGTCACGGGAATTCCGGCGCGGAGTAGTACTGGCGATGTCATCGCCAACCGCCATTCTCTGGTTTGCCAGCGTTGGCGGCGCGCTGATTGCGCGTATGGGTAACCAGAGTGCAGGCGCCACGACGGAATTCCTGAGCGGCTTCTTTATTGCAGGTTTACTCTGGAGCGGTGTGATCTGCCTGACAGGCGCGCTGGGCGGCAAAATGCTGGGTGGGAAGCTGCTGAGGCTCTCTTATCTCGCCTCAGCGCTGATTTTCTGCTATTTCGCGGTGTACGTTATCTGGTCAGGCTATCAGGAATTTATCCTGATGTGAGCAGGCCTGCCCCTTTACACGCCGGCAATCTGCCTGAGTTCGGTTTCCGCACCGGGCGCCACTGCCAGCACCTGCGCGCCTTTCAGCAGGCGGTCGCCTTCGGTATTGAACGGGTGATACCAGCCCCCCGCCTCTTTCACCAGGCAATACCCCGCCAGACAATCCCAGGCGTGCATATAGGGTTCAAAATAGCCTACCACCCGCCCTGCGGCGACCCATGCCAGCATCAGAGCGCCTGAGCCAATACGAATAAAGTTGCCGCCCGCCGCCAGCAGCGACGCAAGCAGCCTGCCAACCTCTTCCGGACTGACGTGGCTGTTGGCACCAAAACCGGTGACATGGTTTTGCAGGGTGCGCGCGGGATCAACCTGCAGTAACGTGCCATTCAGGGTTGCGCCTGCGCCGAGAGAGGCGGCATAACACTCCTCGTAAACCGGCGCATAAATAACGCCAACTACCGGTATTCCCTCATGCAGCACGGCCACTGATACGCACCAGTTAGGCATCCCGTTAAGAAACGGGCTGGTGCCATCGATAGGATCCACCACCCAGGTATAACCAGATGAGCCGGGCTGCAGGCCATACTCTTCTCCCAGGAAACCATCCTGCGGAAACCGGTGGCGGATCTGGTCGGCTATCAGCTGCTCAACTTCACGATCGGCACGGGACACCACATCCTGCAGATCATATTTTGTTTCCACCACCAGCGATTCACGCTGCCGGAACCATGCCAGCGCACTTTCGCCCCCCGCCCGCGCAACCTGTTCAGCCAGCTCCCGTCGCGCCTGTAGCGCACTGCTTGATGTCTCACTCATGACGCTTCCTCTTATCAGCCGGCAATCAGAGCCAGCCCCTGTGGTTTGAAATCGACGCCTACCCGTGCAGCCAGCGGCAGCTGCTGCTCCATCTGTGCATCGACGATAAACAAGGCGCCCAGCTCAGTGCTCACTTCATATTCAATATGGTCCCCCAGCCAGGTGCAGTGCGTGACTTCACCCGCCAGCGCGCCGGTGCCGTGTGAGCTGAGCGTAATAAACTGCGGGCGAACGGAGAGGCGGGCAGTACCGGCGCGTACGCCATTATCCGGCACGCGATAGCGCTGGTTTCCCAGCCGGATCAGTGCCTCACTGCCCGCTACCTGCTCGACTTCACACGGCAGGATATTGGCCTCCCCCATAAAATCGGCAATAAATTCTGAGGCCGGACAGCGGTAGAGCGTTTCCGGGGCGCCCTGCTGGGCAATGTCACCCTCTTTCATGACAATGATTTTATCGGAAACCGCCAGCGCTTCTTCCTGATCGTGCGTGACATAAACCGCTGTAAAGCCAAGCCGTTGCTGTAAATCGCGGATATCGGTTCGCACCCGGCGACGCAGCCGTTCATCCAGGTTAGAAAGCGGTTCATCCAGCAGCAGTACCTGTGGCTCCAGTACCAGTGCGCGCGCCACCGCAATGCGCTGCTGCTGACCGCCCGACAGCTCTGAAGGCAGACGCTGCCCCTGACTCTCCAGTCCCACCAGCTTCAGACCCTCACGCGCGCGATCCTGCGCCTCACGCTTCGCCATCCCGGACGACTGCAGCCCGTACATGATATTGTCCAGCGCACTCATATGGGGGAACAGCGCGTAACTTTGAAACACCATTGCAACGTCACGTTCATTGGCGGGGAGACGGGTAACATCTTTTCCGCCAATCAGGATCCGCCCGGAGGTAGGATGCTCCAGCCCGGCGAGCAGGCGCAGCGTGGTGGTTTTACCACAGCCGGAGGGGCCCAGCAGCGTCACCAGTGTACCCGGCTCTACGGTGAGCGAGAGATCCGGCAGCGCGTTAAAGCCGGCAAAGCGCTTAGTGACGTGTTCAAATACAACGGAACCTGCTTTGATGGCACTCATACAGCACTCTCCTGCGTTAAGGATGGGGTAATAGGTGGCGCGGCGACATCCACCGGGCGCGCTGCACGGCGCAGCCGGCGCTCACCCACCAGCCACTGGAACAGGCCGATAATCAGCAGCATGACAAAGATCAGTACGGTGGAGTACGCAATAGCCACGCCATACTCCCCGTTTTCCACCAGGCCCACGATGTAGGACGTCGCCATGTTGTACTGCGCGCTGACGAGGAAAATCACTGCACTGATGGAGGTGATAGCGCGCACGAAGGCGTAGACCAGCGCGGCGCTGATCGCCGGTTTCAGCAGCGGCAGGACCACTTTGCGCAGCGTGCGGAAGCTGCTGGCACCCAGCGTCAGTGATGCTTCATCCAGGCTTTTGTCGAGCTGGCTCATGGCGGCAATGCCGCCGCGCACGCCCACCGGCATATTACGGAAGACAAAACAGGCGATCAGGATCATGGCCGTACCGGTGATCTCCAGCGGCGGCAGGTTATAAGCCATGACATAGCTTACGCCGATAACCGTACCGGGAATGGCAAAGCTCAGCATGAGCAGAAACTCAAACGTCTGCCGGCCGGCGAACTTCTGGCGGACAATCAGCCAGGCGGTCAGCAGCCCGACGATAGCGGTGAGCGGCGCGGCGATCAGCGCAATTTCCAGCGTGGTCCAGAAGGAGTTCCACGCCACCCCGCTCCACAGCAGATGGCCATCGCTGATGCTGACGCGGAAAGCACGCACATAGTGCTCAACCGTCAGCGCACTGTTCAGGCCCCACGACTGCACGAAGCCTCCGACCAGAATCATGCCGTAGACCACCAGAGTAAAGAGGCCCCACGGGATCACCAGCCCATAGACGCCGCCGCGCAGCAGCGGCGGCAGCTGGCTGTGCTGACCGCCATCCCCTTTGCCGGTCACGGTGGCAAAGTTTTTACCGCCCAGCCACAGGCGCTGCAGCACAAAGGCGGCCAGCGTGAAGCAGAGCAGGATCATCGCCAGCACCGCCGCCCGGCTCGGATCGTTCTGCGCCCCCACGACCGAAAAGAAAATTTCTGTCGAGAGCACGCCGTGGCTGCCGCCCAGCACCATCGGGTTGCCGAAATCGGCCATGCTCTCGATAAAGCTGATCAGAAAGGCGTTTGCCAGGCCTGGCGCCATCAGCGGCAGCGAAACGCGGCTGAAGGTGCGCCAGCGATCGGCACGCAGCGTCTGCGACGCCTCTTCCAGCGAGGGGCTGACGCCTTCGGCCACGCCAATCAGCACCAGAAAGGCGATCGGCGTAAAGGAGAGCACCTGCGCGATCCAGATCCCGGTCAGGCCGTAGAGCCAGCGCCCTGGCTCTATGCCAAACAGCGCGGCCAGATGTTCCGTTACCACACCCGAACGACCAAACAGCAGGATCAGCGCCAGTCCGATCACAAACGGCGGCGTGATGATCGGCAGAATGGTCAGCATACGCAGCGCTTTTTTACAGGGCAGCGGGGTACGCGTGGCGGCGAGCGCAAAAGCGAGGCCCAGCAGCGTGGAGCCGGTCGCCGTCATCAGCGCCAGCCAGAGCGTGCGCCAGGCTGTCCCGCAGCTGCCGCCTGCCAGACAGGAGAGGCTCCAGATCGAGGGATCCTGCAGGTTAGCTAACAGGCCATCGGGTTGAAAGCTGCCGTCAACGTCCTGTACGGAGACCACAAACATACTCAGCACCGGATAAAGCACAAATACGCTGACCAGCGCGGTGATCAGCACCAGCGCCGCCACGACAAACGCATCCCCTCTCAGCACGCCGCGCTCCGCCAGCGCAAAGGCGAAAAGCAGCAGAAAGGTGGTCAGCAGTAGAATTGCGCCTGCTCCCATTGCAGGCTGCCCCTGTTCCAGCGTACCAAACTGGTTCTCCAGCCACAGCCAGCTCCAGCCGCTGTAGCCAATGGCATGGCCCTCAATCACCAGAAACAGTACGCCCAGTGCGCTGAAAAGCAGCAGCAGCGCGCTGCGCTGTCTGCCCGGCAGCAGGCCGCTCAAACCGCACAGCAGCCAGAGTGCCAGCGCTCCCCCCAGCCACGGATGTGCCCCGAGCTGCCACAGCGCCGGGGCGCTGGCCTCATCGCGCCAGAGCGACAGGATCCAGCCGGTATCAAAAAAACCCGCTTCCAGGCTGTACCAGGGCAGCAGCGTCAGCGCTACGGCACCCAATAGCAGTGCGCCTGTCAGACGACGATTATGTGCATTCATATAACACCTCGAACGGGAGGGATCGGGCTGATGCAATCGGCACCAGCCCGGGATGTCTGTCTGCAGACGTGGATTTACTGCGCGCCAGAGCCGATCTCTTTATCCCAGCGACCAAGCAGCGCTTTACGTTTGGCCGTATCGCCATAGGTTTTGAAGTCATAATCGATCAGTTTGATGTTCTCAAAACGTGGCGCATATTCTGAGATTTCCGCTTTACGGTTAGAGGGCAGCTGGAATGATTTCGCCTCTTTCATATGCGACTGCGCTTCCGCGCTGAGCGCCCAGTCATACCAGACTTTGGCATTCGCCAGATTGCGTGCGCCTTTCACAATTGACATCGAGCCAATTTCGTAGCCGGTGCCTTCACACGGCGCGACGGTTTTTATCGGGAATCCATCAACCTGCATGGCGACTGCATCGTGCATAAACACAATGCCGACCGTCGCTTCACCTCGTGCCGCGGCTTTCACCGGTGCCGAACCCGACTTGGTATATTGTGAGATATTGGCATTGAGCTTTTTCAGATAATCAAAGGCCTTATCCTCACCCATGATCTGCACCAGCGTGGCCAGCGTGTTATATGCCGTGCCGGATGAATTCGGGTTGGCGATCTGAATTTCGCCTTTAAACGCCGGATCAAGCAGGTCGGCCCAGCAGGTGGGTTCTTTCAGTTTTTTCTCTGCCAGCAATTTCGTGTTGTATCCCCAGCCCAGCGCGCCCGCATAAATCCCCACGGTGCGATAACCGGCATTTTCCGCCTGTTTCTGCGCCCACGGCTGCTGCTGATCGAGCAGCTTTGATTTGTAGACCTGCGTCAGCCCTTCTGCCGCCGCCTGCATATGTGGATCGCCGGTGCCGGCCCACCAGATATCGGTACGCGGGTTACGTGCTTCGCTGCGCAGCCGGGCATAAGCCTCTCCGGCTGACAGCCGCACCATGCTGACTTTGATATCGGGATGACTCTGGCTGAAAATACGCGTCATCTGCTCGCATACCACGACATCTGCTGAACAGATCATATTCAGGTTGCCCGCTGCTGAGGCGGTAAGCGGCAGGCCGGCCGCTGAGAGTGAAAGCGCAACGGCCAGGGGGATGATTCGCATAGTTGTCTCCTGTCGGGAAGAGGTGTGCTGATTCATTGTTATTTGCACGTGTGTGCAAATTAGTAACGGACAGAAAATAAGCTGTCAAACGCTGTAAGCTGCAATTGACTGCCTGTGTCACAAAATTGCAACATTTGAGTTCAGAGATAATTTGCACACCTTTGCAATTTGCGGCAGACTCCATTAAGCGACGGGAGTTGAGGAAGTGATAATGCAAAACGATAAAGCGGTTGTCAGCGCGCAGGATGTGGCAGCGCGGGCAGGTGTCTCACGGTCGGCGGTATCGCGTGCTTTTACCCCGGGTGCCAGCGTCTCTGCAGCAACGCGGGCCCGGGTGATGAAAGCCGCGGAGGAACTGGGCTATCACGTGAATCATCTGGCTCGCGGTCTGGTGCGTAACCGCAGCGGCATTGTCTGTCTGATCGTCTCAGAGATCGCCACGCCTTATCGCGCTACGCTGGTGAGATGGCTGACGCAGTTTCTGCAGGAGGCGGGCAAAGTGGCGATGGTGATCAACACCGATCGCTCCGACAACAGCGTGTCGGCAGCGCTGCTGCAGGCGATTAATTTTCGCGCCGACGCATCCATTATCCTGTCAGGCATGCCGGATCGTGCCATCACTGCCCAGTGCTACCGGCACGGACAGCGCATCATTCTGATTAACCGCGATGAAGCGCTGCCAGGCTCGCTCAGCATTCATCTGGACGCGCAAAGTGCTGCTGAAACCGCCGTTATGGCCTTTCAGCGCGCGGGCTGCCGCCACCTTGCATTCGCTAACTCACTGGCGGGCACGCCCAGCCTGCAGAAACGTGAAGCGGCGTTTCTGGCCGTTGCGGAGGCCGCTGGCCTGCACGTTACCGTGGAGAGGTTTGGTACTACTTCTTACGAAAGCGGACAGATTCTGGCGCATCGTCTGCTGACGCGCGCGCAGCGGCCCGATGCAATATTCTGCGTGACCGATCTTATCGCCTGCGGTGTGATGGATGAAGCGCGTCACCGTTTCCGGCTGCGGGTGCCGGACGATCTCTGCCTGTTCGGTTATGACAACATCGCGCAGGCGGGCTGGGCATCCTATAACCTGACGACCTTTGCACAGCCGGTAGAAAAGTTTGCCCGTGACGCCGTGGCCTGGCTTAGCGCCACGGAATCGGGCGAGAACGACGCATCCGGCGCTGATGAACAGCCGCCTGCGTCGCGTCTTTATCAGGCAGAAGTGATCTGGCGAGGCTCGGTGCGCGGCGGATGATATCGTGTCAGGCGCGCCGATCACTCATGCAGCACCAGCCCTTTAATCGCTTTATCCACCGCTTTTTTCGGACCATACAGCGCAAGGCCAACCAGATTCATCTCTTCCGCATTTTCTGCCAGAAACACCTCGCGGTTAGCCGCGTCGTTTCCGGTAGAAAACATCGCTTCCACGTAGGGTATCAGCGTCAGTTCACGCTCCAGCCCCTGGCGATGCGCACGCTGCAGACCAGAGAGATTGCCGGAAAACACGCGCATCGGTTGTCCGGCGATCCGGCCATAGTGACGCCCCTGCGCATCGATATAGGGTTCTCCCAGCATCTCAGGCGCACCTGCAGCCAGGCCGGTCGCGATAAACGCTACCACGTTCAGACGCTGCCAGATGGCTAAATCATCGCGTACGATCAGGGCAATTTTGGTATCAGACATAGAACACAGCTCTCTTTCAGACGGAAAAGGCTATCATTCCTGACGTGGCGGGGCGCCGTATAGAAGATTTGTGCACGCGCGCTGATACGTTGCCGGCGTCATATGCCAGGCGCGCCGAAACCAGCGGCCAAGATGGCTCTGATCGGCAAACCCGGTCCGGGCGGCAACCTCCACCGGCGCGATGCCCTGCGCCAGCAGCGCACGCGCTGCACGCAGCCGCAGGCGCACCAGATAAGCGTGCGGCGACTGACCAAATGCCTGCCGAAACTGACGCGTCAGGCGAAAACGATCGAGCCCGGCAAGACGCGAGAGTTCGTCGAGTCCGATATCCTGTGCCATAAAGTCATGCAGATAATCACGCAGCAGCAGCATCTGACGCTGTGCCGCCGTCTCAGGCCGGTCCGGGCGCACTTCAAGATGCCGGGACAGAAGGTTCATCAGCTGATCCAGCGTCTGATCGCGCGCCAGACGCCCTTCGCGCTGGTGAAGGGCATACCACGCCTCTTCCGTGGCGCGGGCAAGCTGCACGTCATCGGTCAGCGTATGCCGGAATGCACCGCCCATCCGGGCAATATCCCCCTGCCCGCGCTGCTGCATCATGTCAGCCACCCACGGCTGTGGCAGATAAAGCATGACATAAGTAAAACCCGCAGCCTCCGGCGCGTGGCCATCATGCACTGCGCCCGGCTCAATAAGTATGACGCGGCCGGGCGTACTGGTATGCAAGGCACGGCGGCAGTTAAAGCGCTGCAGGCCCTGCCGGGTTACCCCGACCAGCAGCTCATCGTGATCGTGTGCATCGTAAGCGTGCCCGCTAAAATGGGCATTGATAATCTCAATGCCGGTTTCCTGGTCGCGCCGCAGCTCAACCCAATCTTTACTGTCTGACATAGTCTGGTCCATTCCTGCAGCGCCTGAGATCATCTGACAACAGCGTGCGGATAAAATCAGGCGGCCGCAAGCGCAGTGAGCCACGCTATCAGCGCCCGGGCGTCGGGCTGCTGCAGCGTACGCTGCGGCCAGACAAGGTAGTAAGGTTTACTGAGCGGCAGGCCGTAGCTGTCTGCGATAACCAGATCGCCCCGGGCCAGCTCAGCGGCAATCAGGCGTCGTTGTCCCAGCAGCAGCCCGGCGCCAGCCACCGCAGCATCTATCGCCAGCGAAGTCAGGTTAAAGGTAAAAGCGGGCTGCGGCACGGGTTCGCCAGTGCCGCGCGCCTGCAGCCAGCTTCGCCAGTCCGGCAGAAAGCGCCCCTCATTACCCCAGTCGAGATGGATCAGCGGTGCCTGGTTAAATAACCGATCGCGCGGGTAGCGCTGCAGCAGTGCCGGGCTGGCTACCGGCAGCACTTCATCATGAAACAGGCGCTGTTTCTCCAGCTGCGGATAGCGATCCTCGCCGAACACGATGGCGAAATCAGCCGGCGTGGCGCTGAAATCGACCTGCGCATGGGTGCCATGCAGGCAGAGATCGCTCGCAGGGCAGCGCTCCCGCCAGTGATTCAGCTGCGGCATCAGCCACTTTGATGCCAGCGCCGGCAGCGTGTAGAGGGTCAGCGCGGGTCGGATGGCGGCCTGACGCAGATTGAGTTGACCCATGCGCAGGATATCAAACGCTTCTGAGACGTAGCGCAGATAGGCTCTGCCACTTTCTGTCAGCATGACACCGCTTTGCGTACGCACAAACAGGGCATGTCCCAGCAGCGCCTCCAGCTGGCGGATCTGCTGGCTGATCGCCGCCGGCGTCAGCGCCAGGTGCGCGGCTGCTTTTGCAAGACTGCCCAGCTCCGCAGCAGCTTTGAACGCGAGAATAAGGTTGATTTTTGGCAGACGCGAAGCACTGACGGACATTAACGTTTCCTTAGCAGGGCAGTAATGATTTATCGCTACGCATTCCCGCCGCAGCATCGTAGAGTTTTCAGCATACTGTTGCTACCGGGAAACGCACTATGTCTGAATTAATACGTTTTGACCTGCATCCGCTGGCGGACGCTGACTGGCGCGCGCAGTGTCGCGCACAGCTGGAACAACACGGCGCACTGGTACTGCGGCAGTTTCTGCAGCCGGCAGCGCTGCAGGCCATCATTACAGAAGGTAACGCACAGCGCCATCTTGCCTGGCATACGCGCAGCAACCATAACGTCTATCTGCTGAAAACAGACGAGACATTAAGCGCAGATCATCCCCGTAACCGCGATGTTATCAGCACCAAAGGCTGTATTACTGATGAGGCGATCGCTCACGACTCACCGCTGCGTCAGCTGTACAACGACACGCTGTTTAAGCAGTTTCTCTGTGAAGTGCTGAACGAGAGCGCCCTCTATCCTTATGCCGATCCGCTCTCGTCAATCAACCTGCACTATGCCGCACAGGGGCAGGAGCTGGGCTGGCATTTCGACAACTCCTCCTTTGCCATTACTCTGCTGCTGCAGAAGCCGCAGGCGGGCGGTCTGTTTCAGTACGTGCGCGATCTGCGCGATGCTGACGCAGGCGAGATGAACTACGACGGCGTCGCCGCGGTGCTGGATCAAACCCACACACCTGATGCGCTGGCGATTGACGCGGGCGATCTGGTGCTGTTTCGCGGACGCAATTCGCTTCATCGCGTGACGCCGACCGAAGGTGATATCACCCGCATGCTGGCGGTACTGGCGTATAATACGCAGCCGGGGATCGCGCTGTCAGAGACCGCCCGCCTGACGTTTTATGGTCGTCTGTGACAGCAGCGCCTGCCAGCCGCGCCGGAAAATTTGCTGCGTACGGAAGGCCGTCAGCGCGCGCCAGTCGCTATCCTGTGGCCAGAACCCCTCAACCAGCTGCTGTTTGAGGGCCTGCCCGGCCGCGCTTTGCACATCACCCTGTAAGTGCAGCCAGTGATCGTCCCGCACCCGCCGGTGCATCTCTTCACCCGCATAAGTGCCACACTCGACGACCAGCGGCAGTATGGCCCCGTCCGGCAGCTGATCCAGCAGAAACTGCGACACGTAACCGGTCGCGGTTGCCGTCACGCCGGTGTCGCTCTCCTGCCCGCTGCCGGTGCCGATTAGCGTCAGCCACTCACCATACAGTTCGCGTCCCCAGGCATGCGCAGGAACCCGCTGCTGCGCAATGCCCAGCAGCATCGGATGTCCCCAGGCCCCGGCGCCGGTATGCAGATCAAAGCTCAGGATCTGTTCTGCCTGCCGCAGATGGCTGTCCACAATCTTCTGCAGCGTCTGCTGCGACCAGGTGGCGTGCTGTCCGCCATAGAAGAGGCCATCGGCGTGCTGATACTGTCCGGCCTCTACCACCCGCTTGATCGCCGGCCAGCCGTCGCGCTGCAGCGCGGCAGCCAGCAGCCGATCCGCTTCTGCCCGTTCACCGTGATAGAACGCGTGATAGCGTGCATAGTCAGCGTTATCCGGCCCCGGCGCGCTGAACGTAATGAAATTGCGGTTCAGGTCGATATTGTCTTCATTCACGCGCCGCAGATGCGCCGCTCCCCACGGGTTCAGCAGGTGTACCAGCATCACGGCACACTCTGCCGGTAAGCGGGCAGCATCGAGGCTGTTCAGCCACTCAATCTGATTATCTGACCCGTAATACCCCTCTACGCCATGCGTGCCGGAGATAACCAGCATGACGCGCGGGGCGTGCGGATTGCCGATGACGGCAAGATCGGTAAACAGTGCCTCACCGGCCGGACCGGTTAACGGATGTTGCCAGGTGTGCACCACGCCCTTTTTCTGCTCAACGGCAGCAAGAAACCGGGCGCGCTGTGCACGGTAATCGGTCAGGTTATGCATAATCCTCCAGCGGGCAGATAGCGGGTTCACTGATATCGGTCAGGGATAGACTTTATATTTGAAATATTTCTGCGCCAGGCGGTCATATGTGCCGTTACGGTGCAGCTCTGCCAGAGCCGTGTTAATCAGCTTACGATTTACCTCGTCATCCTTACGCAGCCCGATCCCCACGCCATTCCCCAGCACCGCTTTATCCGTCAGGGTCACTTTATTCACATATTTCTTCCCTTCTGCGGTATTCAGAAAGCCCTGATCGGCAGATACCGCATTGGCCAGCGTACCATCCAGTCGCCCGGCAACCAGATCGGGGTAAATTTCCATCTGGTTAGGATAGGAAACCACGCTGACGCCTTTGGGTGCCCAGTAAGTCTGTGCGTAGGTTTCCTGAATAGTCCCCTGCGCCACGCCGATGTTTTTACCGCGCAGCGTGGCGATGTCATCCGTCAGCGCGCTGTCAGCCGGGGTGATGAGCGCGCTGGGCGTAACATAGAGCATATCGCTGAACGCAACCTGCTCGCGTCGTTTCTCTGTCATCGACATCGCCGATAAAATCGCGTCAAACTTCTTCGCCTGCAGCGCCGGAATAGAGCCATCAAAGCCAATCTGTACCCATTTGCAGGTCACTTTGGCCTGGGCGCAAATGGCGTTACCGAGATCGATGTCAAACCCCTGCAGCGATCCATCGCTGGCTTTGGATTCAAAAGGTGGAAAAGTAGGATCGACGCCAAAGCGCAGCGTCTGTTGCGCTGCGGCTGACTGAATAGCGCAATATGAGAGCAGCAGAGCCAGTGAAATTCGCTTGTACATAATTCTCTCCGGAAGGCTGAAAGCACAGAGATCAGTCATATCATGACCCGCCGGGTTCGGCCATAGCCGCAGACCAGATTTGCAGAGCAAATTCTTATAATAGTTAGGGGGTTAGCGAAAATTACGACGGCCATCAGATTAACTTAAGGCGGCGGGTGACGTTTTCCTGACTGAAACCCGGCACGAAGCGGCCGCTCCGTGCCGGGTGAATCACGTTATCAGAAACCGCTAAGCACCAGCTTGCCGCGCGCGCGTCCGCTTTCGATCAGCGCATGCGCTTTACGCAGGCTGGCAGCATTAATGGTGCCGAGGTGTTCACCGGCGGTGGTCTTCAGCGTGCCCTCATCAATCAGCTGGCTGATACGCTGCAGAATCTCATGCTGCCGCTGCATATCCGGCGTTTCAAACAGCGAACGCGTAAACATCAGTTCCCAGTGTAATGAGATCGCCTTGCGCTTAAGCGGCATGGCATCCAGCGTCTCCGGATCGTCAATCAGCGCCAGCTTGCCCTGCGGCGCCAGCACTTCAATCAGCTGCGTATAGTAGCTGTCAGTGTGCGTCAGCGACGCAACATATTTGACCGTGTCGATGCCGAGTGCGCGCAGTTGCTCCGCCAGCGGCTGATGATGATTGATGACATGATGTGCGCCCTGCTGCTGCACCCACGCTTCGGTTTCCGGACGTGATGCCGTGCCGATAATCGTCAGACCGGTGAGCTTGCGTGCCAGCTGAGTAAGGATAGAACCGACGCCTCCGCCTGCGCCCACGATCAGCAGCGCCGCGTTCTCATCCGCCTGCACCTCAAGGCGATCAAACAGCAGCTCCCACGCGGTCAGTGACGTCAGCGGCAGCGCAGCCGCATCGGCATCGCTCAGCGAGCGCGGTTTATGGCCGGCAATGCGCTCATCCACCAGACCATACTCTGCGTAGCTGCCGGCCCGACTGATATCGCCGGCATAAAACACCTCATCACCCGGCCGGAACAGCGTAACCGCTTCACCCACTGCTTCTACCACGCCAACGGCATCCCAGCCCAGAATACGCGGCTGCTCAGTGGCGGCACCTTTACGTACTTTGGTATCGACCGGATTCACCGCAATGGCATTGATTTTGACCAGCAGATCACGGGCGCCGGGCCGGGGTTTGGCAACCTCAGCGTCATACAGCGCATTTTCATCCGAAATGGGTAAGCCGTTCTGACTATAAACAATGGCTTTCATGCCTTATCTCCATGGTGATTGACAGGTTTTTTGTGTACCCATCAAGCATAGCGGGCAATAGCACATGGAAAAATCAACGTTGCAGGGGAAGACTTTCACTCGTAGAGTGAAAATCCAGTTCATCAGGTAAAAACGTTATGGTTCGCCTCGAAGATATTACGCTGTTTGTCCGATCGGCTGCGCTGGGCAGCTTCTCCCGTGCCGCGCGCGAAGCAAACCTGCTGCCGGGTCAGGTCAGCGCAGCTATTCAGCGGCTGGAGCGCGATCTCGATCGCCGCCTGTTTGCGCGCTCAACGCGCAGTCTGCGCCTGACCGCCGAGGGTGAACGCTATCTGCCTTTTGCACAGGAGATGCTGGCGCTGATGCAGGCAGGTGCAGAGAGTCTGCAGCGTCATGACGACGAACTGCGCGGTGAACTGAAAATTGCGATGCCATCTGATATCGGGCGGCATATTCTGCTGCCCTTGCTGACCCGTTTCTGCCGTCAGCATACCGGATTACAGCTGCGCCTTTCACTCTCCGATCAGGTCAGTAACGTCTTCCGCGATCCGGTAGATATTGCTATCCGCTACGGCAAATTAGAGGAGAGCAGCTACGTTGCGCTGCCGCTGGCTGAAAATAACCGCCGGGTACTGGTCGCGTCACCCGATTATCTCAACGAACATGGCCGGCCGGCCGCGTTGACCGACCTGACCCGCCATCACTGTCTGCCGTTTATGATGGGAGGCCACGTGTATGACAAATGGAGCTTCCCGCAGGGCGATGGCACGCAGCTCATCACGGTAAAAAGCCGCCTTCTGTGCGATGACGCTGAAGTCGCACGCCGCTGGGCGCTGGCGGGGATGGGTATCGCCTATAAATCCTGGCTGGATGTGGCTGAAGATGTGCGCCTGGGGAGGCTGGAGTGGATTCTGCCTGAAGTAACGGGCGAGCCGACCCCGCTGCACCTGATCTGTCCGCACCGCCGGCAGTTCTCGCCGGCGATCCGCGCTCTTCATCATTACTTACGTCAGCATCTGCAAAACAGCATCGCGATGCCGGGTAAAAATTAACAATCAGCCTGGTTTTTAACCGCAGGGCTCTGCTTATTAGCGCCAGCACTTCTGATAATCGGGTTCGGATTGCTCTCTATTCTCTGCTGCATGTATGCCATAAATTGCATCCTGACAGCCTTTTCCGGGTGTGTAACCCGGGCATCCCTCAGGTTTAGCCTGGCCTGGCATGGTATTCTTATTCTGAATAGGTAATAGTAAGTGACAGTACATATTTGTCAGGCCAACTATTCAGGATGGGTAATGTCTTATTCCAGATCCCGGTCGCGCAGGCCGCTTACGCACATTGTGTTTTTTATTGTCGTCATCAATGTCATTGATGTCATTCATGCGCTGCTGAGCTGATGTCAGACAGCCACCTGAATAGTGCAGAGTGTCGCGTGATGGAGCGGTGCTGCTGCACCGCACTTTCTCAGGAGTTATCGGGAGGCGTACTGCTTTCGCTGAACTGCGGACGCTGACGGGTCACCGAATAAACCACATGTTTCGGGTTAGTCGCATCCGTGGTTATATCAACCCCGGGAATAGTGACTTTGCCAAAACCAAACAGCGTCTGGACGTAGCCGCCAATTTCATGCTTGCCTGCCGCAACGCGGATCTCTTTATTCTCACCTTTTTTCAGCATACCTGCGTCCTGACCGTCAACGGTGACATACACTGCCGATCCGTCATCAGTGCGCGTAACCAGGTGCGAAACGTTAATCACCGTGGGGCCGCTGGCAAAGGGCGTGTCGGTGTTGCTGTTCTCAATCGGCGCGGCAGCACTTACTTCTGCTGGCGTGCTGCTGGCAGCCTCACCGGAATGATGACGGGCGCAGCCGGTAAGCAGCAAGGCAGCGGCTAAAGAAGCCAGTGTAAAACGTGAAAACATTGTGACGAACACCCCTTAACAAAATGAGAAGCGTTTAGTTTAGCGTGGCTTCTCATGTGATAACAGTCACAGGATTCCAGTATTTTCCGAAAAATTGCCTGCCTCCGGGATGCTATTTGCCGCCAGGATAGCCAGGTCTGTATAGCCCCGCTCCGCCAGCTCGCTGGCCGCCTGCGCAGCGCGCAGGCCGCTGGCGCAAACCAGCACAATGCGCCGTCCGGCGGGGGGCTGCCAGGCAGACAGGTCTGCCGGTAAAATGCGTTCAGCCTGGCTGGCCACGCTGGCGGGCGCTTCATCCCGGCTGCGTAGTTCGACGACACAATCTGCCGGAGTAAGCAGCGAGCGATCGATAAAGGGTACGCCCGGTACAGCAGGTTCCTGCGCTTCATCAAAGCGAAACGCACGAAAGTGCCAGTTCACAAAATCGCAGTTAACCATCAATCCCAGCGGTGACGGCCGCAGCTCAAGCAGTACCGTCAGGGCCATCTGCGCCTGCATGGCACCCAGCACGGCCACAGCCGGTCCCATCACGCCTGCCGTGCTACAGCTGGCGGCCGTACGCGGCAGCCGGGGAAACAGCGCCCGGTAGCTGGGAGCACCACCGCAAAATCCGCCCGCATAGCCCTGCCGGCCCAGCACTGAAGCGCTGATAAACGGCGTACCGGCCGCATAGCAGGCGTCTGAAAGTTGCCAGGTCACGGCAAAATTATCGGCCGCGTCGATGACCAGCGTGCAGCCAGCGATAGCCTGCGCGATGTTACTTGCCGTCAGCGCCTGCGCGCAGGTTTCGATATTGACCTCCGGATTACGCTGCGCCAGCGCCTGACGCGCACTGAGCACTTTTGACTGCCCGATATCCTGCTGCGTAAACAGCGTCTGGCGATGCAGATTATGCAGCGCCACGTCATCGGCATCATAAATACGCAGCGTTCCCACACCTGCTCCCGCCAGCTGCGGCAGAAGCGTTGCGCTCAGCCCCCCC